>CAZMZD010000004.1:0-103970 GCA_964570895.1 uncultured Gammaproteobacteria bacterium
TATCCCAATTTTGCGTTAAATTTTGTGTCAATTGTTAAAAACCTCATCATCGAGCCTAGCAACATCGCGCATAAGTCTACTCATGCCTTTAATCTGCTCCGCCGGCGTATTCTCTTGGCAAGAATATAGGTTGGGCATACTTGCTGAGCGGCATAATTTTAATCTGTCATCCTGAAAGCGCAGAAAATAAGGTGAGGCCGCAATTTTCAAGCTGTTCAGGATCTTACCGGCATTGCAACAAAAAATTAATTTTGTTCATTTCCTTTTCTTTTCACTTTTCTTGAGCTCGCAACCCTTGTTTCAAATTGACTTACTAAATCCAAAAGTTCAGGTGTTAAAATACTATACTCATCAAGAATATCTTTATTACTTACAGCTTTCATAAATTCATTTTGGAGCATTTCATAGCCCATGCTATTTTCTTTTAAATCTCTTTTTTGAATTTGAATTTTTAAAATCCTAAACAACACATCAACTTTTAAATTATCTATTAAATAAAATTTGTTGAAATAAAAAAATTTGAAGAAACGTTTACCGTAATTTTTTCCTTCGTTGATGCCCATTTTGAGTAGCTCTATTATTTCCATAATATTTCCTTTTTGCTTTAAGTTTTTAAATATTATAATAAAATATTTAAAATAAAAGTTAATATATATACCGAGGTTAAACTTTTACAAAAGTTAACATCCCGAGCAAAGCGAATTGTGGCGCGACGCGCCCAATGAGCAAAGCGAGGGCTTTGGTGTGTGAGGCGAAAGCGGGAAAGCGAGGAGCTTTGTCGCAGAGCCGAAACCGTACCCTGCGTGCGAAGGTTTTTCTTTAGCGCGACTGCGCTAGATTTAAACGAGCGAGCCTGTAGGATGTGAGAGTTAGCACAGCGCGGATGACGCGGTGGGCAAACTCGACACTGGACTACGTACGAGCAAGCAAAAGCTCGGCGAGCACCCCGAGGGCTTTGGTTGCTTCAGTCGTTTGCGAGCATTAGCGAGTAATTACGAATAAAGTATGCGCAGATTGCGTAGGAAAATCAAGCTTTGCTTAGATTTTCAAGCAAGCCAGAAGTGTGAGCACATGCACGGCAAACGCGCAAGCGCACAGCTATAGTTTCCTTTCAAAAGAATTTATTGTATAATCATTTAAATAAAAAAGGCGGATGTGGCGCAGCTATAGTTTCCTTTCAAAAGAATTTATTGTATAATACTTGCTGAAGCTATTGAATGTGTATCGAGGCTATAGTTTCCTTTCAAAAGAATTTATTGTATAATTTCACAAGTTATTTATGAAAATGTAGGAAGGCTATAGTTTCCTTTCAAAAGAATTTATTGTATAATGTGAACGGGGTAAATTTCACAGGGATTTATGCTATAGTTTCCTTTCAAAAGAATTTATTGTATAATAATTTTGCCTCAAATTTAAAACATAGAAAGGCTATAGTTTCCTTTCAAAAGAATTTATTGTATAATCAAGAGCGGGAGCAGGGAGACCAAAAGGAAGCTATAGTTTCCTTTCAAAAGAATTTATTGTATAATTTGAACAGTATCCTACATTTTTAGAAAAATGCTATAGTTTCCTTTCAAAAGAATTTATTGTATAATATTGCGCGCGCGTTATTGCTGCGAAATAAGGCTATAGTTTCCTTTCAAAAGAATTTATTGTATAATTGGCGTATTGCAATAACATTGCCATTTGCGGCTATAGTTTCCTTTCAAAAGAATTTATTGTATAATGTTGAAAGCGCTATTGCAAAAGAATTAACAGCTATAGTTTCCTTTCAAAAGAATTTATTGTATAATTTTTTAATCTTTTCTTGGATTATTCGGGTAGCTATAGTTTCCTTTCAAAAGAATTTATTGTATAATTCCGGATTGTTTTTTAAATACGTTGAGGCAGCTATAGTTTCCTTTCAAAAGAATTTATTGTATAATGAATGTAGGAGAAAGTGTAGATAATAATGCGCTATAGTTTCCTTTCAAAAGAATTTATTGTATAATTATTATGTCTAAAAATCAAACACTTGATGTGCTATAGTTTCCTTTCAAAAGAATTTATTGTATAATGAACGGGGCGAATTTAATCTGCTTATACCAGCTATAGTTTCCTTTCAAAAGAATTTATTGTATAATAGGGTGAATGGGGCAAGTAAATAAAAAAGCGCTATAGTTTCCTTTCAAAAGAATTTATTGTATAATTGTTCAAGAGTTAATTAAACCGGTGCAATCGCTATAGTTTCCTTTCAAAAGAATTTATTGTATAATTTCGAAATTATCAACAAAGCAAAGGAAGAGGCTATAGTTTCCTTTCAAAAGAATTTATTGTATAATTTTCAGACCAACTTATTGAAAATGGAATTAGCTATAGTTTCCTTTCAAAAGAATTTATTGTATAATATAATTAATGAAATTATAAAAAAGGGGAAAGCTATAGTTTCCTTTCAAAAGAATTTATTGTATAATACAAGTCTATTTCATAATCGTAATTGTGCTGCTATAGTTTCCTTTCAAAAGAATTTATTGTATAATAATGATTGTAAAACTTGAATGGATAGATATGCTATAGTTTCCTTTCAAAAGAATTTATTGTATAATGTACCTCAATATGATTGCTATGGGAATAAAGCTATAGTTTCCTTTCAAAAGAATTTATTGTATAATGCCAACTCCCAAGACCTAGACAAATCAAGGGAAGCTGGCATTTTTTATTAAAAATTTTTAAAACAAAACCAGCTGCAATGCACCAATAGTTTCTTCTTTTTTTGGCATACCAACTAAAAATTGCATATTCCCATACTGTTTTTCCGTAACCTGTAAAATTCTTATGTTCCCTTTTGGGGGAAGAACTTGTTTTATTCTTCTAATCTCTCTTTCAACAATATCTTGCCCTCTGCAAACCCTACAATAAACAGAAAACTGCAACATCATAAAGCCCTCGTCCAACAAATCTTTTCTAAAACGTGTCGCAATTTTACGTTCTTCCTTTTTTGAAACAGGCAAATCAAAAAACACAAATAATCTCATAAAAATATCATCACCCTTAACACTCATTAAGCACCTATAAATTCAGGTAATTCCAAATATTTCACATCTTTTTCCAAAATTGCCTTTACAAAAGTTTTACAAACATTTTCACAAGCATTTTGAATTGTAATTAATTCATTTTTATATTCACATTGATAAGTCAAAACCCCAAGCAAATAGGCTTTATTTTCTTTAGTTAATTCAATTTCGTCGCTAAAATCCATCATGCAAACAAGAAAATCGACAAAAGGCCTAAAGGGTTCAATCAAATCTTCTGTTAAATTAAACGGGTTTAATTCATTGCAGTGATGAACCCCAAAACAAGGCACAAGCCCGCTTGCCGCGATGTATTTTGAAATTGTGCCCCTAACTATTGCATAACCATAATCAAGGGCTAGATTATATCTGCCGCCTTTATGACGTTTGAAATTATAAAAAAGCATTTGCCAATATTTTTTTGAAACTTGCGCTTCGATATTTTTAGTGTCGCCTGAGTTGACCTGTTTTATGAAATAATCCAACGTATCATCTTGAAAGAATAATTTAATAACTGCGGATTGATTTTTGATTTTCTGCTTTATTATTTTTTGCCAAAGTTGTTTTTTAAGAGCTTCTTTTATTCCAATATGCGCAAAAGCAATTTTTGTGTTCCTGCTATGTTGATAAAACGGAGTTAAAATTCCGCTTGGCTTGTGTTTATCATCACATGTGAAAACGGTTATTGCAAATTGCGAACACAAATTTAGAAAGTAATTCGACAACCTTATTTGTGGATTATCAAGAATTATTGTTCCAATATCTTCCATTGGAATTGAAATTGTTTCATCGTTATCGATTGATTCATATTGGAGCTGGCGGTTTTTAATTCTTAATTTACAAGGTTTAGAAAATAATATAGTTTTCCAACTCATTATTTAGTTCTCTTTTTTGTGTTTTTAAGTTTAATTCCTTGCCTTTTCTCCTTTTTAACTTCATAATAATTACCCAAAACATCTACTTGATATTTTTTGAAAGAATATAAAGTTTTTGCACCTATACCATCTCCTTTAAAAACATTGTTTTTATCATGAGCTTCAAGATTTATGGCACCCGTGCCACTATGCGTGCTTACATAATAGGCGAAAATTTCATCTTCTGTTTTGCCTGTTTTATTAATTGATATAAGAGTGTCCCTATATAGTGAAAACTTAAACTCGTAACTTCCATCTAACTCTATCCAGCCGTCTTTACCTCTTGCTATTGCTTTATTTGGCAAAATTCCATTTGCAAAATCTGCAACATAAATTGGAACAAGATAAAATTCTTCTTTTCCTTTTTTATTTTTCTTTGAAAAAACATCAACCCTTGGCATAGAATCATTATCTGCAAAGCCATTATGAACACGAATTCCAGATGTTCCATTAGAAATTATTTTAATTGTTTTTATTTGATGAGGCTTAATGCCCGCTTCTTTTTTCACTTCAGAAAGTGGCATATAAACAGGCTCAGCAAACGCTTTGGCAGGGTTATCATCAAATTGTTCCAAACGTTCTTTTAAAAGGTTGTATATTACAATATTTCTTTCTTTATCAAACATATTTTCTAAATCTTTTAATTTGATATTTTGTATTGGGGTTTTTAGAGTTGTAAAACCTTCGTCTAAATGTTTTGGGCTTCTTATCGTGGCTTTATGCATTCCACCGGGGATTTTATTCCTCGGGGCTCTGGATACAAAAATTTCTCCCACAGATTTTTCTAAATCCTCTATAAACGTTTCCCAAGGTTTTTTAAAGCGAGGCTTCATGTTATTTATAAAATCATAATCTTCTCTTTGAGCAGAAATTGTTGATAAAAATTTCACCATTCCTTTGGTTGAACAAGCGACAATCGTGGCATCTATTGCGTGGTGCCTATCGTTTTCTTCTCTGATTTTTGTTATCCCCCATTGGTTTCTTAAAAATGCAGTCAAAGAACCGTTCCTTGTTTCAACTTTTGAATTAAGATTTGCTTGAATATAATCTTTGATAAAAATTGTTATATATCTTGTGTCATTAATGTTTTTGCTTGAAAAGCCTTGATTATCATCTTTTGAATAAGATATTCTTATCAAACGATTTGTTTTCGCCTGTCTTAAATTTAACGACCTAACCCAAGCGCAATATTCTTCCCAATTATATTTTTCACCTAGATATTCATAAGGAATTTTACTCCCTTTCATTCTATTTTCGTCTGATAAACACAGAACTTTGTTATTTAAGCTATCGTCAAAACATCTTGAATATGGAATTATATGGTCTATATCCGTATAATTTTCTTCGCTTAATCGCCTAATATCTATTTGCTTTTTAGAATAAGGGCAAAAACCGCCTTGCTCTTCCCAAAGCCTATATCTTAATAAATTATTTTTAGAATCAGGGTTTACACCATTTTCAATACACCTTTGGCGAGCAAGCTCTTTTTCTTTTTGAAAATTTTCTTGCCCGCTTTTTATTTTGTTTCTCTCTTCTGCGGATTTGCCTAAATCTCTAGCTGTTTCGATAATAATTCTATCAAATTCGCCATATTCGCGAATTAGAGCATTAACCACTTTTCTTGTTTGAGAAATAGCTCTATTCACAACAGGGTTTGTGGTTTGCTCTGAAAAGTCAAGATCCGGCAAAAATTTTGAACCTTTTGTTTCTATAGTGTTTTTAAAATCATAGCCGGCTTCAGCGCAAGCTTCATTATATTTTAAGCCCTTTAGCATATATGGGATTATTTTGCGCATAGCTTTAATTGAAAGATGCATAACTTTGCTTGCGGATAAATCTTTCACGCAATCTATAATTTCTTGCGAAACGCCTTTTCCTAACAACCTTTTTTGTATTGAGTCATCTGATTTTTCATAGGTTAGCGCAATTGCAATTTCATCAAACAACTCATCTTGATTTTCGATTTTATTTAAAAAATCTTCTCCCAATTTGTTTTTGATTGCTTTTTCAAATTCATGATATTTTTTTAATTCAATTAAAGTTGCGTCTTCCGGATTTATTTCAACAAGCTCGCCCGTTTTCTTGTCTTTTATTCTTTTGCCATATTGCAACCCTTTAAAAAGAATTGCATCAGGCAAATCTAATTCTTTGCGCGCTTGTTTATAAGACAACTTGCTTTTTTGATGAGCAGATTTCAACAAAATTTCAATTTGTTCTTCATTTAAGTCCAAAGTTATTCCATCGCAAGTTATAAGTTTTGTATTTACAAGCTTTTGCACTGCAACAAAAACTTCTGCCGTGTATGACGCTTTTGGAGCTCTTTTTTCTTCTTTTTCAAATTGACAAGTGCCAACCATACTTTCCATTGATTGAAGAGGCTTTTGGTAAAAAGCAATTCGCAAATATTCATTTTCAAAATTAATGTTTGCAAATTCTGCGCCAAAACTTCTTTGCTTTTCAAATATTATTTTAATTTCTTCTTCAAGTAAATCCCTTGAAATCGAATTTTTATAATCATCTCTTTTGTTTCTTTTTGCATCATGTTCATACACCGTGGCAAACATTTCGCCAATTGTTTGAAAATTACTTTCTTCAAATCTCGCCTTATTTTCGCCTATACTTTTTAGCAAATTTCCTTCTCTTTTGGCTTCTTCACTCTTTCTTATTGACTTAAAGCCTCTTCTTTTTGCTATTTGGTGCAAAACTCTATAAAATTCTTCTAACGTTAATTTTCTTGATAATGCTTCTTTTCGCAATTCCCAAGTGTCAATTTTGTTTTTGTTACCGCAGAATAAATTCTCAATTTCATTTTCTGTTAGATATCCGCTCGAGATAAATAATTGTTTAATTGCTCGCAACCTGTAGGAACGTCTTGCCAAACGACGCCTTGCACCGCGGTATTCCCTACGTTCTGCATTTAGAGGAGCTTTTGTTTTTGCCACTTCACATGCGTCAAAAACCCTAACACCTGTTTTTAAAATTTCACCACTATAATTTTCATCATCATATTCAACAACTGAATAACCAACTGAAGCAATGCCTATGTCCAAACCTAAAATCTTCATTCATAACTCCTTAACAATTGACGTAAAAAACGTTATATGCTACTATTCTAGTATACAATATATTCTTTTGAAACGTTACTATAGTAAGAATTTTTTCGAAAAGTTCTAACGGATATGTCGCAAGATGTATCCGTTATCTTTTTCTTGCGATACAACGTACTGCAACCATTATAACTGCTTACTCTGTCAAATACGGTCGTATGTTATATTTTAATTTTTGTGGAATTTAAGGCTAAAAAATTGGGTCAGCGGTTTTGGGAAATGTTCGCCGGATATTCAATATAGCAAAATTGCGCGAGGGCTCTTCTGTCAGAAAAACTATGCGGGGCACTACCCGCCCGATGCAATGCGAAATGCCCCTTACTCCCACTCTTTTCTATCTTGCATTTTAATTTCATATTGCATTGCGATTTTGTTTAAAATTTCTGTGTTTAATATTCCAAAAACAAACCCGAGGGTCACCGCGTTTGTTCTGCATTTTGCGCTTAATTTCCTGAATGTTTCCTCAAGCGTTTTCTTAACCGTGCTCTCTGAAATGAAGAGCACTTTGCTTATTCTGCTGTTACTCAACCCATGTGCGCAGAGGGATAGGCATTCCAATTGCCTTTTGCTTAGCAGCTTTATATCTTTTTTGCTTGTGAAACAAAGTTCAAATTCTTTATGCTCTTCTTGCTGCAATGTGTTTTCAGTTTTATTTTGCAGTGCGGTTTTTGCTTCCCCCTGCACCACAATTCCTGCTCCATTTTGTACCATAATCCCCGCTCTATCTTGCGCCACAATTTTATTTTCCATATCTAAACTTCACACTTCCTTTTTCGAATGTTCATTACAAAAATATGATAGATAATAAAGGGTTAAAAAGATATTGCCCACGTGGGTAGTATTTTTGAAAAATGCGCACGGAATAATTTTGTTTTTGAGCCGTAGGATGCGTTTATACGCACCTTAATTGCGTCAAGCACGTAGGTTGGGCATACTTGCCCAACAGTATGATTTTAATCTGCCATACCGAACAACCGGCACGCATAGACTCAGAAGGCTCATTCTCCGTCTGTATGCACTAATAATTTGTCAGGCAGTGCCTGACCTACAAGCTCAACGTTGTTCGTTGCGCTTCTAAGTTCGACTCCGCTTAATATGTTTAAAAAATAAAAAATGCTTTAACCCACTCTGCCGAAGAAAATGCGAACCGTTGAGCATTTTCTGAGAGGTAAGAACCGGCACAGGTTCGACTCCGCTTAATATGTTTAAAAAATAAAAAATGCCCAAGGCCACTCTGCCGAAGAAAAGTTGACTAAATGTCAAGTTTTCTGAGAGGTAAGAACCGGCACAGGTTCGACTCCGCCTAATATGTTTTAAAAAATAAAAAATGCCCAAGGCCGGAGTCGAACCGGCACGTTGTTGCCAACACCAGATTTTGAGTCTGGCACGTCTACCAATTTCATCACTTGGGCATTTCATTTATTCAGATTCTGAAACAAGTTCAGAATGACAATAAATTTTTCAATATTAAGTTTTCAATTTTTCTTTCCACAAATGATGAAATTGGTGTTTTGCGATACCGCATAAAGTCGCAAGCTCCCTTGGTCATCACTTGGGCATTTTTAATATTGCGTTTTCAACAAAACAATACTACATTAAAAACAAATATTTTTCAAATTATATTTTCGCAAATGTCCCGCGCAACCAAAAAACGCAAACTTATCAAGCCCCCTACGCCATATAATCCAGCCTTTTAGGCAAATATTCATCCATCAATTTAAAATGAAAAAGTTTTGAGTTTAGCGGCTGCTCTACCGTTTGAGATTGCGTAACACTAGCTAAATCACTACATTCAACTCTTGCCGTTCTGCAAAAGCTTTTAAAATCACAAAGCGTTAGCATATTTTCTATTTTTGAAGGTTTTGTGCATTTTCTCTTTGCGCTCGCTTCGCTATATGCATCTTTATATAACGCTACAAAATCTTTAAAATCAACATTTTTTGAGTCAATTCCTAAGTTATACTTTAATAATTTTTTGACGGTTTGAATTGTCGCGCCCGAGTAGCAATAATCCGCAAAAACATAATGCCTTCTGTCTTTTTCAATTGCGGATTTTGAAATTCCGTTTTTCTTCAAAAATTTTTCATAAATTTTGAAATCTTCTTGATGAGCTATTTCGTCAGCAGTCAAATTGAGGCTGTGTATCCCTGATATCGGCAAAATTTTTGTGTCGTGCCCTTTGTACGCAAGCGCGTCTGCCAACCCCTCAAGCGAGCGCCCAATAGACACAAAAACCCAATTATCCTTGCCGTACATTTTATCAAGCCACTTTTCAGTAAGCTCTGCCATGTCGCACATTGCTTCAAATTCGTTTTGAAACAGCGTTTCTGTGCGCGCTTTCAATATTTTGTAGTCATCCGGAGAGAGTTCTTTAAAATTTTTAGCCGTGAATTGATTATATTTTTCAAGAATTTGCTTTGGAGTTTTTTCAACTAAATTTTTTGCCTGAAAGTTATCAGGTTCTGCATTTTTTAAGGCTTTCGTTTTTGCATAATTTTTCGCTTGCGCAATGCAATTTGTTGCACCCTGCGCAAGCTTTTTAAACCTTGAAATGCCGCCAAAACTTTGGCTTATCCTTGAAATTGATAAGTTCATATTCATATAAACCCCAAAAACAGGAAACTTGCGCTTTAGTTTTATTGCGCCCTACTTTTATTGCGCATTTTGGTTTTATTGTGTTTTAGGGTTCATAATTTGCGCCGTAGCCCTGCGGTTTTTGAATTAAATTTTAATGCATTTGATTTTATAAATTTGTGCCAAGCACTGCATTTTCCAGAGAAATTAATTACACAGCTTTTCCCATATCGTATGCTTGTTGAATAAATTTCGTTCCTTCAATTTCGCCACGCTCATACACACCTTTTGCATAAATCACGCCTTTTTCTTTTGAGCCTTGAAGACAAGCTGCCAAACCTCTAAAACACTCAAGGGTGCAATCCATTGTCGCAGGCGCATCTTCCGCCGCTGTCATAATATAATAAAACTCTTTGTTTTTAAATTCCAACCATCTTGCAACGGTTCTATCAATCACTGCTTTTAATTGCGCGCAAATTGAATAAAAATAAACAGGGCTTGAAAGCACAATGACATCGGCTTTAAGCATTTTCTCTAAAACCTCTGCCATATCGTCCTTAATGGCGCAAACGCCCGTGTTTTTGCAAGCATAGCACGCCTTGCAATAGCCTATGTTTTTTTCTGCAACAGATATTTTTTCAACTTCGTTTCCTGCTTCTTTTGCGCCTTTTAAAAATTCATCGCAAAGAGTGTCTGAATTTCCGCCTTTCCTTGGGCTTCCTGATAATATCAAAACTTTTTTCATAAGAACTCCTATTTTATTTTAATTAAGAAATAATTTTTTGTGCCAATTTTTAAATCTTGCGCCGCGTCGATTGTGTGTTCCCCGTTTCTTGATTTAATTCTTTCAATTAATGAAAATCTGCCTTCATCATCTGAATTATAGACTAAATCAACGCAAGCTCTATCAAGCGCGACAGGGTCAATCGAAGATAAAATCCCGATATCCGCAATTTCCACAGGGCTCGGGTTTTTATTGCAATCACAATCAACAGACATATTATTCATAACATTAATAAACACAATTTCATTGCCAAAATAGTCAATTATTGATTTTGAAGCGTCTGCCATCGCCTCTAAAAATTTATCTTTTTCGCAAGTCCACATCTCATCAGGGTTGCCTGCGCCGTGGATATATTTTTTGCCATAAGAAGAAGCAATGCCGATTGAAATATTTTTAAGCGCACCGCCGTAACCGCCCATTTGATGACCCTTAAAGTGCGAAAGCACAAGCATTGAGTTGTATTTTTTAATATTTTTGCCAACATAATTTTGCTTGATTTGCTTGCCCTCGGGAATGCCTAAAATAATTTCCCCGTCTGCGTCCATAATGTCCACTGTGGCAATTTCAGTGAAACCGTGTTCTTTGATTGCCACTTTATGTTTTTCAGTTGTATTTCGCCTTCCTTCGTATGCCGTATTGCATTCAACAATTGTGCCTCTCACCTTCTTAACCAAAGCTTTTACAAAATTTGGCTTTAGAAAATTATTGCCTCCAGGCTCGCCGGAGTGCAATTTCACGGCAACTTTTCTTTTCAACTTAACTCCCAAGACTTCATACATTTTCACAAGATTTTCAGAAGTTATATCAGGAGTGAAATACACAATTGAGGTTTCAGGGTGCATTTTTTTATAAATCACGCCATAGGCTTGCGTTGGGTTATCAACATTTTTCACCAATTTTTCAAAAGGGCATATGTCTGTGTTTGTTTTGTTTGGAATTTCTTCCACAATGTTTTCAGCTTCAAATTTAACCCCATGTTTTTTAAATATTTTAATCGCAGGTTTTGAAATAGTTTTAGCATACACATAATCAGCTTCACCATAAACATAGAGCAAAGCTGCTGCACGCCCAACCGTTTTATCAAAAACATAAGTGCCGTCAAAAGAATTGTTTTCAATAAAATTCAAAAGCGGGCTCAAATCGTGCTCATCAGATATTATTGTTTCTTCATTTTGTGTGTATACAACAAGCGAATTTGCGTCTAGCTTTTTAATTAAATCTTGCTTTATATTATCCGCAAGTTCCGCGCTATAAGCGGACGACAAGTTTAAAACAACAGCACACAACGCCAAAAACACACATCTGATAAATTTACGCATAATTTCTCCACAAACATTTTCTTGTGCAAATTATAGCATATCTGCAAAACGAGGAACAAGAAAAGAAAAGTTAAAATAAATTTTTAAGTTTTGTAAACAATTATTCAAAGCGGCAAAATCCTGTGTTCAAAAAAATTTTTTCCGTGTTTTTCAACAAAAGAAGGTCAAAAAGGAAAAGTTAGATGAAAATTAGAACTATAAGCCAAAACAATCGTTTTTCATTCGGCGCGGTGAAGATAAAATCATTACGAAAAGAAAATGAAAAATCTCAAACACGAATTTTAAGAGAAAACGCAAACAAAACAATAGAAGACACTTCCGCAAATGATTCTTTTGAAAGAATATCAAAAAGATTTAATGACTGCACAAAAAAAATGGAAACAAAGAAAAACCAAGCTTCAAATGCATTTTTTGCAACTAAAGCAATGCGCGAAGCAACAATTGAAGAAAGAGACGAAAAAGCAGCAATCTATAGAGAAAAAGAAGCTGGCTTGAAAAATTTAGATGAACATTTAACCAAAGTTACAGAAACCGTTGATAAATTAAAAACCGATCTTGCGGAACTAAACACAAACCTACAAACAAAAAGTATGCGCGAAAGCGAAGCCATACAAAAATTAAAAGCCAAATATATGACCAACGAAGGTTTCAGCAAAATCGCAGGTTATGAAGATGAAAAGAATATTTTATATAAATATTTTATTTCAGAAATTGAAAAAGCGGAACGAGGCGAAGAAGCAAATGTACCAAATGCAGTGCTTTTCTTTGGGCCCAAAGGTAACGGCAAAACAACTTTCTCAAAAGCATTCGCTCAAGAAATTGGAGCGAATCATATACAAACAAAAATAGCGACACGAGACCAAAGCGAACTTTGTCCAAAATTCTATGAAAGACTAATAAAAAAAGCCAACGAAGCAAAAGAATTATATGAAGAAACAGGAAAGCCATCAGTTATTTTTATTGACGAAATAGGTAAAGTCGCAGGAGAAAATTCAACAATCATACCTGAATTAAAAGATTTTATAAAAGATTGTTATGAAAAATATCACTGCATTGTGTTTGCAGCGACAAACCATCCTCTAAAACTTCAGCTTCCAATCGCCGGAGAAGATAGCCTATTTCCTTATGTGGTGTCTGTTGACCCGCCAAATGCAGAAAATAAACAAGCTATATTGAAATATTATTTAAATGATAGGCTAACAAACGCCAGTGATGAAGACTATAAAATGCTTGCAGACATGCTAAAAGCACAAGAAGAAAAAACAGGCGGTTTATATAGCAACTCATTTATCAAAGACAAAATATGCTTAGCTGGTGATAAAAACAATGTTAACACTTCTATAAACGATGTAAATCAAAATATTCAAACCAAAGAACCTGATATAAATTCAGAAGCAGTTGAAAAATATAATAACGAAATGGATTTAATTATGGCAGATAGGGTTGAGGAATAATGATATGATAGAAAATGTAACGCACAATAATTCATCTAATTTGTTAAATAAATATGCGCCGCAAAAAACAGATAATTCAAATGCTAAAATTTTTGAAACTCCAAAAGACGAAGTTATTATTAGCCAAAACAACAAGAAAAAAGGAGGCAGTATTTTAAAAACTATCTTAGGCTTTGGAGGTCTTGTGGTTATTGGCGGTCTTATCAGTAAATTTTTTGCAAACAAAACACCACCTCAAACCAAAACAGATATATCAAACATCCAAGCTAATGAAAAAGCGGCAGAAGTTAAAAAAGAAACATTAAAAAAGCAACGTGAAAAAGAACAATTAAACGCAACCAACGAAGTACAAGAAGAAAAACTTTATCCGGAATTGCTAAATTTAATTCAAAGAGAAAAAAAGGGCAAAAAAACAGATATTCCTAACTGCGTAATGTTTTCAAACCCTGATGAGAAAATTAATAAACAATTGATTGATTGGTGTGGCAAAAATGTCAACGGACATTTTGTTACTACAGACCCAAATGAAGAAGATTTAATTGATGTTCTTGAAGAAGCAGAAGAAAATTATCAAAAAACAGGAGATTGGAATTTGATTCATGTTAAAGACATGGACGAGTTAATTGACCCAAATTGTTCAAATGATGAATATATCGAAGCAATGAAAGATATAATGACAGATTGCGCAGAAGAATTTCACTCAACATTAATATTTTCTGCTCTACACCCTGAAGACTTAGACGACATCGCAATTGCGCCGCACAGAGTGAAACAAATCGATACGTCAAACATCAAATCTGCATTGCATGCAAACATTGAAGATGCAAAAAATAGATTACAAGACAAGGAATACAAAGAAAAAACACCTATTTCTGCAATAAACGATATTTTATTCCTTTTAGGCGCCGATAAAGAAATGTATTTAACAGTTGATGTTTTGCCTAAAGATTTAGAAACAACGAGAATGTTTATAAAAGTAAATTCTTCAAAAGAGAATAATTATACTGATTTATTTGATGAGTTGTCAAAAAACATTTGGTATTGCAAAGATGTTGAGACAAAAAGCAAAGGAGAAAAAAATGAAAATATCGCCCATTAAAATAAATAATCTTTCTGTAAAAAATCAAAATGGCGTAAATAATCACTATTTTATTAAAAACAGAAATTTTGCTGATACTGTTTCTTTTAAGGGAAGCGATCGCATTTCAATTTTGTTTGATGACCACGACAAAATTGTAATGGCGCGTCAAGCATTATATTTAGACGAGCAAGAGTGGAAGAATGCTGTATATAAAAAAGGGAAGAGGGAGTTGGACTTTGCCGATTATGATTGGTTTTGTAATGGTAAAGATAATTTAATAGATGATATTAGATCATGCCTTGCGATCACAACTTTAGGACTTTCAGAAGCTCCGAGTATAACCTATCATCTTTTTAAGAACAAACCTGCTGCAAAAGATTTCGTAAACCAAATAGATATCATTAAAACTAATATATTAAACGCCTATGCTGACGAAAAAGCAGCAGAAATTAAAAAAGGAACATTGAAAAAACAACGTGAAACCGAAGAATTAAGTGCAATGAGCGGAACACAAGAAGAAAAACTTTATCCGGAATTACTAAATTTAATTCAAAGAGAAAGAGAAGGCAAAAAAACAGAAATACCTAACTGCGTAATGCTTTCAAACCCTGACGAGAAAATTAACAAACAATTGATTGATTGGTGTGGCAAAAATGTCAACGGGCAATTTATTACTACTGACCCAAATGAAGAAGATTTAATTGATGTTTTAGAAGAAGCAGAAGAAGATTATCAAAAAACAAGGGATTGGAATTTAATTCATGTTAAAGACATGGACGAGTTAATTGACCCAAATTGTTCAAATGATGAATATATCGAAGCAATGAAAGATATAATGACAGATTGCGCAGAAGAATTTCACTCAACATTAATATTTTCTGCTCTACACCCTGAAGACTTAGACGACATCGCAATTGCGCCGCACAGAGTGAAACAAATCGATACGTCAAACATCAAATCTGCATTGAATGCAAACATTGAAGATGCAAAAAATAGATTAGAAGATAGAGAATATAGGGAAAAAACACCGATTGCTGCAATAAACGATATTTTATTCCTTTTAGGCGCTGATAAAGAAATGTATTTAACAGTTGATGTTTTGCCTAAAGATTTAGAAACAACAGGGGCGTTTATAAAAGAGAATTCTTCAAAAGAGAATAATTATACTGATTTGTTTGATGAATTATCAAAAAACATTTGGTATTGCAAAGATGTTGAGATAAAAAACAAAACTCCAAAAATTGAAAGAGAGGAAGTCAGAACAGAAGATCTCAAAGGCTTGCAAAAAGTCCTTGGCATGAAAGAATTAAAAGCTGAAATTGTTGATTCAGTTATCAAACCATTGACCGACCCAAAATACAAAAGTTACGATATAGATTCAATTAATGGCGTTCTATTATATGGCCCTCCGGGAACAGGTAAATCATACTTCGCAAGCGCACTTGCCGAAGAATTAGGCAGACATTATGTAGAGTTAGTAACAGCTAACACTACAGGCAAATACATGGGGGAAACAAGCGAAAATATCGCTAAAAAATTTAAAGAAGCCAAAGATAATGCACCTTCTGTTATGTTTATTGACGAAATAGAATCACTTGCAACAAGAAGGGATGGTTTAGATGGTGGCTCAGGAAGTGTTGATGCAAATACCACTGTAACTACATTATTAACGGAAATCAACAATGCCAAGAAAAACGGCATATTTATTGTATGCGCTTCAAATGAACCTCAAAGAATAGATAGTTCCGTAATAAGGCCAGGGAGGGTGGATAAGAAAATTTTTGTGCCACACCCTGATATTGAAACAAGAAAAGCATTTATTATAGACAAATTAAGACATATAACAGCAGAAGGCGTGAATGTGGATGTTGACACGATTGCCCAAAACACGGAATATTACACAATAGAAGATTTAAAAAACCTTTTCCGAAATGCATCAATTAGAGCAATCAATGAAGATACTCCGCTAAACACTGAAATTCTGCTTGAAACAATTAAAGAATATAAACCGGGTTTGAATAAAAATATTGTCGAATACTACAAACAAAAAGGTGAAAAAATAGGAATATAAAACATAGCGCCAAAATATAGCATATCATCGCGCCAAGCGATATGGTTATCTGTTCCCTTTCTCTCTGTTATGCATTTTGCAGAGCGAATAATACGTTTAAAAAAACATCTGTTTAAGTCAAATATCGCACTGTGTGGTTTAAAAGCTATGCAACTTCTAATTCATAACCTAATTCTTGAAAAATTTTAACAATGGTTGAAAATTTGGGCTCTTTTTCAGATTTAAAAATGCTATAAAGATGAGTTCTGGACATTCCAACTTTTTCTGCAAAACCTGAAACAGTATCTTTAGCTTTAATTACAATTTCTAATGCACGATAAAATGAATTAAAATCCCCATCTTCAAGATAATCTTTCAAACTCGCGTTCAAATACAGTTTAATATCTTCATCGGATTTTAAATCATTAACTATGTAATTTTCTAAATCAATTGTATTTTTTAATTCTTTCATTGCAAGTTTCTCCATTCTTGAAGTATGCTTTTCGCTTTTTCAATATCTTTTGATTGGGTGGATTTATCCCCGCCATTTATTAACAAAATAATTATCTTGTCGAGTTCTGCGTAATAAACCCTGTAGCCGGAACCAAATTTCAATCGAAGTTCAGAAATTTCATTGTCTAACTTTTTGCAATCACCAAAATTATTTTCTAATAACCTTGTTAATCTGCTTTGAACTCTTGCTTTTGTAGTTTTATCCAACGAATTTATCCACTCAATAAATGGAGTTTTGCCATTCGAAAGTTGAGCAATTTTGATAATTCGTTGTCCCATATTAATAGTGTACTCTATAGCAGACACTTTGTCAAGATTTTCGCCTCGCACTTACATTAGAGCATTTTTAAGCCCAAATACAAAGATATACAAATATGCCCTTCTCTTCACCCAATAATTACTTAAAACACAAAATATCTGCGACGAGTTTTTTAGCGTCTTTTGTGTTTGCTTCGCCATTAAGCACGATGTCGCTTTTTTCTGCAATTGGCTGAACATATTTTTTGCCGGCTTGCCTTACGTAATTCCAATGGTCAACCGCGTCGCTAGCGCTTTGGTTTCTGCTGATTGCTCTTTTCATAAACCTTTCGTGGCGCACGTCTTCGCCCGTATCCACATAAATTGCCATATCGGTTAATTCTTGAAGATTATCAAAACCGGAAGCCATACCTTCAACCACAATAATTCTGTTATTTTTAACCTCAATCGCGTTAGGAACGCTTATTCCTGTGCCGTTTATAAGATATTTTGGAATTTTAACATCTTCGCCATTTTTTAAGGCAATGATGTCTTTTCGAAGTTGGTCTAATTGGAAATTTTCAGGAGCGTCTAGGTCATATCCGCTGTTTCTTAAAGAATCAAAATCACCGTATTTTTTAATTAACGCAGAAATATCTTTAAAATAATTATCCGCAGGGAGGAAAGAAATGGGCAAATTTTCAGCCTCAGCGCATTCCTGAATTAAAGAACACAGGGTCGATTTTCCGCTTGCGCTCTCCCCTGTGACTGAAATTATTATTGGTTCATTTTGTTTATTCACAACATTATGTGCAAATTCTTTCGTAAAGCCGGATTTGACACTTTTAACCGTATTTGTGTTCTCTTTAAAAATGTTATTTAATCTTGTTTCGAGCGCATTAATTCTAAATTCATTTTTTATTGCGTTCGAAGCAAAACTCACACGACTAACAGCACAGATGTCACCATGCAAATTAACACTTGAATTACTTGCAGTTCTTCGGTTTATATGACTAGTTTTCACCGAGCCAATCTTATTAATTTTTTCTGCGCTAATCATTTCCGTTCTCATTATATCATGCATAAAAACAGAACAAGAAATTTTTTGTTAAAAAATTTGCATATAAAAAATAAATTTACAAAACGCAAAACTCTTAATGTAATTAAGCATAAAAAATACCGCCAACAAAACAGTCGGCGGTATTCAATTAATATTTAGCCTTTAAATTAACCTGCTAAAAATTTAAAATAAACATACGCGCTGCTTATAGCGAGCGAAATTGCAACAACAATTACACCGTATTTCATAAATTGCATAAAGCCAATTGGGTAACCTTCTTTTGCTGCGTTTTCTGAAACTATCACGTTTGCCGCTGCGCCGATTATTGTCATGTTTCCACCAAGGCAAGCCCCAAGCGATAAACACCACCAAAGCGGGTATGTATATTCAGCGCCCAAAGTTCTTTGAATTTCAGCAAGCATAGGCGCCATTGTTGCTGTGTATGGGATATTATCAATAATACCTGAAATTATACCGGAAGCCCAAAGAATAAGCATTGAAGCCATAGTTTGTGAACCGTTTGTCACGTCGATTATCCATTGCGCCATTAATTTAATTCCGCCTGAAGCTTCAAGCCCGCCGATAATTATGAACAAACCGATAAAGAAGAAAATTGTGTTCCATTCAACTTGTTCTAAAATTTCAGTTGGTTTTTCGAACAAAAGCAACACGCTTGCGCCAAGCATTGCAATAACATAAGTTTCAATGTGAGTCATATCATGAGTTACAAAACCTAAAATCACAAGCGCTAAAACAATCATAGACCTTATCATCAAAGGAAAATCAGTGATAGTTTTAGAGTTATCAAGTTTTAAAATTTCGTCCATTTTTTCTTTATCAGCCACAAGAGATTTCTTGAAAACTAAAGCAAAAAATGCGAGCACAACCACCAAAATAAACGCCACAACGAGAGTTAATTCTCTAACAAAATCCATAAATGCAAAGCCTGCAGCGCTTCCTATAATGATGTTTGGCGGGTCGCCAATAAGAGTTGCCGTGCCACCGATGTTTGATGAAACAATTTCGGCTAACAAGTATGGAATTGGGTTGATGTCCAATTTTTTGGCAATTGAGAAAGTAATTGGCATAACCAAAATTACGGTTGTTACGTTATCCAAAAACGCACTTACAATCGCAGTAAATAAGCTTAAAACGATTAAAATTTTAATTGGATGACCTTTTGTTTTTTTCAAAAGTTCGTTTGCAATGTATGTGAAAACACCGCTCTTTGTGCTGATTAAAACTATAATCATCATTGAAACAAGCAAGAAAATTACGTTAAAATCAACAAAATTAACAAAATAATGTGGGTTTAAGCCACCGTCTAACACTTTTGCTTGGCTAACAAGACCCAAAATTATAGTTAACACGCCACCAAGCAAAGCAATTGTAACTTTTGGGATTTTCTCAAGCGCAATGAAAACATAAGCTATAAGCAGAATTGCACCTGAAATTGAAACAGCATTTGCCGCAACAAAATTGTGTAATGCTTCTAACATTTATACTACCTCTTTTTCTAATACGTTATGTCAAAGATATCATAAACAAACTTTAAACGCACAAATTAAATTAAATTGTCTATTATCAAAAAAATAAATTGACATAATCCGCGCCATATTAGAAAATAAAGTGACGGTGTTAGATAGTTCGTATTAAGGAGAAAAACATGAACTTACTCAAAAAAATATTCAGCACAAAGACAGTGCTACTATCTGTGCTGATGTTATTTTTATGTGCGGGCGCAAGCCTTGCAGGAGAAGCAGACCTTGTTGTGCCTGATTTAAAAGCGAACGCTTTTGAATACAAATTGTTGTTAACAGGTATTGCAATTTCTGTTATCGGGCTATTTTTTGGTTTATTCGAATACTTAAAAATTCGCGCAATCAAAGCCCACAAATCAATGACGGATATGGGAAATTTAATTTTCGAAACTTGTAAGACTTATCTTGTTCAGCAAGGTAAATTTCTTATCGGGCTTGAAATTTTAATCGGTATCTGCATTGCATTTTATTTTGGATTTCTACAAAAAATGCCAATTGGAAATGTGCTAATTATTTTAGCTTGGTCTGTAATTGGTATTTTAGGTTCATACGGAGTTGCTTGGTTCGGCATTAAAATGAACACTCTTGCAAACTCTAGAACTGCATTTAAAGCACTTGAAGGCAATCCTTTAAAACTGCTCAATATCCCGCTTAGCGCAGGTATGAGCATTGGGGTTCTTCTTGTTAGTATCGAACTTATTATGATGTTAATCATCTTGCTTTTTGTTCCTGGGAACCTTGCAGGCGCTTGCTTTATCGGTTTTGCAATCGGTGAATCTTTAGGCGCTAGCGCACTTAGGGTTGCAGGCGGTATCTTCACAAAAATTGCAGATATCGGTTCAGACTTAATGAAAATCGTTTTCAAAATTAAAGAAGACGACCCAAGAAACCCCGGGGTTATTGCAGATTGCACAGGCGACAACGCAGGCGATTCAATCGGGCCTACTGCGGACGGTTTTGAAACATACGGTGTGACAGGAGTTGCGCTTGTAAGCTTCATTTTGCTTGCAGTGTTAAAACCTGATTTTCAAGTTATTTTGCTCACTTGGATTTTTGCAATGAGATTTTTAATGATTGTGACTTCTGTTCTTGCATACGGCATTAACAAAGTTTTAAGCAACATTTTATACTCAGGCAAAAAACTTGATTTTGAAGCACCACTCACAAACTTAGTGTGGTTAACTTCTATATTATCAATCGGTATGACATATAGCGTGAGCCATTGGCTATTATCAAGCCTTGGCGGGTCATTATGGTTCGTGCTTGCAACAATTATAAGCTGTGGCACACTTGGCGCTGCCCTCATTCCTGAATTTACAAAAATATTCACAAGCCCAAAAGCACTTCACACAAAAGAAGTTGTAACTGCTTCTCGCGAAGGCGGCTCATCTCTCACAATTTTATCAGGGCTTGTATCCGGCAACTTTAGCGGTTTCTGGATTGGAATGGTTATTGTGTTCTTAATGGGCGTTGCATATTTTGCAAGCACATACATCCCAAGCGACTTGATGATTTATTCATCAGTATTTGCATTCGGGCTTGTTGCGTTTGGCTTCCTTGGCATGGGCCCTGTTACAATCGCGGTTGATAGCTATGGTCCTGTAACAGACAACGCTCAATCCGTATATGAATTGTCTATGATTGAATCTATTCCTGATATTGCAGGTCAAATTGAATCTGAATATGGTTTCAAGCCTGATTTTGAAACAGCTAAAAAATATTTAGAAGAAAATGACGGCGCAGGAAACACCTTCAAAGCGACTTCAAAACCAGTGCTAATCGGCACAGCGGTTGTTGGCGCAACAACTATGATTTTCTCATTAATTCTTGTTATAAAAGAAGTTTTGGGCATTCAACCTGAAGCAATTTTGAACTTATTAAATCCATACACACTACTTGGCTTTATCGCAGGCGGTGCGGTTATTTTCTGGTTCTCAGGTGCTTCAATGCAAGCTGTTACAACGGGTGCATACAGAGCGGTTGAATACATTAAACAAAACATCAAATTAGACACTGAAGACGGCAAAGCTTCAACTGAAAACTCAAAAGAAGTTGTAAAAATTTGTACTCAATACGCGCAAAAAGGTATGATAAACATCTTTATTGCACTTTTTGCATTTGCACTTTCTTTTGCTTGTTTATCAGCACCTAATATGACAACAAGCGCAGCAGTTTCGTTCTTCGTAAGCTACTTAATTGCAATCGCAGTGTTTGGCTTATTCCAAGCCGTGTTTATGGCAAACGCTGGCGGCTGCTGGGATAACGCTAAGAAAATCGTTGAAGTTGACTTATGCGAAAAAGGCACAGCGCTTCACGACGCAACTGTTGTTGGTGACACTGTTGGCGACCCATTCAAAGACACATCATCTGTTGCAATGAACCCAATCATTAAATTCACAACACTATTCGGGCTTCTTGCAATGGAAATTGCAATTTCTGAATCATTCAGACAATATGCTCCATACGCAGGTGTGATACTTCTTATTATTGCCCTTGTGTATGTATGGCGTTCATTCTATGCAATGAGAATACCAAAAGACTAATAAGCCTTTGATATAAAAGAAAACGGTGGGTTTTTAATCCGCCGTTTTTTTATATTTTAAATATCTGTTTTCATATTCTTTAACCATCTCAAGCGCTTCGGTTTCTGAATATTTATAAGATGAAAGGCTAAGCAAAATTCTGCCTTTTGATTCTTCATAAAGTTTTCTTTTTATTTTATAAGGGTATGTTTCATTCCCTTGAAGATTGCCGTTATGAATTTCTTCAATTATATTATCAATATACAGCTGTGCGTATTTTGGAATTGAAGTGTGCCTTTTAATATATTCAACAAACGGCATATTTTCTCTGTATCTGTTTCCGCTTGCGCAAGTGAGAAGGAAATTGCCTATTGAATTTGCTCCGCCCATAGAAGCGGGGGTCACATGTTCTATCGTGCCCGTTGAAGCTATAAACAACCTTCTTGTGATTTCAATTTGCGAACGTTTAGAATATTTCACAACAAACGCATTTTTGCTGCTTTCGGATGTCGGGAGGAAAAGCGCTTTGTTTTTGATGTTTGTAAAAATTTCTCTTTCGTTTTCTCTTGGCACGACATCTTCTAAAGATTTCAAAAACACTTTTCTTTTGAAAAACTCTCTTTCGTTATCTGAAATTATAATTTGCCTGCATTTTGTAGTTATTTCTCTAATTTCAAAAGCTGTTTTGTCGCACAATTTATGCGTCAACATATCAACTTCATCTAAAACTTTTAACTCTTCAAGTTTTAGCCGCGTCAGGCAATTGCCCCTTATCATCTGCAAACAATTTTGCAAATTATCATCAGGATTCAAGCTGATAAAATCTTTGAAAATAAAATAAATCGCTTTTTCGGTCGGAAGCATATTTTCAAGGTAATTACTTAAAAGTTCATACGCATCTGACGCCACACGAACGCGCTCCAAGCGGTTTTCAAAATGTTTTATCGAACTGCTTGGAATAATTTTAATTCCTCTATATGGGCAAATAATATTTTTAAGCTTCCTTAAGGGCTTTCCGGCAGAAGTCGTACCCTCGTAAGGAATGTCATAATAGTATTTAAGATAATCTTCAGGAGATATATTTTTGCGCCCATCTATTGGCATACAACACCTTAGCCTACATTTTAATAATAACAAATTATGTGTGTGCTATCAACATATTAAGCGAATTAGCGCAAAATATTTATTTTATCAAAGCTTGAATTTCTTTAAAATTAGGGTGTTTTGATGTTTTTAATAATTCAAATATAACAATTTCGCTTGTTGCGATTTTAACACCTGCCATCTCCATAAGTTTCAACGCGGTTTTGTGTTGAAAATCATCGCGAGAAGATGAAGCGTCTGTCACCATATAAACATCATAGCCTTTGTCTATCAAGCTTAAAGCTGTTTGATAAACGCAAATATGCGCCTCAATCCCAAACAAAATCACATGTTTTGGCGCTATGGCAGCTATTTTTTGCGCAATTTCACCCTCTGCAAGCGCTGAAAAACTTGTTTTTTCAAAAACATTATCTTTGCAAAACTCTTTTAAATCTTCAACCGTCGTGCCGAGCCCTTTAGGATATTGCTCCGTAATAATTGTCGGGATAGATAATACTTCTGCCGTTTTCATTAACTTTTTAGCATTTTGGACTTCACGCGCGGCGCTTGTTGCCGCCACAAGTTTTTCTTGCATATCTATCATTAAAAATAAAGAGTTTTCCGCGTTTAACATCATTTTTCCTTTAATTCGTATTTTTTAATTTGTGCTTCGATTTCTGCCACAACTTTATCAACAGTTGCTTCTTGAATTATAGCATTATTTACTTTTATGTATGGCGCTTTTGAATTTTCCCAATTTGTTGAGCAAACTCCAAGGCAAAGGCTGCTTTCAATTACCACCCTGTCGCCAAATTTTTTAGGTAAAATTTCTTTTAATTCATGCATTTGAGCAGAATTTTTTGTAAAACAAGTTGTCCCTAAACATACTTTAACACAAATTCTATCCATTTTTTACCTCATAGCAACATCACTAACAATTTATATTATAACTCATTTTTGTAAAAAAATTTTAATTTTTTGCCTGCGAAACTCACATGCTTAACAAAAATTTACAACCTGTTTTCTGTTGCGCAAGAAGCGTTTTCAGATTTTGAAATAATTTTTTTTCAGCTTACTACACGTACCTTTAAGGTAAAATATTATATATAGAGAATTTCAAGAGAGGTTATGGAAGAAAACACGCAAAAACCGAGTTCTTGGGCGATTGCATGCCCTGTTTTGATGGCAGTTTTTATTTTTGCACTAAATGAAACAATATCAAATGTTGCGCTCACAAACATTGCAGGGGCGCTTTCAATAAGCCTGAATGAATCTACTTGGATTATAACAAGCTATCTTATGGCAAGCGGAATTGCCATTGCGCTTGTTGATTTTTTATCAAAAATGCTGGGCAGAAAAAAGCTTTTCATTTGCGCCGTTTTACTGTTTACAATCTCTTCTTTTTGCTGCGCCATATCAAATTCAATGCTTATGATGGTGTTATCAAGGTTTTTCCAAGGAATTGGCGGGGGCGCGCTTCTTCCGCTTGGGCAAGCAATTATTTTAGAATCTTTTTCTGCTCAAGAAAGACAAA
The DNA here is from genome assembly GCA_964570895.1 of uncultured Gammaproteobacteria bacterium. Lineage (GTDB taxonomy): Bacteria > Cyanobacteriota > Vampirovibrionia > Gastranaerophilales > Gastranaerophilaceae > RGIG1918. The sequence continues at coordinate 24,824 of CAZMZD010000004.1, forward strand.
AAGCAATGGCGGTTTTTGGCTTAGTGTTTATCATCGCGCCGGTTGCAGGTCCAATCCTTGGCGGTTGGATAACAGAAAATTGGTGTTGGCAATGGATATTTTTAATTGACATTCCGCTTGGGCTAATTTGCGCCCTTTGGTTGCATAAAATTCTCTATGACCCGCCATACGCAAGAAAACAAGACCACGTGCGAGTCGATTATTTAGGAATTGTTTTTCTATCAGGATGGCTTATCACAATGCAAATTGTGCTTGATAAAGGAAATGACGCGGATTGGTTTGGCTCGCCTTGGATATGCTGGCTCACGACAGTTTCTGCAATTTGTGCCATATTATTTTTCGTTTCGCAATTTAAAAATAAAGAACCTCTCATCAATTTGAAAATCTTAAAAGAGCCTGCTTATTTTTGGGGAACATTTATTCAAGTTATTTTGATGGCTGTGTTTCTTGCTTCCGCTTCGCTTTTGCCTTCAATGCTACAGCAGCTTATGGCTACACTTCTTATTTAAGCGGGCTTTCGATGGGAAGCCGCGGGATTGGAAGCTTTGTCGCGCTGTTTACATATTTTTTAGTAGCAAGAAAAATGGGAGATATTGCAGTTGCCGGAATGGGTTTATTCTTCTTGGGGCTAGGCAGTTGGTTTTTTGGAATTATAAATTTAGATATAAACTTGAGCACAATTGCGCTTCCTAACCTGTTCTACGGCATTGGTATTTTCTTTGCCCTAACTCCGCTTGTGCCACTTTCTTGCGCGACTTTATCAAACAAAGATTTAACAAACGCTTCTGGGCTTCAAAACCTGCTTAAAAACACAGGGGGCGCAATCGGCACGTCAATTGCAACAACAATGATTGCAAGATTTTCGCAGGCACATCAAGCTATGATGGTGGAACATTTAAGCTATTCAAATGAGGCATTTAACGAAAGAGTTTATAGCTTAAGCACAAATTTTTCAAGCTTTATCGACACAGCAACAGCGCAAGGAATGGCATATGGCTCGCTATATCGAGAGCTGCTCACTCAAGCAAGGCTTTGGGGCTACATTGAAACGTTCAGATATTTCGCCCTTGCCACATTCCTTCTCATTCCGCTTTTATATTTCTTGAAAAATTCCACAAAAAAGATTAATGGTTAATATTTAAAGCAATTTTTTTCATGGTCGCACACAACGCCGATTGCTTGCAAATAAGAGTAAATTATAATTGTTCCAACATATTTCATTCCGCGTTTTTTCAAATCTTTTGAAATTAAATCAGATAAAGGAGTGTGGGTTGGAATTTCATCTGATGTGTTTTTAATTATTTTTCCGCCCGTAAAACCCCAAATGTAATTTGAAAAAGAGCCAAATTCCCGCTGAATTTCAATAAAAACTTTAGCATTATTTATGCTCGATAAGATTTTTGACTTGCTTCTTATGATTTCTGCATTCAATAAGAGTTCCGCAATTTTTTGCTCATTATAGTTTGCAACTTTTTGCACATCAAAATTATCATAAGCAATTCTAAAAGCTTCTCTTTTCTTTAAAACCGTAACCCAAGCAAGCCCAGCCTGAAACCCTTCCAAAATAAGCAGTTCAAAAAGCTCCCTATCATCATATTTTGGAACGCCCCATTCCTCATTATAATATTTCAGGTAAAAATCCGGCTGATTTTGAACCCAAGAACAAACTTGCATAAATTATTTGTCTAATTCTGCTCTTAAAAGTTTGTTTAGGATTACAGGGTTTGCTCTGCCTTTTGTTTCTTTCATAATTTGACCTACAAAGAAACCATAGAGCTTATCTTTGCCTGATTTATAATCCGCAACTTGTGCTTGGTTTTTCGCTAAAATTCCTTGAATAATGCTCAAAATTTCGCCTTCATCAGAAATTACGCTCAAACCTTTCTTTTCAACAAGAGCTTCAGCACCTTCGCCTGTTTTTAAAATATCAACAATCAAACCTTTTGCAATGTTATTTGAAATTGTGCCTTTTTCAATTAAAGAAATAAGTTTTGCAAAATTTTCAACTGTTAGTTTTGTATCTGCAAGTGTTCCTTGAATTTCTTTTAAATAAGCGCTAATTTCACCCATCAAGAAGTTTGTGGCAATTTTTGGATTAACATTTAATTTAAGTGCTTCATCAAAGAACATCGCAATATCCATTTGAGCAACGATTACATTTGAATCATATTCGCTCAAACCGAGGCTTTGATATCTTTCAAGTTTTTGAGAAGGAAGTTCAGGCATTTGAGCGCGCACTCTTTCAATCCATTCTTCAGATATTTCAAGCGGCATTAAATCAGGTTCAGGGAAATATCTATAGTCATGAGCATCTTCTTTTCCGCGCATAGAGTTTGTTGTGCCAGAGTTATCATCCCAAAGGCGAGTTTCTTGAACAACTTCTTCGCCTGCTTCAACGAGTTCAACTTGCCTTTCAAATTCATATTCAAGTGCTCTTTGAAGTGCTCTAAAACTGTTTAAGTTTTTGATTTCAGCTCTTGTGCCAAATTCTTTTTGACCTTTTGGGCGAATTGAAATGTTTGCGTCACATCTCATTGAACCTTCTTCAAGGTTACCGTCACAAACACCTATATATCTTAAAATAGAGCGGAGCTCTTCCATATATTCTCTTGCTTCGTCAGGTGTTCTCATATCAGGTTCTGATACGATTTCAAGAAGCGGCGTGCCTGCACGGTTTAAGTCTACTAAAGAATATGAAGAACCATACAACCCGCTTGCGCCTGCGTGAACTAATTTTCCTGCGTCTTCTTCTAAGTGAGCGCGGGTAATTCCGATTGTTTTATTTGAAATTTTAATGCTTCCGCCAAGGCAAATCGGTTCGTCAAATTGAGAAATTTGATATCCTTTTGGAAGGTCTGGGTAAAAATATTGTTTTCTGTCAAACTTACATCTTTTTGGAATAGTTGAGCCAAAAGCAAGCCCGCAAAGAATGCCCATATCGACAACTTTTTCGTTTAACACAGGCAAAACCCCAGGGAGCCCCATTGTAACTGCACCTGTTTCAGTGTTAGGTTCGCAACCAAATTTGCAACCTTCTAAACCAAAGATTTTTGTATTTGTTTTAAGTTGAGCGTGAACTTCAAGCCCAATCACCATTTCGTATTTTTCTTTTACTGCTTCAAAATCCATTTCAATACCTTTAAAATTTCTAATTAAGTCTATTATATAACAAAAATGGTTTTATACTATAAAAATAATCTAAATTGACAACGCCTAAAAAAATAACTAAAATATCAATATGCTTCCGACAATTTATGAAGACACATATTTGGAATTAACGGATGAGATTTTAAAGGACATTTCTCAATGGAGAAAGTCTATGATTCATTACATTAAAGATGAAAATCCTGAATTAAATTCTGCGATTATTGAACTTGCAAACAAAACTTCACTAGATCCTAAAGCTCTTGCAACAGGTGCATATTTAGCATACAAATTGCTTGAAGTTGAAGCGGATAATAGCTCAAGTTCAATTATTGAAGAATAATTTTTTTTGATATAAAATACCTACTAATAGCATGCAGAAAGTTGAGAAAAGATTTTAATGGAAACTAATTCAAATTCAAATATTCCATACATTGCAAAAATTATGGAAAATATTCGCAAAGTCGTTGAAGAAGATAGAGCGCAAAAACAACCCTTAATATTAAAAATTAACGAAGGTTTTATATTCAACATAGCAAAAAAAGCTATTTTAGAAAAAAATTCTTCTTTTCTTGTTTCAATTGCAGGTGAATCTGCAAGCGGCAAAACAACTCTTGTAAACAACACCGCAAAAGCATGCATTAAAACAAACACTCAAAGTTTCTACACAGTTGTTTGTTGTGACGATTATTACAAAGACGCTTCTCGCGAACTTCAAGCCGCAGGAAGCTATGAAGAATTATTTAAAACAGGCTTCAGTTTTGACACGCCTGACGCTATTGACATTGCAAAAATGAAAGAACATCTTATAGCACTCAAAGGCGGGCAAGAAATTCATTCTCCGGATTACAACTTTGTTACTTGCGAAAGCAAACCGGAAGGCGCCCTTAAAAAACCTGCAAAGCTCATTTTGAACGAAGGTTTATATGTTCTTGATGACTCATTAAGAGATATTATTGATGTTAAAGTTTATGTTTACACACCTTTTGAAGTAATTAAAGACAGATGGTATAAACGAGCAATTACAAGAGGCAAAACAGGCGCAGCTGCTGATATGCAATTTAATGATGTAAACCAAACTGCATTCAGATATATCCGCCCGACAATGCAACTTGCAGATGTCGTAATTAACGGCTTAACTACGCAAGAATACATTGAAGAAGTTGCTCAAAAATTTATTGAAGCTGTTAATAAAGTTACAAGAGGGTAATAATTAACCGCTGATATCGAAACTATGATTATTTTTATCTTCAGCGTTTAAAATTGCACCCAATTGCATTGCTTGAAAATCCGTTTTTTGGATTTTTTCAGCAACAGCACCAGAGAAAACATCATCATGATTTTCTAAATATTGCAAAACCGGTTCCCAAAGGTTTCCAATTGCGCCTTCAACCACTTTGCCGGCTTCTTTTGCAGTTCTGTTAGGGCTTATGACATTAAAACCGAATGAGGATTTTATATTATAGTTGATAGCTTCTGCCATTTTGGACTCCTTTGTTGTCTTTACATGATTATTTACGGATTTTTTATATAAAATCTTTAATCTATTTTGCAAATTTTACAATTTGTAATATTTGAAATTACTCAACAAAATGGAGTAAATTTTAATGAAAAGCGGATATAATTTTGCAAATTTTTGTATAATAAACTTAAGATTAATAATTATAATGAGGTAAAAATGTCTGCTACAAATGGAAAAATAGTTCAAGTTATAGGTCCTGTAATTGACGTACAATTTGACGAAGGTAATTTACCTGAAATATATGACGCACTCGAAATATATGGCAGTGACGGGCAAAAAACAGTGGCTGAAGTTCAACAATTGCTTGGTGAAAACACTGTCCGCTCCGTTGCAATGTCATCAACTGACGGGCTGAAAAGAGGAATGGAAGTTATAAACACAACAAACCCAATCAAAGTTCCTGTCGGAAAAGGCATTTTAGGAAGAATTTTAAACGTTTTGGGCGAGCCTGTTGATAATGCAGGCGAAGTTGTTGCAGAAGATTATCTTCCAATTCACAGAGAAAGCCCAAAACTCGTTGAACAAAACACAGATATTGAAATTTTAGAAACAGGTATTAAGGTTATCGACCTTTTAATGCCATATCAAAAAGGCGGAAAAATTGGGTTATTCGGGGGCGCAGGCGTTGGCAAAACGGTTCTTATTCAAGAATTAATCCACAACATTGCAATGGCACACGATGGCGTTTCAGTGTTCGGCGGTGTTGGCGAAAGAACTCGTGAAGGCAACGACTTGTACAACGAATTTAAAGAATCAGGCGTTCTTGATAAAGTTGCGCTTGTATACGGGCAGATGAATGAACCTCCAGGGGCTCGTATGAGAGTGGGGCTTTCAACACTCACATGTGCTGAATATTTTAGAGATGTGACACATCAAGACGTATTATTATTTATTGATAATATTTTCCGTTTCACACAAGCAGGCAGCGAAGTTTCAGCGCTTCTTGGCAGAATGCCGTCAGCTGTTGGCTATCAACCGACGCTATCTCAAGAAATGGGCGAATTGCAAGAAAGAATTACATCAACTAAAGATGGTTCAATTACATCAGTTCAAGCAATTTATGTGCCGGCAGACGACTTGACAGACCCTGCGCCTGCAACAACTTTCACGCACTTAGACGCTTCGACCGTGCTTTCTCGTCAAATTGCATCGCTTGGGATTTACCCTGCGGCTGACCCGCTTGAAAGCTCATCTCGTGCACTAGACCCTAATATCATTGGCAAAGAGCACTACAACGTTGCAAAAAAAGTTCTTGAAACATTACAAAAATACAAAGATTTGCAAGATATCATTGCAATTCTTGGTATGGACGAATTGTCTGAAGAAGATAAACTTACCGTAAACAGAGCAAGAAAAATTCAAAAATTCTTATCTCAACCATTCTTTGTTGCAGAACAATTCTCAGGCGCTAAAGGCAAGTATGTAAAACTCGAAGACTCAATAAAAGGCTTTAAAGAAATTATTGAAGGCCGCCATGATGATGTTCCGGAACAAGCATTCTATATGGCAGGAACGATAGAAGACGTGCTTGAAAAAGCAAAAACAATGAAAGAATAATAAATGAGTGATGAAAAAATAAAAATCAAAATAATCACACACGAAAAAATCGTTTTCGAACAAGATGTTGATGAAATTTATTCTGTCGGCACTGACGGCTCATTTGGCGTATTAAAAGGGCACATCCCATTTATTACCCCTCTTAAAGTTGGGGTTACAAAAGTTGTGACAGATGGGATGAGCGAATTTATTGCAACTATGGGCGGTGTTTTCCAATTTAACGACAACCAAGCAATAATTTTAACAGATACGGCAGAAGTTTCAGGAGATATTGACGCCACAAGAGCGCGTGCTGCAAAGGAAAGAGCAGAAGCAAGAATTAATGCAAAAAGCGCAGATATTCAAATTGAAAGAGCAGAACTCGCGCTTGCAAAAGCGCTTGCCCGCATAAACGCAGCTGAAAAGAAATTCTAAATTAATTTAAAATACTATAATTTTTAAAGGTTTTTGTGCTAAATGGTGCAAAAACTTTTTTAATTACTGCAAATATTCTACTCTCAATAGTCTACATCATTTGCCCCACCTCTACACTTTTTACCTTAACTATATTTGACAAATTCAAAAGTATTGCCCCATAAGGTTTTTAGCCTAAATATCAATCGATGGATTTAGATCTTTCAATCCACCCTAAATGCTTGAAAAATTAACCTTTTCATTGATGAATGACTACTCCATTAAGGTTAATATCTATACATAAAGGAAATAAATATTACGAAATTTGGGGGATTTTATGAGAATCGGCGATTTTAAAAGAAAATCAAGAATTATTGTCGTAGATGACAATTATGACCACGCGTCAGGAATTAGAGAACTAATTAATCTTGAAAACGATTACGAAGTTATTGCAAATGCAGCAAATGTAAACATTGCAATTGCATTAATTAAAAAATACCAACCGGATTTGGTCTTGATGGATATGAATATGCCTGAAATTGACGGCATTACAGGTATTAGCGAAGTTGAAAAACTCGGCCTCGGAACAAAAGTTATCGCACTTACAGGCTATGATGACCCTGATTTGATTTTCCGCGCTATGAAGCTTGGTGCAAAAGGCTATATTTTAAAAACTATGGCTTCTGCTCAATTAATTCACGCACTTGATGAAGTAACGGCAGGAAAAATTTACTTACCGACTTCACTTGTTTCAAAATTCTTCCAATATTTCCAAGATTTCGAAAAAAATCCAAACATGCAAAATCAAGATGACGAAGAAAATCTTTTGAATTACCTAACAAGCCGTGAAGAAGAAGTTCTTGAACTTTTAACAAACGGCATCACATATAAAGGCGTTGCAGCTAAATTATTTATTTCTGAAACAACAGTTAAAACTCACGTAAACAACATTTTCCAAAAATTGCAAGTAAATGACAGAACACAAGCAGTTTTATACGCAATCAACAAAGGTTTCACAAATAGAAGAAAAATCGCAATCTAATTAAGCAGGGTAAGATGAAATACGTAAATCTTGAAGAATTAATTAAAAATTCTTTTTCAAATTACATATCAAAAGGGACAATTTTAGGTATCATACATTCAATTTTGCGCCCAATCGCGTATGATAGCGCAAAAGCTTTAATTATTTCGAGATTTAAAAGCAAAGACGATATCGAAAGTTTAATTAAAAGAATTGAATATTTGCAAAATGTGAATATGTATGATTTGACAGACAGAAGCCTTTTAAAAACTGATGATTTCAAATCTATCGAGTTTCTTTTGGTAACTTCTGCAAGGTTTAATATTTTCATCGCTTGGGATTATTCGCTTCGCGGAAATAATTTAAGTAAAATTTTCTTCTTAACAAATTCAAGATTAATCAACGATTGTTTTGAAATAATTCAAGAAAGAATGAAAATTGATGTTAAAGAAGAATTTTATTCATACAGACCTGAACGTCGTGAAAATATATTGCTAAACGAAGTTTTGACAAATATCATCGATATTTTAAACAAAAATGTTCTTGAAAATGAATTTATCAACAAAGAAGAAATTCAAACCGCAAAGAAACTTGAAAAACTTGATGAAATTAAAGATATAGCGCACGATATCAAAAATCAAATCGGTGTTTTAAATCTAAATTGCGCAATTATCGAGAAAAAACAAGGCAAATCGCCGGAGCTTAAAGCAATCCAAAAAACAGCAGAGATTATGAGGCTTCAACTTGAAGAAATTAAAGATATTGACCTTGAAGAAAAAACAGCGGAAATAAAAGACATAATCAAAAATGCTGTCGATATGACAAAAGAAAGCTTAATCAAAAACAATAACAAAGTTGAACTTTGCAAAGATGTTGATGAATTTTGCTTCAAATATCCTGAAAAAAAATTAAGAAGCGCGATTGTAAATATTCTTGAAAACGCAAATGACGCAGTCAAAGAAGACACTTTCACAATTAACCTCACAAGAGAAGGCAAACTTCTAAATATTTTAATTACAAACCACGGAAGCGCAATAAGCGAAGAAAATAAACAAGAAATTTTCAACTCCGGTTTCACCACAAAAGAAGAAGGCTGGGGAATTGGTTTGTATATGACAAAGAAAAACATCGAATCACTTGGCGGAGAAATTAAGCTTGTTGACTCAACAGACGAAAAAACAGAATTTCTAATAAGAGTTCCTGCCAAAGATGAACTCACAGAAAACGAAATGTATATTTAACAAGGTAAATTATGGATTTTTTAGATACAAGGACAAGAACAATAACAGGTATGGCGCTTGACGGGCTTTACGAAAGACAAAAAGCAATCGCCTCAAACACTGCAAATGCCCTGACTCCTAACTATCGAAGAAAAGAAGTGGAATTTGAAGTCCAACTTCAAAAGAAAATCCAAGAATACGATTACCAAGAAGAAGTTAAAGTGGATAATTCTAATTTATATAGAGAAAATCCGGCAGAAGCGCTCAAAAAATTTGACATTGCGCAAATGATTTTTAGAGAAGATAGTGAACCATTTACTCCAACTGTAAGAGAAGATACATACGGGCTGGATGGAAACGGAAACAATGTAAGCTTGGAAAGAGAAATGATGCAAACCGCCAAAACAGGCACACAATACACAATTTTATCAACTTTGCTCGGAAGCTCTTTTGACCAGCTCGAACAAGTAATAAAAGGACAATAGGTGAAATATGAGTTTTGATTTATTTGATATAACAGCAAGCTCAATGAGTGCCCAAAGAACGCAAATGGACACTATTTCAAGCAATATTGCAAACGCAAACACAACAAGAAACGCTCGTGGCGAAAAGGAAGTTTACAGAAAAAAAGAAGTGTCTTTTCAAGCAGTTTATAAAGACAGACTTCAAAACAATGCCCAGCTCCCGAGTGCCAATTTTGTTGCAGGCGCAACGCCAAACGGGGCTTTTTTAAACGGCGGTATCACTTTTGGAAACAACGCAACAACTTGCCAAGGGGTTGAGGTTTCAGAAATTTCAGAAAGCAAAGACCCATACAAAGTGATATATGACCCGGCGCACCCAGACGCTGATGAAAACGGTATGGTAACTCTTCCGAACATAAACGTTGTTGAAGAAATGGTAAATATGGTTAACGCTTCAAAAGCATACGAAGCAAGCGCAACCGTTGCAAACACAGCAAAAACAATGATGCAAGCAGCACTTGGAATATAAGGAATAAAAAATGGGTTTAGGATTTAATGCATTAAATTCAATAAATGATTATAACAAAGTTTTTCAAGAGGATATGAACAGGGTCAATGCTGATATCCAAGGTCAAAATGATTTTAATGAAATTTTCAATAACATAAATGAACAACTTGAAAATCAAACAATAAACGCAGGAATTGCAATGAATGTTGGCGCAGACGCAATAAACGCTCAAAAAGTTGAAAATCTTTCAGATAGCGCAAGAATGATGAACACTTTTGGAAATTCAATAAGCGGCGCAATTAATTCATTAAACGAAACTCAAGTGGAAGCGGAAAGAGCAGTTGAAACCCTTGCAACAGGCGGGGATATAAGCGTACATGATGTTATGATTGCATCAAAAAAATCAGGAATTGCAATGCAAATGGCAATTCAGCTCAGAAACCAAGCGCTGAATATTTATAACGAATTTAAAAACATGGGGATATAATTTTAAGCATTCGTAACAAACTAGTTATAATCACAAAAAAAAGATATTATAAAAGCAAGGATACAATATGACAGGCAATCTAAAAGCAATAATAGATGATTTAAGAAAACTGTGGAACGGTTTAGATTTAAACCAAAAATTCACAGTTTCAGCTCTTACTGTCGTTGCGATTGTCGCAAGTATATTTTTTATTGTCAAAGCAAGCGAACCAAATTGGAGCGTTTTATATTCTGATCTTAGCGAACCTGATGTTGCAGCGATTGCTGAAAGCCTTAAAAAAACAGGCTATGCTTATAAAATTTCAGAAGACAAAAAAGCAATCCTTGTTGCAGCAGACAAAAAAGAAGAACTTAGAATGTTTGTTGCTGAAAACGACTTAATTCAAGATTCTTCCCCAGGGTTTGAACTTTTGGACGAACTTCAATTGGGTTCAACTGATTTCAAAAACAAACTCACAAAACAAAGAATTTTCCAAGGCGAACTTACTCGCTCAATTGAAAAATTAAACGGAATTTCAAAAGCAAGAGTTCAATTGGCAGAGCCCGAACGTTCAGTATTTTCTGATGAAGACGAATCTCCATCAGCAAGCGTTATGCTAATTTTAGAACCTGGGTATAGAATTAAAGCAAGCCAAGTGAATGCAATTAAAAACCTTGTTGCATACGCTATTCCAAGATTATCATCAGACAAAGTATTTTTAACAGACCAATACGGAAATGTTTTGTCTGAAGATGTTTCAAAAAATTCAAATGATATGCAAAGCTTTAAAGCAAGCTTTGAAAAAGATAGCGCAAAGAAAATCAAAGAAACACTTGAAACAATTATGGGCAAACAAAATGTTTCTGTTCAAGTGAGCGCAGAACTTGATTTTAACTCAACAAGGGCGACAATTGAAAGCTACACGCCTGCAAACCCTAATGGGCAAGGTATTGTCATCAATTCTCAAGGCGAAAAAGAATTTTACAACAACCCAACTTCAACACCTGCCGTGCAAAGCACAACTACAACCACAGATGGCACAAACCAAACAGTTTCGCAAAACACAACTTCTCAAGACACTAAAAATATGAGCTACGGCAAAGAAAGAAATGCTGTAAGCTATGCTGTTGCAAAAGAAGTTAAACAAGTTGTCTACGCCCCGGGGAGCGTTAAAAGAATGACTGTTGCGGTTGCTGTTAATAAAATATTAACCGACTCTGAGAAAAAAGAAATTGAAAACCTTGTGGCAGCAGCTGCAGGTATGGACCTCGAAAGAGGCGATATGGTCAACATTTCAAGTTTGAAATTCACAAACGATGAAGACAAACAAGAAGACGCTCAAGCGCAACAAAGCTCAATGACATACAACATAATTGAACTTATCTTTACAAAAATAGCACCACTTGTGATACTATTAATATTAGGACTTGTGGCACTCAACACCTTTGCAACCGTTCTTAAAAGACCGGAAACTGCAAGAGGTGGCAGGGATGAAGAAGAGGATTACGGAATTGACCCATTCTTAGCACTTCAAGACGCACAAGAAATTGAATTAGAAGATCCGCAAGATAACGTGTTCAATGTTATTGTGGAAAGAAAGAAAAGTGACATCACAGACGCAATAGCGCAAGACCCTGCTGAAGCTGCAAGATTGCTCACAACATATATTAGAGAATAGTTTTAAATGGCAAAAGAAGATAAAAAAGCACCCATAATAAGCACAGACACAATGAAACCGAGCCAAAAGGTTGCGGCGCTGCTTATTTTGCTTGGGCCAACTGCTTCTGCTGAAATTATGAAAAATATTCACGATGACGAAGTGCTTGAACAAATCACGCTTGATATTGCTTCAATGCAAAAACTTCAGCAAGAAACGTTGGAAGCCATCGTGAACGAATTTCACACAATCTTCAAAGCTTCCGATATGGTTTCATCAGGCGGTATGAACTATGCAAAAACCTTGCTTGAAAAAGCATACGGTGGGGAAGAAGCAGCAAAAATTTTGGATAGGCTCGTTTCAGTTTTAAACACAAACCCGTTCCAATTTTTTAACGATGCAGACCCTGTGCACCTTGCAACATCGTTCCAAAACGAAAACCCACAGCTTATTGCGCTCATTCTTGCATATTTAAGACCTGACATTTCTGCAAAAGTTTTGAACTCGCTTCCGCCAAATGTTCAAGCGAAAGTTTCATTAAAAATTGCTCAAATGGAAAGCACAAACCCTGAAATTATTTCAGAAGTTGAAAAAATTGTTGAATCAAGATTTTCAAATGTCGTTGTTCAAGACTTTTCAAAAGTTGGCGGAACCGTTACTTTGGCAAGTATCTTAAACAGAACAGACAGAGCAACAGAGAAAAACGTAATAGAAATGCTCGAAGAAGTAACTCCGGAAGTGGCAGAAAATGTGCGCGCATTGATGTTCGTATTTGAAGATGTTGTGAACCTTGAAGACAAAGCAATTCAAAGAATACTTCGCGAAGTTGATTCTAAAGACTTGTGCTTAGCTCTTAAAGGCGTGAAAGACGAAATTAAAGATAAATTCTTGAACAACATGTCTGAACGTGCTCAAGCTATATTGCTTGAAGAAATGGAATACTTAGGACCTGCACGTGCTAAAGATGTTCAAGAAATGCAAACAAAAATTGTATTTACAATTAGAAGCCTTGAATCTAGCGGTGAAATTACTATTTACAGAGATAGTGCTGAGGACGAATTAATTGACTAGGATTAGAGATTACAGTATTAATATGGATTCTTCCGTAACCGTTGGCGAAAAAGAGGAAGAAATCCGCATAGAAAGCGTTCAAGAATCTCAAATTAGAGATGTGATGGAACCTATTTTACAAAAAGCTCGTGCTCAAGCGCAAGAAATTCTTGATAATGCCCGCGCGCAAGCAAAAAAAGAGGTTGAAGAGCTCAACCAAAGAAAAGCAGAAATTGAAAATGATATTGAAGCTCTTAAAAAAACTGTTGCAGACGAAGGAAGGGAAGAAGGCTTCAAAAAAGGCTATGAAGAAGGCTTAAAAAGCGCACAAGAAGCCTCTCAAGATAAAATTGACGCGGTTGACTTATTTGCAAAATCAAATTTTGAAATTAAAAACAAAATTTTAAGCTCAACAAAAAATGACATTTTAAACTTATGTTTTGAAATTTCAAAAAAAGTGTGCTTTAGAGAGCTTGACGCTGAAATTCTGGGCAAAATTATAGATAGAGCGCTTGTTTTACTTGAAACAAAATCTCAAGTAAATGTTATGATAAGCCCAAAATTGGCAGAAAGATTGCCTGAAGATTTTGACAAAAATTTCATGAATATCAGAATTATTCAAAATGCCAAAATTGCAGATGATTCAATCATCGTCGAAAGCCTTGCAGGCAACATAGATTGCTCTATTGGTGTACAAATTGATAAAATTGCAAACGAGATTTTAAATGGAAGAGCAGATTGAAAAAATTGATTTGCAATATGCAATAGATAAAGTTAAAACCGTTGAAACAATCCAAGCTTATGGTAAAGTTGTTGAAATTATCGGGCTGATAATTGAGGCAGACGGTCCGAAATCAAGCATTGGCGATTTGTGCTACATATATAAAGACGACTCTAAAACCAAAAAAATTATGGCAGAAGTCGTGGGTTATAGAGCGAACAGAATTTTACTTATGCCGCTTAGTTCTATGGAAGGAATTATGGCAGGCGCGCCTGTTGTGAACACGGGTTCAGATATGAAAATAAAAGTGTCTGAAACAATGCTCGGGAGGGTGCTCGATGGGCTTGGAGAGCCAATTGACGGCTATGGGGATATTGTTCCTGAAAAATTATATTCAACAAACGCGGAATTTATTAACCCTCTTATGAGAAAGCCGATTGATGAACCGCTTTCCCTTGGAATAAGGGCAATTGACGGGTTTATTACGGTTGGCAAAGGGCAAAGAATGGGAATATTTGCGGGTTCAGGCGTAGGCAAAAGCACAACGCTTGGTATGATGGCAAAAAACACCACAGCAGACGTAAACGTAATTGCCTTAATTGGGGAACGTGGAAGAGAAGTTCGCGAATTTATTGAAAAAACCCTTGGGTCGGAAGGGATGAAGCGCTCTGTTGTAATATGTGCCACAAGCGAACAACCATCACTCGTTAAAATTAAAGCAGGTTTTGTTGCTTGCGCTATCGCAGAATTTTTCAGAGATAAAGGAAAAGACGTGCTCTTTATGTTAGATAGCGTAACCCGTATTGCGCTTGCGCAAAGAGAAGTGGGGCTTGCAGTTGGCGAACCGCCTGCAACAAGGGGTTACACGCCAAGCGTTTTTGCACTTATGCCAAAAATATTAGAAAGAGCAGGCATTAACGAAAAAGGAACAATAACAGGGCTTTACACCGTTCTTGTTGAAGGTGATGACTTTAACGAACCAATTTCAGACACAGCAAGAAGTATCTTAGACGGGCACATTGTGCTCTCGCGTGACCTTGCGCACAAAAACCATTATCCTGCAATTGATGTGCTTGAAAGCATTTCCCGTGTTATGAACTCAATTGCAACTAAAGACCACAAAATGGCGGCAGGTTTTATTAGAAACCTTCTTGCAACATACAAAAAGAACGAAGATTTGATTAACATAGGGGCGTACGCAAAAGGCTCCGACCCACTCTGCGACAAGGCAATAACCCTAAAAGATAAAATTGATAACTTCTTAATTCAAGAAGTTGACGACAAAGCAAGTTACGATGTTACAATCAACGAGCTTATGCAAATTTCGCAAATGTAATTATTTTAAATATGCGATTGTGACACCATCTCCGCCTTCTGTTTCAATGTTCCCTGCTCTAAATTTTGAAACGTATGGGGAAGTTTTAAGATAATCGCGAACAGCGGATTTCAGCGCGCCAAGCCCGTGCCCGTGAATTATAGTCACGGTTTCAATATTTTTTAAACTTGCTAAATCAAGGTGGCATTCAAGCTGCGTGAGCGCTTCTTCAACCCTTTCGCCCCTTAAATCAATTCTTAAAAGATTAACCCCAAGCCCTGTGTTATCGCCAAAATCCACAGACACTTTTTGCAATTTTTTAGCAGGTTTTTTATTTGTGAAAGCAAGTTTTGAAGTTTTAAGAGTGGTTTTCAACAAGCCGAGCTGAATTTCCACATTGCCTTTTTTATCGGGCAAAGAAAGCAATATAGCGGGCGTGTCCACCCCTTTGACAAGCACAGGGGAACCGATTTTAATGCTTTCCCAATCTATCTCTTCATATTTGTTTGATAACTTTTCTTCATCATCTGCAAATTGCGCTCTTGTTTCAGCTTCTAATTTTGCAAGGCGAGAATAACTCCTTCTTGCAATTTTTTCCGATTTTTCTGCGCGCAATTCATCGAGCGTTTCTTTAATTTCCGCCCTTGCAGCTTCAAGCGCTGATTGATATTTTTTCTTGAAATTTTCTAAAGATTTCTTTTTGTTGACTTTAATATCTGTGATTTTCTTTTCCAGCTCTAAATTCTTTTCTTTTGCTTTTTCTTCTTTAATTTTTGCAGTTTCTTCAAGTTCTTTTAAGGAACTGTGGGTTTTTTGTATTTTTTCAAACATTTCGTAATTAGAATTTTGAGTTTTTGATAAAATATCACGCGCACGGCTTACAATTTTTTCATTGATGTTGTAAGTTTTTGAAATATTCAACCCGTTTGAGCTCCCTGCAAGCCCGATATAGAGCTTATATGTGGGCGATAAGGTTTTTGTATCAAATTCAACGGACGCGTTTTTGAAATGTTTATTTTCATATTCCAAAAGTTTCAGCCCGCCAAAATGGGTGGTGAGAATTGTTGTGCAATCAAGTTTTGATAAATGCTCTAAAATTGCTTGCGCAAGCGCTTCTCCCTCGCTTGGGTCAGTTCCTGCCCCAAGCTCGTCAAACAAAACTAAAGAATTATTATCAACATTTTCTAAAATCCCTGCCACATTTTGAATATGCGCGCTAAATGTCGAAAGACTTTGGGCAAGGGATTGTTCTTCTGAAATATCTGCAAACACTTTTTTATAAGGATAAATATGAGCGTCAAGCGCGCTCACATGAAGCCCAGCGCGAGCCATCAAAACAAACAGCCCGATTGTTTTTAAAATTACGGTTTTCCCGCCTGTGTTTGCGCCTGTAATTATAAGCGAATTAAAATTTTCGCCAATTGAAAAATCGTTTTCAACGATATTTTCAACATAATTCATAAGAAGCGGGTGCCTTGCGCCTTGAGCTTGAATAATTTTCTTGTCTGAAATTGCAGGTTCAACCCCTTTAATTTTTATTGAATAAGAAGCTTTTGCAAAAATGAAATCGAGCTCAGAGAGTACATTTTGCAGCGTAATTAATTCCTCTTTGTGCAAATGCAGCTCTTCGCTTAATTCTTTGATAATCCTTTCTTCTTCTTTAATTATCGCAATTTCAATTTCGCGAAGTTTATTATTTATTGGCACAAGCTCATTTGGCTCAATGAAAAAAGTTTGCCCTGAAGACGATGTGTCATGAATTATTCCTGCAACTTTTGTTTTAAAGCTTGCCTTAACTTGAAAAACCACTCTGTCTGCCCTTGTGGTGGGGGTTGTGTCTTGAAGATAGCCAACAAAATTTTGATTTTTCAAAAGCTCGGATATTTTATTTTTTAAATTACTTTCGGTGTCAAATTTAGCATTATGCAAGGCTTTAAGTTCAGGGTAGAGCGTTGGCAAAATTTTTAAATTTTCGCTAAATGTGAGAAAAATTTTCTCTCTCAATTCTTTATTTGTGTAAATCGCTTTTGTTATTTCAGAAAGCAAGGGTTTTTCAAAGCTATCAATTTTTTTTCTTGCCTTCTCTGCCACAAGCAAGGTTTTTGCAGAGTTCAAAATGTCTTCAGCGGTTAAAATTTTAGTTTTTAAAATGTCTGTAAAATCTGAAATATGAGAGATGACACCAAAGGAGGCTTCACCCATCTCGTCTAAAATTTGCTTAGCTTCGCTTGTAAGAGCTAAATTTTTCATTATTTCATCTTTAGAAACTAAAAGACTGATATCTTCACATCTCTTTGCGCCACAAGGTGTTATAGCACAAGAAGATAAATCAGATACAACTTTATCAAATTCTAGTGATGTCGCATACTTATCAAATTTCATAAAAATATTTTACATTAAAATTTTTTAAAGTGTGCATTTTGTGGTTTTTGGGTGGATTATTGCGGTTTGTTTGTTGGCAAGATTTTGGAATAGTTTCAGTATGACTTTTTATTTTGTCGCTACGGGCTTTTTATTTTGTCGCAATTTAGGTGCGCCTATACGCACCCTGCGACTTTAATATACAAATTGCCATGCTGAACTAGCCTCCTTTTGCCGAAATCTGTCGATTTCGTGCAAAATGGGTCCTCTGGGAGTGGTTTCAGCATCTTGCCAACTGATGAGTCATAACGTTTGAATTATGATTTTTCATTTTTCTTTCTTTTTCATTCAGTCGCCATAAGGAAAAGAAAGAAAAACGAAACAAAAAGAAAGAAACTTCGGCTCTTGCTTTACTCTTGCCATTTTTCAAATTTTTATCTCAGAAATCGCAGTCGAGCTTTTGCGAATAGCTATTTAACAAAAATATGCTTCACCGGACGCAACCAATGTTGTGACCGCAAAACCTCTCCGCAATTTCCGTTTAGTGATAAAAATTTGAAAAATTAGATTTATGTTCGCACAAGAGTTTAATTTTGTAGGTCAGGCACTGCCTGACATTTACAATCCGCGCTGTGCTAACTCTCACATCCTAAAGCCTCGCTCGGTTTTTCTAAGCGCGTCGCGCTAAAGAAAAACCTTCGCTCGGGTTATTTCCCGATGCAGAAGCTTTCGAAAATGTTGTTTAAAAGCTCATCTGTCACGACTTCGCCCGTAATTTCCCCAAGCACAAGAAGCGCTGTTTTAATGTCTATTGAAATTAAATCTTGCAATTCTTCAATTTTAACCGCCTCGAGTGCGCAATTAATACTCTCTAGTGACTTTTTCAAACATTCTTGTTGCCTCTGGTTTGTTATAAATTCAGTTTCAAGCGCGTTAATTGCAGAAATTTTATTTTTAATTTCTTGCTTTAATTCGTCAATTCCTGACATATCTTTTGTGCTTATACGAATTGATGAAACATCGCTTTCACATGCGCCTAAATCTGATTTTGTTGAAACATAAATAAGCGGTTTTTCTTTATCAACAAGTTCAAAAATTTCTTTATCTGCTTCTGTAATTCCAACTTGCCCCTCATACAAAAGCAAGTTTACGTCCGCCGATTGGGCAATATTAATTGAATTTTCAATCCCTATTTTTTCAACTTTATCAATGCCATCTTCTTGGCGAATACCTGCCGTGTCAATCAAAGTTGCGCAAATTCCATCAAGTTCAACTGTTTCTTGAATGCTATCGCGAGTTGTTCCTGCAATATCTGTGACAATTGCTCTATCGAGCGCCAAAAGCGCATTAAACAAAGAACTTTTCCCAACATTTGGGCGCCCTGTGATTGCAATTTTTATCCCTTCTCTTAAAATATTGTGAGCAGAAGCAGAAGCTAAAATGTTCTCTATTCTTTCTTTTGCAAGGTCAAGCGCATTTTCAATGTCTGAATATTCAACCTCTGCCACATCTTCCGGAAAATCCAAAGAGGCTATAATTCGCGCTAAAATTTCTTTTAAAATTTCTCTGATTTTTTCTATTTCAAGCCTAAGCGCGCCTTCGAGGTTATTCAGAGATTTTTCAGCAGATTTTGATGTTTTAGAACAAATCAAATCCATAACCGCTTCGGCTTCCGTTAAATCTATTTTATGGTTTAGAAAAGCACGTTTCGTAAATTCACCGCGTTCTGCGAGCCTTGCGCCAAGCGACATTACAAGATTTAGTGTTTCTTTAATTATAATTGGCGAACCATGTGTTTGAATTTCGATTGTGTCCTCGCCGGTATAACTTTTTGGATTTTTAAAAGGCAGAAGTATGACTTCGTCTAATTTTTTGCCATCGCGCATTACCCAGCCATGGTTAATTTTTCCAATTTCAAATTTTTTAGAAAAAATTTTCTCTGCAATTTCAAAACTTTTGTCACCGCTAATTCTTATAATCCCAACCCCGCTGTGAACCAAAGGTGTGACGGGCGCAACAATTGTATCAAATAAATTTTTCATGTTTTCATTCTACCATGTTTTATGTATTATAGAAATAAATATAAACGGAGAGAAACAAATGGGAATTGATTTTGTAACAATTACGATAAATATACTTAAAATGCTTGCAGATGGTTTGCATTCTTGGGGGCTTGCAATTATCGCACTCACGGTTGTAGTTCGCGCTTTTATGTGGCCATCGAGCGTCGCTCAACAACGTTCAATGCGCGATATGCAAGTGCTTCAACCAAAAATGAAAGCAATTCAAGAAAGATATAAATCTAACCCTGAAATGATGCAAAGGAAAATGATGGAGTTCTATAAAGAACATAAATTTAACCCGATGGCAGGGTGTTTGCCAATGCTCATTCAATTGCCTGTTTTCATTTTATTATACACAGCTCTTATGAGCCCACAGTTTATTGAACTTGCAGGCAAAACTAATTTCTTGTTTATAAACAGACTTGACGCAACAATGAAAAGCAATGCAGGAGTAAGTTATGATAACAAATTCTCTGCAACAAAAAATTCTCAATTCCAAGCAGCAAAAAATATCGTTGTATACTTTGGCGATGAAAAAAGCGAAGAAAAAGTTGATAATCAACAAAAAGCAATCGAAGTTCAAGGAGTTATTGTTCCTGGGCAAAACATTGATTTCAAAATGCACTTAGATAGCATTAAACTCCGTTTTGAACAATTAGATAAAATCACAAAAGCAGAAGTTGATGTTCAAAATATTCAAACAAGAGAAACGGAAAAATTGACTTTTGTTCGCGATGGAAGCATTTTGAAGGCTTCAATCCCAACTCTTGTTGTGCAAGAAGAAATGCACTATGACGTCTTATTCCTTGTTGCATTGTTTATTCTTACTATGTGGCTTAGCCAAAAAGTTATGATGGCGCAAAATAAAAATACCCCGCAAGACCCACAACAAGCAGCAATGCAAAAATCTATGGGAACATTTATGCCAATTATGGTAGGTATGATGTTTGTGTTTATTCCAATTCCTGCCGGCGTTTTGTTATATCTTGTGACAAGTAATTTATTCCAAATCGCGCAAACTGTTGTAATTAACAAACAACTAGATAAAGAACACGAAGAAAAATTAAAACCTAATACAACTGATGAAACAGGCGCAAAAGTGGTTAAAGCAAAAGAAGTGCGCGATGTTAAAGAAGAAGAAAAATAATTAAAATTAAAAATCTAAAATAAAAAAGCGGTCTTTTGAAACCGCTTTTTTATTGCATTTATATTGGTTTTAAAATTAAAGAAGGCTTGCTCTTAATTCTTCACCTGATTTTGGGCTTAGGTAAGCCGGTGCTATATCAAACACTGTTTTGCAACCGCTCACGCCTTCTTTATTTAACCTGTGAGCAGCTCTTGCGTATGCCACAAGCACACTTGATGTAAATTCAGGGTTTGAATCAAGTTTTAGAGAATATTCAACAATATGGTTTGTGCCATCGCTTGTTTTGCCACTTCTTAAAACAAAGCCGCCGTGCGGAATGCCGGAGTGATTTTTTTGCATTTCTTCTTTTGTTATAAAGTGAACCGTTGTGTCATAGTCTGCAAAGTAATTCGGCATTGTTTTAATTTCACGTTCAATTTTTGCCCTATCAGCGCCATTTGCTGCCACCACAAAACATTCTCTTGTGTGTTTTTCGCGAGTTGTAAGTTCCGGATTTTTGCCTGAACGAACAGCACTTAGTGCACTCTCAACAGGGATTGTGTATTGTTTAGCATCAAGCACACCTTCAATTCTTCTAATTGCGTCGCTATGCCCTTGGCTCACACCTTTGCCCCAGAAAGTATAGTCTTTTCCGCAAGGCAAAATTGCATTACCGTAAAGCCTGTTTAATGAGAACATTCCAGGGTCCCAACCTACTGAAATTATGGCAATTTTTCCTGATTTTTTTGCAACTTCATCAACTGCCTCATAATGTTCAGGGATTTTTGCATGAGTGTCAAAACTATCAATTACGTTAAAATATTGTGCATATTCCGGTGTTTGTTTTGGCAAATCAGTTGCACTTCCGCCGCAAATTACTAAAACATCAATGTCATTTTTATATTTTTCAATTTCATCGACTGATATAACGCGTGCTGTTTTGGATTTTATTTTTAAAGAGTCAGGATTTCTGCGAGTGAAAACCGCAAATAATTCCATGTCATCATTCATTTCAATTGCTTGTTCAACGCCTCTTCCGAGGTTGCCGTAGCCCAAAATTCCTAATTTAATCATTTTTTGTTCCCTCTTTTTTTCACAAGATATATTACAACTGAAAAAAAACAGTTTCAACACAGAAAACATAAAGAATTTATCAAGATTTACAGTTCTCTTCTACCTTCAAGAGCCTTTAATAGCGTGAGTTCGTCAGCATATTCAAGCTCTGACCCAAGAGGCAAACCAAATGCAATTCTAGACACTTTCACCCCAAAAGGTTTTAAAAGTTTTGTAAGATACATACTTGTCGCTTCGCCTTCAACTGTTGGATTGATTGCAAGGATTACTTCTTTAATATCAGCACTGTGCACCCTCTCTAACAATTCGCGAACTCGAATATCATCAGGGCCTATCCCATCCATTGGCGAAATTAGCCCGCCAAGCACGTGGTACACCCCTTTATATTCATTTGTTCTCTCAATTGCCATCAAGTCTTTCGTTTCTGCAACGACACAAATTAAATCTTTATTGCGCGTGGGGCTGGAGCATATCTCGCAAGGGCTTGACTGCGACATATTAAAGCACACTTCGCAATATTTTATCGTCTTTTTTGCTTCAAGCATTGCGGAGGCAAAATTTTCAACCTCATAATCCGGCAATTTTAGAAGATAAAGAGCAAGCCTTTGCGCCGTTTTAGGTCCTATCGAAGGCAATTTTTGAAAATACTCTATTAGTTTTGCTAAAGGTTTTGTATATTCCACTAGAACAACCCTGGAATTGAAATGCCACCTGTTAATGTTTTCATTTTAGCTTCCATAGCATCTGTTGCCTTTTTAGTGCCGTTTGTAAGTGCTTCCGTGATTAAATCTTCAAGCATTTCAATTGTTTCAGTGTCAACAGAATCTGGGTTTTCAGGGTTAATTGCTTCAGGCTTAATTTTAATTCTTTTAAATTTTGCTTGCCCTGTGTATACAACTTCCACCGCACCGCCTGCGCTTTGAGCTGTGATTTCAACATTTTCAAGTTCTTTTTGTGTTTCAACTAAACGTTTTTGCATTTTTTGCACGTTTTGCATCATGTTCATTATATTCATAGAAAAAACTCCTCATTTTTGATAAGATTATTATATGCAAAATTCAACATATCTTCAAGAATGTTTCAATAAAAATAAAATATCAAGATGGCAACAAGGGTTAATGCCATTAAAATTTTTCATTGCGCCGTTTACTTTTTACTCAAAACAAAGTGAAACTGAAAAATATAAATACAGAGAAATGGTAATTCGCGCGCTTAACACTTGGGAATCTTTAAGCAATGGCACTGTTTCGTTTGAAATTGTAACAAACTTAAATGATTCACAAGTTAACTTAGAGTGGAAAAGGGTGGATAGAAAATCTCTCGGAATGTGCCATTTTAATTTTGATAAATATGGAAGATATTACTCTGCAGAAGTGCAAATTGGAATTTCTGACGGAATTTTACACAGCAAATATATGGACGATAATGAAGTTTATCACACAATATTGCACGAAATTGGGCATGCCGTGGGGCTTGGGCACTCTCCTTATACGGAAGATATCATGTATACCCCGCACCAATACGGAAGAATAAACGTTTCAAAAAGAGATATAAAAACCCTTAAATGGCTTTATAAATTTGAAATTGGGAAAACAGAAAGCGAAATTTTGGCGCTTCACCCAAACACACCTGCAAAAAATATTGACGAGCTTGTTGGAAAATTATCAGGCGAAAAAAGCCAATTTGAGCAAGTTAAAGACTCTTTACTAAATGCGCCAAAAAGAAACCTTATTGAAGAAAATCAAAACATTGGTGATTTGAAAAGATATTTAATGCAAATTCACAACCAAAATTTTAATTTAAGCGGCGAAAACAGAGAAAATAAAGAATAAATATTACGTTTTTTAACAAAAAATCTTCAAGTACTAACTATATGTTGAAAAAATTGATATAATAAATTTGTTAGGTATGTGGAGATATTATATGCCACCAATTCATATTTCAGACGAAGAGTATGCAGAACTTTTAAAAGGTTATGACTACAATTTCAAAAAAGGCGATTTAGTAAAAGGCACGGTTATTAATTACGATTCAGAAGGCGCAATAATTGATATCGGCTCTAAAACAAGCGCTCTTTGCCCAAGTTCAGAAATAAAAAATAACAAAGAAGATGTTATTGAACAAATTTTAGAAAAACATAAGGAATATGAATTTTTAATCATTGACGACGAAGACGAAAACGGCAAATTTACCGTTTCGTATAAACGAGTGGCAGCGGCATACAGCATTAAAAAGCTTGAAGAAATTAAAGCCAAAGATGAAGTTGTGACAGGCATTATCGCGCAATCTGTAAAAGGCGGTTTGCTTGTTGATGTTATGGGTGTTCGCGGGTTTGTTCCTTCAAGCCATTTAAGGCTCAGAGAAGATGAAAGCAATATCATCGGAAAAGAAATTGAACTTAAAATTTTAACTCTCGACAGCGCACAAAATAACTTCATTTTGTCTAATAGAAAAGTTTATACGGACAGTTTAGAAGAAATAAGAAAAGACATTTTCTCCCAACTTGAAGAAGGGCAGGTTGTTAAAGGAGAAGTTGTCCGCATTACGGATTTTGGCGCTTTTGTTGATATCGGAGGCGTTGACGCTCTGCTTCCTTTAAGTCAAATTTCTTGGCGCTGGGTGGAACACCCTTCAGACCTTTTAAAAATTGGCGAAAAAATTAATGTTGAAATTTTAAATATAGATTTTAACAAACACAGAGTTTCGCTTAGCTTGAAAAATTTAGAACCCGACCCATGGGTTGAAGCAAAAGGCAAAATTGCAGAAGGCATGAAACTTAAAGGCAAAATCATTCGCATTAAGCACTTTGGCGCTTTTGTTGAAGTATATCCCGCAGTTGAAGCCTTGCTTCCGCAAGCAGATGTTATCGAATATCAAAACAAAGAAAACACCATTCTTTCAGAAAATGATGAAATTGATGTGGTTATCACAAAATTCAACCCTGAAGACAGGCGCATAGCGCTTAGCATTAGTGAATAATTATTCAAACACTATTTCATAGGTTAAATCTGCTTTTTGACGTGTGTTTAAAGGCGTATCTTTCCATAATTTAACACGAATTGCAGCAGGAATGTCTTGGACTATTATTTCATATCTCGTATCGCGCGGAGAATAATTATTGCAACCCTCAGGAAGCCCGCAAGCATAACCTTTGTGCCAAAAACCGCGGGGCTCTGAAACACTTAATGCTATATTGTCATCAACATTGCTAAAGCCAATATTATGATATTTTGTTGCAAAAATTGCATTGTAGCCTAAATCTCTCGGGTTTGCCGTTTCAAGATAAACATAAGGCCTATAACCAACTTTGGCAACAATAGAGGACATATCTATATGCGTCGTGATGGTTTTCAAATCTTTGTAATATACAACTTTGCTTGGAATAAAATAAAGAGATTTGTCGCATTTGTCGTATGAATTATTAAAATATGTCGGTATTAAAGGGTGCAAAATTAATTCAGGATTTAAAATCATTAAAGATTCACGAGAACCGCCAATGCCGATATTATAATTAGGCCCCTCTGTGCCAACGCATGCCACTTGACGAGCGCCAATCCAAGGGGTGTTGTCTGCAATATCAAAAACATTTCTTGAAGGCTCATAATCCTTTAAATCATAGAAAACAGGAGAAGTTTTAACCGCTTTTTTCCGCATATCAAGAATTTCTTGAGAACTTAAACCTGAAAAAGGTATCATTTCATTAATTCTAATTTCTTCGCCATTTTCTCTGAATGTTATTTCATAATATAAGTCTTTGTTTTTGACATTTGTTTTTCTAATTTTTTCAGCACTATGACTAGTTGTTGCACTATTGTTATTAGCTTTTTTTATCGAAGATTCAAGCATAGACGGCATTCTTGCAACAATTATTACATTAAATATAAGCACCATAATTAAGATTGGCAAAAAAGCCACATTAATGCCATTTGTTGTGAACTTTTTACCGCAAAAGTTACAAGTTTTTGCGTCGTAATCAATTAATTCATGGCAAAACCCGCACTCGCATTTCCTTTTTGTGCCACACATTGGACACTTATTTTGGAAAAAACCAATTTTATAACCGCAAATCGGACATATACTAATAAATTTTTTTTCCATATTCAGCACTCCGCTACGCACAAAGTATAACATTTATTGCAATAGTTCAGCAAGAGTTGTAAAATTTTCCTATGGAAAATAATAAAAAACTTTTATATTTAGGGCCTAGTGGTTCATATTCGCAAATTGCGATGGAAAAAGTCAATAAAAAAATATTGAAAGATTATGAGCCAAAAAGCATATCAACAATCAAAAAAATTCTTGATATTTTGCCTGAAAATCCTTCATATTACGGCGTTTTGCCAATAGAAAATTCTCTTGAAGGAATAGTTCGCGAAACGATAGATAACTTAGCTTCATCTGAACTTAAAATTATGGCAGAAATTCTTGTTCAGGTGGAACATTCACTAATTTCAAACGACAAAATCGAAAACATAACTCACATTGTTTCGCACCCGCAAGCACTTGCGCAATGTCAAAATTATATTTCACAAAATTTTGGCTCTGACATTGAACTTATAAGCTCATCCTCCACTTCAAATTCAGCAAAAATTGTGAGCGAAAAAGGCGCAGGATACGCGTCCATCGCAAATGAATATTGTGCAGAATTATACAATTTAAACATTTTGGCAAAAAAAATAAACGATAACCCTGCAAATTACACTCGTTTCGTGCTTATCGGGAAGGAAAATTTAAATTTACCATGTAATAGAACATCGCTTGCTTTCACGACAAAAAATGAATCAGGCGCGCTTTTGCGTGTTCTTGAAGTGTTTAAAAAATATGATTTGAATTTAATTTACATTGAAAGCAGGCCTTCTAAAAAAGTGCTCGGGGAGTATATTTTCTTTGCCGATGTTGATAAAGGCTTTCACATGATAGAGCCTGCAATCAAAGAAGTGGCTTCAATTTGCAACTTCTCAAGAGTGCTTGGAGCATATTCCGTTATCCAAGATTAATTTCTTGCATTAACTTATATTTTTTATCCATAAAAAATAATGGGTGCCTCGTTGCAAGCTTTAAAAAACCTAAGTGCTTAAGGGCTTTGTCTTCTCTTTGCCAAGCGGCATAAGAGTCTAGCCTAAATTCTGTGAGCTTGTGCGCTCGAAGATAATCTTCTTGTTTTGGCTGATAACAACCAAAACCCTTTTTCCAAGGCTTGTAAGCGCCGGTGTAGTGTATGATTGCAGGGTTTTCAATTGCTTTTTTATATTCTTCTAAATCTTCATATTCAGCCCAAATGTTTATTGGGCAATATTGCAAATTCCACCTTAAATCAAGAAATTTTACTTTTTGAATAAATAATTTATTTAAAGCGATTTTATCGTATCGCGCGTGTTTTCTGGAATTTTTAAGCGCCATATAAACTGCACGTTCTGAAATGTTTTCGTCATTCCATTTTTTACAATTTATAACCATCAAACCGGTGTTAAAAAACTTATTTTTTTTATCTAAATATTTTCTCGATAATTTTTTAGTATAAGCATCTTCAACCGCAAGCACATAATTATCTTCAAAATCCATATCCCATAAAGGTTTTAGGCTTTCTTTTGCAACAGTATCCGCTTCAAGATAAATAACCCTTTCTAAATTTTTAATACCTGCGACTTGCGGCACTAAAACAGACCAAAATGTATATTCAGGATAATTTGATATTTTATATTTTTTTAAAATAGTGTCATCTATTTTATTAAATTCAATTCTTGTGTTTTTATAGCTTTGCGCAATTTGAGATAGGCTTCTTTTGGAATTTTCGCTCAAGGTGCCATCTAAAATATGAAAAACAAGATTTTCATCTCTTGTTGTTTCGCAAACACTCGTCACTGCAACAACTGCTTGTTCGGTGTAATTATCATTATGGGCAAGAGCTATATGTATTTCACTATTTTTTTGCATACAGTTTAATTTTAACATATAATTTTTCTATGGAACAACTCGCAATTTTAACAATTTGTACTATTTCAGGAATTTTTACAGGGCTTTTAGGCATTGGCGGCGGGCTTATTATAATTCCCGCTTTTATGATAATTTTGCCGATGTTCGGAATTTCTCATTTTAACCCACACCAAATAATTGCAATCAGCTCAACTTGCGTTTTCTTCAACAGTTGGTCCGGATTATTTTATAGAAGAAAAGAAAAATTTTTAGACAAAAAATTTGTTATATGCGTGTCTATCGCGGTTATAATCGGCACGTTGATTAGCGCATACGCAACATCTTACGCGCCTGTTAAACCAATTTTTGTAATTTATATTTTGGTTTGCCTTTTGTCGATTTATTTAATGAAACATGAAGTGCATTTTGAATTCAGAAACAATTCTCTTTTATATTTGCTTTTTGGCTTTATAGGCGCAATAAGCGCCGCAATCGGAATTGGCGGAGCAGTTTTATTTGCAACGGTTCTCAAATGCTTTAGGAAAGAAACCACAAAAGAACTTTTGCCAACAATCACCCTAATTGTCGCAGTTCATGCGCTATTTGCATTTCTCGGGAAAGTGTTTGCGGGAGCAGTTGTGTTTTCTGTAATTCCTGCAGCCATCATTGCAAGTGTCATAGGCGCAAAAATCGGGGTTAAAATTTCTAAAAAATTAAGCACAAGAATAATTGAAAACTTAATGGTTCTAATTCTTGTAATTGCAATAATTCGTGTCGGATTTGAATTTTTTAACTAAAACTTAAAGTTTAAGATTGCATCATACTGAATTCAGATTGTGCGTTTTCTTTTGTGATATCTCTCATGCCATCAATGTCAGCGTCTATTGCTTCAACCTCTGTTTCAACTTGTTCTTGCTGCAATTCGTATGGTTTTTCTTTTCTATTCCATTCGTCTTGAAGTTTTTGAGTTTCTCTATTTTGTTTTTGAATTAATTTTTGTTGTTCAGTTATAAGTTCTTGATATTGTTGAGTATAATCTGAAGCGTTCGCGTCTAAGCCATCAAGCTGAACTTGTATTTGTTGGTTTTCAATTTCTTGCTGGTTATTTAAAAGCTCCATTGCGTTTGAAGCTGCATTTTGCATACGCATAAGAGTTTCTTGAATATCCATTAATATCCCGTTTTTTGAATTTTTTTGAGAAATTAATGCTAATAGATTTAATAAATTACCTGCAATCATATAAGCCTCAGATGTTTACTCTTAAATTAATAAAAACAAAATATATATAAATCATGCTAAATTTATATACTTTTTTTACAAAAGTTAACATTTGAAATAGCGTTATTTCACCCGCGCCAACAAGAAAAATCTAATAATTTTATTAAGCAAAGTTTGGGGTATAAATTTTGAAAATTGTGCAATTTTCGCGTCGCGCCCAACAGTATAGGAAGCATGGGGATTTTTTGCTTTTAGCGCTTTTAAAATAGTCCGTGCAACAATTTTTGGCTCAAGCCCCGTTTGTTCGTTCTTTTTTGCGTTTTCAATTAAAAATTTGCCTGTTTTTTCATATTTTCCAACAAAATTTTTGAAATTATTTTCGTTCAATTTTATAGAGCTGCTCCAAAACGGGGTTTTTATGACCCCCGGCTTAATTGAAACCGTTTTGATACCTGTTTCAACTGAAAACAAGTTTAAAATAACATCACCTGCCGCTTTTGAAGAACAATAAGGCGAGATAAAGGGAAAAATCCCAAAAGCAGACATGGAACTGACATTTATAATCCTTCCGCATTTTGGCATAATTTTTTGAGCAAAATTTTTAAGAAGCTTAAACAATCCAAAGAAATTTATATCAAATTGTTCTCGAAGCGCACTCTCGTCCATATATTCAATTGGGCTTGAAATTGCAATCCCTGCAAAATTTATAAGCGCATATAATTCATCAAAACCTGAAGCAAGATTTATGACAGACTCATCATCTGAAACATCAAGAAAATTGTGTTCTAAGTCAGAATTTTCTTGCGCAATTTCGCTTCTTGCCGCAAGATGAATTTCAAAATCACTTTCACGTCTTATAAGTTTTATTAGCTCTTTTGCAATCGCTGAATTAGCGCCTGTTATTAATATTTTTTTCTTCATTTGATTATTATACTCTAAAATGCTAAAGTTGGCGTTTTTCAATTAAATATGGTACTATTTGCATATGGAAAAGAAGTTGGACATAATAACAATCGGCGAAAGTTTAGTGGAGCTTAGTTCAAATACTTCACTTGTTATAAGCGAAAATTTTACAAAATTTTTTGGCGGAGACACTTTATGCACAGCGGTTTCTGCTCTTAGGTCCGATAACACGGTTGGCTATATTACAAAAATCGGGAATGACCCGTTCGGGGAATATTTGCTCGACGCGCTCCAGCTTGAAGGGTTGGACACTTCTCAAATCAAGCTTGACAACGGGCAAAATGGCGTTTATTTTATCGGACGAACAAAAGAAAAAAACACTCTGCAATATTACAGAAAAAAAACCGCGGCTTCAAAACTAAGCCTTGAAGATATTAATTTCGATTACATAAACTCTGCAAGATTATTTTATGCCACAGGTTTTGTGCAATCTTTATCTCTAAATTGCTCTGAAGCAATAAGAGAAATTTATTCGTTTGCAAAAGAAAATAACATAATTACTGCTTACGACCCTAATTATTCGCCGCACGTTTGGGAAGCAGACGAAGCAAGAGAAGCTTTTGAGATGGTGGCTGATAACATTGATATTTTATTTTTAAGAGATGACACAGACGCAAATGCAATTTTTGAAACAGACTCAATAGACGAAATTATCAAAAAAGTTAGCGATATGGCAATTTCGACGATTGTAATTAAAAAATACAAAAAAGGAATTCATATTGTTAACGCGGGAAACCGTGAATTTATCGAATATATCCCGATGGAAATTGTTGACGCAACAGGCTGTGACGCTGCATTTAACGGAGCATTTTTATCCGCCATGTTAAATGGCGCAACTCCATACGCAGCGGGCAAATACGCGAATGCACTTTCTATGTTGCAAATTCAAAAAGTTGGCGCGGTAAAATCAATTCCTAACAAAAAAGCTGTGAGAAAATTATACGAGGAAATTTATGGCTAAACCTTCAAACGTATTGATTTCAGGCTATATCGGCTTTGATAATTTTGGAGATGACGCAATTTTTGCGCTTCTTGTAAATTATTTAAAAAACAAAGGGCTAAAAGTATCTGCTCTAACTTCTAACCCAGCAAAAACTGCGAAAAACTATAATGTAAACACATATAAATATAAAGATTTTAAAGAAGTGTTTAATGCAATAAAAAGCACTGATGTCCTTATTTCAGGAGGCGGCAGCTTACTTCAAAATAAAACAAGCGCCGGAAGTCTTTTATATTATTTAGGAATTATATTTCTTGCAAAATTGCTCAGGAAAAAAGTAATAATTTTTGCGCAAGGAATTGGCCCAATCAAAGGAAAATTCTTTAATTCGCTTACAAAATCAGTTTTAAAAATGGCAGATTTAGTGACTGTAAGAGATAGAAACTCTCAAAATCTGCTTTTAAAATGGGGCGTTAAATCAAAAACCATGGTTGACCCTGTGTGGTCACTTGAATTACCGCCATACAACCCAAAAGGTGCAATAGGAATACAATTAAGAGAATGCAAAGGAGCAATGAAATATTCACCTATCGATTTTCTATATTCAATAGGTGACTTTTATCCGGATAAAGAAATTAAAATTTTCTGCCTTCAAAACACTCAAGATTTTGTTTTCGCAAGGCAATTTTACACTCTTCTTAAAGAAAAATATCCAAATATCAATGCAAAAATTATAACTTACACAAGTTCAGAAAAACTGCTTGAAGAATTTGCGACGCTCGAAAGGCTTATTGCAATGCGTTTCCACGCCTGCCTTGTGGGGCTTAAAATGGGCGTTAAGGTTCTTCCTCTTTCGTATGATGAAAAAGTTACATCGTTTGCAAATGAAATGCATTTACCCTATGTCGATTTGTACAAAAAACATGATTTTTATCAACAATTAAACGATTTCTACGCATATAAAGAACCTGAAATTGTTGAAAGGAAAAGAAAAATCAATTTCGATTGGGAATATTTCGATAGAATTTTAGACAAGGAGATTTAATAATGATTATACCAAGCATTGACATAATGAACGGCAAAGCGGTTCAATTAAAACAAGGAAGCGAAAAAGTTTTAGAAAAAGAAAATGTTTTAGAACTTGCAAAATATTTTTCAAGATTTGGCGAAATTGCCGTGATTGACCTTGACGCAGCAATGGGAAAAGGCGACAACGAAGAACTTATTGCAAAAATTTGCAAAATTGCAAAATGCAGAGTAGGCGGCGGCATTAGAAATGTCGAAAAAGCAAGAAGAATGCTCTCTTTAGGTGCTCACAAAATCATCATTGGAACAGCCGCAGATGAAAATTTCTTGGCAAAACTTCCTAAAGACAGAGTAATTGTCGCAATCGATTCAAGAAACGGGAAAATCACAATCAACGGCTGGCAATCAGACACAGAATATTCAACTGAAAGTTATGTAAAAAGATTTGCAAATTTCTGTTCAGGATTTTTATACACAATTGTTGAAAAAGAAGGTATGTTGCAAGGTACAAATATTGAAGCATACAAAAAAATTCAAGAAGTTACAAACCTTCCAATAACAGCAGCCGGCGGAATTACAACGCTCGATGAAATTAAACAGCTTGAAAAACTAAACATTTCATCGCAACTCGGAATGTCAATTTACACAGGAAAAATCAAGCTTGAAGAAGCTTTTTGCTCTTGTTTAGATTTTAAAAAACAAAATAACTTAATACCAACAGTTGTGCAAGACATAGACACAAAACAAGTTTTAATGCTTGCTTATTCAAACGAAGAAGCAGTTAAAAAAACACTCACAACAGGGCGCGTAACATACTTTAGCCGTTCAAGAAATGAACTTTGGACAAAAGGCGAAACCTCCGGAAACACTCAAGAGTTAATCAGCGCAAAGTTTGACTGCGACGGCGATACGATATTATATAAAGTGAAACAAAAAGGCGGAGCTTGCCACTTAGGCAGATATAGCTGTTTTGAAGACAAAGACTTCACCATAAACGCGCTATACGATGTGATTTTAGACAGAATGAAAACATTGGACGAGGGAAGCTACACTGCAAAACTCATCAAAAATGATTTCTATCTAAAAAGAAAAATTATGGAAGAAGCCTTTGAAACAGTGAATTTTGAAGAAGGCGACGGGCTTGGCTGGGAAGCTGCTGACCTTATTTATCACTTGATGGTTTTCCTTGCAAAAAATGACACTAAATGGCAAGATATAATAAACAATTTATCATCAAGGACAAAATAAGATGAAAATTTTAGATAAATATAATACAGAGGAATTTTTAAAAGATATTGAATATGAAAACATCGCCTCTGTTCAAGAAATAATTGATGAAATTAAAAAAGAAGGCGACAGCGCTATTATCAAATATTCTAAAATGTTTGACAGGGTTCCGGTTGAATGTGTGAATTCTTTTGAAGTTTCAAAAGAAGAAATAGAAGCAGCGCTAAATTCAATTGATAAAAAAACTCTTGAAGCAATTAAATATGCAATTAAAAATATTGAAGAATTTGCCCGTGCGCAAGTAAATTCCATTCAACAAATGGAAATGAATGTCGAAAATTCAGTTTTAGGGCAAAGAATTGCGCCTATTGAAAGAGTTTTATGTTACGCCCCAGGGGGGAATTACCCGCTCCCGTCATCAGCATGCATGACAATTGTTCCTGCGCGAGTTGCAGGAGTTAAAGAAGTTATTTTAACCTCGCCTAACATTAAGCCTGAAACAATCGTTGCTGCTCATCTTTCAGGGGCAGACAGAATATTTAGACTTGGCGGAATTCAAGCTATCGGCGCTTTTGCATATGGCACAAAAACAATCCCCGCTGTTGATAAAATTGTTGGCCCCGGGAACAAATATGTGACCGCCGCTAAAAAATATGTTTACGGAAAAGTGGACATTGATTTTCTTGCAGGTCCATCCGAGGTTTTAATTGTCGCAGATGAAAGTGCAAACGCAAAATTTATCGCAGCAGATATGTTGGCGCAAGCAGAACACGACAAAGACGCCCGTGCATACTTAGTTTCGACCTCAAGAACACTTATTGATAAAGTGCAAGAAGAAGCGGAAAAAATGCTCGAAACTTTGGAAACCAAAGATGTTGCGCAATATGCATACGAAAAATCCATTGCAATTGTTGTGGATAGCATTGAAGAAGCAATTGAACTTGCAAACAAAAGAGCGCCCGAACATTTAGAATTACAATTTAAAGGTGCGCAAGAGCGCCAAAAAGAATTTAAAAACTTTGGCTCGCTTTTCATAGGCGAACATTGCGCAGAAGTTTTTGGGGATTATTGTTCCGGAACAAATCACGTGCTTCCAACAAACAAAGTCGCAAGATATAGAGGCGGTTTATCCGTTTTTGATTTCATAAAAATTCAAACTTATCAAAATATTGATGAAAATTACGCAAAAAAATTATCAAAATATTCATCTATTTTGGCAAACGCCGAAGGGCTTATGGCACACAAACTTGCAAGCGATTTAAGAGGACAAAATGGCATTTAGAATAAAATTTATATCAAAAGACACTCAAACAAAAATACTATCCGCGCTTTTAAGCGGGCTTTATCGTTTTAAAAAGCATTTTTTCAGATGTAAAAACATCAATTTTCCAAAAGATATGCCTGTGATTGTGGCACTTTGGCATGAACATCAATGCGGAATTTACGGCTTCATAAAAGAAGGCGACATTGCAATTATGGTTTCAAAGTCAAGAGATGGCGAAATGATTGCGGCAGCAAGCGAAGCTGTTGGGCTTAAAACCGTTAGAGGTTCTTACGCAAGAGGAG
Source organism: uncultured Gammaproteobacteria bacterium (assembly GCA_964570895.1). Lineage (GTDB taxonomy): Bacteria > Cyanobacteriota > Vampirovibrionia > Gastranaerophilales > Gastranaerophilaceae > RGIG1918. The sequence goes on from CAZMZD010000004.1 coordinate 59,339, forward strand.
GCGCAGGCGCAGCATTGAAATTTATTGAAATGTTGAATGAAGGCAACAATGTGGCAATCACAATTGATGGGCCTCGCGGGCCAAAAAGAGTTGTTAAAAAAGGCGCAATCGAAATTGCAAAACTTTCAGGGCGCCCAATTGTGCCATATGTTTGGTATAGCGACTCAAAAGGTTTATTAAAATTCAATTCATGGGACGAAATGCGCTTCCCGCTAACAGGAATACAAACAGTTGGGTTGTATGGCGACCCGATTTATGTCGATAAAGAAGCAGGCCCGGAAGAAATAGAACTTATTCGCCAAAAAGTTGAAAACGAACTCAAATTGCTTTATGAAAAAATAAAAAGGGATTATAAAAAGCTTCTAAAGGAATAAAATCGCCCATTGAGCTCTCATTGCAAGCTTTTATAAAAGCGGTAGGGCGTGTTTATACGCACCGCATAGGTATTGAAAATCCGCAGAATTGTTTTAGTTTGTCAGGCAATGCCTGAGCTACGGGCTTATATATTTTAGTTGTAATGTAGAAAAAATACGTCATGCTGAACTTATTTCAGCATCTTACCGATAATGTGGCACAGCATTAATTTTGTTCATTTCATTTTTCTTTCTTTTCCTTGCGGCGAATGAGCGAAAAAGAAAGAAAATGAAGAAAGACAAAAAACAATGTTTTGTTTCGAAGCTTGCAAGATCCTGAAATAAATTCAGCATGACGTCTAAATGTTATGTTGTTGAGGTAAAACCCCAACCTACGGGTTCACACTAAAGACTCGCTTGAAAATTTTTGCAAAAAACAAATTTTGCTAAAATTCGCTCGTGGGGTACGGTTTCGCACAAGCCCGCCAGCTTCTTGAATTTCTTCCACGCTCGCAGACACCGCTTTCACGGCTTTGCCGTTTCCGCTTTTTCTGCTCGCAATCCGAACTCGCTCACACTTCGTGTTTGACTCCGTTCGTACAGAAATTCGCTCCTCGTTTGCCGTGCATGTGCTCACACTTCTGGCTTGCTTGAAAATCTAAGCAAAGCTTGATTTTCCTACGCAATCTGCGCATACTTTATTCGTAATTGCTCGCAAAGCTCGCAAACGACTAAAGCAACCATAGACTCGCTCGCTCTCGCTAAGCGCAGTCGCGCTAAAGAAAAACCTTCTTTTGGAGAACGGCTACGCTCTGTCTGCCAATGCTCAACGCATTGCCATCACGAGCTTGCACACTGAAGACTCGCTTGAAAATTTTTGCAAAAAACAAATTTTGCTAAAAATTTTCTGCGCTCGTATTAAGATTGTATAAGGATTTCTTAATTTCGTATTTTTTTAGTTTATAATCTGAACAACTAGTTAAATTGGAATGAAAAATGCAAGCAGTTATTAATGAAAAAATTAATTTAAATGTTGTTGATGGAATTGGCGCTTTAATCGAAAGATTAGAAACAGCTGATAATGTTGCAAAAAGCGCAATTGAAAATAAAATCGTTGCAATGGGCGAAAAGGTTGTTGAATATTTAGCAGACGCTCTTCCAACTCTTCAAGGCGTTAAAAGAGGGGTTGTTGCGATGAGCCTAATCAGAATTGGCGAAGATGCACTTTATGCACTTCAAAGAAGAGCTGAAGAAAATGCTGAAACAGCTTGGATTTATAACTACTTAATTTCAGAAATTAGATAATTCTAAAATACATTCTATAAAAGCTACGTCTTATGGCGTAGCTTTTTTATTACCAAAATCACGCTAATTCCTCAAAAAACCAACTAAAGATGTATCATCTGCCAACTTTCGTACAATTGCCGCAAATCAGGCAAAAAGATATAATTAAGACACAACGAAGGAATGACATTATATTTAAAGGTGACAATTTTGACTATTCTTATCAAATTAGAAGATGATTTGCGCATTTTCGACTTCACAAACGACGAAATAACAGAAGAAAATGTTGAATATATGACAAGATACATCGAAACAATGCCAAAAATGTTTAAATGTCGCTATGCGGTTAATTTTGCAAAAATCAAAAAAGTTTGCGCCAAATTTTATGAATTCTTAAGAAAATTCCGCACTATGATATGCTCTCTAAACGCAGATTTGCTCACATACTTTATGCTTTCAGGAATTGTAAATCATATTCCCGTTTACCTTTCGGAAGGCGATTTAATAGACAACAGAAGGCAAGTTGTTAAAAGAAATTTTTATATAGTATAAAACCAATATAAAATAACGTAGGATAACACAAAATTGATTTTCCGCTCCCGCAAAACCAAGCAGGGGCGGTTATTTTATGCGAAGAAAAATATTAAAAAATTCGCTTTACTCGCTTAATTTTTGTAATAAAATTAATAATGTAGATTTACACATAAAGGAGTAAAAAATGGTAAATGTAGCAATCAACGGTTTTGGTAGAATTGGCCGCAACACTCTTCGCGCAGCTATCAAACAAGGTATTTATGACAAAATTAATTATGTTGCAATTAATGACCCAGGTTTGACACCTGCAAACGCAGCACACGTATTCAAATATGACTCAGTTATGGGCAAATTTGATGGTACAGTTGAAGTTGCTGAAGACGGTCTTGTAATCAACGGCAAAAAAATTAAATTCTATGCTGAAAAAGACCCTGCAAATCTTCCTTGGAAAGAATTGAATGTAGACGTTGTTATTGAATCAACAGGTTTCTACACAGATGCAACTAAAGCAGCTGCTCATATCACAGCTGGTGCTAAAAAAGTTATCATTTCTGCACCTGCTAAAAACGAAGACAAAACAATCGTTTTAGGCGTTAACGAAAATGAATACGACCCAGCTAAACACAATGTAATTTCAATGGCTTCTTGCACAACTAACTGCTTAGCTCCTGTTGCAAAAGTTCTTGATGAAAAATTCGGCATTGTTAAAGGTTTAATGACAACAGTTCACTCTTACACAGGTGACCAAAGAATTCTTGACGCTGGCCACAAAGACCCAAGAAGAGCTAGAGCTGGTGCTCTTAACATCGTTCCTACAACAACAGGTGCTGCAAGAGCCGTTGCATTAGTATTACCTCAATTACAAGGTAAATTAAACGGTTTTGCAATGCGTGTTCCAACTCCAGACGTATCAGTTGTTGACGTTGTAGTTGAAACTGAAAAACCTGTTACAGCTGAAGCTGTTAATGCAGCATTGAAAGAAGCAGCTGATGGTCATGTATTATGCTACAGCGAAGAACCACTTGTTTCTTCAGACTTCATCGGTTCTTCACAATCTTCAACTGTTGACGCAGCACTCACAATGACAATGGGCGACAACATGGTTAAAGTTGTTTCTTGGTATGATAACGAAATGGGTTATTCTACAAGATTAGCTGAAACTACATTAATGGTTGCTTCAAAACTATAATTGAGTTTACCCGATAGGGTTCACAAAATATTTTGACAAATAAGCCTTCTGCTTATGCAGGGGGCTTATTTGTTATTTATATATTTTAATATTTGCGCGAAATGAAGGGCATGGCGTTTCATTTTTGTTTTTCGTTACATTTATTCATATTAAGGCAATTTTTAATATTTCCACGACTTTACATGGGCACGAAGTAAAGGTTAAGGAAAATAATTATGGCAATCGGCAGTTTATCTTTTTGCGGAGTAAATAATTCAAAAACTCCATATCGCACTACAGGAAGCAGAACAACAAGCAACACGCGCTCTTCTTCATACAACACAAGAACTTCAAACACTTATGAAGATAGCTTTACCAGAACATCAAACACAGCACAGAGAACAAACAGAAAGAAAAAAACAGGCTGCAACCCGCTTGTGAAAACAACTGCAAAAGTTTTAATCCCTGTTATGATATACGCAGGCGGCGTGCAAATGGGCAAAAAAGCTCAAATGGATGATTACCTAGAAGCACCATACGGCATTGTTATAAACGCTGAACAATCTTATGAAGAACTTGCTGAAGCAAACGACATCCCGCTTGATGTAATGCTTTGGGCAAACGAAGCAGATAATGCGCAAACAGTTCCTAAAAAAGCAATTATTCCAACTGAATACGACTTCACAAAAGAAAAAAGAGCAGAACTTGAAGAAAAAATAGCTTCGAAAAAAACATCCGCTGAAGATATGGCAAAATATGAAAAAGAACTCGAAGCATTAAACATAAAAAAAGAATTGCAAGATGAACTCGCAACTGTATATATAAATGAGGACGAAAAAGCGTTAATTATTCCAAATGGCTATGTATCATGCGAAGATGTGAAAGAAGCTTTCGGAATTAAAGATGGTGTAATTAAAAAATATAACGGCGATAAACTAGGCTTCACTTGGGGCGTTGATGACTTTGAAGGAAGAGGCTATAAAGACTATACCGGCGCAAACGTTCCAAGAAGCGGAATTGAAATTCCACTTGATAAAATCAATGGATAATTAAATTTTAAGCGGGGCAAATTAGCCTCGCTTTTTGTTTTAAGAATATTTTACTTGCGAAATGGCGCATTTTTTATTATCGTGTGCGAACTCAATGATAATAAACTACCTTGCTCTAAAAAACCTTTGGTTTGTTCCGCCTTTGCCAATTCTAAGGCTAACTCTTTTCAAACATTTAGGGCAAAAGCCAACATAATGAGTGCCCGCCGCATTTTTATACACTCGCGTATAAACATTACAGCACTCAAATAATATTCCTAAATATTTTCTTTTTTCAGCCATGTTTTAACCAAATATTTTAAATAATATCGAATTCCAATTTAAAAATACAGAAATCATTGAAGCAAGCGCAAGAACAGGCCCGAGCGGTATCATTGAAGCTTCAATTTGCTCTTGATTTTTAAGTGAAGTTAATATATTCAAAAGCGCATAAGCAACGCCGATTATAATAATGGCAAATAAAACATATAACAAAAATGGATTATTTTCATTCAAATCTGAATTTGAAAGCCCCCATAGCACGCCACAAGCAACAATTGCCCCTGCAAGGGAATAAAAAAGCTTATATTGTTTTGATTTAAAATATTTTATGAGCAAAGTCGGAACATAATATAAAATTGCTAAAATTGCAGTTAGAACAATAAAAAGTAACATCGTATATGCAAATTTTTCAATACCAAAAAACGCGCCCATTGCCATCGCAATTATTGTATCGCCTTCGCCAAAAAATCTATGTTTTATGAAAAGACGTCCCAAATTCGCAAAAATTTCAAAAATTGCAAACGCAAAGAATATGCCCATAACAACTTCCATTAGATTGCAATTAAATTGAAACATATTGTATAAAACGCCAAGCCCAAGCAGGGTATAGCCATGGTGCTCTAAAATCACTTGTTCTTTAAAATCCTCAATGGAAAGAAGAATAAAAAACGAAAAAATTATCATAAGCAATACTGATTGCAAATTAAGCCCAAAAGCTATAAATATAGCTAAATAAGCAATTCCTGTGCAAAGCTCTGCAAGAGGATACCCCAAAGAAATAGGCTCCGCGCAAAACGTGCATTTCCCTTTTTGAAAAATAAAAGAAAGAAGCGGAATGTTATTATACCAACGAAGCTGCTTGCCGCATTTTGGGCACTTAGAGCGGCTTAAGACAAAATCTTCACCCGCTAAGCCACGAAGAGCAACGACATTAATAAAACTGCCCATACACAGCCCTATAATAAAAATATACAAAGCCACAGAATAATAAACTAAGGTTGAAGATGAAATATTTTCAAACATATTATGACTCTTTTTCCGTTATATAATCAAACATTTTTTTAAGCGCTTTTTTAATTGTTCTTGAAACTTGCATTTTAGACATGTTAAGCTCTCTTGAAATTTCCGCCTGAGATAATCCCTCAAAGAAATTTAAGTTGATTATTTGAGATTCAACAGGGGATAAAGTCTTGATTGCTTCTTGAAGCATAATTCTATTCAAGAAATTATCGAACGCTTCTTCGTAATTTTCAACAGGGATTTTTTCTTCGAGCGAAATTGGAATATCGCTATCATCGCTTGCAATGCTGTCTGAAGAAATAGGAGTAGTCCTTCTTTCGACAGTTCTTGCCTCTTGCACTTGCATTGGCGTAATATTCATCTCTGCCGCAATTTCTTCTTCAGTCGGCGGGTTTCCAAGCTTTTCCGTTAAATCTTTAATAAAAGAGCTGATTCTATATGAAAGTTCATAAACTTCTCTTGGAACGCGCACAAGCTTTGCTTTATCGCGCAAATAGTGCCTAATTTCACCAACGATAAAATATGTTGCATAAGTTTTGAAGCTGGCGCCATATTCCGGTCTGTAATTGTTTATTGCTTTCATAAGCCCGATTGAGCCAACTTGCATAATGTCTTCCACAGGGTCATTTGACCTTCTTGCAAGTGAATAAGCAATTTGTTTTGTGAGAGGCATATAAGCAAGCACGATTAAATCTTTGATTTTGCTTTTTGTTTTAGAAGTTTCGTCTGTTGAAATATTCCAGAGTTCACTAAACCATTCAGAAGTATCAGGAAGATTAAAATTTAAAATTTCATTCAAACCCAATTTGCACCTCTTACATCTTTTCAATAATCTTTTTCACAATTGAAGTAAATTTCACACCGGCTAATCTACCCGCTTCAACCACTTCTTCATGAGATAATTTAACATCAGAAATGCCTGACGCAAGATTTGTTACAAGGCTTATCGCCAAAACTTCAAGCCCCATGTGGTTTGCAACAATTACTTCGGGAACAGTGCTCATTCCAACTAAATCAGCGCCCCACAATTTAAACATTTGAATTTCAGCAGGCGTTTCATAGCTTGGGCCTGTTGTTGCAAGATAAACACCTTCTTTTAAAGCAACTCCTTCGCCTTGCGCCACATTTGAAGCCAATTCGCGAAGCCTTTTTGAATATGCCTCTGTCATATCAGGAAATCTTGGGCCTAATTCATCATCATTTTTCCCGATTAAAGGGTTTGCGCCAAGGAAATTAATGTGGTCTTTGATTAAAACCAAATCTCCTGATTTATAAGTGGAATTAATACCACCTGCGGCATTCGATAAAATTACTTTTTTAACACCTAATTTCGCAAGAACTTTGAGCGGAAAAGTTGTTTCTGCAAGAGTGTGGCCTTCGTAAAAATGCAACCTTCCTTGCATTACAACAAGTTTTTTCCCATGCAATTCCGTAAAGAATAATTTTGACTTATGCCCCACAACAGTTGAAGTTTTAAAATTCGGGATGTCTTTATAATCAACAGAAATTCCCTCTAAGCCTTCTGCGAAACCGCCAAGACCGGAACCTAAGACAACTAGAATTTCAGGAATAAAATCACCTAAAATATTTTTTAAATATTTAATACTTTCTTGCATTAAATAGCCCTTATATTAGCCAACAAGACCCGCGTCATCTGATTCGGAAGCTTTTACCATAATTGCATGTTGCACAGGTTTTTCTTTTTTAATTGCAGGGTCAAAAGATTGGTCAAAGTCATAACCAAAATCATCTTTAGATTTTTTTACTTGAGATTCATCAACAAGCCTTTTTGCAAGCTCAATTAATTCATATACTAATTGATATCTATTTTCACATTTATCATTTAAATCCCAAGCTGTTTTAGTTATTTGACTCATATTTTGCTCCTAAAGTTATTCTTATAAATATCATACTATGGTAATTGAATTTTCGCAAATGGAAATTAAAACAGGGCTATATTTTTGCAGTATTTTTCTTTGCCATCTGCCAAAGTTCGTCCCATTCAGATAATGTTAGTTCGGAAAGTTCTTTTTTTGCATTTTTTTCCATATCTCGAAATCTCTTTTCAAACTTGTTGTTTGAGCGGATAAGCGCTTGTTCAGGGTCAATTTTATTCCATCTTGCAACATTTGCAAGGGCAAATAAAATATCGCCAAATTCTTCTTCTTTGTCTTCAAAATTTTTAGCGTTTTTAAATTCATCAATTTCACTTTTTAGACATTGCCAAACATCATCTTCAGATGCCCATTCAAAGCCAACTTTCACAGCTTTTTTAGATAATTTTGCAGCGGTCATAAGCGCTGATTGAGATTTTGAAATGCCGTCTAGTACGCTTTTTCTATGAGTTTTTTCCTGTTTTTTAATTTGTTCCCAATTATCTAAAATTTCATCTACAGAATGAACTTCAACTCCGCCGAACACATGCGGGTGCCTGCGGATTAATTTTTCATTTATGCCTTTAGCAACATCTTCAATATTAAATTCGCCTTCGTCTTCTGCAATTTGAGCATGGAGCACAACTTGAAGCAAAACATCGCCAAGCTCTTCTTTTAAATGTTTAATGTCACCTGAATTTATCGCGTCCACTGCTTCATACGCTTCTTCAAGCATATTTTGTCTGATTGTTTTGTGCGTTTGCGCCTTATCCCAATCGCAACCGTTTGGCGAACGCAGGGTTTTAATTGTTTCAACTAACTTTTCTAAATTCGACATAAAAATTTCCTTTTTGTATTTTAAAAGTTTTTATATTATTATTAAACCATGAAAGTTTTTTTAGGAATTGATGTTGGTTCAGTAACCACAAAATTAGCTCTCGTTGATGAGCATGGTAAATACGTAGAAGGCTATATGCTTAGAACTGCAGGGCAGCCCACAAAAGCTGTTCAAAAAGGTTTGAGCGAACTTTATGCCAAAAAGCAAGAAGATTGGGAAGTGACCTCAGTCGGAACAACAGGTTCAGGCAGAAACCTTGCGGGCGCGCTTGTTGGAGCGGATATCATAAAAAATGAAATTACGGCTCACGCAGTTGCAGCGTCAACTTATGTGCCTGATGTTCAAACTATTCTTGAAATTGGCGGGCAAGATTCAAAAATTATCATCTTAAGAGATGGCATTGTTACGGATTTTGCAATGAACACAGTTTGCGCAGCCGGAACAGGCAGTTTCTTAGACCAACAAGCAGGAAGATTAAATGTTCCTATTGAAGATTTTGGCGCAATCGCACTTCAATCAAAATCGCCTGCCAGAATTGCCGGTCGTTGCGGTGTTTTCGCTGAATCTGACTTAATCCACAAACAACAATTAGGTTACAGTGTTGAAGATTTATTATATGGGCTTTGCCAAGCGCTTGTTAGAAATTATCTTGCAAACTTAGCTCTTGGGAAAGAACTTTTGCCAACAGTTACCTTCCAAGGTGGCGTTGCAACAAACGTTGGTATGGTTAAAGCTTTTGAAGAAGCTTTGGGCACAAAAATTGTTGTTCCTGAAAACCATCAAATGATGGGCGCAATCGGCGCTGCATTACTTGCGATGGAACAATATCAGTTTGAAGGCAAAGAAACTAAATTCAAAGGCTGGGAAACAAAAGATATGAGCTTCAACTCAATCACAATGACTTGCAGCGGCTGCTCAAACAATTGTGAAGTAATTACGATCGTTGAAGGCGAATATAGCGCGCCAAGCGCTGCTGATGGCGGCAAAATTTCAGATATTAAAGGAAACATTATTGCTCGCTGGGGCGGAACTTGCGGAAAATGGGATATGGCTTAATTAGAGCCTAACATTTTACATATTCAATATCATCCCTAGATTTAAACCAAGTAATTTGCCTTTTGGCAAAATTTCTTGTATGTTGCTTTATTTTCTCAATCGCAAATTCTTTATCAGGATAAATTCCATTATCTAATTTTATAAATTCTTGATAACCGATTGTTGCTTCAAAAAGCGCCAAGTTTCCATATTTTTCAACATTTCTTCTATATTCAGCTTCAAGCCCCATCTCAACCATCAAATCCACTCTTTTGTTAATTCTTTCATATAGGTCGCTTCGCGTGATATCAGGGGCAATCATTTTATATGGCAACTTTTGAGGTTTAGAGCTCCCTGTTTCGCCTGCAAGGGCTATCTCTATTGCGCGAATAACTCGCTCTCTATTTTCAGGCGCAATTTCGCGCGCTCTTTTTTCATTCAAATCAAGCAGCATATCATATAAAACAAGAGATGATTTTTTGCTCAAACTTTCTCTCAACTCGTAATTTGGCGCAACTTCAGGAATATCAACAAGCCCAAGGAGAGAAGAAATATAAAACCACGTTCCCCCTGCCACAATCACTTTTTTCCCTCTTGATTGAATATCTGAAATAACCTCAAGCGCGCGGTTTTTAAATTCACCCGCAGAAAATTCTTCATCGGGAGATAAAATATCTAACATGTGATGGGGAATGCCAGCCATTTCGCTCTGCATAACTTTTGCTGAAACTATGTCTAAATCTTTATATACACTTCTTGAATCAGCGCAGATTATCTCTGCATTATTCACACTTGCTATCTTGATTGCAAGTTTTGTCTTCCCCGAGGCAGTCGCCCCCGTTATCACTAATATTTCCGAAATTTCTTGCATAATAATTAAATATTAGCACAGTTAAAAAGACAAAGAAATAAATCCCCGCAACCATATATAAAAATGACAATATCGGATTTAAAACCGTAAGCGGCGCAAGTTGAGTGTATATAAACAACATTAAAGCAATTATGATGTTAAAAAATATCACTGCAAAAGGCTTTTTGAACAATGCTTCAAAAGAATAAGCATACGCCATTAGAGGGTTTTTTGTTTCTTTTTTGTTGAAATAAAGAGCGGATACCCAAAATAATGTGAGCACGCTGTATATTCCGCTTGTCACAAGAAATAACACTTCCCAAGAAAATAATTTTAAAAGTTTTTCGTTTGGAAGCGCTTTAAAATATGCGACCATTGCTTCGTTTGATTGGGTTATTATTTTTAAATCATTTGCAAGAAAATCAATTTTTCCAAAAAACTTTTCAGCAACAATAATATCGAGATAAATTATCACCAAAAATATAACATAATAAAGGAAAATGCCCCCCGCAAGAGGAAGAATATATTTTGTAATTCCTTCAAAGAAATTTTTTCTTAATGCAATTGAAGATTTTATTCTTTCAACTTCGTCTGCAAAACCCTTGTTATTGTTTAAAATAGCTTGCTTTACCATTTCAAACCAACCTGCAAAAAAAGCAGCAGAAAAAAGAAAAAGCCCAAAAAAGATAATATTTGCAATTATCATATTCGAAGAAAGAACTGTTTTTTGCAAAATTAATGTGAAAATTATCATGTACAATACAAAAAACAATGGGATAATATGATTTGAAGTTGTTATTATAAATGACCTCTTAAAAATGTTAAACATTTCTACTCCATATAATTAAAAAATAAATTTATGATATTATATTAGATGTAAAATAAGTAGTTTACAAGAGATAAAATGTTAAGATTTAATACGCAACATAACATGTCGGGAACGCTTATCTGCGTTGAAGGAATAGACGGTTCCGGAAAAAGCACGCAGATAGATTTGTTATACACATGGCTAAAATCTAAAAAACTTGATGTGATTTTAACTCAATGGAATTCTTCTGACCTCATCGCAGACACAACAAAACGTGCAAAAAAGAAAAATCTTCTCTCTGGGCGAACATTTAGTTTGCTTCATGCCGTTGATTTTGCAGATAGACATGAAAAAATTATTATGCCGGCTCTTCGCGCAGGTTTTATTGTTCTTGCAGACAGATATGTTTACACAGCCTTTGCGAGAGATGTTGCAAGAAATGTTGACAAAAAATGGGTCAGAAATATGTATTCTTTTGCCGTAAAACCGGATATGGCACTTTTTTTCGATGTTAGCGCAAAAGTTTCATTAAATAGAATTTGCACAAACAGGCAACCTAAATTCTATGAAGCAGGTATGGATATGCAACTTTCAAACAATCCATATAAAAGCTATTTGCTTTTCCAAAACAGAGTTATAGAAGAATATAAAGATATGGTTGAAGAATATGGGCTTGTGAAAATTGATGCGCTCGATTCAATCCACAACCAACAAAAATATGTAAGGCAAATTACAACAGAATTACTTGAGAAAAAAGGAATTAATTTAGAATAGGAGTTTTAATGAAACTTGGAGTTAATATAGACCACGTTGCAACACTTAGAAACGCAAGAGGCGGGGCAGAGCCAAGCGTTCTTGAAGCAGGTTTTATATGCGATAAATTGGGTGTTGCAGAAATTACAACTCATTTAAGAGAAGACAGACGTCACATTAAAGACAAAGATGTGTACGCTCTTAAAAAACAAGCAAAAACTCCGATAAATTTAGAAATGGCGGCAACAGAAGAAATTCAAAAAATCGCTTTGGATGTTGTGCCACATAGCGTTTGCCTTGTTCCCGAAAAAAGACAAGAAGTCACAACGGAAGGCGGGCTTGATATTGCAGGTCAAAAAGAAAAATTGGCGAAATTCATAAAACCATTGCAAGAAAAAGGAATTATAGTGAGCCTTTTTATTGACCCTGACGAAGCACAAGTTCGCGCAAGCGCAGAAATTGGGGCAGATTATGTGGAACTTCACACGGGTTCTTTCTCTGAAGCTACAGGTGATGAAGTTGAAATTGAATTTGAAAAACTAAAAACAGCTGCGGAACTTGCTCAAAGCTTGGGTTTAAAAGTGAACGCAGGGCACGGTTTAAATTATCAAAATGTTCACTATATGCACAAAATTAAAGGAATAGACGAGCTTAATATCGGGCACAGCATTATATCTCGCGCGGTGTTTGTGGGCTTAGAAGCAGCTATATCTGAAATGAAAAGTTTGATTGAATAACTAGTTTTCATATTCAAGCTGTCTTTCATTTTTTCTTTTGTAAAATTCGTAGACATCCGGCGCATAAAGTTTCATTAAACCGTCAAAAATGCCCACATCGTCGCTTTCTTTGATTGTGATTTTATTGTTTTGCATTTTTTTCCTTGAAACATTAACGCCCGCAGGAATTGACACCCCGCGCAGCATTTTTTGCTGGCTTGCAATTTTCAATCTTTCAACTCTTTTTGGAATTGAACATTCTTGAAAACTCTCTCCAAATAAATAATCTTCAAGCGCTTCTATTCTATATAAAATATCCTCATTTTCTCGTTTATTTTGAAAATGCCTATCTTCCATAATTTTAATTGCCCGCAGGGTTTTTTTATCAATTTGAAAATCTTGCGACCGAACAGGAAGAAAAAGAAGAATTAAAAAGAAAATAGTAAAAAATTTAAACTTTTGAGAGCGCATGTTTTTAAAAGTTTAAATTTAATTGTTAAGAAATTTATCAGACAGGCAAAATTTTAAAAGAATATATTAACAAATGTAACAATTATATTTAAAAACATAAAGTAAATTAAAAAAATGCCGATTTAGATAATACAAAGGTAAGGATTGGACAATAACAGTGAAAAAATTATTTTATATGGCTTTAGTTATGATGATGATTGCAATCGGACAAGCAATGGTTTGCGCTGATAATTATGAAGCAATCACAACAAACGCTAAAATCACTTCTTCAATCCAAGCCCTTGAATCAATTAACAGATACGATGTAATTTCAATTTTAAAAGGCAATAACACAACAAGAAAACCAATCAGAGTTATGTTTCGTGAATTAGAAGTTTACGGACTTGCAAATTGCGAAGCGGTTACTTTAAAAACAAAAACAGGCGGGCTTGTTATTTATATCAACAAAAAACACCAAAACGCCCCAACTGAAGCAATCGCTTGCTTAATCGCGCATGAAAGCCAACACCACACTCAAACAGGCACAAAACAAGAAGAAATCAGAGCCTGGGTTAAAGAAGTTTCAACTTGGAACGCATTTGTGAGAAAAAATCCTACAGTTGTTCAATCAAATTCCCCACTTGTTAAAAGAGAAAACTATATAAACAAAGTTTATCTTGCTGACAATCAAGGTTCAAAAGGAATTGAAAAAGTTGTTTCAGGAATTGCAATGTATAAAGGCTTAAACTAAACCCCTGTGCTTGTTTCGCAAAACTTCAGCTTTCAAACTTTTAATTATATCCATATAATATTTTTCTTTTAATTCAGGGGATAAAAACTCCATTTTTTCAACATTTTCAAAAATAAGGTTTTCGTCTTCTTTTGAAATTTCTTGAGATAAAACTTCTTCTTCTGTATATTCTACAAAATTTGTATCCTCATTTTCATCAAAAAATGCTTTTTCTGTTTTCCAATTTTTATAAGAAAAAACAATATCAGAAACTTTAATCCCAAGGGGAGCAGCATATACCATAAGTTTATCAATTATTTTTTTTGAAAACATTGATAATTCTTGAGTAATTGCTGAATTTTTGCACTCTACATATAATTTTTCAAATTTTATTGCCGTTGGGCGCGTGAACTTTGCGAATTTAAAGCCAACAATTTCTTCCCAAAAAGAAAACAATGTTGAACATTTAAGCGCAAACTTATATTTTGGGTTTGCGCTTAAATCGTTTTCTAAAACATCTTTAATTGTTGAAAAATTTTCTGTCATTATGCCTTTAATGCAAGTGCTTGTTCTTTTAATTTAGAAGCAACTGAAGTGTCTTCCCAAGGAACATAGAAGTCAGTTCTTCCAACATGACCGTATGCAGCAAGTTTTTGATAGAATTTGCCGCCATTTTTAGCCGGCAAGTTTCTCATATCAAAAGTATTGATAATTGCGATTGGTCTAAGGTCGAAATTATCTGAAACAAGTTTTGAAATTTCTTCATCAGAAATTTTGCCTGTGCCAAATGTATCAACAAGAACTGAAACAGGGCGAGCAACGCCGATTGCGTATGCAAGTTCCACTTCGCATTTTTCTGCAAGACCTGCTGCAACGATGTTTTTTGCAACCCAGCGAGCTGCATAAGCTGCTGAACGGTCAACTTTCGTTGGGTCTTTGCCGGAGAATGCACCGCCGCCATGGCGAGAATAACCGCCGTATGTATCAACAATGATTTTTCTGCCTGTAACGCCTGCGTCACCTTGAGGACCACCGATAACAAATCTGCCTGATGGGTTGATTAAGTAACGAGTGTCTGCGTCAGGTTTGATTTTTTCATCTTTGAAAACATAGTCAATAACGTGTTTGATTAAATCTTCTCTGATTATTTCTTGGCATTTTTGATTGTCTGATATGCCGTTAATTTCAGGATCGTGTTGAGTTGATAAAACGATAGTGTTAATTTTGTATGGTCTGCCGTCTTTATATTCAACAGTCACTTGAGATTTGCCATCAGGACGAAGATAATCAACAATTCTTTGTTTTCTAATTTCAGAAAGTCTGTATGCCAATCTGTGTGCAAGTGAAATAGGAAGCGGCATAAGTTCAGGTGTTTCATCACAAGCAAAACCAAACATAATGCCTTGGTCGCCAGCGCCAACTTCCATTGTTTCTTCAGTTGATGTGTTTGCATTGTCGTCGCGAGTTTCGTAAGCTTTGTTTACGCCACCTGCAATGTCAGTTGATTGTTCATCAATTGAAGTGAGCACAGCACAAGTTTTATAGTCAAAACCGCCGCCTTCTTCGCCTTTGTAGCCAATTGATTTAATTGTATTTCTGATAATTTTTGGGATATCAACATAGCAATCTGCCGTAATTTCGCCACAAACAAGCGCCATACCTGTTGTAACAGTTGTTTCAGCAGCAACTCTTGCTTTTGAATCTTTTGTTAAAAACTCGTCTAAAATCGCGTCTGAAATTTGGTCACAAACTTTGTCAGGGTGACCTTCAGTCACGGACTCAGAAGTAAATAAAAAGTCTTTAAGAGCCATCTCTTTCTCCTTATGTTAGCTAATAAAATGATATATTAAAAATAAAATAGGTCAACAAAGTAAGTTGTGTTTATTTTTTCGTGATAGAATTTTTTTATGAGTATTTATGTTACAGCTTTAATACTTTCAACGATTGCCGGTTTGTCAACTCTCGTGGGCGGTTGCGTTGCATTTATAACAAACAAAAATTCAATGAAAATGCTCTCAATTGGGCTTGGTTTTTCGGCAGGAGTTATGATTTATATTTCTCTTGGCGGTTTGCTCGGGGAAGCAACTGAAATTCTTGCCAAAACTTACGCTGCAAAAGCAGGTTGGATAACTTTTTTATCTTTTGTCGTAGGTATCGCACTTGCAATTTTAATTGACTTTTTTATACCGGACCACATTCAAACAAAATACGAAAATAAAGAAACTGAAGAAGAAAACCGCTTTTTCAGAACTCCGGAACAAATTAAAAAAATTAAAAAAGCAGGGCTCACAACGGCAATTGCTGTTGCAATACACAACTTTCCTGAAGGCTTAACTACATTTTTTGCAACAACTGCTGACCTTAAACTCGGGCTTACGGTTGTTATCGCAATTGCAATTCACAACATCCCTGAAGGTATCGCAATTGCCCTTCCTGTCTACCATGCAACAGGCTCCAGAAGAAAAGCTTTTAAATATTGCGCTTTGTCAGGGCTTATGGAACCATTAGGCGGGGTCATAGGCTTCACTTTAATACATTACTTATTCCCAAATTTCACAATTGGCGCCATGTTTGCGCTAATTGCAGGGATTATGACATACATCGCATTCGACACTCTGCTTCCTCTTTCAAGAGAATATGACACAGCGCACTATTCCATCACAGGCGTTGTGCTTGGGCTGTTAATTATGAGCTTTGTCACACTTTGCGTGCACTAAAATTATTTTTTAATGCTTTTTGCATCAAAATTAAAAGCATGTGGCAACAATTCACCGATTGTGAAAATCTTTACTTCTGAATTTTCATCTTCGACAATAATTTTTGTGTTTTCAGATTTTGCAAATTCAGCAATCCATTGCCTGCAAGCACCGCATGGGGTGCACAATTTTTGCTTAGGGGCATAAATTGCAATTGCCACAATTTTTGTTTTTTCACCTTGCACAATTGCGCTCGACATTGCATTACGTTCAGCACACAATGCAAGCCCATAGCTTGAATTTTCAACATTTGTGCCTGAGTACATTTTCCCGCTTTCATAAAGCACACAAGCGCCAACGGGAAAATTTGAATAAGGTGAATAAGTGTTTTTACTTGCCTCTATCGCACAGTTTAATAATTCTTTAAATTTAATTTCCATAACTTCTTCTTTTTAAAGGGTGTATTCCAATTATAACATTTTTATTAAGTTTTTAAACCCCCATGAGGCTATATTTGCACAGAGCATGAAGTTTAGCCTATAATGAAGATATGAAAGTTAAAAACATTGAGCTTAAAAATTTTAGAAATTACGAAAATTTATTTCTTGAATTTAATGAGCAAAAAAACCTTATAATAGGCGAAAACGCGCAAGGCAAAACCAATTTGCTTGAAGCTGTTTATTATCTTTCAATTCTTGATTCAACAAGAATTAAAAAAGATTCAGAATTAATTAAGTTTAATTCCAACCAAGCAAATATCCGAGCGAATGTTTTAAAAAATGAAACCGATATTGATTTAAGCATTTCAATTGAAGCCGGAAAAAATAAAATTTTGAAAGTTAACGGGCTCAAAAAAAATAAGCAAAGCGAATTTAAAAGGGTTCTGCAAGCAGTTAGCTTTTGCACGAATGACTTATTGCTCCTTCGCGGCGAACCAAGCTTTAGAAGAAAATGGTTAGATAATGCCATTTGCCAAATTTACCCCGTATACATTGAAAAGCTCCAAAAATATAATAAAATAAGGCTTCAAAAAGCAAATCTTTTAAGCGAATATCCGCCAGACCCTGATATGCTTGATGTTTTCAATATGCAACTTGCAACAAGCGGGGCAAACATAATTTTTATAAGAAACAAATTTCTTGTTGAACTTAATAAAATCGCAAACTTAAAACACAAGCAAATTGCGCAAAATGAAGAATTTAAAACATATTATGAAAACGAGTTTTTGGAAGAAAATATCACGGTTAAAGAGCTTGAAGAAAAATTATATGAAAAATTGTACGCAACAAAAGAAGAGGAAACTCGCAAAATGCAATGCCTGACAGGGCCCCATAGGGACGATATTGCGTTTTTTGTAAATGAAACGGATTCCAAAAAATATGCTTCGCAAGGGCAACAAAGAACAATCGTTCTTGCGCTAAAGCTTGCAGAACTTGAAATTATAAAAGAAAAAAATAACGATTATCCGATTTTGCTTTTAGACGATGTGCTTGCAGAGCTTGATATAACAAGGCAAAACTACCTTTTGAACTCAATAGATAAAAACATTCAAACAATTATCACATGCACCGATACAAAAGCGTTTTCAGAAGATTTTTTGAAAGATATGAAAATAGTCGAAATTGAAGCAGGGAAAATTAAAGGCTAATTATTTCAACCATTTTTTCTTCAATAAATTTAATTCACCCGAGTCGCCCAAAAGCCTGATGGACCTATCCAACACGTTTTGCAAGTCTTTATCTTCTTTTCGAACTGCAATTGCATAGTATTCTTTTGTATATCTTCTTGGAAGGATTTTATATTTTTTGTTACCGTCAGCGAGCCCATACAAAATAGTGTCGTCTGCAAGAAGCGCGTCTATTTCGCCTTTTTTCAATAGCGAAAATGCTTCTGTGTATGTTTTTGCGCCTTTAATTTTTGTGTCCGGCACAAGGCGAATAATTGTGCTCTCGCCCGTTGAATTTAAAACAATTCCTGTTGTTTTTCCGCTTAAACCGGATATGTCATTGATTTTTGACCCATTTTTCACCATAAGCGCCTGCCCTGCAACATAATAAGGCCTTGAAAAATTAACCAATACATTTCTTTGCGGGGTGATGCTCATAGTTGCAATTATCATATCGACATCGCCTGAATTAAGGGCAAAAATTCTATCATTTGAAGCGAGCTTCACAAATTCCACTTCAGGCTCTAATTTTTTAGTCACTTTTTTTGCAATAAGATAAGCTAAATCTATATCAAAGCCTTTTAATTCACCGTTTTGCTCATACCCAAAAGGTTTTGAGTCAACCTTAACGCCGACTGTGATTTTGCCTTCTTTTCTAATTTTTTCCAAAGTCGACAAATTTTTTTCTTGATTTGCGCAACCTGAAAAAATCAAAACTGAAAAAATACAAAAAAATAATACTAATCTTTTCATAAAAACATGATATCATAACCAGCAAAATTTCAATAAAATAAATTAAAATATGCTTGCAATTTAAATGTCCTTTTACTATAATCTAGCTTGTATTTAATTAATAGGAGAAAAAATGAAAGTTACTATCGAAGAAGGTTGCATTGGCTGTGGCGCTTGTGAAGCTATTTGTGAAGCAGTTTTCCATGTAGAAGATGTCGTTGCTGTTGATGAAGCAAATCTTGCAGGCAACGAAGACGCAGTTAAAGAAGCAGCTGAAGGTTGCCCGGTTAGCGTTATTGTTGTTGAAGAATAATTCGTTAGCAATTTAAAAAATAACCATAAAATGAACCGTCATTAGGCGGTTCATTTTGTATTGTTTATATTCTGTCATGCCATTAAATGGCAAAAGTTCTTGCAATATGATATAATTTCAGTGCTTATAAAGAGGAAAATTATGGAAAAGAAAGAATTTGATGTTATAACAATCGGCTCTGCCACGATGGACGCTTTTATTGAAAGCGACAAAGCAAGCGTTGTGAATGTGAACACAATTGACCACAACATGGAGCTTATGGCGTTTCCTTACGGCTCAAAATTAGAAATTACAGATTTTACCCTCTCAAGCGGCGGCGGCGGAATAAACACTGCGGTTAATTTTGCAAATTTAGGGCTTAAAACTTCCACAATTATTAAACTTGGCAAAGATAATGTAAAAGAAACTATTTTAAAATTATTAAAAGAAAAAAATGTAGATACATCAAACATTACAATTTCAAGCAAAATCGGAAGCGGTTTTTCTGTGATTTTAGTAAGCTTTCAGGGAGATAGAACAGTCCTTGCGCATAGAGGCGCAAATGCAAGAATTAAAAAAGAAGATGTTAATTTTGACGCAATCAAAAAATCAAAATGGCTTTACGTAGCGCCGCTTGCAGGGGAAAGCAACAAAGTTTTAGATGAAATTGCGCAATTTGCAGAAGATAACGGAGTGAACCTTGCAATTAATGCAGGCACAACTGCAATTAAAAAAGGTGCAAATTATTTTTCAAAAATCATTAAAACAGCAGAAATTCTTGTTTTAAATAAAGAAGAGGCTCAAATTCTTACAAAAATTTCCGTAAGGCCGGATACAAAAGATATTCTATATTCAAAAGAAGAAATCCATCCTGATATTAAAACTATGCTTCAAAAATTAAGAGAAAATTCTGAAGCAATTATTGTTATAACCGACGGAAAATACGGCGCTTATGCGTATGACGGCAAAAAAATATATGTTTGCCCGCCGTTTGATGGCCCTGTTCGCTCTACGCTCGGCGCAGGCGATGCCTTCGCCTCGACTTTTATGGCTTCAATCGAGCGCACAAATTGGAATGTGGAACTTTCGCTTAAAATGGCATCTGTTAACTCTTCAAGCGTTGTCGAGCAATTTGGCGCACAAGACGGATTAATTACATTCGAAAAAATAGAAGAAAAATTAAAAAATACCCCAGATTATAAGGTAAAAGTCATAGATGAGATTAGATAAATTTCTTAAAGTTTCAAGGCTAATTAAAAGAAGAACGGTCGCAAACAAAGTTTGCGATTCCGCTCGTGTCTTTATAAATGGAAATCCTGCAAAACCGGCTAAAGAAGTGCATGTCGGAGATATTTTAAAAATCGAATATTCAAATTTTGCAAAATCATACAAAATTGTGAAAATTCCTGAAAAAAATATCTTAGCTCAAGAAGCACCCGAACTTTACGAGGTTATGCCTGATACTTTTTAAATACTAAGCTTGCATTATGCCCGCCAAACCCGAATGAATTTGAAAGAACATAATTAAGTTCAGCTTCTTGCGCTTTGTGTGGAACGTAGTTCAAGTTTGCAACTTCTTCATCTTGGTTATCCAAGTTAATTGTTGGCGGAACTAAGTTATCTCTAAGCGCCATAATGCAAACAATGGCCTCCGTTGCGCCTGTTGCGCCAAGAAGATGACCATGCATTGATTTTGTTGATGAAACCTTCAAGTGTGTGTTTGTTGACAAGTCCCCAAAAACTTTGGCAATTGCGTGTGATTCAGCTTTATCGCCAAGCCCTGTGCTTGTGCCATGCGCGTTGATATAATCAATGTCTTTTGGCTCAATTCCTGCGTCACGAACAGCAAATTCCATAGCCTTTATAGCACCTTTGCCTTCAGGGTCCGGTGCAACTAGGTCATAAGCGTCGCCTGTTTGCCCGTAGCCAACAATTTCAGCATAAATTTTAGCACCGCGCGCTTTGGCATGTTCTAACTCTTCAAGAATCAATACTGCGCTTCCTTCGCTCATAACAAAACCGCTTCTGTCTTTGTCATAAGGTCTTGAAGCAGTTTCAGGGTCTTCGCATTTTGTTAAAGTGTGCGCAGAAGTGAAAGCGCCGAGCGACAAGCTGGTAATTACAGCGTCTGAGCCGCCTGCAACGATAACGTCGGCGTCGCCGTATTGAATTGAGCGCATAGCGTCACCTAAGCAGTGATTTGATGTTGCGCAAGCAGTGGTCACAGCTTTATTTAAGCCTTTGACATGCAGCATTTTAGAAACTTCACCTGCCGCCATGTTTGAAATAATCATAGGCACAGTGTATGGCGCACATCTTGTCGGCCCTTTTTCAATAATTACCAAATGTTGTTGTTCAAAAGTTTTAAAGCCGCCTGCGGCAGAACCTAAAACAATACCATATCTGTAAGGGTCATCAAGATTTTCAAAATCAATTCCGGAGTCTTCTGCGGCCGCTTTTGCAGCAACAAGTGCAAATTGAATGTATCTGTCTAATCTTTTCAATTGTTTTGGGTCAAGCCCTGAAATTTCTTCGAAATTTTTAACTTCGCCCGCAACTGAAACTTTTTGCCCATCAAGAGGTATTCTTTCAATTTTTGTAATTCCGGATTTGCCTTCTTTTACATTATTCCATAATTTTTCATATCCCATTCCGTATGGAGAAACAAGACCAATACCTGTTACGACAACCCTTCTTTTTTCCATAAAAACTCCTTTTTAAAACATAAGCGCAAAACAAATGTTTGCGCCAATGTTCAAAATTAAATCTACTTAATGTTTTCCTTTGATTAGTTTAAGTGTGCGTCGATGTAATCAACTGCATCTTGAACTGTAGCAATTTTTTCAGCTTCTTCGTCAGGAATTTCGCAACCGAATTCTTCTTCGAATGCCATAACTAATTCAACTGTATCCAAAGAATCTGCGCCAAGGTCACCAGTGAAGCTAGCTTGTGGTGTAACTAAGCTTTCTTCAACGCTTAATTGGTCAACAACTACTTTTTTAACTCTTTCTAATGTGTTCATCTTTTCCTCACATAAATAATTCTAAATTACAATAATTATTATATAAGCTAAAAAAATTTTTGCAAATTTGTAAAATGAAGTTACATAAACTTAATATAAAAAATGAAAACCCCTTATTTCGCGGGCTTTCAGAGGAATATTATTAAGTTTTGTAACAGAATATACAAAATATATACTTTTTTAATCAATTTTTCATATCAATTTTTGTTTATATAAATGTAAGACGAATACATAATGAAAAAGGAGATATAAACTATGGCTAGAGTACTTATTTCAATGCCCGAAAAATTTTTAGACGAAATCGACAACGTTGCAGATACAGAAAATCGCTCACGCTCTGAATTAATCCGTGAAGCACTTAGAACTTACATCCACAGAAACAAAGTTCGTGAAAACACATTTGCACAAAAGAATGCTTCAATTTTAGAAGCTCTACTAGACTAACGGCTGCAAGACTTGGTCGGAGGATAGAATAAAAAGTTTAAATACGAGGACACACATTATGTAAAGGTTTGGGGCAATTTGCCCCATTTTTTTTGAAAAAATTGAATAAATAATTAAACAAAACCGCATTTAAAATTTATTTTTGCTTTAATTTTGCTTCAATAAAACCTTCAAGCCCGCCATCCATAACAAAATCAACATTCCCCACTTCATAGCCCGTTCTATGGTCTTTAACCATTTTGTATGGGTGGAAAACATAAGAGCGAATTTGCGAGCCAAAATTCACATCCATCGTGGCGCCTTTTAAGTCAGAAATTTTTTCTTCATGCTCTTTCATCTTAAGCGCCAAAAGCTTAGAAGCAAGCATTTGCATTGCTGTTTCCCTGTTTTGGAGTTGCGACCTTTGCTGCTGGCACTTAACAACAATCCCTGTTGGCTTATGATGAAGCCTAACTGCTGTTTCAACCTTATTCACATTTTGACCGCCCGCCCCGCCGGAGCGCATAGTATCAATTTCAATGTCATCAGGGTTAATTTCAATTTCATTTTCAAAATTTTCAAGCAAAGGAATAACTTCCAAAGAAGCAAAACTTGTCTGCCTTTTGTTGTTCGCATTAAATGGCGAAAGGCGAACAAGCCTATGCACACCATGCTCAGCTTTTAAATAGCCATAAGCATATTCGCCTTCAACTTTAATAACTGCAGATTTAATTCCCGCTTCTTCACCTTCTGTGCCATCAATAATTTCTGCTTTAAAATTATGGCTTTCAGCATATCTTAAATACATTCTCTCAAGCATTTGCGCCCAATCTTGAGCATCGACTCCGCCTGCTCCTGCAGTGATTGTGAGCATTGCGCCAAATTTATCGTATTCGCCGTTTAGCATAAGCTCAAGGTCATATTTATCAAGCTCTAAAGAAATTTTTTTCAGCTCTTCCGTGCTTTCTGAAATTAAAGTTTCGTCTTGAAGCTCAAGCGCAACAACGGCGTCATCTAAAGAATTTTTTATTCTTTTAATTTTTTCCAGCTTTTGCTCAATATTTTTTTGTTCACGCGAAAGGCGGGCAGAAAGTTCAGAATTATTCCAAACCTCCGGTTTTTGAAGTTCGCAAGACAACTCTTCAAGCTCTTGCGCTAAATTATCCTCGTCAAAGATACCTCGCAAGATTTTCAACTCTGCCTTTAAGTTCCGAGATGTTTTGCTTGAGAATATCTTGCATAATTAAAAGCTTTCTTCTAATTCTTTCAAATATTTTTCAATATTTTCCGTTGTTTTAATTGTGCCTTGGGCCATGTTTGGTCTTCCGCCGCCTCTGCCTTCGAGGTTTTTCACAAATTCAGATAATATTTTACCTGAGTTAATGCCGGCTTTCACCACGCTATCTGTGGCTGAAGCAAACACAATAGCACTGTTATCTGCTTTTTTGCTAACAAGGAATACAAAAGAATTGCCAAGTTTGCTGTGTAATAATTCAATTCCTGCTTTTATTGCATTTTGCGGGAATTCTTCGATTAATGAAACAAAAACTTTAGCGCTAACGCCACCAATTTCAACTTCGCGAGCTTTTGATAAGAATGTATTAAATTGATTTTTAGCATTATCTGCTTCTAATGTTTCAATTTTTTGGGTAAGCTCATGATTTTGTGCTTGAAGATTTGAAATTTTTTCATCAATTTCATTAAAGCGAATTTTATATTTTTTAGAAATTTTTTCAATTTCTTTGTATCTTTCAGCTAAATAGTCAAATGCTGCCCTAGAGCAAACTGCCTCAATTCTTCTTGTGCCTTGAGAAATAGCGCTTTCAGAAAGAATTTTAACAAGCCCAAGATTTTTTGAAGCGCTTGTGTGCGTGCCACCGCAAAGTTCTTTAGAAATAACTTTGCCATTTTCTTCAAAACAAACAACTCGAACATCGTCTTCATATTTTTCGTCAAACAATGCAATAGCGCCTGATTTTTTAGCGTCTTCAAGTTTCATTACATCAGTATGTTGAGAAATTTCTTCTAAAATCCAAGAATTAATAATTTCTTCAACTTTAGTAATTTCAGCTTCTGTCATCGCACGCCCGAACGAGAAGTCATAACGACATCTGTTTTCTTCAACTTGAGAACCCGCTTGATGAACTTCATCGCCTAAAACTTTAATAAGCGCAGCTTGCAAGAAGTGCGCAAGTGAGTGATGTTTTTCAATTGAACGACGTCTTTTTGCGTTAATTTTAGCGCTCACTTTGTCGCCAAGCTTAAAGTTTCCTTTTGCCTGATGAACATAAGTTTTTTGAACTTTAAATGTGTTGAACACAGGATATTGAACGCCGCCTGCTACGACAACACCCGTGTCGCCCACCTGACCGCCACATTCAGCGTAGAATGGAGTTTTATCTAAAATTAAGTCAACCGGCTCATCGTCTTCAACTTCTGTTAGCTTATTCAAACCGCGAACAAGCCCAACAACTGTTGCTTCGCATTCGTCTTCGCTGTACCCCACAAAAGCTGTTTCAGGATAGTCAACATAGACAATATCATTCGCAACACTTGTTTTTTGAGCGCTTGCACGAGCTCTTTCTTTTTGCTCTTGCATGCAGTTTTTAAAGCCTTCTTCGTCCGTTTCTAAACCTTGCTCTTGTGCAATTTCGCGAGTAAGTTCCATAGGAAAACCGTACGTGTCATACAATTTGAAAGCTTCTTCGCCTGAAATTGTAGTGCCGCCTTCTGCTTTTATTTGAGCAATAATTTCTTCGATGTGTTTCCAGCCTTTTTTCAAAGTAAGCTTAAATCTTTCTTCTTCTTCAAGGAAAAGAGATTTAATTTTTTCTTGGTTTTCTTTTAATTCAGGATAGAAACCGCCATAAATTTCAACAACTTTGTCAACCAAAGGCGCAAGGAACGGAAGTTCCAATCCTAAAAGATAACCATGGCGCAATGCTCTTCTTAAAATCATGCGAAGAACATATCCGCGACCTTCATTTGAACCCTTAATGCCATCTGCCATCATAAATGTAACGCAGCGGAGGTGGTCCGTTATAATTCTTAAAGAAATATCTGTTTTGGGATTTTCTTTATATTTTTTGCCTGAAAGTTTGCAAACTTCTTCTAAAATCGGGTAAAGAAGGTCTGTTTCAAATGTTGAATTTACCCCTTGGCAAACCATCGCGATACGTTCTAGGCCCATACCTGTGTCAACATTTTTCTTTTCAAGTGGAGATTGGTTTCCTTCTTCATCTTGGAATAATTCAGTGAAAACTAAGTTCCAAATTTCAACCCATCTGTCGCATTCGCAAGTTGCAATTGAACAATCATCAGAACATGCTAAATGCTCGCCAAGGTCATAGTGAATTTCAGAACATGGACCACAAGGACCAGATGCCCCAGGGGGACCCCAGAAATTATCTTTTTTACCTTTTCTTAAAATTCTATCTGCACTAACGCCTGCTTTTTTCCATAATTCAATAGCTTCATCATCGTTTTCAAAAACGGTAATCCAAAGCCTTGATTTATCTAAGCCTAAATAATTGGTGACAAAATCCCAAGCCCAAGGAATAACCTCTTCTTTGTAATAATCGCCAAAGCTAAAGTTGCCTAACATTTCAAAGAATGTGTGGTGACGAGGTGTTCTTCCAACATTTTCAATGTCGGAATCTTTGCCACCCGCACGAGCACATTTTTGACAACTAACTGCTCTATGTGGTTCAAATGGTGGTGTTTCCAACCCCAAAAAATATGGAACAAATTGAACCATGCCCGCAGTTGTGAGTAAAATTGTAGGATTATTCGGAATTAATGACGAAGATTTAATCCTAGCAGATTGGTGCTTTTTTTCAAAAAAGTCTAAAAATAATTCTCTAATTTCAGCTGATGTTTTCATAATTATTGATTTTAACATAAAATATAAAATATATAATTAAAAATTTAATTTATGAACAAAATTATTATTTTAACCATCATTTATATCTTCGGTTTAATTTCAGCTATTTTAAGTGCTGAATATATGTTTTCGCTTATTTTGGTTATGATTTTTGCATTTTTAAGATATAAAAAAGTTTTTAGCAAATTTTTCTTAATTAGCGCTTTTTGTTTATTTATTCTTGCAAACCTAAACTATAATTTTCATTCAAAAACAAGCGATAACCTTTCAAACCTTGGCTTTATAGATAAAGCAAAAATCACAGGGAAAATAATTTCAATTCCTGAAAATTTAGACGAAAGAAACAAAACAAGGTTTTATTTTAAAGTTGATAAAATCAAACACGAAAACGCAATTGAAGAAAATCTAAATTCAAAAACTTTTGTCACAATAAATAATGTTTTATATTCGCCCGATTTAAAAATAGGAAACACTGTTGAAATTTATGGCAAACCAAGAAAGCCAAGTGCAGGAACAAACCCATCCCAATTTAATTATAGAACATATCTTGCGCACAAAAACACTTTCACGGTTTTCTATGGCGAAGGGAATTGTTTTAAAATTGCTCAAAACGAAAAATCTCTAAAAGAGAAAATGCTTTGGGGAGCAATTCAAACACTTGATAAAACAAGGGAAAACATCCTTTTAAAACACAAGAAATATATAAAAAGCCCAAATTATGAAATTTTAGGCGGAGTCGTTTTTGGAGATGACGCAGTTAACCCGCCTGAAGACATTAAAGAAAAATTTAAAAACTCAGGGCTCATGCACCTTTTGGCTGCGTCTGGGTTGAATGTCGCGCTAATTTTTGGAATTTGGTGGTTTGTTGGTTCAAAAATTTCTTTAGGATACCGTACAAACATTATTTCAGGCATTTTGCTTGTTCTTGTTTATTCAGTTATGACGGGGCTTCCGCCATCAATTTTAAGAGCGACGCTTATGCTTTTATTTGTGTTGATTGGAAAACTTTTTGATAAAAGTGCAGACAGTTTAGCTTTAGTTTTCTTTGTGGGGCTAATTTTGCTCATTTTCAACCCGCAAATGATTTTCGATGTCGGCTTTCAATTGTCTTTTATCGTAACTTTGGGCTTGATTTATTGCATGGGCAATATTTCAAAATCTCTTGCGGATTTAAACAAAAAATATAAAGAAGCAATTAAAGAAAACAAATTTAAAAAATATTTGAAAAAAGTGACCCCAAGCGGAATTATTGAAACATTTTGTGTCCCGCTTGTTGCGCAAATTAGTGTTATTCCGCTTCAATTATACTATTTCAACACCTTCACTCCATACAGTTTCTTTGCAAACATCTGTATTTTGCCTTTTATCGGAATTGTGAGCTTTTTGGGTTTTCTGTCTTCAATTTTTGCTTTCCTGCATTTAGATTTTTGCGTTTGTATTTTAGATAAAATCGTAAATCCGTTTATTGCCATTATCATTTGTATTTCAAATTATTTTTCTTCTCTTGAAACTTCGATTTTATTTTTCCCATCGCCAAAAATTTTGCAAATTATTTTATATTACATTTTAGTTTGCTTGATTTTCAAAAGTATTGGCGAAAAATTCCAATCGAAAAAACTTGTTTTTGTAAACATTATTTTAAGCATTGCCCTTGCCTTAAGCTTTATAAAGCCTGTAAATAATAATCTGGAAATTTTAGTTTTTGACGTTGGAAATGCGGATAGTTTTTTAATTAAAACTCCTCAAAACAAACACATATTAATTGATACAGGCAAACTCCCATACAGAGGGAAAAGCCAAGCAGAGATGATAATTAACGAATATTTTAAAGATGAAGCGATAAGGAAGATTGATTTTCTTATTTTAACTCATTTTGATATTGACCACGCAGGCGGCGCATATGACATTGCAAAAAATTTCAATGTAGCGCACACAATAATTGAACATGGCGAAATTAAAAACAAAGTAAGCGAAAATTTCTTAAAACTTGCGGATGAAAAGAAAATCCCTGTTCAAAAAGTTGAAAACAATAAAATAATACTTGATGAAAACGGGCTTAAAATAACCACTTATTATGATAAAAATTCAGAAAACCAAAACGATAATTCAATCGTAACTCTTCTTGAATATAAAGGCGAAAAAGTTTTATTTATGGGCGATATGTCTGCATTAGCATACAAGAAAATCTCAAATTTAATTCCTGAAGTTAATATTATAAAAATTGGGCACCACGGCGCGCTTGGAAGCGTTGATGATTTTATGCTTGATAAATTAAAACCGCAAAAAATTATTATCTCGACCGGCTTAAATCACTACGGGCACCCGCACCGCGAAACCCTTAAAACTATCAGAAAACATAAAATTCCGATTTACTCAACAAAAGAATTTGGCGCAATTAAATTTATTTATGATGAAGAAATGGGAAAATTCACTCCTTATAAATTTAAAAACGAAAAATTTGAAGAAATAATATAGTCTGATTTAACGATAAAAAATGTTGAATTATAGCATATAATGGCACTATGTTATTTGTGTTTATAAATGTAATATTATTTGCTCTTGAAATTATTATTTGCGCTGCATTAATTTTCTATATTTTAAAAGCAGACAAATGGGCGCTTGATATGAAAAAAACTGTGGAAAACGGGGCTCATGAAGCAATAACTTCAATAAAAAGTTTTAGAAATAATCTAAAGAAAATAAATAAAATTTTAGACAATATCAAAAATTTTAAACGTTCACTCACAAGAAAAATTATTGCCCAAGCGCTTGATTTAATCAGCATTTTGCAGCTTTTTACAGATAAAAAACAAACGGGAAAATTGTGGAAGGTCGCAGGGCTTAAAATAATTAAAGGGTTCCTGCTCGGGCTTAAAATGGTGAACGAATAAACTTGTTTGCTATTTAGTGAACTTTTTGGTAATATTTCGCTTGAAAGGCGGGAATTATGGATATTATCAAATGGAATGAATATTTTTTACAAATTGCAAAAACAGTGGCACTTCGCTCTAATTGCATAAGAGCACAAGTGGGCGCTGTTATTGTTGGAGAAGATAAAAAAATCAAAGCAACAGGCTATAATGGCACACCTTCAAAAGTTGTTTCTTGTGCTGAAATTGGCAAATGCTATAGAATTGAAAACAATATTCCATCCGGCACCCGCTATGAAACTTGCAGAAGCATTCACGCAGAACAAAATGCCATAATTCAAGCAGGGCAAGACCGTTGCAAAGGTGGCACAATGTATATTTGGGGGCACAATTTTATATGCATTCTTTGCAAAAGATTTATTGTGCAAGCAGGCATTAGAGATATTTATCTACAAAAAGATGAGGATTCTCCAATCGAATATGTGACTGTTGAACAAATTAAAGAAGAGCTTTCTAACGCTTTCTAACTTTTCTTGCGCTTTTAGTTTTCTTTAATTGCTTCAAACACAGAATCTAAAACTGCTAAAAGTTCGCCTTTTTCAATGCCATCAAGCTCAACAAGAGGTCTTCTAACATAATCTTCGCAGATTTTAAGACTTGCAAGAGCAGCTTTTGCAGGAATTGGGTTTGGCGCCATAAACAATTTTTTGAATATTGGATAAAGCTTTAAGTGCATATTTTTTGCTGCATTAACTTGGCCTGTTTTGTAGTTTCTAATCATAGATTTAATTTCTGAACCAACAACATGGCTTGCAACAGAAACCACGCCATGTGCGCCAAGAGAAAGCATAGGCAATGTTAAGCTATCATCGCCTGAATAAATTGCAAAGTCGCTTGGGCAAAGGCTTCTAAGCTCTGAAATTAAATCAATGTTTGGGTTGCTTTGCTTAATTGCAACAATGTTTGGGTATTCTTTCGCAAGGAAGGCAACTGTTTGCGGGTCAATCGCAATGCCTGTGCGAGATGGAATATTGTATAAAATAATCGGCAAATCAACTGCACGAGCAACTGCGCCAAAGTGTTCAATCAAACCTTTTTGGTTAGGTTTGTTGTAATATGGCACAACTGATAAAATTGCATCTGCACCAAGTTCTTGAGCTTTTTTGCTTGATTCAACCGCCGTTTTAGTTGAATTTGAACCGGCGCCTAAAATAACTTTGCAAGAATTGCCCGCAATTGATTTAACTGTGTATAAAAGTTCGTATTCCTCTTCATGAGTAAGTGTTGGGCTTTCGCCTGTCGTTCCTGCAACAAGAATTGCGTCTGAACCATTTTCTGATAAATGCCTAACAAGATTATTAACTGCTGTGTAATCTATGTTTAAGTCTTTATCAAACGGCGTAATCATTGCCGTAATAACTTCACCTGCATCATATCTGAGTGTCATACAATCTCCTATTCTTAATATAAGCCCATTTCAATAACTCTTTTTGCAATTCTAACTGTGTTTAGCGCAGCGCCAATTCTTAAATTGTCTGCAACACAGAATAAATCTATACCATTATCAAAAGCTATTGATTTTCTTATTCTGCCAACATATACAGGGTCTTTACCTGCTGTGTGTTTTGGTGTTGGATACACAAATTCTTGTGGGTTATCAAAAACTTCGACACCCCAAGCTGCTTCAAGCACTTCGCGAGCACGTTCAGGCGTGATTGGTTTTTCAAATTCAATAGTTGCAGCTTCTGAGTGGCTGTTGAAAACAGGAACGCGAACCGCAGTGCATGAAATTGGAACAGATTCCGGCAAGTGCATAATTTTTCTTGTTTCGTTTGTAACTTTCATTTCTTCTTTTGTATAACCATTTTCAACAAAAGTATCAATTTGCGGAATAACATTGAATGCTATTTCATATTTGAAAGCTTTATTTTCAAATTTCTCGCCTTCAAGCGCTGCTTTTGTGTTATCTCTGAGTTCGTTAATTGCTTTAAGCCCTGCGCCCGACACTGCTTGATATGTTGAAACGATTAATCTTTTAATTTTTGCTTCTTCATCTAATGGTTTAAGCACAAGCATTAATTGAGAAGTTGAGCAATTTGGGTTTGCAATAATGCCTTTATGTTTTCTCAAATCTTCGTCATTAACTCCAACGATAACAAGCGGAACTTCAGGGTCCATTCTGTATGCGCTTGAGTTATCAATGAACACGCAACCTCTTTTAACTGCTTCCGGTGCCATCGCCAAGCTTGTTGAGCCGCCTGCTGAAGCTAAAATTATGTTTATACCTTCAAATGCTTCAGGTGTTGCTTCAATAACTGTATGTTTTTCACCTTTAAATTCAATTTCTGAACCTGCTGAACGGCTGGAAGCTAAAAATTTAATGTCTGAATATGGAACATTAAGTTCAGCGAGTATTTTCAATATTTCACGTCCAACAACGCCTGTTGCGCCTAAAACCCCAATTACCGGTAATTTTGTCATAGTATATTCTCCAAACCATATATAAATTTATTATTTTCGTAAACATTTCTAACTGCAAGCAAAACGCCAGACATATAGCATTTTCTATCAATTGAATCATGACGAATTTTAAGAGTTTGACCAGATGAGCCAAAAACAACTTCTTGGCTTGCTACAAACCCCGGCATTCTGATTGAATGGATTTTAATATTTCCATCGTGACATGCTCCGCGAGCGCCATCAATTGTTTCTTTTTCAGGGCAATTGCCAAGCATGAAATTATCTTTTTCTTTTCTCATAATTTCTGCTGTTTTAATTGCGGTTCCTGAAGGTGCGTCTTTCTTTTGATTGTGGTGAAATTCTAAAATTTCTGCATTATCAAAATATTTTGCAGCAAGCCCTGAAAACATCATCATTAAAACTGCGCCAATTGAAAAATTAGGTGCAATAAAAACGCCGACATTTTTTTCTTTAGATAATTCTTCAAGTTCTTTAATTTGTTCCGGTTTTAAACCTGTTGTTCCAATAACAGATTTAACCCCTTTACTTATGTATGTTTTAACATTTTTATAAACATTATCAGGTTGCGTAAAATCAACAATTACATCAGGATTTGTTTTTTCAATTCCAGCTATCAAATCAGATTCTACAAAAACCCCTTTGCTAGCTTCCGCTCCGGCGCCTGCAATATCCACTGCAAGAACAAGCTCGCAATCAGAAGAAGCAACCACTGCTTCAACCACTTCTTTCCCCATTTTGCCAAGAGCGCCTGTTATTCCTACTTTTATCAAAGTTTTCTCCTTTTTTTCTTAATTATTCTAGCATGGCAAATAATGTTGTTCAAGGTAAAATTATGTTTTATTAAATAAAATTTAATGGCAAATTTATTTATTTTCATGTTTTGATATGAAAAAATAGCTATATAAAATATAAAATGTTAGGAGAAAGTTGATGAAAGTAAATTCAATTAGTTCCTTGGGGATGACACCAAGTATCAAAGCGCACAAACAAAATTTTGGCGCAAGCAAAACAGAAACAATTACAGTTGGCAACAAAGAATACCAATTCACAATGAAAGATGACAACGATATTGCCCGTGCATACAATATCTCGGACCCTAAAGTTGGCGCAAAATATATTTTAAAATTAAACAATCCGGATTTTAAAGACACAAGATTTTTAATTGATGAAAATTCAAAAATAACCTCGGCTGATGACAGTTTTTCTGTTTCTTTAGAAGAAAAGAAACCACTTTCATTTAAAGGCAAAGTTTGGGGAAGTATCCGCTCTGACGAACGTGGCGTTGACGACAATATGAAACTTGCATACAAAGAATTTTGGACATCAGGGCTTAAAGATTATGTCGTTGCAACAGCAGAAGACAAGGCACTAGTTCCGGATGTTAAAGACGATTATAACTTCTTTATCCCATCAGATGGTGATGGCACAAGATATAGAGATATGACGCTACTTCAAGGCGACATTATGGTTGATGAAAATGATGAAGTTGCGCGAGATGAAAAAGGAAATGTAGTTCCAAAACGCGCAATCACAAAGCCTGCAAGCGAAATTCCATCTAAAACACCAAACGGGCAAAATATGAAACTTGTTCAAGGTATTCTTTCCAACTACCAAAGAGCAGGCGAAGTAGAAGATGTTAATTTTATTGAAGTAAAACCGGCTCAAGGCAGTGCTTATGCACTTTTTGAAGGTTTAAAATCAGGCGAAATTCCAACCGATAAACCTCTTGTTTTCTCTTGGGGCGACAATTTCTCAGACATTAGCATTAGAAAAATAATGAAAGAACATGAAGCTTCTGACGCTGATTTCACAATGTTAGCTCTTCCTGTTGCAAGAGATAGAATTGGTGCTTTAGGCGCTGTTCAAGTTAAATCTGAAGACGATATGGAAGCACTTTGGTTTATGGAAAAACCACAAACTGACGAAGAAAAAGACAGAGCAAAACTTCCAAATAAAGACGAATATTTAGGAATTGTCGGTCCATACATTCTTTCTCCAAAAGTTTTAAATTGGATTAAAGAAAGCTACACTGAAAACCCTGAAGCATTCCACAATGCAAAAGGTTACGACTTCTCAAGCACAATTATCGACACTTTGGTAAACAAAAAAGACCAATTAGATGGCGATTTCAAAGTTCAAGTATACAGAAAACCTGAAGATGAAACTTGGTCTGACCTTGGCGCAGTTAAAGACTTTAAAGCTGAAATGGCTAAATTAAAAGCAACTGATGCTTATAAAGACCTTCCAAAAGGCGTTAGAAGCAGCATTTACTTGAACATCGATGATAACGGAAACATCGGAATTGGAAGCGGCAAAAACGCTCTTAGATGTGCAAGCGTTATCCACGGAATTGATTTTAAAAACGTAATTGCTTACGAATAAATAAACACGTAAGGATAGTTAAAAGAGCTGATTAATCTATATTAATCGGCTCTTTGTTTATTAAAGAAATTGTATATTTTGCATTTTGCGCAAGCTCTTCTGAAACATTATCAAGCACCGTAAATTGGCGAAGAAGGTCTATTGTTCTTTTAAATGCACGCACAACATCACCTTGAGAAAATTCAGAATCTACAAAAAGTTCTTCCCAAACTTCGGCATGGTTAACATCTTCTGCCATATTTGAAACGACCCAATTTTCAATCATTCCGCAATAATATGAATTTAAATTCATCGCGTTTTCAATGTTATTATCTCTTTCCAAAACAAAAATTTTTCTTTGGATATCTTTTATTTTATTCAAAGTTTGCCTTGTTGCGCGTGAAGGCGGTTTTACCCTAACTCCTTCTTGCAAGCGCATTGTTTCTGTCGAAAGAGCACAAACAACACTTGCCAAATCTTGCGGAGCAAGGTTATCCAACAAGCCTTGTTGAATAATTTCTGAAATATAAAGCTCATTTTCGCACCTAAGGCCCATCGTGGTTTTCCCTCTTTCTGTCGGATAATCGTCTTTAATGTGCCCTGTTTGTTCTAAAATGCTTTTATGTGCTAAAAATTTGTTCCAATAAATATCTTTTTGAAACTCAATTTCTTTTTGCAGTTTTTTCACTCTTCTTTCATATCGAACAACAATTTCAAGCTCTTTTTTATGTTTTGCATATCGTTTACAATTTTCGCATGCGTATTTTTCCATTTGCGCCCTAAATTCTTTTGTTTGCTCAAGAATTTTAAGAGCGTCAGGAGGAAGTGCATCATGCTTTTGTTTTGACTGTCTTTTTAAAGTTTTAAACACTGTGCGATATTGAACATACAAGTTTTTATATTTCAAAAACTCCATCATGTCTTGGGCACTGTGCCCAGCATGGCATGGATAATTTTCAATTTCATCAATTTTTCGCTCAAGCTCAACCATTTCGTCAATATATGGCTCAATTCGCGCTGAACTTGAAAAATATCCAAAAGTTTTTAAAATAAGCTCTTTCGCTTCATCTAAAGAAAACCTTTGCAATAAGTTTAAAACCATCGAATATGTGGGCGAAAACTTGCTTTCAAGCGGGTTTGATTTGCTTTTTACTAAGTTGCCAACTTCTTCAGGGGTTTGAAATGGCGTTCCAACAACCACAACGTAGCCAATATCGTCCATTCCGCGCCTTCCTGCGCGACCGGACATTTGCAAAAATTCATTTGAAGTGAGCATTCTGTGCCCTGCGTCCGTTCTTTTTGAAACTGCGCTTATGACCGTTGTTTTAGCAGGCATATTAATTCCTGCCGCAAGAGTTTCCGTTGCAAACACAACTTTGATTAAATGTTTTTGGAATAACCTTTCAACAAGAACTTTCCATGCAGGCAAAAGCCCAGCGTGGTGGGAAGCAACACCGCATTTTAAAATTTGAATTTGCGGATTATTTTCTAAATAAGGATTTTCCGCGATGTATTCATCAATTATTTTTTTAACTTCGATGTGTTCTTCTTTTGTTAAAAGGTCAAGCCCAGAGCATTTTCTAGCATTTTCGTCGCATTTTTTTCTTGAAAACGTGAAATAAATTGCAGGGAGCATTTCTTTTTCATCAAGCGCTGAAACTATATCTACAACAGGGTTTCTTGCGCCTTTTGGATTTTTAAAATGTTTAAATTTGCTCTCCGGCTTAATACTTGGGTTGACTTTACCGTTTTGAGTGAACAAAGGCAAAACAGTTTTTGGTTTTGAACTGTCGTAATAGAAAAATTTTAAAGGCACAGGGCGGAAATCCGTCCAAACATGTTCTGTTTTAGAATGAACCGTGTTTATCCAATTTGTGAGTTGCAAGGAATTTGCAACCGTTGCGCTAAGCGCTATGATTTGAATATCGGAAGGGCAATAAATAATGCTTTCTTCCCAAACTGTTCCGCGTTCTTCATCGTTCATATAGTGAACTTCATCGAGCACAACATATTTCACATCTTGCAAATTGTCTTTCAAAGAACCAAAAGTTGTGCCATAGAGCATATTTCTAAACACTTCTGTTGTCATAACGACAATTTGCGCCGAGCGGTTAATTGTTGTGTCGCCTGTAAGCAAACCAACATGCTCTTCGCCATACAATTTTTGAAAATCGTAAAATTTCTGGTTTGAAAGAGCCTTCAAGGGAGTTGTGTAAAAAATTCTTTTCCCATTTTCAATTGCTAAATGAATGGCGCTTTGCGCAATGCAAGTTTTACCGGCGCCCGTCGGCGCACACACCACAACGCTTTTACCATCTTGGATATGTTTAATTGCTTCCAATTGGAAATCATCTAATTTAAAATTAAAGCCAAACATATTTTAAATATAACATATTTACTTTAAAAAATAATAAATTCACGCAGAAATCGGCTTTTTAGAGGTAAATTCCAAAAATCTTTCACATTGTTTTTTAATATCGTACCCAAGAAGAATGCCAAGTATAAAGTCATGTTCTCTGCACAAATCACTTAAATCGGAAGTAATAATCTCTTCTAAAACTTGTATTATTTCTCTATGTCCAAAAAATAAATTTATTTTTTGAACTTTGGCATGCTCAATTGGAGTTTGAATAAAATAATAAAGACCTGATTTTTCAATTTTTTTTATTGCAAATTCAAGCCCATTTTTGTCTAAAGTCACAAGCGCACAAGGCTTTGTGCCTTTTTTAATTTCATAAATATAAGTCGTTAAAATATTAAACATAAAATCCCCTCTCAACAAAAGTTAAGACGGGATAAATGTTAAAAAGTTCGAAATCCGCTGTCTTGGATTTTGTTTCACGCTTCGCAGGCACTCACTACATTTGCTTAGCGCAAATTGCCGTTCATTTTGCTCCGCGCTACTTCGGCATTCCGCTTCGCTTCAGCCTACACAAAATCCGCTATGCTTTTTCGAATTTTCCTGCTTTAATGCAAGAAGTGCAAACTTTGATAGTTTTCACAGTGCCATTGATTTTTGCTTTAACTGTTTGTAAATTTGGCAATTGTCTGTGAGTATTTTGTTTGTGTGAAAAAGAAATTTTCGCTGCTTTAATTGATTTTTTACCGCATATTTCGCAAACTTGTGACATGGCTAACCTTTCAATTCTTTGTATTTTATTTAATCATAGAACAAAAATAAATAAAATCAATCCTCTATAATTGACACAAAATAATTCATATTACTATATTTAGCTGCTGTTGCTCTTGCTTGTTCCGGATCAAGATAAGAACCAACTTGAAGAGCGTAAGAAGAACCCATTTTGCGAACAAACGCAATTGAGCCTGTGGCAGCTTTTAAGTCTGCTTGAGCTTGTTTTGCTTCATCGTATGAAGAATAATGCCCAAGGAGCACTTTTGAATATACAACTCTATGTTCTTCAGGAGGACCTGATTGTTTTTCAACATTAGCTTTTGCTGTTTCTGCTTTTTGAACAGTTGTTTCTTGTTCAGCGGCTAAAGTTTCTTGCGCGCCATCATTCGCGCTTGCTGTCATTTCTCTTCCTTTTTGGAAAACATTTCTCCCTGCATGATTTGCGTCTTGCAAGTCTTTTAGGCGGCTATCTATTCCTGAATTGTCGTCTCCTCTTGAAGTTAAATTTTCATTATCGGAAGATTGCATTTCGTACGGGTTTTCGCCCATTTTGCCATATTCAATATCAACTTTTGAACCATATTTTGCAACAAACACAACAAAAAGCATTAAGCAAACAACAAAAACACCAAGGAACATAGGAAATTGATTTGGCGTTTTATCGTTTCTGCGCACTTGTTGAGCTTCTTGTGCTTGCTCATTTAATTTTTGTTTTTTATATGAGAGATAATCCTGTTTCAAAATACACCTCTAACTTTTGTTGTTGCTAGTTTAATATCTTCAATTTCGCTATCGAATTTTTCCATTATAGTCTTGGCAAAATTTTCAACATCAGATATGCCCATATCTTCAAGCGCTGAAACTTTAATTGGTGCGCCTTCTGATTTAATGTTTATACCTGTGTGGATGAGAGCTGATGTGATTGATTTTGTTGCAATTGAAACCGTTAATTTGCCGTCTTCAAAAAACAAATCATCGCCATCTCTTTTAATAAAAAACCCGCGATTTTCGAGCTCTTCTTTTATTGTTGTAATCAAAAGCCTTTGTATATACACTGCTTGAACAAGTGGAATTTCAAAAATTTCGACGATAAAATTAAGCATTTCCTTGCTATATATTGGGGAATTGTCAATTACGTCTTCGATATCCACCATTTCAGTTAATTTAACTTCAACTTCGCCCAAAAAAGCACAGATTGAATCTCCCATACGGTTAAATTTCTTATATATCCAATGGGGTGCAAGCTCTTCGCCTGTATATTTTATTTTTTCTTGAACAAAAATGGTATTCATTGCATTCATATTGTCTTTTAAAAAAAATTTTTTATCAAGTTTTTATCGTTGCACTTCTCAAGCGCGCCTTTAAGATAAACACAAGAAGCACATGCACCACAATGCTTTAAGCCTGTGTCAGATTTTTTATTATAACAACTTTTAATGAGAGAAAAATCAATTCCAAGCTCAAGCCCTTTGTTTATAATATCAACTTTAGTCATATTTTTAAGCGGGGCAAAAACCTTTGGGTGCGCGATTGTTGAATATTCAAAAAAGTTTTCAGCGCGCACTATAAACTCTTGTTTATTATCTGAAAATTTTTCTGCTTCTTCTTTATTTGCGCCAATAATTATTTCATTATACCCATATTTATCCGCATAACATGCTGCAATGTTCAAGAAAAGCCCGTTTCTGTTTGGAACCCAATCAGAATTTTCTAAAAGCAAATTTTTGAGAAAATCTAATTTTATAACTTCTAATTTTAAATTATATAATTCGGCAATTTTTGAAGCTGCTTCATATTCTTCATCAAACACTTTTTGACCATAGTCAAAAATAATGCCAAGCGCGACATTTGAATTTTGAGCAGCGAGCGCAAGCGAAACGTAAGAATCAAGCCCACCTGAGAGCAATATAGTGGAATTACTCTTCATGCTCTTCCTCTTCTAAATCAAGCAAATCGCGAGCTTCTTGAAGAAGATGTATCGGAAAATTTTCAACCTCTCTTAAAACTCTTTCTATTCTTTGTTTTCCACCCATGTTATACAAAGAAATTAAAGCGCCGACTGAAACATCAAGGTCAGGGTCAAAAATCATGCCTTCAATCAAACTATCAGCTTCATAAAAATCAGAATTTGAGAGTGATTCTATCGCATTTAAACGCACTTGAGGCGACTCGTCTTGCAAAGATTCTTCTAAAACTTCTAACACTCTTCTATCTTGAGTGCAGTTGAGTTTCCCGATAGATTCAATAATTTGTTCTTTTAAGAAAGTAAATTTGCTCAAAAAACTTTTTTTAGATTGCAAAATCATAACAAAAGGCTCAATCGCCTTCAAATCGCCTAGCATGCCAAGCGCTTTTGCCGCAGATTCACGAACATAAACAGATTTTTCTTCTTCGTTTCTCACAACTCGAATTAATGAATCAACTGCAGTTTTGTCCCCAATTTTGCCTAATGCTTCTGCAACCGAGAGCCTTAATTTATAATTTTCATTTCTGGAATTCAAGCAATATAAAAGCGCCGGCGTTGATTTTTCACTTCTATAATTAGAAATTACATGAACAATTAAAATTTTTAGCGCAACAAAATCATTTTTTGAAGATTCGCACACGCAATAATCTTCTTCTTTTTTTGTCACAAGAAAATCAATAAGCGTGTCGAGGTTTTTAGGGCTTCTAATTCTATCTATTTCGCGAACAGTTTTTGTTAAAAATAAAATATCTTTAACATTTTCTAGAATGCAATTATAGATTTCAACAAGCTCATCTTCTGTTTTTTCAGAGGTAATTTTGCTAAAAAATGCAGACGGTAATTCATGATATCTTGAAATATCCTCCTTTAATTCTGAAATTAAGGTTTTATCGTCTGCCATCATAAACCTCACAACAATTTAAAGATAACGAAAAAATACTTGAATTTCAAGTGTTTTGCATAATGGAACTTAACAAAATTATTCCGTCATGATAAATAGAATTTTTTGAGGATTAGAAGTATGAATAATGAATTAAATTTCTGCGAAAATTTCGCTTTTAATAATTTTGATGTGCAAAAAGAAGAACCCGTGACATTTAATGCTATTTCCAATAAAGACGAACTTTTGCAGATGTATTTAAAAGATGTGGGAAAAATTAAACTTTTGAGCGCGCAAGATGAAAAAGAAATTGGGCGAAAAATAAAATCTGAAGACGAAAAAGAAAAAACAATAACCAAGAAAAAACTTATTCAAGCAAATTTAAGGCTTGTGGTTTCTATTGCTAAAAGATACATAGGGCAAGGAATTTCGTTTCTCGATTTAATTCAGGAAGGCTCTGTCGGGCTAATTAAAGCTGCAGAAAAATTTGATGTCGAAAAAGGATTTAAGTTTTCAACTTATGCAACTTGGTGGATAAGGCAAACAATAATACGCGCCGTTGCAAATAATTCAAAAACAATCAGAATTCCCGTCCACATGAGCGAAAAAATAAGAAAACTTAAAAAAGCAACCGTTGAACTTGGCACAAAGCTGGGAAGAGAGCCAAGCAATTCTGAACTTGCAGAAAAATTAAGCACGACGGAAGCTAAAATTGCGCTAATAAAAAAAGCAATGATAAAAGAGCCCATAAGCCTGTATACGCCTGTTGCAGAAGATTTATGCATTCAAGATTATATCTGCGACAATAAACATAACAAGCCCGATATAATTGCAGAGAAAAAATCTTTAAAAAAAGATATAGAAAAGCTTTTGGGGCAATTAACAAAACGCGAAAAATTTATTTTAACAAACAGGTTTGGCTTAAATTGCGATGGGAAAATTAAGACTTTAGAAGAACTTGGGAAAACGCTTAATTTTTCAAAAGAAAGAATAAGGCAAATCGAGGTCGAAGCACTCAAAAAACTAAGAAAATCCGAAAACATAAGGGAGATTAAAGAATATTTGAAAGGATAAAGCTTGAAAATATAAAAACCGCGATTTTAGATTGAAACTCGATTTTAGCTCGAGCCGCGATTTTAGCTCAAAACACGCACTTTAAAATTAATAAAGCCACGACACTACCTATCGAATTAAAACCAAAAAACCTACGATTGAAATTTCTCCCCTGCAAACACAAACACCCGCAAACCATTCCTTAGTGCTGCTATATTTCTATCCTGACACGGTTCGAAATATTTAACGTCATCTATGCTCGCATTATCAACAAAATTTCAATTTTCGCGCTTTTTGCCCATAACCCTCACAGTAGGCTCTGCACCCGTCATTGGCTTACGGTCAAGAGTTCGCAAAACCCCGTGGAACGTGGCAATAATCATTATAACATAAAAAAATTGT
Organism: uncultured Gammaproteobacteria bacterium; assembly: GCA_964570895.1. Taxonomy (GTDB): domain Bacteria; phylum Cyanobacteriota; class Vampirovibrionia; order Gastranaerophilales; family Gastranaerophilaceae; genus RGIG1918. Next base: position 100,922 of record CAZMZD010000004.1, read on the forward strand.
GTAGTCACGATGTTGGAAATTGAGCCATTTAATTTGAAGCGAGTGAGCTGTAGTTGCAAGTTGTAGGGTGCGTTTATACGCACCGCACTATTTAATTAATAACCTGTCATCCTGAAAGCGTAGAAAATAAGGTGAAGCCGTAATTTTCAAGCTGTTCAGGATCTTGTGAATATTGAGGCGCAACAAATAATATTGAGTTTCATTAACAGGTAAGACCCTGAAATAAATTCAGGGTGACAGCGTTGTTTTTGGAGCTCGTAGGTCGGGCATACTTGCCCAACAGCGTTAAGCACAAATCTAATTTTTCGAAATTTTTATCACTAAAGCAGAAAGCCGTAGGTCAGGCAGAACGTAGGTTGGGCTTTCAGCCCAACAGCGTTAAATAATTGACAACCCGTAGGTCAGGCAATGCCTGACAAAAAAACTGTCATCCTGAAAGCGTAGAAAATGAGGTAAGGCCGTAATTTTCAAGCTGTTCAGGATCTTGTAGATATTGAGGCACAACAAATAATATTGAGTTCCATTAACAGGTAAGACCCTGAAACTAGTTCAGGGTGACACCATTTCAGCCGTAGGGTGCGTTTATACGCACCGCACAATTTTGAAGCAATTGCAACAAAACCCTACCCCAACCCATACAACGCGAGGGTGATTTGGCTCATGTTGTTTCCCATTTGGGTTAAAAGCGATGATGTGATGTTCTGCATTATTTGACATTTCACAAGTTCTGCGCTTTCTTGTGCCACGTCCGCGTCAATCAAGCGGCTGTTACTTTCAGATAAATTTATTTGCGTTTGGGTGTTATTTCCAAGAACAGACTCCATCACATTCATAGCGCTTCCGATTTTCCCCTGCATTTTCGTTGCTTTTTTAATTAATTCGTCAATCGCGCCTAAGCTATCGCGGGCTTTATCTGAAGTTGTGACATCCACTTTAAAATCGCTCACACTGAAGGTTAAATCAATGGTGAGAGTGTTTTCAGCCCCTGCATTTGTGCCAATTTGGAAGGTTATTTTATTATCCCCCGCTGATGGCGCAGGGATTGGATTTACAGGATCAGGGTTAACAGGGTCAGGATCAGGATTTACAGGATCGGGATCAGGCGTTGGATCGGGAGTTGGGTCAGGAGTAGGTGTCACTGGTTCATAATTAAACCCAATTGCAGCAAGGGCTTCTTTAAGCTCTTGCGTACTCATTGCAGAAACACCTTCTGCGTCTGCACCACCAACGGCTCCAATTGTTAAATCTGAATTATAACCACAGTTTGAGTACGTTCCGTCATTATACCCGCCAAACGCCCCGCACTTAGACGAATCTGCATTTGTAACACTATCCCCTGTGTAATACGAATTGGTAACCGTTGCACTGTTCCGCCCTATAAGCCCGCCTGTGTCTTCATCGGATGAGCTTGTAACAGTGCCAGAAGCGTAACTGTTTTTTATTGTGCCATAAAAAGCTTTTCCTACTAGCCCGCCTGTGACTGAGTAGTCACCTGTGCTAGAAACAGTGGCTGATGATGAGCTATTTGTAATTTCGCTAGCATACATAAAACCTGCTAGCCCTCCTGCGTATGTCGATACACCAGAAACTTCGCCACCAACAACATGCACATTTTCAATTTCAGCGTGGTCTGCATAGCTCACAAGTGCGCCAGTGCAGCTGTCATCGCCTGTGATAGTGAAGTTTTCAAGCGTTACATTTTTAATCGTCGCACCATATGTTTTTGCAAATAACCCTTCAGAATATGTTAAGTTTGAAATAGTGTACCCTGCGCCATCTAGAGTTCCTGTGTACACTATATCAGCCCAAGTGGTGCTAGATAAATCAATATTTCCTGTTAGCACCACATCTTGGTTGTTTTGAAGAGCAGTAAGGAGCTCATCTCCAGTTGATACATATACTGTTTCTAAAAATTGACCACTTTCAATTGCAGAAGCTTTTTCAGTAAGCTCGGTTGAGGTCATCGCAGAAACGCCTTCTGCGTCTGCACCACCAACGGCTCCAATTGTTAAATCTGAATTATAACCACAGTTTGCGAATGTTCCCGAACTACCCACAATTGCCCCGCAGTCACTTGAACCTGTATTTGTAACACTTGTGCCTGTGTAATATGAGTTAGTGAATACTCCGTAGCCTTTCCCCGCAAGCCCGCCCGTAGAGCCGCCCGAGCTTGCAACATTTCCTGATGCGTAACAGCTTATGATTACATCAGCACCACCCCCCGTAAGCCCGCCCGTGCAGGCGTTTGAGCTTGTACTTGTACTTGTAACGTTTCCTGTTGCCCAGCAGTTTTTAATCGCATCGGGAGCCACCCCCACAAGCCCGCCTGTGTAGTCACCTGTGCTTGTAACATTTCCTGTTGCATAGCTGTTTATGATTGTGTTTCCATTGGACGCATAGCCAATAAGGCCACCAGTCCAGTACCCGCCTGTAACAGTGGCTGACGATGAGCAGTTTTCAATATTTGAGTAAAAAGCTTCCCCTACAAGCCCGCCAAGTTGGAGTGTGCCAGAAACTTCGCCACCAACAACATGCACATTTTCAATTTCAGCGTGGTCTGCATAGCTCACAAGTGCGCCAGTGTAGCTGTCATCGCCCGTGATATTAAAGTTTTCTAAAGTAACATTTTTAATCACAGCGCCAGAGGTGGTTGAGGTAAACAAGCCTTCATCATAGGTTAAGTTTGAAATTGTATACCCTTGCCCGTCGAATGTGCCAGAGTAGTTTTCAATATCAGCCCAAGTGACACCTGTTAGGTCGATGTCGCGGGTCAAGATGACATCTTTACGATTTCGAAGGGCAGAGAGGAGCTCCGAAGCGGTGGAAACTTGGGTGGCGCTTGATGTTGCGCCTGTGCTCTGGGTGGATACGCTCTGTGTTGAAACACTTTGAAGCGAAATGCCTTGAGAGCTTTTGGCAGATTGGGTGGATACAGTCCTTGCTTTTGTTGTTTGGGTGGTTTCAAGGTCAATTATAGATGACCCTTCATCTAGACCCCCCCCGCAATTGCAAGAGGTGTTGCGGTTTCGCTGTATGTGGCAATTTGAGG
>CAZMZD010000005.1:0-89462 GCA_964570895.1 uncultured Gammaproteobacteria bacterium
ATTACGGCTTCACCTTATTTTCTACGCTTTCAGGATGACAGGTTATTAATTAAATTGTGCGGTGCGTATAAACGCACCCTCCCCTGTCTGACAAAAACCATAAACCGTCACCCTGAACTTGTTTCAGGGTCTTATCTGTTAATGAAACTCAACATTATTTGTTGTGCCTCAATATTTATAAGATCCTGAACAGCTTGAAAATTACGGCTTCACCTTATTTTCTACGCTTTCAGGATGACAGGTTATTAATTAAATTGTGCGGTGCGTATAAACGCACCCTACAACTAGTGCGTCGCACTAAGATTTTAGCTTCGCTCGGGCAATAAAAAACTGACTCGAGGAGTCAGTAAACATATTAGAGAGAGAGGAATTAGAGAAAAAATCTTATAAAATTTTTCTTTTCTATTTGGATTAAAAAATTTTATTTTATGAAATAACCGTACGATTCTTATACTTTTCTTATGCCCTGTATTCAAAAAACATAACAGTAAAAATATTTTTTGTTACAAAACTTAATATTGTGCTTCTAAATGTCAATTATTCTTGAAAAAATCACTTTATTATATTGTAGGAGATTTATAAGAGAGATATGACACAAGCTGTTTCAAATACAAATATCGCTTTTGCAGGGCAAGCCCTAAAATATATGCAAAACGGTTCATTAAAAGAAAAAAGTCTTTTTGAAGATGTTAAAAGCACTGCAAAAGGTTCAATTCCTTTTGGGCTTGTTCTTGATACAATCCCTACGCTTATTGGTGCTAATAAAATTAAAAAAACAACGGGTGCGACATTTAAAGAAGCGCTTAACAAAAAAACGCAAGAAAAAATCAAATCTCATAACACTCAAACATATGGCCGCGTCGCTAAATTTTTCAAGCTTGATAAACTTGCAAATTGGTATTCAAAAACTAAATTTGCAAGCACAAAACTTGGTGGCTTGTTTAAAGGTGCAACCGGCTGCTTTATTATGACCGGCGCGTTTGAGCTTATGGAAGTTATTCCTGCATTTAAAAATGGCGGCGTTGGCGCCGGCATGAAACAGGTTGCAAAATCTTCGGCAAATGTGGTTGTCGACGGTTTGATGTTCACGGCAGGTGCAAAAATCGGTACTATGATAGGTGCTTCGCTAGGCCCTGTCGGCGCGTTAGTTGGTGGCCTTGCAGGCACGGTGCTCGGCGGTGCTTTAAACACTCTTGGGCGCGGGCTTTTAGATAAAGTTTTAGGCAAAAATTATTCTGAAAAAAAACAAGAGCAAGATATGCAAACTCAAGCTCAAGCAATTGCACAAGATGACGCTCAACTTACACAAATGAAAGAAGCGGTTGAGGCTCAAATTGCAGCGAAAGCGCAAAATGGTGAAGAACTCACTGATGACGATAAACAAATGTTAGCTCTTGCTCAATCGGTGAATGTTGATAATTCTCAATCTGCAGATATGACACAAACTGTTGACGGTGCACAAAGTGCTCAGATGAACACTGTTCAAAACGCGCAAACTCAAGATGGCGATGTGACACAAGAAGAAGCAGAACTTATTGCAAGGCTTCAAAAAGTAAATAACCCTCAAATTGATTATCAAATCCCTGCGGATTTTTCAGTTAATGCTTAGTTTTTGCTTAAGGGGCTAAATTTACATTTGTTTAATTAATGTTGACAATGCATTTTCTTTATAATAGATTATTTATACCGCAGACAGTTGGTAGTGAAAACGTAAACCCAGCCGAGGTGATTAAATAATTTATATTTGTCATGTAATTTTGCGGGTGAAATGTATATATCGGCAAAATTTTTTGTTTTAAGGCAAAAAATAGAAAGGGAAAAGATGTCAACAAAGGCTTTCAAAAATGAAAAACTCGAACATTACAAACATCAGTTCGAAAATGCCAAAGTTGCCGTTGTAGCTGATTATCGTGGTCTTTCAGTTGAAGAAATTACAACTCTTCGTCGTAAACTTCAAGCTGAAAATGCAGACTTGACAGTTACAAAAAATACATTAACCAAAATTGTTACTAAGGGAACTGAATTTGAAGCTATCAGCGAACTTATGCAAGGTCCAACTGCTATTGCATTTGGTTATGGTGATGAAGTTACGGCTGCAAAAGTTTTGGCTGGTTTCATTAAAGAAACTAAAAAAAGTGAAATCACAGGCGCAGTTTTAGATGGTAAAGTTTTATCAAAAGCTGAAGCATTAGCACTTGCTACTATGCCAAGCAAAGAAGAAATTTACGCTAAAATGCTCGGTTGTGTTAATTCACCAGCTTCAGGAATTGCAAATGCTGTTAACGGCGTTATGTCAGCGCTTGTTCGTGCAGTTGCTGCAGTTAGAGATCAAAAAGCAGAATAGTATTTATTAAAATAAGAAAGTGAGAAAAAAATGAGTAATGTAGAAACAATTTTAGAACAAATTGAAAAATTAACTTTATTAGAAGCTTCTGAATTAGTTAAAGCTATGGAAGAAAAATTTGGCGTTTCAGCAGCTGCTCCTGTTGCAGTTGCTGCAGTTGCTGCTCCTGGCGCTGCTGCTGAAGCTGAAGATGGCCCATCAGAAGTTTCTGTTATCCTTAAAGATTGCGGAGCTAACAAAATTCCGGTTCTTAAAGTAGTTAGAGATATCACTGGTCTTGGCTTGAAAGAAGCTAAAGATTTAGTTGATGGCGCTCCAAAACCTGTTAAAGAAAACATCAAAAAAGAAGATGCTGAAGCTATCAAAAAACAACTTGAAGAAGCAGGCGCAACTGTTGAAATCAAATAGTTTTAGCACAAAAGCAAAACTTAAAAGCCCCTTGAAATTCTCAGGGGGCTTTTTCTATATATAGCAAAAAATCCTGGTTTCATGTTTTATATGAGTGGTGAGTATGAAAATTTCGAAATTACAATTTAATAATTATAATTTTTTGGGTGGCAAGGTTAATACGGTTAAAAATGCTGCCTCTTTGAAAAATGGCGTTTCTCTTGCCGAAGAAGGTAATAAAGAAAAAGGTTTTGTTTCTTTGTATGACAAACAAACAACCGCAAAACCGTTGTTTCAAGGAATTAATTGTTCAACAGGGCATTTTGAGCTTAAAAAAATAGTTGACCTTGAATGTTCTTGTTGTGGTAAAAAAATGATTCCGCTCGATGTTGTTAAAGAGCTTGCAACTAAAACTGAGCAAAAGAAAGGCGAAGAACTTGCGCATAGAATGAAGCTTATGAGTAAATATTTCAGGCCAATTGAAGAAGAAGTTGCGCTCGAAATTGCAGACCATGCAAGGAAAAATCCTAACCTTTCGATATCTCAAATTGTAAAAGAATTAAACGCAGAAAACATTGAAAACCTTGAATTGCAACAAAAACTTGTTATGGAAGGAATTAAAGAAACTATTTCAAAATTCCCAAAAAACGACCAAGGAAAGTTATATAATTTTGTAAATAAATCTGAAAATTTGATTGAGCTTAAAAATGATGAAAAATTCTTCAAAAGAAAGAAGTTTATATGGTCGTTAAAAAAAGTGCTTGATACGCTTGAGGACACCCCTCTTAAAGATGAACTTTTAAACCTTGCAGAAGCGCTTCCGAATTCAGAAAGCAGCATTAGTGCGTTTTATGCAAAATATTCAAGACGTGGTAACTATGAAATTGTGTATAGGCTTTTAACTCCTGCAATTGCAACAGCTGAGCACATTAAGCCACACTCTTTGGGCGGGCCGGATAATACGGCAAATTATATTGCCGAATGTGGCACTTGCAATTCTAACAGAGCTTCAATGCCTTATAACGAATGGTTTAAAATTATGCCTCAAATGCCGGAAAATTTGCAAAAATATGTAGATAACATTGCAAAAAGAATTGAGCGAGGCGAACACCCGGGGTATGAAACCTATATTCCTGAAATAATTGAATCAATTAAAGAAGAAACTGATGGCAAGTTGGTTTTAAAAAACCCGTTGGAAAATAGTGGAAACTAAACAAAGGCGGCGTCTGGCCTACGAGCTTGGTATTAATCAACGCGGTGTTATACTGTTAGTAAGATCCTGAAATAAATTCAGGATGACAGATTAAAATATTGGCGACAATGCGATAAATAAAACGTCATGCTGAACTTGCCTCCTTTTGCCGAAATCTGTCGATTTCGTGCAAAATGGGTCCTCTAGGAGTGGTTTCAGCATCTGACCGGTTGATGAAACTTAGTCTGTAGGTTGGGCATACTTGCCTAACTAGTCGTAGGGTGTGTTTATGTGCGCCCTGCTGCAACCAAAGCTTTGTGTCTTGGCTTCGATACCAAATCTCACGCCACTCCATAATATGCATTAATATAGATTTGTTTTATTTCGTCCATCATTGGGTAGACGGGGTTTGCGCCGGTGCATTGGTCGTCAAATGCAAGCTCGACAAGTTCATCAAGTTTATCCATAAATTCTTTTTCATCTATCCCAAAATCTTTAATTGACATAGGTAAATTGAGCGCTTGTTTCAGTTTTGCAATTTCACCGAGTAATAGTTCGACTTTTTCGTCGTCATTTTTTCCGCCAAGCCCCAATTCATCCGCGATTTGCCCGTATTTTGCTTTTGCGTTTGGAAATTTATATTGCGGGAAAACAGCTTGTTTGTTTGGGCAATCTGTTGCGTTGTATCGTATTATTTGGCTTAAGAGAAGCGCATTTGCAACGCCGTGCGGAATGGTGTACATTGCGCCTAATTTGTGCGCCATAGAGTGGCAAAGTCCAAGGAATGAGTTTGCAAATGCCATACCTGCAATGGTTGCTGCGTAGTGCATTTTTTCCCGTGCAATCGGGTCATTCGCCCCTTCGTTATATGAGCGCACAAGATATCTAAAAATTAATTTGGTTGCTTCGAGTGCATTGGAATTTGTGAAATTTGTTGCAAGGGTGGAAACATAAGCTTCAATTGCGTGCGCTAGCGAGTCAAATCCTGAAGCCGCGGTTAACCCTTTTGGCATATTGTCAACGAAATTAGGGTCAATGATTGCCATATTGGGGGTTAGTGCATAATCTGCAATTGCATATTTTACATTTGTTGTTTCATCTGTAATAATTGCAAATGGCGTAACTTCAGAGCCTGTTCCTGAAGTTGTTGGAATGCACACCATAGTTGCTTTTTTGCCGAGTTCAGGAATTTGGCAAATCCTTTTTCTGATATCCATAAATCTCATTGAAATATCTTCAAAATCCGTGTCCGGCTGTTCATACATTAACCACATAATTTTTGCAGCGTCCATTGGAGAACCGCCGCCCAACGCAATAATCACATCCGGCTCGTAAGGCCTTATAATTTCCATTGTTTGATCGATTGTTGAAATCGTAGGGTCGGGTTTTATATCAAAGAAAATTTGATGGTCAATACCAATTTCATCAAGAATATTCACAATATTATTCACTGCGCCTGAGTTAAATAAGTATCGGTCTGTCACGATAAACGCGCGTTTTTTGCCTTGAAGTTCACGAAGTGCAAGGTCAATTGCCCCTCTTTTAAAGTAAACTTTTGGCGGAACTTTAAACCACAGCATATTTTCTCTCCTTTCGGCGACAGTTTTATAATTCAGTAAATGTTCAACTCCAATATTTCCGCTTACGGAATTACCGCCCCAAGAGCCACAACCAAGCGTTAGCGACGGTTCGAGCTTAAAATTATACAAATCCCCAATCCCGCCTTGAGATGAAGGAGTGTTAATTAAAAGCCTGCAAGTTGGGATTTTGCGCGCAAATGTGTTAATTCTCTCTTGTGTTCGCTCGTCTGTGTATAGTGCTGCTGTGTGTCCGGCACCGCCTAAAAGCACAATCTTGTGCGCCATATTAATTGCTTCTTCAAAACTCGGCGCTTTGTATAAAGCTAAAATTGGGGATAATTTTTCGTAAGCATATGGGTCGCATTTTTCGACTTGTTCTCTTTCTGCGATTATGACTTTTGAATTTTTTGGAATATTAATTCCTGCAATTTCTGCGATTTTAGAAGCGCTTTGCCCAACAATTGCTGGGTTAACCGAGCCTGCTTCCGTAAATATAATTTTAGAAACTTTTTCTGCTTCTTCCTTGCTTAAAACATATGCGCCTCGATATTCAAATTCTGCTTTTGTTTTCTCGTATATTGTTTCATCAATAATGACAGATTGTTCTGAAGCGCAAATCATACCATTATCAAATGTTTTTGATAGTAAAATTGAGGACACCGCCGTTTTGATGTCAGCTGTTTCATCGATGATAGCCGGAACATTCCCGGGGCCCACGCCAAGCGCGGGTTTGCCTGAAGAGTATGCGGCGTGCACCATTGACGGACCGCCTGTTGCAAGAATGCATGAAATGTCTTTGTGATGTAAAAGCGTGTTTGATAATTCTATTGAAGGAGTGTCTATCCAACCAATAATGTCTTTTGGCGCGCCCGCCTTAACCGCTGCTTCTAAAACAATTTTTGCTGCTTTAATTGTGCAAGCTTTTGCTCTTGGGTGTGGCGAGAACACAATTCCGTTTCGTGTTTTTAAGCAAATTAGCGCTTTGAAAATTGCAGTTGAGGTCGGGTTTGTGGTGGGGATAATTCCCGCAAGAACACCTAGTGGCTCTGCCACGATTTTAATTCCGTTTATTTTATCTTCTTTAATTATTCCGCAAGTTTTTGCGCTTTTGTGCTTATTGTATATGTATTCAGCGGCAAAGTGATTTTTGATGACTTTGTCTTCAACAATTCCCATTTTAGTATCTTCTACCGCCATTTTTGCAAGAGGAATGCGGGCTTTATCTGCCGCTGTCGCTGCTGCTTTAAAAATTTTATCCACTTGTTCTTGCGTATATGTCGCAAATTCTTCTTGCGCGCGCTTTACGCGGGAGATAAGACAATTAAGAGTTTCTATATTGTCAACTGCATTACATGTAGTTTCATTATTTTCCATTCGTGAAAATTCTCCTCTTTAATCGTGATTTTTTTCCCTAATTAGAAAAATTATAAAGTATCAATAATTGTTTTGTCAACACTCAATGTTTAAATGTTACATATTTTAATGGGCTTATAAAATTTTTTTATCCGAAATCTTACTAATTAATTTTGTAATATTTATTTTAATTTTTTATGCCGTATTAGGTAATGTAAAGAATTTTTGATGGCTTATATTTCTCTTTGTAAATTTAGGAGGAAATTATGAGATATTTAATTGCAAAACCGGATTCTTTTTTAACTAACCTTGAAAATGATATTGAAAACGCTTTTCAGGGCATTTTTGCGCGCGATAGAAAAGAAGAAAATTCGCTTTTTGTGCCAATTGACTTAAAAGAATTTGACAATGAGTATGAAGTGCAAGCGGAACTTCCGGGGGTTAAAAAAGACGATGTTGACATTGAAATCACAAAAAATCATTTAAGAATTACCGCCAAAAAAGAATGTTCAAAAGAAGAAAAGCATAAAAAATATGCACGCAGCGAGTTTTCTTACGGGACAATGACAAGAACGCTTTATTTTCCGGAAGATATTAAAGTTCCGGACGCAACAGCAAAAATGGAACATGGTGTTTTAAAAATTGTTTTGCCAAAGCTTGAAACGGAAGACAGCAAGCGAACAAAGCTTAATATTGAATAAAATTCGAGAGGGCATTTGCCCTCTTATTTTTTGTGTTAGAATACCATTATGTTAAAAGGACCTTTTTTAGATAGAAATTTTATTGGCTCTGTTGATGATTTTAATTCATCTTCAGTTGTGTTTTTGGGTATGCCTTTTGATGGCACTTGCTCAAATCGTGCAGGTGCCCGTTTTGCACCGCAACAAATTAGGGTGGAAAGCGTTGGAATTGAAACATATTCGCCAACTTTTGACGCTTGTATAGAAGATAAATTCATGTATGACGCGGGCGACTTGGAATTTCCATTTGGTAACCCTCGCCGCGCGCTTGATATAATTCAAGAAAATGTGCAACAAATCTATGCTTCAGGCAAAAAGGTTTTAGGTGTCGGCGGGGAGCATTTAGTTACTTATGCAACATTTAGCGCAATTCGTGAATTTTACGACAACCTTGCTGTTATTCAATTTGACGCACACACAGATTTGCGCGCAGAATATCTTGGTGAAGAGCTCACGCACGCAGGTGTTATGTATAAAATCGGCTCCGATATTGGATTTGAAAACATTAAGCAAGTAGGGATAAGAAGCGGCGAAAAGCCCGAATATAACATTATGAAGAAATTTTCAACCCAGCTTTTTGATAAATCTGAACTTAAGTGTCTAGAGGGTAAAAATGTGTTTTTAACAATTGACCTCGATGTGCTTGAACTTGGTTGCATGTCCGGCGTTGGAACACAAGAAGCAGGCGGAATGTCGTATGGCGAATTTTTAGGATGGTTAAAAGAACTTTCTAAATATAATATTATAGGGGCAGATGTTGTGGAGCTTGCTCCTGATATTGACCCAACAAAAGTTTCAACTGCAACCGCTTGTAAGGTTGTGAGAGAAGTGTTAATGCTTTTATAGCCGATTGGTGAATTAAATTAATAACAAATATTGTAGAGTGAAATTATGACAGAAAAAACTGAAAAACAACAAACAGAACAGATAGAACAAACCGAGCAAAGCGCAATAGATATAATTCGCGATTTAGCAGACAATTGCAGGTGGGAAGACGCTCTTGAACAACTTGAGTTGCTAGAAGAAAAATATCCTGATCACCCTGATGTTTTATATGAATTTGCAAGAATTTATTTTGAGCTTGGAAACTATCCGACGGCAATCAGTTATTATGAAAATCTTATTGAGCTTCACGAAACGCCGGTTATGTATTTTAATTTAGGGATGGCATACGAAGCAAACGACCAAGCCGACAGGGCAATTTCAAGCTATCTTAAATGCCTTGCAATCAACCCTAAATTTTCATTCGCATACAAAAAATTAGGCACATTATTTATGGCGCGAGGCGACAAGGAAGACGCTAAAGAATATTTTACTGATTATTTATCTTTTGATGTTGCACACGATGAAGCAGAAGATATTAAAAAAATAATCGAGAGGTTATAATGTCTATTAAAATTTATACATTAGATTATTGCCCCTATTGTAAGCGGGCCATAGCTTTTTTGAATGAAAAAAAATTGAGCTATGAACAAATCAGGCTTGACGACAATGAAGACGAAAACCTTAAAAAACTAGCAGATGAATACGATATTAAAGGCGAAGTCACGGTTCCTCAAATAATATTAAACGGTGTGCGTATCGGCGGTTATGACGATATGATTAAAAAATATCAAACCGAAAGTGCACGTTTTGCGCAAGATAAAATTTCAGACTAAATTATTTTAGAGATTGATAATATCTTTCAAGCGCTTCTTTTCTTGTGGCAGCGTTTGAAGCAGGAATATATGAGCGAACGCCGTATATTTTGATAGCTTCTCTCAAATCTCTTTTGCCACCGTTAATATTTTTCAAATATATTTTTGAGTATGCGCGCATTTCGTAAAATTTTGGATCTCTTGGGTTGTTTTTTATTGCTTTGTCGAAATACATAAGGGCATCTGAATATTTGCCCATTCTGTAATAACATCTTCCGATGTTGTAATTTAGTTCATTTATTTCAGGATTAATTTTTAGCGCTGTTTTATAATCCTCAATTGCTTTTGCGTAATCTTCTTGTTTGAAATAAATATTTCCTCTTGTTATGTATGTGCGCACATAGGTTTTGTCTTTTATTGTTGCAGTTAAGAAATATTCTTGTGCTTTTTTGTCGTTGTTAATAAGGGTGTACGCGCAGGCGATGTTGTAATATACTCGCACATCTTTTTTGGAGCTCGGAAGCATTTCTTTTTCTGAAATGTAAGTTTCGCAATCGTAATTATCTTTACAAACTTGTGGGATAGTGTTTAGTGTTGTGCGAAATTCAATTTCTTTCCAAGTGTTTAAACCAAATATGCCAATTATTGCAATTTGCAAAACAAAAGAAATGAGGGGCAAAATGAGCTGCACTCTTGATTTTTCCAATATTTGGGTCATCATACCTTCGTCGATTTGACCCACTAAAACATCAGTGTTGCCTTGAATTTTTTTATCTTTTTTAATGTGATAAAGAAAATAATCTTTGTTTGCGTTTAAACCGCAATATAAAAATATGAGCGGAATTGCTTGAGCAAAAATCGTTCCTAATTGGTATAAAATGATAGCCAGCACAAGAAGAACAGCGCCTTTTTTAGGCAACTTATGCCCAAAATAATAAAATGGCCCAAAGATGAAAGCGGTTAAATTAAAATCAACAAACATCTTCAATTTATCTTTTATTGGCAAGCCAAGATAGTTATAGCATTTTGTCCAGCCGTGAATGTCTTTGTAGATACCATATTCGACATTATGATAGTAAATTAAATACATTTTTTTGAACAACATTTTTGTTGCGCTATCAACCGGAAAGCCATCAATAATTGAAAAAATCCTGTTATTTAGCATGGGGCACTACCCTCGCTTAAAATAGCAGAAACCGTTGAAATAAAATTCATAACATCAATTGGTTTTGTTAAATAATTTTTGACGCCAAGTTGTTTTGCCATGGCAATTTCGTGTTCCATTGCAAATGCGGATACTATAAGGATTTTGGGGAGTTCAATTTTGTCGTCATACAAGTGTTCAAGTATTTCAAAACCGTTCATTGAAGGCAGTTGTATGTCTAATATAACAAGGTCGTATTTTTGTTTTTTAATTTCTTCATAGCCTTCCCTGCCGTCAAAAATTTTTGTAACAGAATAGCCTTTTGCTTCTAAAATATCTGCAAAAAGTTTCATATTAATTTCATTGTCTTCTATGATTAATATGTTCGTCATTTAACTATTCCGCCAAGTTCGACCTTGAATGTCGTGCCTTTGTTTACTTCGCTTTTCAGTGAAATTTTACCTTTATGTAGTTTTACTAATTCTTTTGTGATTGTGAGCCCAAGCCCTGTGGAGCTTTCATTTTTTGAGTATATGTTGCTGAAATGCACAAATTTTGTGAAGATTTTATTTTGATATTTTTTGTCTATACCAATGCCGTTATCTTCAACTTCGAGATAAAATTTGTCGTTTTGCTCGTAAGTTCTGATGATAATTTTTCCGCCTTCTTGTGTGAATTTAATCGCATTGCTCAAGAGGTTATACAGAATTTGCCTAAATTTTTGATAATCTGCGCGAAGTTTGCCTTCAAACGAGTTTTCAAATGTGAGCGAGATGGATTTTTTATCTGTTAAGGGGGATAAAATCTCAACAACTTCTTTAATGACAATATCTGTTCTTATTTCCATAAGGTTGAGTTTGATTGTTTTGGATTCAATCTTAGATATGTCCAGAATTTCGTTAATCATGTTCAAAAGGTGCAGGCTTGAAACATGAATGTCTTTAATATATTCAGCTTGTTTGTCGTTTAAGTCGCCAAAAATTTTGCAACTTAAAGCTTGTGAGAAGCCAATTATGGCATTTAGCGGAGTTCTGAGTTCGTGCGAAGTGTTTGCAAGAAAATTGTTTTTTAATTTATCAAGTTCGATAAGCTTTTTGTGCTGCTTTTCGATAGTCTTTTTTGCAAGTTCTTTTTCGATGATTGTATCTTGCAATACTTTCAATTGCATTTTAAAAACTTCGCCAAGTTCTTTGTCTTTGAGGGTGTATGAATATGCGCAAACAAGCGCGTTAAGCTTTTCAATTTCTTCTTTTGTATATTCTTCTTCTCTTGCCAAAAGAACAAAACCGTAAGAGGAGCCTTTTATTGCAAGCTTGATTAATATAGTGCTGTAATTTTCATATCCAAGCAGGCTTTTTTTGAATATGTAATTACCTTTAGAGAGCCTGTAAGGCGCTTCGTTTGCTAAAGTTTCTTTAATAAAATCTTCATTAAAATATGTTGTGTAGTCTGTATCTGTGTGGCGAGAATTTATGAATAATGATTTTTGCTGAAGTGACATAAAGTCAAGAAAATATACCCCCGCAAAAACGCTTTTGCTAATTGAACTTATATCAATTGCAAAATTCTTGTAAAACTCTATCTTGTCGGGGTTACCGTCATTTAGAACTTCCGTAATTTTATTATATATATCCATACTATCCGCCTGCATGACTATATTATACAGTACGTGCGAATATAAGGCAAAATATTTTGGTTAATTCCTATTTTAAGACGAGCTTGTAACCGCCACGGTCAGCATTTTCCAAAATGTTTTGTTCAATTTTAGTTCTAAGATTTTTGATATATTTGTAAACATAGTCTGTTGGCAAGTCTAAAGTTTTTGCTAAATCTCTAGCATACACAACGCTATCTTTATTTTGAATAAACACATTTAAAACGATTTTTTCGCGTTCCGTAAGCGGTTTTTTGAAAGTTAAATTAAGGCCGAATTCATCAAGTTTGTTTTCAACTTTTTTTGCCGCTTCGTGAATAACTTCAATTCTTTTCTTTGCAGAAGTTGAGCTTACTCTTGAAACAACTGATTGGTTATGCATAACCATATCAACAATATCGCGAGTTTCTTTTTCTTCTTTTAATGTTTTACCGAGTCTTTGTGCAAATTCTTCAAGAGTGATTTTTTCTAGTGAACTTCTCCATTGTTTAATTTCTTCTTTGCTTAAATACTCAGCCATTTTTCTCCCCTTTATTGATACGAAAGATTATTTATTCTATTTACCTTACTTATATATAACACAATAAACTTTGAAAAACACAAAATATTTAGTTGTGTAAAAATTTTATTACATTCTTAACTTAACTTAAAAAACACTTGACTCATCGCAAGTTTTTTATCAACTCAAATTATTCATAGCTTTTCTTAAAATCGGACGCAAAAAATATCTAATATAAAAACTACTTCAAACGGACTAAATATTTTTTTGCAAAATGTTGTATTATAGGCATAGTAAACATTAGGTATACAATGGAACATTTAACGGCTGAAATATTTGGTTTGAAAGTTAATTTAGACACACTTTTGACAATGTGGCTCTGTATGGGCGTGATTATTGTTTTTGCTTTTGTGGGAACAAGAAAGCTCTCTATTATTCCAACTAAAATCCAATATTTATTTGAAAGTATTTTGGGCTTTTTCTGGGATTTGACAGACACTATGATAGGAAAAGACGGAAGGCGCCACGTTCCTCTTCTTGCCTCGTTGTTCCTTTTTATTTTGGTTGGTAATTTATGCGGGCAATTGCCTTGGAAATTATATCACTTAAAGCAAGGCGAACTTGCAAGCCCGACAAACGATATCAACCTTACCGCAGCTTTTGCAATTATAGTTCTTGTATATTACATAGCTTGCGGTATTGCTAAAAAGAAGTTCAAATTCTTTCTTCACGGCTTTAGCTTTGTAGATATAATTCTTTTCTTGGTTGAACTTTTAGAAATGTTTACTCGCCCTCTAACTCTTGCTCTTCGTCTTTTTGGGAACATTTTAGCGGGTGAAATTTTAATAACTGCAATCATTAGTTTGTGTGCATTTATATTGCCAATTCCGTTTATGGTTTTTGAACTTTTGGTTGCCGCTGTTCAAGCTTTGGTGTTCACTATGCTCACCACGGTTTATATTTCTTCTGCGGTTTCAGAGGAACATTAAAATAAAATAAATATTAAATTATATGAAAGGAAATTAAATTATGGCAGTTTCAGAATTAGGTCAATTAGGCGCAGGTATTGCAATCGGTTTTGGCGCAATTGGTGCCGGTCTTGGTATCGGGTTTGCAACAAAAGGTTTGCTTGAATCAATCGCTCGTCAACCGGAAATTGCAGGTAAGGCAGTAGGTTTCTTCCTTGTTGGTGCTGCGCTTGCTGAAGCTTGTGCAATTTACGCTTTGATTATCGCTCTTAAACTTTCAGGATTTATAGGTTAATAAATAAATGGAATTTAACGCAACTTTTATATTTTCACTTGTAAGTTTCTTAGTGTTTATGTGGATTATGAACATTATTCTTTATAAACCCATAGCTGACATTGTCGCGCAAAGAAAAAAATATTTAGACGACAATGCTGAAATTGCAAAGAAAAACAATGAAGAAGTTGAAGTTATAAACAACCAAAAAGAAGAGAAACTTGAAAGCGCAAGAGCAAAATCTCGTGACGAAGTTTCTCAAGCGGTTAATGAAATAAAAGAGCAAAAAGAGCAAAAAGTGGCTCAAAAGAAGGAATATTATCAAAATCAAACAGCAAATTTGACAAATGTTCTTAAGCAAGAAAAAGAGTCCTTAAGCGCTGAATTTGATAAAAGTGCAGATGAATTATCAAATTCAATTGTTCAAAAGATTATAGGCGGAAAGTAAAATGACTGATACGATTTTTCACTATATTGCACATTCTAATATTGTAAATTTTATTTTGCTTTTTGGGCTTATAATTTTTCTTTGGTACAAATTTGATGTAAGCAAAAAATACGCAAAAGTTGTGGATAAGGTTAGACATCAAATTGATAGTTCTGACATCGAAAAGAAAAATTCAATTGCTAATTTGAATACAGCTAAAAAGTCTTTAGAGATGGCAGACGTTGATATTAAAAAAATATTTGATAATGCTAAAAACACGATTGAAAAAACAAAAACCGCTCTTGAAGCTGATTTAGAAAACATCGACGCTAAACTTTCAGACTCATCAAGCAAAGCAGTTGAAGGCTTTAAGGATAGAATAAACCAAACTGCAAGAGTTGAAATTGTTAACTCTGCTATCAAAAAAGCTGAAGAAAAGCTTGTAAAAATGCTTCAAGAAAACCCAAATATGCACAAAGAAATTATTTCTTCTGCAATAAATGAGATAGATGGAATAAATATCAAATGAACATAGCAACACTAAACAAACAACATAAACTCGCAAAAAGGTACGCGCTCGCGCTTTATAAATTGCGCGACGATGATTTGCCGGTAAATTTAAACGAAGCACATCTTGCTTTTGTTCAAAACCCAGAGTTGCTTGATTTTATGACGAATAAAATTGTTTCAAATGATGATAAAAAACAGGTTATATATCAAGTGTTTAAAGATTTTTCACTGAATACTTATAACTTTTTTATGGAGCTTATAGACGCTAAAAAGTTTGATTATTTTTGCTCAATCGTGTATGAATTAAACGCGATATATGACGACAAAAAGAACATTTTAAGAGCGGAAGTTGTTTCCATTGTCGAGCTTGATGAAGCGCAAAAGTCAATTTTGAAATCTAAACTCGAAGGTAAATTTGCAAAAACTTTTGAACTTAAATATAGCCTTGATTCTTCAATTATATCAGGTCTTATCATAAAAATAGGGGACTCGATAATTGATTTATCAGCAAAAACAAAACTTAATAACCTTAAAAAACAATTAATATAAAGGAAAATAATATGACGACAATTAATCCATCGGAAATTTCTGAAATTATTAAAAGTAAGATAGAGAACTATCAAAACCCCCTTGAAACAAAAACAACAGGGCAGGTTCTTGAAATAGGCGACGGCATTGCAAGAATTTTTGGTTTGAGCAATGTTATGTCATCTGAGCTTGTTGAATTTGACGATGGCGAAGGCACTTTAGGTATTGCCTTGAACCTTGAAGAAGATAATGTCGGCGCAGTTGTGCTTGGCGATTATACAAAAATTAAAGAAGGCTGCAAAGTGACTGCAACCGGTAAAATCGCCTCAATTCCTGTTGGTGATAGCTTAATTGGCAGAATTATCGACCCGACAGGTAAACCAATTGACGGGAAAGGCGACATTCAAACAAATGCAACTCGTCCGATTGAAAGAGTTGCCCCAGGGATTATCACAAGAAAATCTGTTCACGAGCCGCTTCAAACGGGGCTCACTGCAATTGACGCGCTTACTCCTATTGGGCGCGGGCAACGTGAATTAATTATCGGTGATAGGCAAACAGGTAAAACCGCGATTGCAATCGACACAATTATCAACCAAAAAGGTCAAGATGTTATTTGTGTTTATGTTGCAATTGGTCAAAAAACTTCAACAGTTGCGCAACTTGCTCGTGTTTTAGAAGAGCACGGTGCAATGGAATATACAACAATTGTTTCAGTTAGCGCAAATGAAAGCGCCCCGCTTCAATATATCGCACCGTTTGCAGGCTGCGCTATTGCGGAAGAATTTTTAGAACAAGGGCGCCATGTGTTAATTGTGTACGATGACCTCACAAAACACGCGCAAGCATATCGTGCAATGAGTTTGCTTCTTAAACGTCCACCGGGACGTGAAGCATATCCGGGGGATGTTTTCTATCTTCACTCGAGATTATTGGAAAGAGCTTGCAAATTATCCGATGAACTTGGTGGCGGTTCAATTACGGCGCTCCCCATCATTGAAACGCAAGCAGGTGACGTTTCTGCCTACATTCCAACAAACGTAATTTCAATTACTGACGGGCAAATTTTCTTAGAAACAAACCTCTTTAACTCTGGGCAACGTCCTGCAATTAACGCCGGAATTTCAGTTTCTCGTGTTGGCGGTGCTGCTCAAACAAAAGCAACAAAACAAGTTGCAGGTCAATTACGTCTTGACCTTGCGCAATATAGAGAACTTGCCGCGTTTGCTCAATTTGCTTCAGATTTAGACTCTGCTACAAGAGCACAACTTTTAAAAGGCGAAAAGCTTACGCAAATCTTAATTCAGCCGCAATATATGCCGCTTAGCGTTGCAGAGCAAGTTTCAATATTATTTGCAGGAAACGAAGGCTATCTTGATGAAGTAGATAACAAAGATATTCAAGCATTCAAAACTCAATGGTTTGATTATTTCAAAGCTGAATGTAAAGATTTGATTGAAACTTTGAATTCTGGTGCAAAACTTGAAGACACCGATAAAGAGTTTTTAAAATCTAAACTCGATGATTTCAAAAATAATATTTTCAAAATTTAGTAAAGAGGAAAAATGGCAACACTTAGAAACATAAAAGAGAGAATTTTAAGTATTTCAAACACGCAAAAAATCACACGTGCTATGAAAATGGTTGCTGCTGCAAAAGTTAAAAAAGCAGAAGCGGCAACAAAAGCTTCTCGTCCTTTTGCTTCTGAACTATATTCTATGATTAATGTGTTGCTTCAAAATATCGATTCATATTTTGACTCTGTTAAAGCTGAAAAGCATATCGATAATTACCCTGAACTTTTGAAAAAAAGGCAAATTGATACAGTCGGCTTTTTGGTTGTGTCTTCAAATAAAGGGCTTGCAGGTGCTTATAGCTCAAACATTGTACGCTATACTGTGAAAAAAATTAAAAAAGCTCTTTCTGAAGGCAAAAAAGTTAAGGTTTATCTTGTTGGTCAAAAAGCGCTTGCGCCGTTAAATGGTTTTAAAAAAACTTTGGATTTTGAAATTGTATCAACTTACACTGCAATATTAGATAAATTAAATGCTTCATCGGCTTCAATTCTTGCTGAAGATATTACAAGAGATTATGTGTCCGATGTGATTGATTCACTTGAGCTTATTACAACTCGCTATAAAAATATGATGACATACAGCGTTGAATCTTGGCCAATTCTTCCTCTTGGCGGTTGCGGAACTTCTGTTACGAAATTCAGAAACGAAGATATGGATAAAAAAGAGCTTCATCCGCTTGTTGAATTTATGCCAAACCCTGACGCTATTTTAAAAACGCTTATTCCAATGTATTTTACAAATATAATTTATCAAGCGCTTTTAGAAGCAAGCGCTTCAGAACTTGCTTCAAGAATGACTGCAATGAGCGCCGCTGTTAACAATGCTTCAGAAATGATAAGAATTTTAACAATCGACTATAACAAGGCACGTCAAGCAAAAATCACCCAAGAATTAACAGAAGTTATATCCGGCGCAAATGCTGTTCAATAAAAATAGCAATTTTTATTCTTTTTTGTTTTTTATATTTACATAGCAATCGGAATTTTAGTTTTGTTACGTGTAAATAATATAAATTTTAATAAAAGCCAAAGTGTTAATTTTAAAAACGTTCCAAAAAACGTTCAAAACACTGCGCAAAATATGCCTCAAATCACTTCTCTTGAGGCAAATTCAGCAACAAATCCGCTTATAAAACCAAATATTCCGCTGCAATATAAAAAAATATCAGAAACAAAAGACCCGTTCGGGCACACTTTGCACTATTATATGCTCTCAAACGGGCAAAAGGTTGTTATTGCGCCAAAAGGCGGAACAACAATTGTCAAAACTTTTGTAAATTCCGGCTCTATGAATGAAACCGATGATATCCGCGGAATTAGCCATTTTATTGAACACAGCTTATTTAATGGCAGTTCAAAAATTCCTGTCGGAACTTTTTTTAATGAGATTAATAAAATGGGTGCAGAAACCAATGCTTCAACCAACTTTGCCCAAACAGATTATTATATTTCATCGGCTTTAATGTCTGATGATGAGTTTAATAAAGTGGTTGAAATGCAGGCGGATATGATAAATAACCCGACTTTTGCACCGGAGATGATTGAAAAAGAAAAAGGCCCTGTAACTCAAGAAATTTCAATGACAGAAGACGATAGCGTAAATGCGCTCTATAATGCAGTCATAAAACAACTTTTTAATATCGACACAACATCCAAAAGCCTTGTTGCAGGCTCGATTGAAACTGTTTCAAAATTAACAAGAGATGATGTTGTGAAATACCACGCACTTAACTATAAACCGGAAAACCTGACAACAGTTGTCGTAGGCGACGTTGAGCCGGATGTTGCAATTCATGAAATTGCAAAAAATTTCAATGTAGGTTCATCTGCGCAAACAGAAGAAAGAAAAACAGAAACACTCACACCGCTTACGGTTCCAACGCGTGTTGATATGGTTTCCAATAAAGATAATTATGCGCTTTCAATTGCCGGTTTTGCAGGCCCAACGCCGGATAACGTAAAAGACGAGATGGCTCTTAACGCGCTTTCTCTTGTGCTTTTAAAAAGCTCTCGTTCAAGGCTTTCTTCAAAACTTAGAAATTTAGGTTCAGACGCTTCTTTTACGATTGAAAAAGTGGGTTTAAAACCAACTGACCCAAGCGCTGTAATTTGCTTAATGCAATCTCCAAGAGATAGAGAACAACAGGTTCTTGATACTTTTTATTCCGTTGTGCAAGATTTAAAAGTTAATCCGCCAACAGATGAAGAAATGCAAATAGCAAAAGTTGCCCTTAAAAAAGCTCTTTCGCTCGATTTTGAAACATCGGAAGGAATTTGTGAGTATATCGGGCAAGGTATGCTAAATGGCACGTATAATCAAATTTCAGACTACAAAAAGATTATCGACAGTTTAACATCTGACGACATCGTTCGCGCTGCAACTAAATATCTTGACTTGAATAAAGTTGCAATCGGGGTTTCTCACCCACAAGGAACCACAAACGCCGATATTATGCGAAATTACAATAAAAGCATTTATGCAAAAAACGCAGTTTCTTTTAAAGGGAAATTAAATTCTGAAAAAACCCTCTCGACAGATTCAGTTCACGAATATCAATTAAAGGACAACACTGCTGTTTCAATTTCAGACTCGCATACCGATATGTCTTATATGAAATGGAAATTGAGCTCGTATTCTGCTGTTCCAAAAAATCTTTCAGCGCACTATGTGCTCGCGCAAATTTTGAATGACGGTTCTTCTCAAAGGTTGAGGGAACAAATTGTTCACTCGTCCGAGCTTAAAGGCGTTGATTATTCTTTCGATGCTAACGGAATTTCAATTTCAGCTGAAGCTAATTGCTTTGCGCCGGATACGGTTGATACTATAAACCTTTTTAAAGAGGTTATATATTCACCTAATTTCACTCAAGAAGCTTTTGACAAAGCGAAAACGAAAATTGAAGACTATTTGAGCACCTTGCCAAACAGTGCTTCAAACACTTTGATTGCGCAATTGTATCCTGAATATTTTGCAACTTCAAAATCAATTTTAGACGGGCTCAAAACTCTTACTTTAGAAGACGTTCGTGCACATTGGCAAGATTTAATCACAAGCGCTTCTTCGACTTTTACGGTTAGCGCCCCGATAACTCACGAAAAAAATCTTGAAAATGAAATTTTAAACGCGGTTTACACTCCTGATTTCGATTTCAAAACGCGTCAAAACAATTTGGTTAATATTTATAAGCCAACTCAAGAATCTAAAGTTTACCTTGCAACAGAAGAGCGCAACCAAGCGGAAATATTTAAAACCTACTCTTTTGAGATGACAGGGAACATTGAAGATGATGTTAAATTTGAGCTTTTAAACACAATTTTAGGCTCCGGCCCGGCTTCAAGGCTTTTTTCTGATTTGAGAGAAAAAAGACAGCTTGCATATCAGGTCGCAAGCGAAGTTCAAAGCTTTGGGAACACGGGAATTTTGTCTATGTTTATAAAAACGACAACCGATAACAAAGCACAAGGCGAAATTAAATATGACAATCTTCAAAAATCCCTCGATGGGTTTGAAGAACACGTGCAAAAGCTTTTAACAGAAGACGTGACCGAAGAAGAACTTACTAACGCTAAAAAAGCGCTAAAGCAAAACTTAATGTCTGAAATGGAACTTTTATCTTCTAAAACAGAGCTTCTTGCTATGAATGCGGATTTGCCATACGGAATTAAAAGAATTGATGCTTATTTTGAAGCAATTGATAAAATTACCCCTCAAGACATCAAACAAGCGGCGGCACATGTTTTTTCAAATAAGCCTGTTTATTCGATTTTAACAAGCCCTGATACCTTAAATAATCAAATGTCTTATCTTCAAACTTTGGGCGAGATAATTTAATTTTTCTTTATATTTCTTGTGATTTTTTACCTTTGTGCGTATAATTATTTTATTGACTACATAAATAGGTTAATGAGGTTATATTGAAACAAGAAGCAAATAGCCAAGCTATTTTAAAGAGGTTGCCACCTCAAAATTTAGATGCTGAAAAAGCTGTTTTAGGTGCAGTTTTGGTTGATTCTAATGCGATGAACAAAATCGTTGAGCTTCTTTCAAAAGAATATTTTTATTCGCCTCAAAACCAAATTATTTATGATTGTTTTACTACTTTGTATAACCAAGGGAAGCCGATTGATATTTTAACCGTCGGTGAATATTTAAGTGCAAATTCCCTTCTTGAAAAAGCAGGCGGAAGAGAATATCTTTCAGATCTTATGATGGATACCGTCTTAATTTCAAACATTTCTTACTATGCAAACATAATTAGAGATAATTTTACTAAAAGAAAATTAATTCAGGCTGGAAGTTCAATTATTGAGCACACTTTTGAGTCGCCCGACACTCAAGAAGCGCTTGAAAATGCTGAAAGGCTAGTGTTTGAAATTGCAGAAAACAGAACTTCAAACGAAATGCAGCCGCTCACGGATTTGTTGTATGATACAATTGACCAGATTGAATATCGTTTTAATAATCGTGGGTCGTATACAGGCGTGCCAAGCGGGTTTTATGAACTCGACAACATGACAACAGGTTTCCAAAAATCGGACCTTATTATTCTTGCGGCTCGTCCTTCAATGGGTAAAACTGCTTTTGCCTTAAATATTGCGCAAAATGTTGCGATGAGGTCAAAAATTCCTGTTGCAATATTCTCGCTTGAAATGGCGAAAAGTCAGCTAGTGCAGAGGATTTTGTGTGCAGAAGCTGAAATTGATGCACAAAGAATTAGAACGGGGCAGCTTCAGCCAAAAGAATGGGAACGCATTACAGGTATTTTAAATACACTGCACGAAACCCCAATATATATTGATGATACGGGTAATGTTACCGTTTCTGAAATAAGAGCGAAGCTTAGAAGGTTGAAAATGCAAGTTCCGGATTTAGGGCTTGTGTTAATCGACTATCTTCAATTAATTGATGACAAATCTTCAAGCGATAGAATTCAACAAATTTCTCAAATTTCAAGGTCGCTCAAAGCGCTTGCAAGAGAATTAAGTGTTCCAATTATCGCTCTTTCGCAACTTTCTCGTAAGGTTGAAGAAAGAAAAGATAGAACCCCTATGCTTTCAGACTTGAGAGAATCGGGCGCAATCGAACAAGACGCCGACGTTGTTATGTTTATTTATCGTGAAGAATATTATGATAAAGAAAATCCGGATTTAAAAAACAAAGCTCAAATCGTTGTTGCAAAACAAAGAAACGGCCCGACCGGCCAATTTGAATTATTATTCCAAGGTAACACTACAAAATTCAAAAACAAAATCACTCAAAAGATAGATTAGTCAAATAAAAAGGAGTTTATATGATTGCATTTGACGCCATAAAATTCACATTTAAGAATTTTACTAAACTTGTGCCTTATTTTATCACTCCTTTTTTGCTTGTGGCTTTTGGAACTATACTTGGGCTTAGCCCTTTGGCTTTAAAAAATGAAACCTCGATTATTTTGGCGTTAATCGGGCTTGTTATTTTGCTTGTGTTCTTTTGGAGTTATATTGTAAAAAGTGCGGGCATATTTAACCTGATAAACGGCTTGATTGTATCCGGGCAGGTTTTGCCTTATAAAGGTTTAGATAAAAACATTACGCAAAGAAGCGGAAAATATATCAAGTTTTTGCTTTATTATGCGCTTCTTTCCGTGTTAATTGTGGCGCCCGCGTTTATTTTTCCGTTCTTTTTATACAAAATGAGCTCGGTTACAACTTTTCTTGTTTTTGGCTTTCTTGTTATTTTTCTCATTTGGGCATTTACTCGCCTTACCTTTGTGACGGCTGCATTTGCATTTAATAATTTTGATGACTCGCTTGAGCCAATTGCGTATTCTTTCAAGCTTGCAAGGGGAAAGGTTCTTGAAATTATTTGCGAATTTTTTGTTTTTAATCTTATTTTTCAAATCGTATTAATATTAATAACATTTATTCCTGATTTGTTATTTGATATTTTTATGACAGCTAAAAATGCGGAGTTGGCTTCTAAAGTTCTTTATAATCTGTTGTCCTCAATCATTAATTTTGCCGCACTTCCTGTGCTTACCACTATACTCTACAAGAAATATGGCGGAGAATTTACGCACCCTGATTGGTTAGATTTTGAAAAATCTCAAAATTCTTAAAATTCTCAAAATTCTCAAAATTCTCAAAATGCGCCTGAAAAGTTCTCTTAACATAGTTGAATTTTGAATTGTTTTATGTAATGCTATTAGTGTAATAGCTGGGGCGGAACTTTGGGGAAAACTCTCAAAATTAAACAAGACGAAAAGCACAAAGCTGGCGGGGTTGCAGCTCTTTTGCACAGCCCATTAAGAAGAAAAATGGCGCTTATTGACATGCTTGGGCTTCAAGTCGTTCAAAGACATTACAGGGGGCTTGGCATTAACCTGAATTCAAATATATGTCTTCATAAAATCCCTTTTGTCCTTGAAGAATACAGAGTTTGCGATTTAACCTATAATGGCTATAAAATCTTTGTTGTTACGGTTTTTAACGAAAACTTTATCCGCATCCCGCGCGTTCATTTTAATTTAAATATTACGCCCGATTTTTATGTTGTCGCAGAAGTTGATAATAATCTAAATGCAGGTGTTGTGGGCGGTTTCATAAGTGCAAATGATGTAAGGCACACCCAAAGCGACACAAACTATTTTTACCCTAAAATTTCAGACCTTAGAGAGCCTTATGAACTCACATTTTTGCTCTCTAAAAAAAGGCCGAATCTTTTGCCTTTTGGAAAACATGTAGATGCTATTTCTTTGTTTGACAAAATGCTTGATGAAACAATAAATGGCGAAGAAAAAAGGAAATTAATTACGCACCTTCATTCTTGCCCTAGTTGCTTGAAGAGGTTTTTGGATTTATATGCGTTTAATGATGTTTCAAAAAGAATGACTCTTACGCCGCAAAATGAAGCACGTGAAACTGTTGCGCCAAAAACAAATGTGCGCAAAAACCTTGAAGTAAAGAGCGAAACGGCGAAAAAGCAAATCCCTGTAACAGCTATTCCAAAAGAAGAAATTAAAGATAAAATCTCAATTTTAAATGACACTATTCCGCCTGCAGGAAAAGGTATTTCAGATCTTAGCGGGTTTTTGAAGTCTTTAAACGAAGAAGCTGAACTTGAGCAATCTAAAATTAATTTTGACGGGCTTAAAACTTTCTTAAAAAGAAGCGCAATCCTTTCGATTTCAATTTTTAAATATATCAAAAATGCTCTTAGTGCATTAAACGCTACACTTAAAGCAAAATACACCAAAAAGCAAAGAAGAGCCTTTGTTGCTGCATTTTTGGTGCTTGTTGTCGGCTGGAATATGTATTCAAACAATAAAAATAAAAAATCGCCTATTCAAAATATGCCAAAGGTTGAAGCTAATCAAATGCTAGAGCCCGTGCCAACTGAAAGCATTATGCAATATGCGACAGAATATGCGAACGGGAGTATTGAGCCATTCAGAGGTAATGTTGAAATTTCTTGGGATGTGGATAAAAATCTTGCAAAAAAAGAAGAATACAAAAACTTCCTTCAAGTTTTAGGTAAAAATATTAAATTAAACTTGGAAAATGAGTTTATTATAATTGGCGAATTGCCTAGAAATAAAGATTTACAGCTAAGAATTGAATTTTCAAACAACGCTTCCGTTAAAAACATTTCGTTTATCACATCATCCGGCTCAAAACAAATTGACGACACAATCTTAAATTCTTTATATGAAATTTTATCTTATGTGAAAGCGCCAAGAAAAGGAATTATCATGCCTGATGTTGAAATGGTGCTAAACATTTCGCTTAGCTAATTTTTGTGCAAAGTAACCAAATTTTAAATGCGTGCAAATTCGTATTTTTAAATGCACAAATGAGTATAAAAATCTCGCCTTGCATATTGCTTGGCGAGATGATTTTTTATTTATTTCAATTATAATTGTTCGACTATATTTTTTGCGATGTTTTTCTTTGTTTTTTCGATGTTTTTCATCTTTCTTTCAGTTGTTCTGATTTGTTTTTTGTATGTGTTGCATTCTTCTTTGACCGCTGCGTATCTTGTTTTTGCTTCAGTGTATTTTGCTTTGTATTCCATAAGTTGTTCTCTTAGTTCAACTTGTGCGCCATCAAGGTTTGTGATTGCGCTTCTGTAATTATTGTTTTGAATGCTACCGTATTGCGCGCTGTTTGTGCTTGAGACGTCTGCTTTTGGTGTGTAATAATCATTGCTTGGCTTAGATACGGTTGTCGTTGTTTTTGTTGGCTCGATGTTTATTTTTTCTGTATCGCTGCTTGTTGAGAAAATCGGAACTGCGTGGCTTGTGCCCATAAACACTGTCATAACTGCCATTAATGCTATTATTTTTTTCATACTAACTACTCCTTTTTCTTTAAATTTTCAATTATTTTGGTTGAATAGTCAATAATATAAAAAAATGATTTTATTTGTTATGCGAGTGGGCAGAGTGTAAATATGTGCATTTTAAAACTTAAATGTAAGCCCCTAAAACTTCAGATAGTTCAGCATTTTCTTTTATTTTTTTAATTGCTCTTTTTTCAATTTGTCTAATACATTCTTTTGTCACGCCATATTCTTTTCCAATTTCATCGAGCGTGATTTTGTCTTTTTCTGAATTACATAGCCCAAATCTTTTTTTCAAAACATCTTTTTCTTTTGGGTTTAAAAATTCAATAACTGTGTTGATGTCATTTTTGAGTTCTTTATCTTCGATTATTTTTTCTATGTTTTGTCTTTTGTCTTCAATAATTTCGCCGTATGATAGTGAGTTTTCTTGCCCAAAATTGCAAGCTTCGTCGAGCGAAATTTTTTGCATATATGTGTTTAGATATAATTCAATTTTACTTTCTTCAATTTTCATTTCTTCGCAGATTTTTGAAGTTTGAACTTCGCAACCGTATTTTTGTTCAAGATTTTTTCTTACTTTGTTATATTTCGAAAGTGTTTCTTGAATATAAACCGGAATTTTCACGCAATTTGATTGTTCTGAAATTGCTTTAAACATTGCTTGTTTAATCCACCAGCTTGCGTAAGTGCCAAATCTGAAACCAAGTTCCGGTTTAAATTTTTCAACAGAGTTAATTAGCGCAATATTCCCTTCTTGAATTAAATCTACCATTGGGAGAGGGCTTTTGTGAATGGCAGTTTTAGCAATTTTTACAACAAGGTTCAAATTAGCTTGAACAAGCAATCTTTTTGCAAGTTTGTCGCCTTTAAGAGCAAGGCGCGCAAGTTCTAATTCCCTTTCAGCTGAAAGCTCTTCATACTTTGCAATTTTTCTTAAATAAATTCTAATCGCATCATCGTTTTGCAAATTTACAATCACCGCATTTTTCATTATACAATCTCCTATTTATGGAACGCACGAAATTTAGACCCTCTTTTAAGCCGTTTTTTGAGGGAGTTTTGAAGAATTTAGATATGGATAAAACAAACTAAAGATATAAGGAATATATACTCAATATATCATCGGTTATTTTTTCTTGCAAGTCTTTTGTTAAGAAATGTTAAAATGAATTTCATTTTTTGTATGCTATCTTAACATATCTTAACATTTTTTTTGCGCAAGGCAATTATTTTTCAAAAATTAACTTTATTAAACTACGGATATTAATTAAGGAGTTATATTTTATGCAAAATGTTAGTCTGCAACCAAACGTTGAGGCACTTCAAGCTCAACAAGGCGCGCAACAAATAGCGGACACTTCCTTGTTTGCAAACCAAAATGCAAATTTAGAAGCAACCCCTCAGGCTGATACTTTAGAATTATCAACCCAAGAACAACCTAAAAAGAGCAAAAAGGGCTTATTGATTAAATTAGGCGTTGCGGTGGCAGCAGCTGCAGCGGTGGGTATCGGCATTAAAACAGGCAAAATAAAAAATCCGTTCAAGAAAAACGATATTGTAAAAGTTGCAGATGACGTGGAAGATATTGCAGAAAAAGGAAAAGAAGCAGCTAAAGATATTGTAAACAAAGGAAAAGGGGCAGCAGAAGATGTTGCAAATAAAGGAGAAGAAATAGTCAAAATGGCTACTCCTGAAAAACCTCAAGTTTATAAAGTTTTAGGTAAAAGAATTAAATCGTATCAAAATGAAGGCAAAAAAGTGATTAGCAAAAATGCATACAAAGAAAATTTGAAAATGATTAAGCAACTAGATTCAAAAGTTGTTAAAAGAATGTCGGATGATACTTTGAAAACCTTATTATTTAATACTCCGTGCCAAATAAAGCAAGAATCACTTGATGTAATTAAAAAGTTTACTCCTGAACAAATGACAAACATTATGAATAATGAGCTTGGTCCAGAGTCGCTTACAAATTTATTGCTGGGGCGCTTTAATTTATCAAGCGATTTTGCGGATTTAACAAAATGCTTGGAAAGATTTGCAAAATAATATCCAAAAAACAATATAACTTCAAAAGACAGGGTTTGCGCCCTGTCTTTTTCTATAATTTTGCAAAAAAAATAAGTTGTAGGGCACGTTTATACACACCACATAATCATTTGTTTTGTTTTGTTTTGTTTTGTTTTGTTTTGTTTTGTTTTGTTTTGTTTTGTCAGGCAATGCATGACCTACGAGCTGCATTGCAACTAAAATATAAAAGCTGTCATCCTGAAAGCGTAGAAAATGAGGTTAAGCCGTAATTTTCAAGCTGTTCAGGATCTTATAAACCTTGAACCGCAACAAACAATGTGGAGCTTCATTAATTGGCAAGATGCTGAAACGAGTTCAGCATGACGTACTGCATTTTAGCCTGTATGTTGGGCATAACTGCCCAACAAGCTGAAGCAGGTCGTGGGTGCGTTTATACACGCCAAATAACCTTCAAGATATCAGCTTAATTTAATTAATAAAAAGGTATAGTGCAAACCATATTTTTTAAAAATAAATCCATTTTTTGCGTATATGCTTAACAATTTTTAATATTAGCTTCCCCTTAGGCAATTATTTTTTGTCAACCAACTTAATTAAACCGTGAATATTGTTTGAAAGGTTATCTATAATGCAAAATGTTACCATACAGCCAAACATCGGGGCGCTTCAGGCTCAACAGAGTGCGCAGCAGCATCCAAACGCTCCTGTAACCAATCAAAGTATTAATCCTGATACGACCTCTCAAGAGGACATTTTGC
Organism: uncultured Gammaproteobacteria bacterium; assembly: GCA_964570895.1. Lineage (GTDB taxonomy): Bacteria > Cyanobacteriota > Vampirovibrionia > Gastranaerophilales > Gastranaerophilaceae > RGIG1918. The sequence goes on from CAZMZD010000005.1 coordinate 27,929, forward strand.
AACTTTCAGGCAAACAACCGCCAAAGAAAAATAAAAAAGGTTTAATGATCACCCTTGGCGCATTGGCTGCCCTTGCTGTTGGTGCCGTAATTGCGCTTAAAACAGGAAAAGTTGGCAAGGATAGCCCACAAGCACTTATGAAAGAAGCGAAAGAAATGAAAAAAAGTGCCCTAAAGCTCATTGATGAAATTGATGATGATGTTATTGATAAATTGGAAACTAAAGGCACGCAGCTTATTGAACAAGCAGACGCTGACATTGTTAGGCCTTTGAAATATAGAGGTACAGATTTTTTAGACGATACTGCCAAAATACAAGAATATATTAGTGACACTTCAAACGGCTTCAAGTCTATTAAAAAAGACAATGAAGGCAATATTCTTTTTGAATTTGTAAAATCAATCAGGAATGGTGACAGTGTGGTCGAGCACACGTATTCAGGAAAAATTCAAAAAGAATTTGATGAATTTAATGTATTCGATGATGTTGATGATATCCTTGCCTTTGCTGAAGCCAGAAGTTACAAAGGTGGTTGTTTCTCTTTAGATTCAGTTGCCTCGGCAAAAGATAATATTTATTGTAGTGACAGAGTGCTGCTTGATGACTTTTTTTATGGCAAAGGAATTATAAAAGAAAACGGTAAAATTGCTAAAATTGCAGATGTGGTTAATGTCAAAAAAAGTGAAGACGGTAAATATGTTCTCAATGAAATGTATGGCAAAAATTTTGATATTCTAAATTGGGCTTCGTCCTCATTTGAATTCGAAAAAGGGGTTGGTTTTGATAATGGAAAAATTGTAGAATTTGCTGATTGCACTGCAATAGACAAGGCGGGCGAGCCTTTCAAGCGCCTTGAATTAGGTGATAATGGGAAAATGATTGCGCATATAAATGATGTTAAATACATCTTGGAAGATGGCAAATGGAAAAAAGTTGCTGAACAGATGAATGGTTAATTTCAAAAACAATATAATTTCAAAAAAAGCAGGGCTTAAAACTAAACCCTACTTTTTCCTTAAGCTTTATGTCTGTCAGGCAATGCCTGACCTACGAATTTATATTTTATGTTGTTGGGGTGAACCCTCAACCTACGGGCTAATTTTTCAAAATTTTTATCACTAAACAGAAAAAGCGGAGAGGTTTTGCGGTCACAACATTGGTTGCGTTCAGTGAAGCATATTTTTGTTAAATAGCTATTCGCAAAAGCTCGACTGCGATTTCTGAGATAAAAATTTGAAAAATGGCAAGAGTCAAACAAGAGCCCATGTTTCTTTCTTTTGCTTCGTTTTCTTTCTTTGCGTTACGGCGCTTGAGTGTCAAAGAAAGAAAACGAAGAAGGGCAAAAATAATGTGTATTGCAATAATTGGCAAGATCCTGAACAGCTCGAAAATTACGGTTTCACCTTATTTTCTACGCTTTCAGGATGACAGTTTGTGTATTTAAGTTGCCTAGCAAGTACGCCCAACCTACGTGCTGACCTACAATTGCCGTGCTTTTAAAATGACAGCTTATATTAATTATTAAAAAGACAGGGCTTAAAACTAAACCCTGCCTTTTCCTTAAGCTTTATGTCTGTCAGGCAATGCCTGACTACGATTGCTTTGTATCTGCCGCGGTATGTTATTTATTTTCCAAAACCGCTTGAGCTGCTGCAAGTTTTGCTTGAGGAACTCTGAATGGTGAGCATGAAACATAATCCAAGCCGATTTTGTGGCTGAATTTAACTGAATCAGGGTCGCCACCGTGTTCGCCGCAAACGCCGCCGAGCAATTTAGCATTAACTGACTTACCTTTTGCCATTGCCATTTCGATTAATTGACCAACGCCTTTTGTATCAAGTGTGACAAATGGGTTAGAAGGCAAGATTTTTTGTTCAACATAGTTTTTCAAGAATTTGCCTTCAGCGTCATCTCTTGAATAGCCGAATGTCATTTGAGTTAAGTCGTTTGTGCCGAATGAGAAAAATTCTGCATATTCTGCAATTTCATCAGCTGTGAGCGCTGCACGAGGAATTTCAATCATTGTGCCAAATTTATACTCAACTTTAATGCCTTTTTCTGCCATAACAAGGTCAGCCACTTTAACTAAAACATCTTTTGCTGTTTTAAGTTCGTTAACATGCCCGATAAGCGGAATCATAATGTATGGTTTAACTTTGTAGCCTTCTTTTGCTAAATCACAGCAAGCTTCAAAAATTGCTCTAACTTGCATTTCGTTGATTTCAGGATAAGTTAAACCCAATCTGCAACCACGAAGCCCCATCATTGGGTTAGATTCAGACAAGCTTTCAACAATTTCAAGCATTTTTTCATCTTCTGTATAGTCTTGTTTAAGCGCTTTTTTAGTTGCAACTTTTTCAACAAGTTCCATTTTAGAAGGTAAAAATTCGTGAAGTGGTGGGTCTAGAAGACGAACTGTGAGCGGTTTGTCGCCCAATGCTTTGAACATTGCATAGAAGTCTGCATATTGCATTGGAAGAAGTTTTGCAAGAGCTTCTTTTCTTGCTTCTGTTGTTCCTGCAATAATCATTTTTTGAACCCAAGGAAGTCTGTCAGGGTCCATAAACATGTGTTCTGTTCTGCAAAGCCCAACGCCTTCTGCGCCGAATTTAAGAGCATTTTCAATGTCTTTTGGAGTGTCTGCGTTAGCTTCAACTGTCATTGTTCTAATTTCGTCAACCCAAGTGAAGAATTTTTCGAAATCTGAGTCAATACCAGCTTCAACTAATTCAATAGCGCCTTCCATAACTTCGCCTGTGCCACCATCAAGAGAAATGACATCGTCTTTGTGGAACACTGTGCCGTCTGCGCAAGTGATTGTTTCAGCTTTAAGGTCAATTGTTAAGTCTTCGCAACCTGAAACGCAAGGTTTGCCCATGCCTTTTGCAACAACTGCTGCGTGAGATGTTGCGCCACCGCGAAGAGTCAAAACGCCTTGAGCAACTGCCATACCGTGAATGTCATCCGGACAAGTTTCAATACGAACCAAGATAACTTTTTCACCTGCTTCGCCGCGAGCTGCTGCTTCTTCAGTGTCAAATACAATTTTACCAACTGCAGCCCCAGGAGAAGCGTTTACGCCTTTTGAAACTTTGTGAGCGTGCTTAACAGCTGCCGGGTTGAAGCAAGGAAGTAAAACTTGGTAAACTGAATATGGGTCAACAAGTTTAACTGCTTCTTCTTTCGTAATAACGCCTTCTTCGAACATATCAACAGCAATTTTGATAGCAGCTTTAGCTGTTCTTTTGCCGTTTCTTGTTTGAAGAATCCAAAGTTTTCCTCTTTCAATTGTAAATTCCATATCTTGAACATCGTGATATCCGCGTTCAAGTTGTTTTGCAATTGTTACATATTGTTTGTAAAGTTCCGGCATATCAGTTTCAAGTTCGCTGATTTGTTTTGGAGTTCTGATACCGGCAACAACGTCTTCGCCTTGTGCGTTGATTAAATATTCACCGTAGAATTTGTTTTCGCCTGTTGCAGGGTTTCTTGTGAAAGATACGCCTGTTGCAGAGTCGTCGCCCATGTTTCCGAATACCATTGTTTGAACGTTAACAGCGGTACCGAAATTGTGGTCAATTTTATTCATATTTCTGTATGCAACTGCACGAGGAATATTCCAAGAACGGAACACTGCTTCAATTGCTTCTTGAAGTTGAACGTATGGGTCTTGCGGGAATTCTTTACCTGTCACTTCTTTAATAACATTTTTGTAAGCAGGAATTAAAGATTTCAAACCTTCAACTGAAATTTCAGTGTCTTCTTTAACGCCTTCACGTTCTTTAACTCTTTCAAGTTCAGATTCAAAATATTTTTGTCTGTCCATTTCCCAAGCAACAGAACCGAACATTGTTAAGAAACGACGGTAACTGTCATAGCAGAAACGTGGGTTATTTGTTAATTTAACCATTGCTTCAACTGTTTCATCGTTTAAACCAAGGTTCAAGATTGTTTCCATCATCCCTGGCATAGAAACTCTTGCACCGGATCTAACTGAAACAAGAAGTGGATTTTCTAAACTTCCGAATTTTTTACCCGTAACAGCTTCAACGTCTTTTAAAGCTTCTCTAACTTCGTCCATCACGCCATCAGGCATTTTGTTTCCGTTATTGATGTATTCCATACAAGTTTCAGTTGTAATGGTCAAACCTGGGGGAACGGGTAACCCTAAATTTGTCATCTCAGCAAGGTTTGCGCCTTTGCCACCTAAAAGGTTACGTAGAGAGGCATCGCCTTCCTTGAATAACCACACTCTTTTTGTTGCTGTTTGCATAAAGTGTTTACTCCTTCTCTATTTAAGTATTAGTACCTATTATGCTGAAAATTCTAACATAAGCACACCACTTATGCAAATTAAATAGAGAAGGATTTATAACTAAAGTTGGGTGGTTTTTATAATGCTTACCATCTGTCTATTCCTAAATATTTCATGGTTCTATTTTGAATTGTTGTGTAATTTCTGCTTATTCTCACTTTTCCGTCATTCTGAATAAACACGTTTATTGTATCGTAGGCTTTTGCCTCATCTCGAGAATCCCAAAGCTCCACGGAAGCGTTTTCGATCGTTGTTTTTGTAGGACCGTCTGACCCGTTTAAGTCAACAAAAATTCTTGCAGTACAGCCTATTTTATTAGTTTTTGTGCTGCTAGAGCCACATCCGGCTCCTTGATGAAGCCAATATACCATTCCATCCGGTGTTTGCATAACAAGAGTGTCGGTTTCATTATCTCTTTTGATTGCTTTAAGTGTATTTGTTCCATCTTCTTCGCCATCTAAAAGCCATTGTAAGAGTCCAACGCCCATATCCCCAGGGCCAATGGGCACCGTTGCAATTTTGAGGTCAATTGCGTTTTGTATTGTTGATTGTGCCTTTTTAGCAAGTGTTGAAAATTTCTTTTCGCTCGACTGTTGCATAATGGCAGGAATTGTGACCGCCGCTATAACGCCAATTATCGCAAGCACTAAAAGTACTTCCGCCAAAGTAAAAGCTTGTTTTTTATTTTTCATAAAAATACTATCCTATACCTATAAACTAATTATAACTTATGTCTTCTATGGTTTCAATTGTTTAAAATGTTGTATGTTTTTTCATTTTCAGGAGTTTTTATGCCGTATTTTTTGCCAAGTTTTATGATGGTTCCCGCAAAAAGCTCCACTTCTGTTTTATGCCCTGAAAGTACGTCTTGTAACATTGAAGTTTGTGCGTTGTCATTTTGCCCTAAAATCACATCAAATGCGCCATTTAGCTCTTCCTTTTTTAAATTTATGCCATGCGCTATGGATACTTCAATCACTTCTTCCATAAGCTTTTTAATTTTTAAAAGTAGCTCGGGCGAGCTTTTAATTTTCCCGTAGTCTGCTCTATATGCTCCGCTTGCTTGATTAACGCCAACGTTAAGCATAAGTTTTTTCCAAAGTTCATAGTTAATATTATCTGAAATTTTGTGCGGAATATTATGTGCTTTAAATAGATTGCACACCTTGTCAAGAACGGTTTTTCCTTTTTTATTTTCTGCGCCAAGCACAATATCCCCAATTTTATGATATGTGATTGAATTACCTTTTCGCATGCTTGCAGCGCCCACATAAAAACTTTTTAAAATGTTTGCGCTTGGGTATTTTTCTTGCAATTTTTCTTCGCTTTCAATTCCATTTAAAAGGCTTAAAATAACAGTGTTTTCGTCTATAAAATTTTTAATGTTATCAAGCGCAAATTGAAAACCTGAATTTTTAGTTGAGATAATAATTAAATCCGCCTTAAAACTTTTTTCATCAGGCGTTATGTATGAAAAATCATAACGGCAAGAATTAATCACCCTGCCTTCATTTTTGTAGCGAGCAAGCCTTTTTTTATCCACTAAAATTTTAAGGTTAACGCGCGCCGTATCTTTAAATATTTTTGCGTATATTGAGCCTATTGCACCAAGGCCCACAATTAAAACATTTTCCATTTTTTTATTATCTCATCAAAATTTGTAAACAATTGCAACAATATTTTGCAAATTATTAATATTATGTTAAAATTTATTTGTAAATCCACTAAAAAGGACGGTTCCTTACCGCCCTTTTTGATTTTATAAGGGGTAGTCGCTTTGAAAGAACACCTAAATCGACATGAAATTATAGCTGAAATCACGCCTGTTATTGAAAATACGGCTATGCGTTATAATCTTATCCCTATTGAAATTGATTTAGAAAAAGAAAGTGGACAATGGTTTTTAAGGATTTACGTATTCTGCACGGAACGTCCTGTCAACATTGACGATTGCGAAAATCTTTCTCGCGGGTTGGATGATATGCTGGATGAGCTTATTCCATTTAAATATCGCCTTGAAATATCTTCCCCTGGGCTTTTTAGAAAAATTAAATCTGAAAAAGAATATGTAATTTTTAAAGGAAAAAAGGTAATTTTGAAGCTTTTGGAAGCAGTGGATGCAGAAACTGAAATTCAAGTTAAAAATAAAAAAGTTAAAGTAGGCGGCGAAAAGAAAATTGAAGGAAGAATTTTAGATTATCAAAAGGGAATAGGGCTTAAAATTCTTAAATTAAACACAAATACGGAGCACACAATTCCGCTTGAAAATATCGTGCTCGCTCAACTGAATGATGATGAACAGGAGAAATAAAAATGATTAAAATTGGAACAGCATTGTTTGAAGCTGCGGAACAATTAGAAAAAGAAAAAGGCATTGGAAAAGATGTTTTGATTGACTCTTTATGCGATGCGCTTTGTGCGGCTTACAAAAAACACATTAGAGATAAAGAAGCTGAAAACATTGAAGCTATTTTGGACGAAGAAACAGGTGAAATTGGCGTTTTCAGAACAAAAGTTGTTGTTGATAATGTTGAAGATGAAGACACTCAAATTTCACTTGCAGACGCTCAAGAAATTGACGAAGATGTTGAGCTTGAAGACGAAGTTAAAATTGAAGTGACACCTGAAGATTTTGGTAGAATTGCTGCTCAAAGCGCAAAACAAGTTATCACTCAAAGAATACGTGAAGCAGAAAGAAAACTTATTTTAGATGAATTTTTATCTAAAAAAGGCACTCTTATCACAGGTATAATCCAAAGAAAAGATGAACGCGGAAACGTAATTGTAAATATCGGCAAAACTGACGCTGTTATGCCATATAAAGAACAATTGCCAAGAGAATTTTACAAACCGGGAAACAGAATTCGTGTTTTTGTGTTGAATGTTAAAGAAACTCAAAGAACTCCGCAAGTTATCGTTTCTCAAGCGCATTCCGAAATTGTTCGTGAACTTTTTGAACTTGAAGTTCCTGAAATTGAAGACGGTATTGTAGAAATTAAATCTATCGCAAGAGAAGCAGGCTTCAGAACAAAACTTGCCGTATGGTCAAATGACCCATCAGTTGACTCTGTTGGTGCTTGTATCGGGCCTCGTGGTAGCAGAATTCAAACAATCGTTGGCGAACTTAAAAACGAAAAAATTGACATTGTTAGATATTCTGAAGACCCTGTTGAATACATTGTTAACGCGCTTTCGCCGGCAAGAATTTTATCTGTTGATATTTTATCTGATACAGAAGAAACTAAAGAAGCGTTTGTTATTGTTCCTGATGACCAATTATCTCTTGCAATCGGTCGTGAAGGTCAAAATGTTCGCTTGGCTCACAGACTTTGCGGCTGGAAGATAGATATTAAATCCGAATCTCAAGCACGCGAAATGGAAGACAAAAGAGAACAAGAAATTCTAGCTCAAATGCAAGACGAGCCGGAAGTTGAACAAGAAGAAGAAATTGAAGATACAGTTGATGAAATTAAAGAAGAAATTGAAGAAGAAATGAGTCAAACAGATTCTGATCTTGACGATGAAGACATCAAAGAAGCATACGCAATTTCTGAAGAAGCTGAAGACGAAGCTCAAGACGAGGAAGCGTAGTCGCGCCTTATGCTAAGAGTTGTAGTTGTAGGTTATGATAAAATGCAAACAGCCCTGATTTCAGGGCTGTTGTCATCTAATCATGAAATAGTTGGCGTTATGCGATATGAAAAAAATAAAATTTCGCCTTTCAAATTGTTCTTTAAAGATATTTTTGCACCTTCAAAAACTCTTAGTTATATAAGGAGCTATAAGCTCTATGACATCAAGGCGCGAAGCGTAAATTCCCCTGAATTTATTAATGAAATTAAGCGGTTGAGGGCAGATGTCGTGCTCGTGGGTTCTTGGGGTGAGAAAATTAAAAAAGAAGTTTTAGATGTTCCAAAGTTTGGTTTCATTAATTGCCACCCGTCCTTGCTTCCTCAAAATAGGGGTGCAAATCCTTATTTTTGGGCAATATATCAAGGTAAGGAAAAATCCGGCGTCACATTTCATTTGATGGATGAAGGCTTTGACACGGGAAAAATAATATTTCAAGAAGAAATTAGAATTACCCCTTTTATGAATGCAGAAGATTTAAAACACAAAGCTTGCGCGCTTGCTAAAAAATCAATAGCTCCGCTTTTGAATAATTTGGAAGAAGGCTTGCTTATTCCTGTTGCGCAAGATGAAACTCGCGCAACGCGTGAATTTATGAATGATGATTTAATAGTGGTTGATATGGGGCGGACAGCAGATGAAATTAAAAATCATATTCGCGCACTTCAACCTTATCAAGTGCCATATTGCAGGCTTGATAATTGGTATTATAAAATTAAAGAATGCAGGGTTTTTGACGGCAAAATTAAATTTGCAAAATCAAGAATAATTAAATGCAAAGACACTCAACTAGAGGTAGTTTTGGAATGAAAAGTTTTGATATAAAAGACATAAGGGTTATTCAAGCTCCGCTTGCAGGAATAAGCGATAATGTCTATCGCGGGCTCATCAGGAAAACAGGCGCAAAATGTTTGCTTACAACTGAAATGTTGTCCTCGGAAGCACTTAGAACCTGCAAAGACCCTAAAATTGCAAGATTTTCAGAAGATGAATATCCGCTTTCTTTTCAAATTGTGGGTCACAAGCCGGATTTAATGGCGAGCGCTGCCCGAACTCTTGAGGGCAGGGCGAGCTCAATAGACATTAATTTTGGTTGCCCCGTAAATAAAATTGTAAAATCAAACGATGGTTCAGGGCTTATGAGAACGCCGGAGCTTGCGCGCGAAATTGTGCGCGCAGTGCGAAGTGCGACAACTCTTCCTTTGAGTGCTAAATTCAGGCTTGGTTGGTCAAGCGAAAATGAAAATTTTATTGAATTTGGAAAAATGCTTGAAGACGAAGGGGTAGATTTTGTGACGCTTCATGGAAGAACCCGCCACGATTTATATTCAGGGCACTCTAATTGGGAAAAAATTGGGCAATTAGTGTCTGAATTAAAAATACCTGTTTTTGCAAATGGCGATGTTAAAACTTTATCTGATGCAATTGAATGCTTGAGGGTGACAGGCGCTCACGGTGTGAGCATTGGGCGCGGCATTATGGGAGATTTTACCTTGCCTTATAGGATTGAAAATTATTTAGAAAACGGGGTAATGGAATCCGAACCGGATTTTTCTGAAAAAATCGATATGCTTAAAACTCACTTTAAGCTTGAAATTGAGCGAATGGGCGAAGTAAATGGTGTAAAATTTATGCGCAAATTTTATACATATTATATTCAAGGCATTAAAAACGCCTCAAAATATAGAGAAGTTTTAGTTCGAATCGATAATGCAGACGAGCTTTTAGGAAAATTAGATGAAATATTGGGCATATATTATTCTAACTATTGATAACACTTTGTATACGGGGATAGCACTCGACGTTGAAAAACGTTTTGAAGAACATCTTGCGGGCATTAAAGCTCACGGCGCAAAATACACAAATGCGCATAAACCGCTTCGTGTTGTATATAAAAAAGAGTTTGAGTCTAAATCTCTTGCAATGAAAGAAGAATGCAGAATTAAAAAGCTAACCCGAAAAGAAAAATTAAAACTTTGTAACCTTGAAGAATTATAGTTTATAAAACTATACATTACCTGTTTTTTTCATTATTTTTATGTTATTATCCGCTCATACAAGTCAGATGAGGATAGAATATGTTGAATTTATTATTAGGCAGAGAAAAGTCTTGCAAATTGTTGGATGGTATTGATTTAAACTATATGATGGCAAGGTTAAAACAAATCTACGGTGTTCAAAATGTTGCAGAAGAAAGACAGTTTTATATCTCTGAAGTAATTTCAAAATACGGTTATATTCCGCACCCTCATTACGAAGTGCTTGAAAATTTCACTCCGCAAGAAATTATTTACGCGCTTGAGCAAAAATTAATGCGTGAAAAAGTTTACGACGGCGAAAAATTTATAAAATTTAAAAATCCGTCTGTGCTTGCAAGAAAAGGGATAAAAAATTCCGAATGGTTTAAACGTGAAGGTCACGACATCAAACTTATGTCGCTTGCAGCGCTAAATGATGGAAATAAAAAAGAAACAGGCAAATTTATCCAATGGGTGGCAGAGCTTTTGACTTTGCCGAACGGAAGCGAAGAAAACAACATTTTGCCATCAACTATATATTTAATTCCTTTCCACCCAAGAGAATTTGGCTGTGCGTATCTTCCGATGGCGTCTTCTGTTAGTGAAAATATTAAAGATGAAAAGCTTGAAGAAGTGCTTGGGCTTAATGCTGATGGGCAAGTTAAGTTGTTTATTGCACTCGCTCAGCTTGCAGGACACCCTGTTATATACGACATTCTCCCTCAAACTGCAAGATTTTCAAAAATTATATTATCAAATCCATCTCTTGCAAGATGGTATGACATCAATCGTTTAACGGAGCAAATCAAAGGTTTTACGGATTCACTTGTTCGCGCGATGAATTCTAAAAAAGGCAGAAAACCATACACTAAAGATGAAGTGCTTGCTGCTCGCGATATGTATTTTCAAATTTTAGAAGGCACAAAGAAAAGAGTTTCTAAACAAAACCAAGAAATCATCAAACTTTTTGAAGAAGATTTAAACGAATATAAAATATTTTCTTCATATAAAATGACTTTTAAAGACGAACAAGAAGAAATTGTATCTCGCGTTCGCGAAGTGATTAGAGCGGTTAATGGCATCGAGCCAAAATGCGAAGATGACATTAAAAAACAACCGGAAATAATTTCTGCCCTTATTAAAGAAGGCTTGTGGCCAGCTCCTGGGGGAGCTTGGTGCAGCGCGGGCGTTCCCGTGTTTGATAAAATGAACCCAACAAAAGAATATCCGCTTTTTATTCACTATGACCATAATTGCAAAGATGTATCCGAATTCGCAAACCTTGACTGTCAAACTCCATATTATTTCACATATTTTGAAACAAAAAGAACCAATTGGGCAACGGTTGATTATTTCTTAAACTATATGAAAAATCTTAGAAACACATTTAACTTCGATGGCTTCAGGGTTGATCACATTGACCATATAGTGGATGAAATTTCTCAAGACTCTGAAGGGAACCCGATAAGCTATCGTGCGCCAAAAAATGTTTTGAGAAGATTGAATGCAAAAATGAAAGCTGAAGTTCCTTATTTTGCGACTTTGGCTGAATATATGCTTTGGGATAATTATTACAAAGAATACCATAAAGACATGAAATTCGATTTGCTTTGGGGTAATGATATCGTTTCTCAAAGTGCTAAAACTCCAAAACAAATTATTGAAGATAATAATTATTTAGCAGAATATAACAAGAAAAATCCTTCTTCGATGAAGCTTTCTGTGATTAAAACCTATAACAATCAAGACGGTGAATTTGAGGCGATTAACCAATACCCTGGGCAACTTGGCGAAGAGGGTGCACTATTTAAATGGTTTAAATATAAATTCTTGCCGGCTGGCGAGTTCGCAAATCGCCCTTGTATGTTTGTGGACGGTGATGAAAGCTTTACTGTGCGCGGGATTGAATCCGTTATCGGCGCTGAAATTTCAATGAAGAGAAATAAAAATTGGGGCTTCTTTGAAAAATTTGATGCAATTGACAGATTTGTTGCAAATTCAAAACTTATTACAACCGGCTCTGCTGAGCTTATCGAGCAGAAAGAGGACGGCTTTGTTGCTTGGAAAATCTCTTCCGATAAAGTTGATTATGAATATTTGATTATTGCAAATTACCTTGCGCCAACTGAACTTAAAGATGTTGAAGAAAATGGCTGTACTTGCAAAAAAGTTGTGAAAGGCACTCCGACATATAGAAACACGGTTAAACTTGAAGGCTCAAAAATTGTTTCATATTTCGATTTTGTTCACGATGATATGCTTAAATTATCTATTTCAGAAAACAAAATGGAACAGCCAATCGAAAATGAAATTTCTTTCGAGGTAATTCAACCGTCTGAATTCAAAATATATAAAATAGTTAAATAAAATTGTCATTTATCCTGCATTTTTGTATAATATAGCTATGGGGATAACACAATTACTCACAATTTTATTGGTTCTTTTTATATTTTTTATTGCGAGAGTTTATTTTTTATTCATCGCAAGTGGTTTTGCTGAACGTAAAAAAGAAGAAGCAGACACTGAAGAAGCAATTATTGCAAATGCCGTAAAATTGTTTAAGGCAGGGAAGCATGAGGCTCTTCAAAAATATTTAAAAAGAAACATTCCAAAATATTATAAAAGCGTTCCGCTCAGGTCAATTTTAGTTAACTCTTATTACAAAAATGAAAAATACAATATGGCAGTTGCTCATCTTGCGGCAATTTTAGAAATTGACCCGTATAATTACAGTGCAAAGGGTATGCTTGCGGATTGCTACAAATACAATGGGCAAGTGAGAAAAGCAATTGAAACTTATGAAGAAATTTTAGAAGAAGAGCCTAACGAGCTTCAAGCGATACTTAGCCTTGCTGAATTATTTAGGTTGCTCAAAAACAAGAAAAACAGTTTGAAATATTTAAAAATGATTTTAGATAACCCGAAAAGCACAAGCGAAGATGTTGAAAACGCGCTTGTTTACCTTGCAAGAATTAACACGGAACTTGCAGATTTTCCGGAAGCCATCAAATATTTAGACCGCCTTCAAGAGCTTTATCCTGAAGATTATTCAATTATGACGCAAAGGGTGAATGCTTATTCTAAAATGAAAAATTGGGAAAAATGTCTTGAAATATATGAAAAGCTTTTGATTAAAAGCCCAAATGATATAGAAACATACGAAAAAATTGGGCAGATGAAGTTTAATTTGAAAAATTGGGACGAAGCGCTTGAATTGTATCAAAAGTTGCTTGAAACTGATGAAATCGGAAGCGATAGTTATATACTTCATCAAAACAGAATTGCTGAAATTTATATAAATAACGGCAGAAACGATGATGCAATCGAGCTTTTAACGGAACTTATAAGGGAGCACCCAACGGAGGATATGCTTGCGTTTACCCTTGCTCAAGCTTACCTTGGTGATGGCGACTATGAAAGAGCAGTCGCGCTCTACACCAATCTTATGGAGGACTTGCCGCAAGAGCAGTTGCATATTGTTAGAAAACATATTTCAAACCTTATTGGTAATTGGGCGGAGGATTTGTTCTCGAAAGGCAGTTATAATCTTGCTTTTGACAAGTTTTTCCTTGCGCTTAAATATGATGAAGATAATCCGGATATTTACTATACGCTCGGTGCCTGCAATTATTATGTCAAAAGCTTTGCAGACGCTGTTTCTCACTTTAAAAGAGCGATTGCGCTTAACCCTGAAGATGTCCGCTCGTATATTGCCCTTGGTTATGTGCTTGATGAGCTTGGCGAGCTTAAAAACGCGGATGCCGCTTTTCGTGACGCTCTAAATCTTGACCCGTTAAATGTTAAGGCAAAAATTGCCCATGCGATAACTCTTGCAAAGCAATATAACCTTGAAACTTCAATTGAGGCCTTTCAAGATGTGCTCTTGCAGCTTCCAAATGACCCTGATTTAAACTACAACACGGCACTTGCTTATGAAATGTATGGCGATTTAGAAAATGCGGTTAAATACTACAAAAAAGCTTTAAGATTAAACATAAACCATGTTGAAGCAAGGCATAATGTGTCTTTAATTTTGGGCTATGACATAATTGAACGTGGCGATTCGCTCGATGACCCAGATGAAATAGCGCGTCAGACGGCGGAAGATGAAATCCCTGAAACGCTTGATATGCAAACTATTTAAGAAACAAAGGCTTGAAGCTGTATTGGCTTTGCCTAAACATTTTTTGGCAAGCAAAAAGACCTATAAAATTATCGTCGGTCTTTTTCTTTTCTCCGAATTTGATCCAATCATAGTCTGCTCTTAAATTTTCAAGCAATTTAATCTTAAATTCAATTTCGTGTAACTTTTCTCTTTTATTTTTATTCATAGTATAATATTAATAATGGAATTACATAAATCAACGAGGTGAATATGAACAAAGTGACAAAAGATATGGGTATTTTGGAAATCGTGCAAAACCACCCTGAAAGTCTTGAAGTATTCCAAAAATATGGTATGGGCTGCATTGGCTGCGCGGCTGCAAGATTTGAAAATTTAGAAGCAGGCGCTAAAGTTCATGGAATTGACCCAGACGCTATGGTTGCTGATATCAACAAACTTATCGAAGAAAATTCTGCTGAATAATTACCGCATTGGTTAAATTTTTATATACTTTTTGCTAATTAAACAAACGTTGTTTTGTATTAATCTTTTTCTATGCGAAAAGATATTAAAAGTTTTATTGAAACAGAAAACCAGACAAATTGCAATTCTACAGGATATTGTGCTCTTAACCCGACGATTGAAATAATCGAAGAGCTGTTTTTAAATGAAGTGAGGCAGCTTTCTTACTATATTTCAAAAATCCAAAGTTCTGATTTTTACGACCAAAGCCTTTTCGAAGAACTAATCGAAGTGCTTGCGGAAGACATTTTTGCAACTCAGCCAAGTGAAGTTGATGTTTTGAAAAAATTAAGACATCTGATAAATCTTCGAAATTCTGCAAAGAAGAAATATATAGATTTTTGCAAAAACTCGCTTCAAGCTTGCGAAATTGCAAATTTTGTTTTTGAGCCAGAAGTGGCACAAAGCTACGCTTCTTACATTGAAAGTGCTGCAAAATTTATATATTCGCGAAACAAAACCTTTACGCTTCAGCAATTAAGATACTTTGAATTAATAACTTTAATTGCAAAAGTTGCCGCGCAAACAATTGCAAAAATTAAATTATACAAACCAGATTTTTCTAAATTTGATGTTAAATTGTTGAAATTCTTTTCGATGACCGCTCTGTTTTTAGACTCGCCAAGTAAACTAAAAAGAAAAATTTTGCAATTTTCGCCTGATATATTTGTAATTAGAAAAATATATACTGAAGTGCTTGACGAATATTTCGAAGGAAGAGTTGATGCAAAAATCAGAACCTCCGTTCTTGATGGGAAATCACTTTTGGTGTCCGGTTCAAATTTAAAAGAGCTAGAGGAAATTTTAACCGCGTGCGCGGATACCGATATAAATGTTTATACCCATGGCGAGCTTTATGTTGCGCATACTTACAGGAAATTCAAGGATTTTAAAAACCTTAAGGGGCACGTTGCTTCAGGGTCTGTAAATTATGATTTTTCAAATTTTGACGGCGTTATTTTTGTGACAAAATTTATGGGCTATAAAATTGACCAGCTCTATCAAGGAACAATATTTTCGTCGTCTGATATTATTTCAAAAGGTATGTTGAAGGTTAATAACAATGATTTTTCCGAAATTTTTGAGGCAATCGGAATGCATTCTGAAGTGAGAGCGCAAAATGTTCAAACCTTTGAAACAATAAAACTTGCTAAAACCAATGTGGACGAACTTTTTTCAGGTGACAATAAACAAATTGTTATTTTTCTTGGCAAAACTCGCAATTCAGATTTAGCAAACGAATTTGAAGATAAAAAAATAGTAAACATTGAATATCAATCTGATTCAGATTTGTTTTACAAAGTGGTTGAAAAATCAGCGGAGCTTGAAATTCCTGTCGTGCTATTTTGTTCTAGGTGTTCATCGCGCATTGCGGCAGATATCGCAAGTGTTTTGGATAAAAAATCTGTTGAAGAAATTTATATGGTAAGGTGCCAAACGTTAAATGTGAACCCGCATGTTGTTGAATGTTTACGTGATGAGTTTGATGTGAAAATCATTGAATAATTATTTTATAAAATGATTTATAAAATTGCAGATAATTTTTGGAACAATTGGGCTGTGCACTGCGCTTAAGTCGATAATGAATTCATTTATGCCTGCTGCTTCCCAAAATTCAATTTTATCCCAATTTTGAACTAAGCCGTCTTCGAACATATGCATTTTGCAAAAACCGTCAACCATAAACGGGAACTTCTTTTCCAAGCTTGGGTCATTGAGTGCGAAGTGCCCTCTGTGGCAGGGCGCTGAGCACACAAGCCTTGAGATAACTGCGCTATCGCAATTCAAGGGGCATAAACCTTGGCTTTCAACTCTTTTTGCGCCAGCAATAAGAATTTTTCTCACAGGAATAAGTTTTTTCACCTTTTTAAGGCATTTTACAATAACTTCTTCGTCATTAAGAGTTGTGAAATCTATTGCTGTAATTTGATTTAAGTTATTTAAACATTTTATTGCCATAGAGTTCAATAAATTAATTCCGCCCCCTATTTCGACAGGAATTTCAGTGAGGGTGTCATCATTAATGAAATTCCACCAAAAGCCAATGTTGTTTATCACAACCCTGTTTGGGCGCGGGCTTTCAAGAGCCAATTGCTTAATTAATTCAAACACTCTGTCAAAATCTCTTTCAATTAAAATTCTTGGCGTTGAAAGATTTAGTGCAATGCCGTGTTTTTTGCAGAATTTTTTAACAGTTTTAATAATTTCGTAAAAACTTTTTGAATATAAGTCAACCGTGCTTGCCACTTCGCCATATTCAATTGACGTAACAGGGCTAAAGCCTAATTTCTTAATGAGTTTGTCTAACTCTTTAAGCTGTGCTAGGCTTGCAAGCCTCAAATTTAATTTTGGTAATTTAATTTTTGAAAAGTCAACATCGTCAGGAAGTTTAATTTCCTCTATTTTCCAATCATATTTTTGAATGTTATTTGCAAATTTAAAATCCTCTCCTTCTGCTGAATATACCTCGCCGGAGAAATGATTTGTTTTGTAAAAACATTTTCTTATGTGTTTGAAGGGTAGTTTTTGTTCTTTAAAAAGTTTTGGTTTCGCGATAATTTTTTCAATTAATTTAATGCCTTCTAAAATGTCCTCCGGCGTTTCAAAGCGCCCTTTTATGACCACGCTTTGGATTGCTTTTGAATTAACAAGGTCGTCTGCAAACCAAGGGAGATTGTCTGAATCGACCGAAAGCGGAAGTTTTGAATATTTTTTAATTTTTTCGATATTTTTCAAATAAATTTCTTCCGTCACAATAAGCCTTGTCACTTTATGGAACATTTCCATAAAATCAATCCCTGCAAGGTTGTGAATGTCAAAATAACTGTCAATCACAACGTCGAAAGGCAAGTCCATTGATTTTATAATTTCTAAAACTCCGTATGAATTTACAAAAATGCCGTCAATATCTGTTTTTGTAAGATATGTTATAAATTTTTTGACGTTAACCAAATCTTCTTCAAGGAGCGAATGCTTGAAATTTACATACAATTTTGCGGAATTTTCATGCGCAACTTTGATATATTCTTTAATTAATTCAAAGTTTTCTGCAAGTCTGTGATAATATACAAAAAACTCCCTGCATTTCACCTTTTTTGTGAAATCTTTAATATTATCAGGCGTCTTAATTGGCGCGATAACTGTAATTTCTTTCATTTAACCTCAATCAAAAAGATTATTAAGCCTGTCTTGAATTTCCGTTGGGTCAATTTCGTCTGTGATACTGTTTATGTTTAGTGCGTCTTGATAATATTTAGCGGCTTCAATTTTTTCGCCCTTGATTGCCAACGTTCTTGCAAGATTATAATATGCAAGTGCATAATTAGGGTTAAGTTCAATTGCTTTTTCGAAGCACCCTTTGGCTTTATCAATGTGCGCCAAGTCGTCTAAATAAATAACACCTAAATTGTTATATGTAATTTCGTATTCAGGGTCATATTTAATTGAAAGCTCATATTCTTTAATAGCTTCTGTGATATTTTCCATGCCCCAATACAAATAACCGAGGTTGCAGTGAATTTTGGCATTTTCAGGTTCAAGTTCGAGCGCTCTTCTATACACCACAAGCGAATTATCAAAATCTTCTAAATCATAAAACGCGCTTCCAAGGCACATATAAACATCAATGTCTTTTGGCCTTAAAATTGAAGCAACTTGAAAAGATGAAACTGCCGCTTCAACATTTTTTGTGATTGTTTGTTGTGTGTAGCCAAGTGTTTGTGCTACATCGCACGCTTGAGGGTGATTATTTAAAACAAGTGCAGTTTGATAGTGTGAAATAGCGGAAGCAGTATCTTGTTTCATGAAATACAAATTTGCAACTTGAGTGTGCAAAACAGCGTTGTTTGGGTGCATTGCAATAAATTTTAAATACGTATTAATTGCACTGTCGTAATCTTGCATTTCTTCGTAAGCCTGCGCCAACCCTGCGTATGCGCTTGTGCAAAGCGGGTCAATAAGCTTTGCCATGCCATATTCAATAATTGCTTCTTCTTGTTGCCCAATGCTCCTGTACACGCTTCCCATCAAGCAATAGAGCGCTGTGAACCCCGGCATTTTTTCGATTGCTTGTTTGTATATTTCAATTGCTTTGTCTATTTCTTTTAATTGGAAATAGACACCTGCTTTGAAAAGTTCAGGGAAAATTGAAACATAAGTAATTTTTTTACGCACATCTTTTCTTGCTTCAGGGTCAAATGGCAAGGTTAAATACGAAAGCAATGCTTCTGTTATGCTTTGAAATTTAGTTTTTTTGTCTGAAAAATAAAGCACTCTTAATAATCTATGGCGAAGCCAGTGTATTCTTGATGTGTTGAAAACGGCGTATTTTAGCGCGTTTTCAGTTTCTTTAAGAGCGTCTGCGTAACGGTCCTTTTTCTTATAGCAATTTGCGAGCATATAATAACATTGAGCTTTGTTTGCGTCATTTGAAATTGCTAAGTTAAAATAATTCATTGCTTTATCGAGCTCGCCTTTATAATATAGTGCAAACCCGATTTTATAATATATTTCACCATTATCGCCAAGGCTTTCAGAAGCGATTTGATATTGAGTTATAGCTTCGTCAACATATTGTTTCACTTGCTTAATATCTAAGTGCCAATCCATATATAAATCGCCCAAACGTATGCGCATGCGGGCATTGTCCGGATTGTTTAAAACAAATTTTTCGCATTCCTCAATTGCTTTTTGAACATTTGACTTTCTTATGAGCTTGTTTATTTCTTTTTCAGCTTTTTTTTCTGCTATATCTTGCATTTAGCTAATACTTCCTATACAAAACTTGTTTATTCTATTTAATATCGTATCATTGTTTTCACAAAATTGCGCAACATAAATCCCGCAATCGTCCGTTTTTCTGATATTTCCTTTGATTTTTATTCCTTCTAATTCGCAATTAATAAATTCCAAAATCACATTTTCACCAAGAGCCAATTTTTCTGCTTGGTTTATTTTGAATTTTATCCCGCCAAGGCTTAAATTTATTGTTTGCCCTTCTGAAGCAAGGTTTTCGTTTTCAATTCTGATTGGAAAATCGCATGCAACGCGCACATATTCCCTTTTTTGCTCTTCAGGGATTGTTGGCGCATTTTCAATCACTATATTTTTTTCCGTTTTTTCAATTAGTGTTGAGAGCATTTTTTTGACACCTGAGCGAGTGTGCACAAGGGTTTTAAGCTCTTCGCCTGCGCGCAGAATTCTATATTTTGGGACATCTTCTTTTAAAATGTGCACGATAATTCTATCGTATTCAACTTCTCCAATAACACCTTCAAGCTCTCCGTAAGGTGTTAAAAAAACAATAACTTGCCCCTTTTTTGCTTCTATCATTCCTCTATTTTAAGTCATTATTCCCTATATTGCAAACATATTATAATTATCTTTTTGCTCCCAATTGTAACAAAATGTTAAAATTTCTTTTGTTATCGTAAAGTTCTAAAATAATTATTCCGATATATAGCATGTACAAGTTAAATGTGCGGTATATATAACATAACAAGGAGAACTCGAAAGAATTGTAAAGATTTGTAACAATATATACAAAATATGATTTTAGTATATACTTTTTGTTTTTATATAGGTACAGAGAACTTAGAATAAAGGAAATAAATTATGGGATTTTCAGCAGACCAATCAATGACATTAATCAGCAAAGCGCAAATGGATAGCCTAGAAGGCAGAAGAGCTGATATTAACTTAGAAAAAATGGCTCTTATGCGCGAACAAGAATCACTTGCTCTTGAATATAATGATGCAATGTCAAACACTTGCTTTGTTTCAAAAAACGAAGACACCGGCGAATACGAAGCAATTGCGCCACAGGTTACATCTAGCGGAAAGATCAATGGCTTTGCAAACTCAAACGGTGCACTAGATGGCTATACTGCCAAAACTTCTTTAGATAGTCAATCGGTTAAAGATTTGGCAAAAAACAAGGGTACACTTAAATTTGCTCAAGCTGTAAAGAACGGACAAATCGATTTGTATAATCCAAAAGGCAAACAAGTTGATATTGCTGGCGTTGCAGGCGTTTCCGAAACTTATTATACAGCTGATGACGCAGCTGCGCAAGCAGAATACGACGCAGCGATGGCAAAAATCCGCACAAAAGAAACAAAACTTGATATGGACCTTGAACAAGTTGAAACACAATATCAAGCAATCAAAACTCAATACGAATCAGCTAGACAACTTGTTAACCAAAGAGCTCAAAGCGACTTTAAATTCTTCCAAGGTTAATAAAAGGATGACAAATAAAATTAAACCCTCTCAAACGAGAGGGTTTTTTAGTGCTTAGAACTAAAGGAATGAGATGAAGGATGATTAAGGGAATGAGTGCGAGAAAATTGTTGCATATTGTTTTAAGGGCAAAAGTCATTGCGCGGCGCAATGCGGTTTGATATTTGCGCACAAGATTATGCACGCAGGGTAAAATTATTGTGTTGCACCGGATATTAGCCCTAAAACTATGTTTGCGTTCATGGATTCAGTTTGCTGCATTACCGCTGCCACCATAGAAGCCAAAATTTCGCTTTTAACAAGTTCAGACATTTCATACGCTATATCCGTATCTATAATATTACTTCTTGCTTCAACAATATTTGAATATGTCATTTCTTGGTTTTCAATAATACTATCGAGCGAAGTCGAAGCGTTTGCGGCGTGCATTGTCTTTGCGTTTAAATCGTCTGTCAGCTGGTCAAAAGTTTCAATTGTTTCGTCTAAATTAGCGTTTTCGCTTGTAAAATCTATTTCATAGCTATCGATATCAAAACCGTGCAGGTCTTCCGCTTCGCATGATGTATCGAGTTTTAATTTTGAATATTCATCTGATGTGTAGCCCACTTGGAAAGTGAAGCCATCTTTTTTATATACAGGGTTATCGCCGTATTTGGTGGAATTTTTAACGCTCTTCATCTGCTCCATTATGCTTTTTGCTTTTGTTTCAAGAGCTATTTTTTCATCATCAGAGGCGGAACTTGCTTGAAGCGCAAGAGATTTAATTTCAAGCGCTGCGTCTGACATGCTTTGAAATCCGCTTTCTGCAATTTTTGTTAAACTTTGTGCACCAACAGCGTTTTTATTTGCTGCTTCGTAGCCTCTTATTTGCTTTGTGAGCCCGCTTGCGATCATATAACCTGCGGGGTCATCGCTTGCCGAGTTAATTCGATAGCCCGTCGAGAGCCTTTCCGCTGATTTTGTTGTCATATCAGTTGCTTTTTTGAGAGCATTAAGCAAACTCAAAGTTTGACTTTGATTAGAAATAGAAATCATACCGCACGACCCTTGTAGTTAGATGGAACGTTTAACGGCATAATAGTATATATACTTTATAGCAAATTGATATACTTTTTACAATTCTTTACAATTTTTTGCTGATATAATGTGTTTTTTGTAAACAATTGTTAACAAAAAGGCAATTTTTAAAGAGAAAAAGTTTTTATTAATGTAAGGATAGGGATATAAAGTTAATAAAGGGGAGTCGTTATGGCGGTTGGAGCAAGAGATGAATTAGATGTTGCATTAGTTAGGAAATATGCTTCATTGAAAGTTGATAATCCAATACAAGTTTCAATGGTTGACGCCAGCAAAATGTATGAGGCGATGAACGATTATGCAAGCACTCAAAAAGCAATGCTGCTTATGAAAAACAAACTTTACTCAACTTGCGGCAAAGCAACAGCTATGGCAATTCAATATACCAAAACAAAACCTCTAACACCTCGAGCGCATGCGTGCTAAAATAATTAAATGATGAAATTTATTTTAGCTTCAAATAGCCCGAGAAGATGTGAAATTTTAAAGCAATATGGCTTTAATTTCGAAGTGGTTAGCTCAAATGCAGATGAAAAACATCTTGCAGGAAAATTATCAGAAAAGGAGATTTTAGAAAATATTAAATATAATTCAGCAATAAAAGCTTGCAACGTTTGGAACTCAAATAAAAATGAAGTTGTTGTGAGCGCTGATACAACTGTAATCAAAAATAATGTGTGTCTTAACAAGCCTCATGATGTAAATGAGGCTTTTTTATATCTAAAATCGCTGTCGAATGCTTCGCACAAGGTGTTTACGGCAATTACGGTGCGAGCTGATAATTATGAAAAAACAGAAGTTTTTGAAACGATTGTTTATTTTAGAGAATTATCTGACGATGAAATTTTAAACTATATTGATAAATTTAACCCTCTTGATAAAGCGGGTGCTTACGGCATTCAAGATTTTATCTCAGAATGTGAAGCAAGCAATCCGCCAGCTGCCTCTTTTGTGTCTAAAATTGATGGTAGCTATTATAACGTGATGGGAATTTGCCCTTGGGGTTTAGATAAAATGCTTAAAGATTATTGTGCTTCAGTGAACAATAACTAGCTTCAGCTAAAATTAGGCTAATCAAAATACTTGAAAACTATAAAGTTTCAGCAGTTGGAACTTTTAAACGGTAAAATTTTAAATCATCAAACAGTTTTGCGTCGTTTCCTAAATAATTCGGGTTTTGGATTGTAAGTTTGTCGTAAGTGTTTTTATATCTGTTTGTGCCTAACATCATGTAAATATCAAATGCTGTGCGATGTCTTATGCTATCGTATGATAAAGCAAACTTTACATCCTCAGGCCCTGCGAGCACGTAAAGCTTGTTTTCTGTTACCAATTGGTCTTTATAGTTGTCTTTTAAAGGCGAAATCATACCCCTGTAGCCAACTGCGAGATATTTGTTTAATCTTATGTTTTCGTCTATATCAAACGTAAGGCGGCCGTATCTGTAGTTGTCAAATATAAACGGGCTTTCGCCATGAATTCCGCCTATCATCATACCAATTTTGGAACCCCATCTGTTCACGCGAGAATTAACGTATGGGCCGGCTTTTACAAAAGCATTTGTGTCGCCTGTGCCATATAATGTTACAGAAACTTCCCCGCGCCCGCCAACATCAAGCCAAACGTCTTGTTCTTTGTCGCCAAAGCTTAAGAAATTTTTGTATAATTGTGCTTGATATCTGTAACGCATTGTGCTGAAAGCGTCTTTTTGGTCGTCGTTATGTTCATGAAATTCTGCAGCAAGAGCGGTGCTCACTCTTTGTTCAAAAGTTGCATCTAAATCTTTAATCTTCCATCTTTTTTGGTGTGAAATTTGCGCCATATAACCGGCTCTGTCTGAACCGTTTATCCATTCTTGGATGTATGCGTGGCGCCCGTAATCTGCACGCCAAAATTTGTTGAATTTATATCTTCCGCGGACGATTAAATCTTTGCTGTTGGTTGCCCAGCCGCCTTCCACAAAGTTCCTTTTTGAACGATGTTTTGCAATAATGCCAACTCCGAGCCCGTCGTCGCTATTTGAAACAAGCGCCGGCACGAGTTTAAGGGTTGAAGCCCCTGGAGTTTTAAACACGAACCCTGGGCCGATATAAGTACCAAATCTGTTTAATGAACCAAATTCCATAGAGTTGGTTTCAGCGTAGCCTTGGTTTTTATCTGTATAGATATCTAAATCCGCCGCCCTCATAACCTTTAAGTTTTTATAAAAAATTTCTGCGTCTTTAAAAGTCACAATATCGCGCTCTTTTTCGCTCTTGATAATAATTTCTCTAGTGTGGATTTTGAATTTATCTGAACGCGCTTTTTTAATTTCGTCTGTTGCGAAATGTTGTTCTATGATACCTCTGTCATAAAAAGTTCCAAAACCGTGCGAAGCAACGATTGTATCGAGTTTTTGTGCAAGCTCAATTTGCCCGTTCACCATTTCTATTTTGTTTGCATAAGCATACCCTTCGCGCCCTTTGATTTTGAAAGTTCCATAGTTTGTGGTCGGTTCATCAACTAAAATGTTTTCGTTTGCAAGGTCGATGAGCATATAATCGCCAACCATTGTGGCGCCGTCTTTGTACAGTTTAACATTCCCGTAGAGTTTTATTGTGTTAAAATCGCGCGAGTATACACCCCTATCCGCTGTCAACTTTGATTTTTCAGGTTTTGTTGTGATTTTAACATTGCCTTTGACTTCGACTTCGTTTGTTTCATCATTATAAAAAATCTTGTCGGAGTCCATAACCACTTCTGTTTTTTCTTGCGCTTTTGCTGCTGTTTCGCTTGTTTTATTTCGTTTCCTTTCGAACAAATTAGGAAGCGCAATTTCTTCATCGTCAGCGTATTCTGCTCCTTCATGAAATGAATCAAGATCTAATTTGCGCTCTTCTTGCTTGGTGGCTGCTTCTTCTTGCGTTGTTGCTTCAAAATATTCCGGCTCATTTGCAAAAGTCGTTGTTGTGAATAAATTAAATATGATGACTATATATAAAATTCTGATAATATTTTTTATCATTCCATCATTGTACCTTAAATATCATTTTTTTGATACAGAACTTATGTATGATTTACCCCGGAATATAGTTTAAAGGATTGACCGTTGCGCCGTTTCTTCTGACTTCGAAGTGCAAGTGTGGTCCTGTTGCATATCCTGTTGTGCCCACTTTGCCAACAATCTGCCCTTTTTTAACTGCTTGCCCTTTGCTAACTGAAATGCTTGACATGTGGGCGTATAGAGTTGTTGTTGTTGCGCCGTTAATATTCCCGTGGTTTATAATGACCACGTTTCCGTATCCGCCATACCAGCCGGTGAAGATAACTTTTCCGTCGTTTGCTGCTTTGATTGGTGTTCTCATTGGCGCGCCAATATCAACTCCGGAGTGGAATATGCGTTTTTTGAATATTGGGTGTGTTCGCCAGCCGTAATATGAAGTTATGCCGCCGTAAACAGGGCGAATAAAGCTTCCTGTTGCGGTCGGGATTGCTTTTGTTGTGCTTTTGTTAATAAGAGTGCTTAATGTTCTGCTTCTTGCCGCAAGTTCTCTTTCTGCTCGTTCCCAAGTTGCTCTGTCTGTTTTTAGTTTGTTAATTAATTTTTCGTTTTTGCCTATTTCAATTTCAAGATTTTTTTGCTGAATTTGCATATTTTTCTCGTTTTTTGAAAGCATAAGTTTTTGATTTATGATTTTTTCTTTCAAAACGAGAATGTGGCGAGTTTTCTTTTGCATTTTTGCAATTCTCGCCCTATCTTCTTGCATAATCAAATTGACGAAATAAATTCTATCCAAAAAATTGTTTATATTTCTTGCATTAAATAAAAATTCGATATAGTTTTTTCTTTGGGTTTTATATATTTGAACAATTCTTTTATCTGTTGCTTTCATTTGACTGTGATAGTCTTTATAAGCCTCTTCAAGCTTGTTTTCAAGAGAATTCAAATTGTTTTGTGTTTCAGTCAGTCTTTGTTTTGTTGAATGAAGATTTTTTTGGTTTTTTTGAAGCCTTTGTTGATTTGAATAAAGTTTGTTTGTTTCGATTTTTTCTAAAAGCTTAAGTTTATAGATTTTATCTTTTGCAACTTGCCTTTGTTGGTTAACTTGTTTTAAAGATTGCTCAGCAAAAGAAGGGGTGCAAGAGTACACCACGGCACAAAATAATAAAATTATAAAACTAAGTTTTATGCGCATTTTACCTCATGAACAAAGGTAAGACTATGCCCATTCCCACCATCCAAAAAACAACGGCAATGGTTATAACCCATACAATTACTTTTCTGTTTTGTCTGAAAAATTCCATTTTCCCTCACAATTCCAATATTATTTTACCTGCAAAAAGTGCATGAGGCAAATTTTGTGAATAAAGTTAACGTTTTGGTGTGCAAGCAGGGTCGTCTTTGTCAATTAAACCATCGTAATCGTTATCAATTCCATCCGAGCAAGAATTAATTGAATAAATACTCTCTGCTTGCGGGGTGAGAATTAAGTATTTGTCATCGATTGAATTGTATAGAGAATAGAAATGATTTTTGTAAATTTCACCTATATTATTACTTTCAATGATAATTATATTCTCGTCATTTTTGTTAAAGCCGCTGTAAGAAAAATTTGCGCTTCCCGTGATTAAATATTTTCTATCAACCAAAATTGATTTTTCATGGTTTTTTCCGCCCCAATTTTCAACTTTTAAATCAATTTTGCTGTCGCGAAGAATGCTGTGTTTGCTTGATCTTGAAGAGGCACCAACCGCGTCTAAAATAATTTTAATTTTCACTCCTCTAGCCTCTGCCTCAAGAAGTTCTGCGGTCAGAGTTTTGTGTGTTAAATAAAATGCGCTAATTAAAATTTCCTTTTTGGCATTTTGTATAATTGGGCGAATAGCATTATTAAAAACATCGCTTTTCGGCGTAAAATATATGCTTACGGTATCTTTATCATTAAGTTTTTTGTTTAACAAACTTCTTTTTGTTTTGCTCTGTTGGAAATTGCCGCTTTTCATTTCGAAAAACTCGTCTTCGTAAATTTTGGCAATTTCTTTATCTCTGATAATTAGCGCTATGTTTGAATTATAGCCGCCACTTCCTGTGCTTGTTAAATTCATTGAGCCTGTGAACACAGTGTTTGAATCGAAAATGAAAAATTTGTCATGCATAATTATGTCGCAGCTGTCGCGCGTGACATCGAAAGATTTTAAATATTTTTCCGATTTATCGCCATCCGTTAATTGCTTGTTGTTAAAATCTGCAACCCCTTGAATTTTCACTCCTCTCGCTTTAGCTTGAAGCAGGGCGTTATATATTTCATCTTGGTTGCTAAATTCATATAATGCAAAATAAATTGTTGATTTTGCATTTTTAATTTCTCTTATGAGCGCTTGCGCTGCTTGTGTTTTTGATTTTAGTGAAGGCTTTTTGGCTAAAGTCGGGTTAACAAAATAAATTTCTATACTGTCTGAAATATATTTTATTTCTTGAGTTTGCTTGTTTGAGGCGGTTTCCTTTGGCCTGTTTGCTTTTGCATTTTTGATTATCTTTTCTATATCTTCATAAGCTAAATAGTAGTCGTATCTTTCAGGATTGTAAGAATAGCCCCAGCCTTCTCTTAGTAAGGTTTTTGCAAAATCTATATCATCAAGAAAAATTTGCGCCCAGCCATAATTTCTTTCTTTATTCGCTTTTGCAAATATATTTACTTTTACAAATTTGTGCTCAAGCGCGTTTTTTGAAAACTCTTTTGCCCCTTCTCCTAAAGCCACTGCTTCATCCGGAGTTATAGAATAAATTTTTGCTAAAAAAGCAGTTTTGGCGCTTTTTGTGCTCGGAAAAGCGCTGGCTAAATTAAGATGAAAAAGTTCGTCTTGGTCTTTAATTTTATTTTTATTTATATCTATATAAAATAAATCGCCTTCGACGACTTCAAGAATTTCAAAAACGTTATTTTCTTCTCCTTTTTTAAATATTCCAAAAGTAAGCAATAAAGCGGCTATAAGAATAATTGAAAAATAAAAAATTTTTCTTGTAAGTGTGTTGTTTAAAGTTTCTTTAATCTTTTCGTTCATCTTGAACCTTAAAATACTTGCAAATGGTCGCATATTTTTATAAAAAATGCAAATGTGACACTTTTCTTAAAAATTTTACTGTATAATGATGGTTGAGGAAATATGTCTAATATAGAATTAATCAAAAATAAAATTTCTGCAATTGATAAAGAAGATTATTATTCTTTATCTGATTTGCATGTTCACACGAATTATTCTGATGGCAAGTGTGATTTTAGAGCAATTTTAGAAAAAGCAAAAAGTCTTAATTTTAAAAATCTTGCAATTTCTGACCATAACACAATGCAGGGGTATTTTGAAAACTCTTGGAGAGAATATGACTTTTTAATTCCTGCAGTTGAGTTTGATTGTTTAGACGGGCACCTTTTGGTTCACATTTTAGGCTATGGAGTTGACCCTGAAAACAAAGAGTTGCAAGCGATTTGCGCTAAAGATAAAGCGGGCTGTGTCCATGTTTTGCCAAGGCTGATGAGAGCAAAAACTCCAAAACGCGTGATTGATGCGATACACAATGCCGGCGGAATTGCGGTTCTTGCGCACCCTTGCTGCATGTGGGTTTTATCTCTTGATAGATATGTTAAAAAGCTTAAAAAAATGGGGCTTGATGGAATTGAAGTTTACTATCCTTACAAGAAATTGAGGGGCATTGTTAAATTCCATAATTCAAAAAATATTTCTGCGCTTGCCCAAAAGTATGACCTTATAAAAACCGGCGGTTCGGATTGCCACGATATGATAGGAGAATAAAAATGACAGATTGTATTTTTTGTAAAATTGCAAATGGCGAAATACCATCAACAAAAATCTATGAAAACGACCACGTTTTTGCAATTAATGACCTGCACCCAAAAGCTCCAAAACATGTGCTTTTAATTCCAAAAGTGCACATTGAAAACTTTGCAGAATTGGCTGATGAAAACCTTGCTATGGAATTGTATCGCGCAATTCATGAAATAACAAAACAAGAAAATATGGTTAATTTTAAGCTCCATGTGAATAATGGCAAAGGCGCCGGGCAAGAAGTTATGCACTTGCATATACACATTATGGGGTATTAAACTTTTCATTTATGATACAATTTTTTTATGAGAAAAGAACTGTTTAACCCTGATTTTTCAAAACGCGGCTATATTCAAGTTTACACAGGAAACGGAAAGGGTAAAACCACCGCTTCTTTTGGGCTTGCTCTTCGCGCGCTTGGAAGGGGTTGGGACGCGCTTGTTGTTATGTTCGCGAAAGGCGGAAACAACTATGGCGAGCTTATTTCATTTAAAAATTTGGCAAAAGAAATAGACAATAAATTAAAAATTGTAAATGCTGGGCTGGATAAGGTTTTGTTCAAAAAAAATGTCACAGAAGCAGACAGGGCTGAAATTAAAAAAGGCTGGGAGATTGCAAAATGTGGCATACAATCAGGCGAATATTCGCTTGTGATATTAGATGAAGCAAACATTGCAATTGACCTTGATTTGATTGATGTTGATGAAGTTGTGGAAGTTTTAAAGAACAAACCTGATAATGTTGAAGTTGTGCTCACGGGGCGCAGGGCTCATAAGAAAATTATCGAAGTTGCCCACCTTGTGTCTGAAATTAAGCCTGTTAAACATTATTGGGATATTGGGGTCAAAGCTCGCGAAGGGGTTGAATTTTGAAAAAAGAATATATAGTTGAAATTTTGATTATAATTTTAGCAGCTCTTGTTCTTGCTGGGCTCATTGCTTATGGCGTTAAAAAAACAGTTTATGATAAAAACCTCTACACGTTATATTTTAGAGATGTAGACGGGATTATTACAGGCTCTCCTGTTAAGTTCATGGGTGTGACAGTGGGGCATGTGAGTAAGCTTTCTCTCAAAGGAAATAAAATTAAAGCGGTTATTTTTGTTTCAAAACCAAATATTAAAATTCCTGATTGTGCAAATGCAAGAGTCGAGTTTTCAGGAATTGTCGGCTCAAAATATATAGAAATAACACCTCCTGACGGCTCCGGTAAATGTGGCGGGATTATTGCAAACGACCCGCTTAGAATTTCAATTATAGTTGAAATTCTAGATGCTTATAACAGAACTTTTAAAGGGCTTGAAAACGGTATTAAGAAATTTTCAGGCAAAGACACAAAATTTCTTATGCAAGAAGTTCACATGAAAACGGGTGATTTTTCTGAAATTGATAAAACCTTAAATAAAATTCCTGAACTCCAAGATAAAATGGATAAAACGACAAAAGATATTGTTGAGTTTGAGAAAAACACATCACGCAAGGCTGATGAAATTAATGAAAAAATTAAGCCTGACGAGAAAAAATCAAGAATTAAGTTTTTCTAGAATTTTTGTTGTCGAAACGCCTTCAACAAGGTCAATAAAAGCAATTTTTCCGCCGTATGACTGTATGCTTTTTGCTTCAGGTAAATTATCTAAATTATAGTCTGCGCCTTTTGTGTATACATCTGGTTTAATTTCTTCAAGCAGTTTTGCAGGGGAATTTTCATCAAAAAACATAACAAAATCCACGCAATTAAGCGCACTTAAAACTTCTGCCCTGTCTTCTTGTTTATTTATTGGGCGAGTTTCGCCTTTGATTGCACGAACAGATTTATCGGAATTTAAAAGCACCATTAAATAATCTGCCTCTTTTGATGACATATTTAGATATCTTACATGACCAACATGTAAGATATCAAAACAGCCATTTGTGACAGCTAATGTCTTTCCTTCTTTTTTAATTTTATCAAGAAGCGGCTCTAGCTCGCTTTTGTTTACGAGTTTGCCCATTATTTCTTATCTTCTTTAGTTTCTTTTTTAAGGTTTTCTTTTTGCGCTTTTGCTTGTTCGCTTAAAGTTTTTTGCATTTGTGCGTTAATAACGGTTGGGTCATATTGTTTGTCGTTATACACAACTTTTGCATTTGCTTTCAAACCTTCGAAAAGTTTTTGCATAACTTCAACTTTTTTAGATTGAATTAAATATGCTTCAATTTCATCTTTAACTTTTTCGAATGGTTGAACACCTGCGCGAGCTCTGTCTGTCACGATAATAATATGATAACCGTAATTTGTTTTAACAACAGCGCCTACAGTATTCACTTTGAGATTAAATGCAGCTTCAGAAAATTCAGGAACCATATGTTCTTTTGCAAAGAAGCCTAAATCACCGCCACGAGCTGCGCTCATTGTGTCTGCTGAATATTCTTTAGCAAGTTTTGCAAAATCTGCTTGGTTTTGCACTGCTTTAGCACGCACTTCGTTTGCTATTTTTTCTTTTTCAGCCATTTTTTCTGCAATTTTCGCTTCAATTGCTTTTGCGTCTAGTTTGCCAAATTTATCTTGGTTGATAATATCTTGTCTAAATTTATCAGGATTTGCTTCAATTAAGATGTGGCTTGCGCGAACTCTATCGGGATAATTAAATTGTTTTTTGTTTGCATTGTAATATTTTTTGCAATCTTCTTCGGTGATGTTGATTTTTTCAACAGAGTTAACAAGTTTGCCGATTTTAATTTCTTCTGCCATATCTTGTTCAAATTGTTTTCTTGAAACATTATTTTCTTTCAAGAATTGAGCAAGTTTATCAGCGCCGCCAATTTTTTCTTTTAATTCTTCTTCATATTTTTTCAAATCTTCCGGAGTTGCTTTAATCTCTCTTTTGTCCATTTCTTGAGCAATAATTTCTTTAATTACAAGCTCGTTTGTTATTTTGTCTTTCATAATAAGCGCAAAAACAGAGTTCGGGTCTTTTAATTGTTCAGCCATATATGAAAATTGAGGTTGTGACATTATTTGCTTTTCAATTTTTTTGTAGTCTGATTTGTAAATTGGTTTGTCGTTTACGGTGATAATTCCTTCTCCGCCAGAGCAGCCAACTAATGCCACAGATGTTGCAAGTGCAACTAGAGCAACTTTTAAAGATTTCATATTAACTCCTTTATTGTTCATCACTAACTATTATCCTTGAAATATCATACATTAAATCGGACAAAATGTTAAATATTTTGTCAAAGTCAAAATAACGTTTGTTAACAATCAAAATCCCCTTGGTGCCATCTGTCAGCTTTGGCGGGGCTTTGTATGTAATAAGAGAGAAAATTTCTGGTTTTAATTTTCTTCTTAATAAATTCCACTCGCCAAGCGAATATGGGGTGTAAATTCTTATATTGTCTTGAGTTTCCTGTATTCTTGAAAAATTTAAATTTGTTGCAAGAAGCCTTAATTTTATTAACTTTATTAAGTTGCACACGCTCTCGGGCAATTTTGAAAATCTATCTCTTAAGCTTGCCTCAGTGTCTTCTAACTCGCTTAAAGATTTCACATCGCTTAGTTTTTTATATTCAAGCATTTTTTGGTCGTATGAGCCTACCCAATTATCCGGAATATAAGCGTCCGCGTTTATGTCAATAATTGAAGGTTCTTGCGCTTTTGTATATGTTTTCCCTTCTTTATGTGCTTTAATTTCAGACACGGCTTCTTCTAAAAGTTCGCAATATGTATCAAAACCGACAGTTGCCATATGCCCATGTTGCTTTGAGCCAAGAATGTTTCCAACCCCCCTAATCTCTATATCTCTAAGGGCTATTTGATAGCCGGAACCAAGGGAAGTGAAATCTTTAATTGCGTTCAATCTTTTTTGAGCGTCTTCGTTTAATACTTTATTATTTTTTACAAAACAATAGCAAAACGCTTGTCTTTCGCTTCTTCCGACGCGCCCGCGAAGCTGATAAAGCTGTGCAAGCCCTAATCTATCGGCGTCATCAATTATAATTGTGTTAACGTTTGGAAGGTCGAGCCCTGATTCAATAATTGTGGTGCAGAGCAGAATGTCAAAATTTTTAAGTGCAAAATCATTGAAAATGTCCTCCAGCTGCCCTTCCGGCATTTGCCCGTGTGCGACAGCAATTTTTATATTCGGCATAAGCTCTTCAAGATTTTTTTTGACAGTGTAAATTGAGTCAATTCTGTTGTGCAAGAAAAATACTTGCCCGCCTCTTGAAATTTCAAAATCAATTGCATTTTTTATATATTTTACATCTTCAAAGCCAACATAAGTTCTGATTGGAAGCCTGTTTTTAGGGGGCGTGTTAATAATCGACATGTTTTTAATGCCGGATAGCGCCATGTTTAACGTTCTTGGAATTGGGGTCGCACTAAGCGAGAGTACATCTATATTTTCTTTGTACTCTTTAATTTTTTCTTTGTGCCTTACACCAAATTTGTGTTCTTCATCTATCACTAAAAGCCCAAGTTTTTTGG
This sequence comes from uncultured Gammaproteobacteria bacterium, assembly GCA_964570895.1. Classification (GTDB taxonomy): domain Bacteria; phylum Cyanobacteriota; class Vampirovibrionia; order Gastranaerophilales; family Gastranaerophilaceae; genus RGIG1918. The sequence goes on from CAZMZD010000005.1 coordinate 61,119, forward strand.
GTTTTATATCTTTTTGCAAAATTCTATGAGTGCCAATTACGACATCAACTTTGCCTTCTTCTAAATCGCGCACAATTTGTGTTTGTTCTTTTTTGGATTTAAAACGGGATAATTCTTCAACTCGAATTGAAAATGGCGCGAACCTTTCTTGAAGGGTGAGCGCGTGTTGATGGGTTAAAATTGTTGTGGGCGAAAGCATTAGGGCTTGATGACCGGACATAACACATTTAAATATTGCGCGAAGCGCAACTTCTGTTTTCCCATATCCGACATCGGCACAAATTAGCCTGTCCATCGGATAATCAAGCTCCATATCTGCCTTAACTTCTTCAATTGCTTTTAATTGGTCCGGTGTTTCAACCCATTCAAACGCGTCTTCAAGTTCGACTTGCCAAGGCGTATCAACATCAAACGCTATCCCTTTAGACATTTTTCTTTTTGCGTAAAGGTCAATTAAGTCTTGCGCCACAATTTCAACATTTTGCTTAACTTTTGATTTTATTTTATTCCAAGCAGAGCCGCCCATTTTTGATAAAGTTGGCTTAAGTGCGCCTTCGCCACGATATCTGTGCAATAAGTTTATCTGCTCTGCAGGCATATAAAGCTTATCTGTTCCTTGAAAAAGAATTGTCAGATAATCCTTCAAGCATCCTTCATTTTCAATTTTTGATATCCCTGCAAAAAGCCCTATACCATGCACTGCATGAACCACATAATCGCCTTCTTTTATATCATTTACGGATTCTATAAAGTCAATTGATTGCTTGTTTTTTGAATATTTTGCAAAAAATGTTTGCTTTTTACGTTTGTTAAAAATTTCTTTGTCTGTTAGATAAATTTTCTTTTTGCCCTCAAGCTCAAACATCCCGCCTTGCGCGATAAGCCCTGCAAAGCTAACTGAATTAACAGGAATTTCATATTCTTTTAAGATTTCTTCGAGCCTTTGTTTATATAGGGTTGAAAGTGTTATTTCTGAATTCCCCCTGTTTTCTTTTATAAAATTCGCAAATAATTCCATAGAAGAGTTGAAATCAGGCGGAAGTGAGCTTTCAAAATCAATTGTTTCAAGGTTTGTTATAAAAGAATCAAAACTAAATTTTGTGAAATGGGATGTTTTTTCAAAAATTTCTTCAGCTTCAATGTGGTTTTTTGCGCTAAGCGGAAATTTTAGCGGCGAGTTTTTGCTTTCTTCAAATTCTGTGTTTAAAATTTCTGAATATCGTTTAATATCTTCTGAAATAATTGTGTAATCATCAAAAACTAAAAGATAATCTTTAAAATTTTCTAAAATTGAACCTGAACTTTGCGCAAAATATTCCCCGTAATATTCAATTCCGTCAAAATAGCCTTGCGTGTCAAGCTTTTCCGATATTTCAGAATAATCACATTTTTTGTTTTTCTTTATCTCTTTTTTTAGATTTTCTTTTGAGTTTTCATCTAATATAAATTTATAAAGCGGCGCAATTTCAATGTTTTCAATATGTTTAATGCTTTTTTGTGTGCTAACATCAAACATTCTAATGCTCTCTACCGTGTCTGCGAAAAATTCAATTCTAACGGGGTTTATTTCGTGCGTATAGATATCTAAAATATCCCCGCGAAGCGAAAATTCGCCAATGTCTGAAACTTTAGATGTGCCCCTATAGCCAAGTTTTATAAGTTTTTGGGCAATTTTTGTGTAATCTATGTTTTGGTTTTTTGAAATTTTTATCGAATTTTCTGCGTAAAAATCTTTTGTTGGAAATTTTTCAAACAATACTTTGTGGTTGGCAATAACGAGGTTTGAATTTGAAAGATACGACTTAATTTGAGTTGATAAAATGTAGGGATTATGCGGCACATCTTCATAAAACTTTGCTTCTTGGGCGGGCAAAAATTCAGACGTTATATCAAACAAAGTTTCTAAATCTTTTTTGTAAGAAAGTGCCTTTTGCTCATTTTCCACAACAAAAAGCACTTTTTTATTTTCTAAAAACCCTTTAAGAAGTTCTAATTTCAAAGGATAATTTACACCTGTTAACACAAGGTGTTCTTTTAGATTTTTCTTTATTACAAATTCAATTCTCTTGTTCAATTTGCTCAATTAGTCTTTCGCAGTCTTTATCGCCTCTGCCTGATAAGTTTACTATAACAATATCACTTTTTTCCGTTTTTGGCATTAATTCTTCAAGATACGCAAGTGCATGAGCGGATTCAATCGCAGGAACAACTCCTTCTGTGTGTGAAAGTAGTTTAAAGGCTTTAACTGCTTCTTTGTCTGTAATTGGGTAGTATTGCGCGCGCCCTGTGTCTTTTAGGTAGCAATGTTCAGGGCCGGAGCCTGGGTAGTCTATTCCTGCTGAAATGCTATACGATTCGCGAACTTCGCCATTTTTATCAACGAGTGTATATTGGCGCATTCCATGAAGAATAACTTTTTCGCCTTTTGTGAGGCTTGCGCCGTGAAATTCTGTGTCGACCCCTCTTCCGCCTGCTTCAAGCCCGATGAGCTTCACGTCTTTATCATCTATAAAGTTATAGAAAATTCCAAGCGAGTTGCTTCCGCCGCCAACGCAAGCAAGAACGTAGCTTGGCAACTTGCCCTCAAGTGCCATAATTTGCTCTTTTGTTTCTTGCCCGATAATTGACTGAAAAGTGCGCACAATAAGCGGATACGGGTGCGGGCCAACGGTTGAACCCAGCACGTAAAAAACTTCATCTGCATACTTAACTAAATAATCAATCGCTGCGTCCACTGCCTCTTTTAAGGTTTTTGTCCCAAATTCAACAGGCTGCACCTCGGCTCCAAGCAGGCGCATTCTATCAACATTTAATTTTTGCCTTTTCATATCTTCGCTTCCCATAAACACTGTGCATTTCATGCCAAGAAATGCTGCAACGGTTGCTGTTGCAACCCCATGAGAGCCTGCGCCCGTTTCTGCGATGAGGTGTTTTTTGCCCATCCTTTGCGCAAGAAGTGCTTGCCCAAGCACGTTGTTTATTTTATGGGAGCCTGTGTAGTTTAAATCTTCTCTTTTGAGGTAAATTTTACCTTTGCCATAGTGTTCTGTAAGTTTTTTTGCAAAATACAGGGGACTTGGCCTGTTTGAAATTTCTTGCAGGGTTTTATAAACTTGGTTCAAAAAGTTTTCGTCTTTAACCGCGTCATTAAAATCTGCTTCTAATTGTTTTAAAACACACTCCATTTCGTCGGGAACAAATCGCCCGCCAAATTCTCCAAAAAAGCCGTCAGCTGTTGGCAAATTGTAGTTTTTATTTTGTACGTATTTATGCATAGTTTTTCTCCTTCATTTAATAAGTGTAGTAAATAATTTATTAAGTTTTATTTGCTACGCCATCGAAGAAGAGAAGCGCCTGCAACTCCTGAATAGTCGCCAAGTTCCGCTTTTTTAAAAGTTGTTGCTTGAGAGCAGACAGGAAGCGATTTTGCTCTTGCTGATTTTATTGTTTGAATGTAAAATTCGTCTATTCCTTGAATTAGGCCGCCCCCTAAAATAATAAGTTCTGGGTTATAAAAATTCATCACGCTTGCAATTCCAATTCCAAGATATTGAATTGCCTCGTTCACATAAGATGTTACGACTTCGTCATGAGCGTCGAGCGCTTGTTTTATGTGTTTTGTGCTGATTGATTTTAATTTTGAAAGGTCTGTGATTATTGATTTTCTGCCTTTTTTGATTGCGCCCAAAATTCTTTTTTCAATAGCGCTTCTTGAAGCGTATGCTTCAAGGCAACCGTTTCCGCCGCAACCGCACACTCTGCCGTTTGAATCCACTATAATGTGCCCGATTTCACCAGCTGAACCTGTGTGCCCGCGCCTTATTTTGCCATCTTGAACAATTGAAGAGCCAACCCCTGTTCCAATAAATATACAGCAGAGGTCATTGTACCCTTTTCCTGCGCCAAATGTCATTTCGCCAATTGTTGCAACTTCTACATCGTTTCCTATATAGGTTGGAATTGAAAATTTTTCTTCAACTATTTTTTTGACTTCAAGATTTTGGCAGTTGATGTTGGGGCTGTTTAAAAGCACACCGTTTTTTCTGTCCACTTGCCCTGCAAGCCCAATCCCGATGGATTTAATGTCTTTTTTGTTAATTTCTGTTGTGTTTAGCAATTCTTCAATTGTGCCAAGCAAAATTTTAGCGATTTTTTCTTCGCCTTTTTCTTTTTTGGTTTTATTTTTTACTTCTGTTATTATTTCGCCGGTTTTTTCATTGACCACAGCAGCTAAAATCTTTGTGCCGCCTAAATCTATACCGATTGAATATTCCGTTGTCATACTTCTTGTGGTTTCCTTTTGGATTACTTGTTTTTAATTCCGATACTTTTTAGTTTTCTTTCTATTCCACGCCACCAGCTATGTTTTCTTTTGAATAAATAATGATAGCCTTCAAAATTGCCTGATCTTACTTGTTCAAAGTGTGAGTCAAGCAGGTTTTCAAATTCCTTTGAAAGGTCATCAGTTAATTGTTTTCTGTCAAAATCGTCGTTTTCAATTACGATTGGTTCGCCAAATTCAGCAATGTATTCAGGCCTGTCTTCTCTTAAGAAGAGCGCCATAGTTGAAATTGGTTGCAAATTAATTCCGCCTGCATTTTTCACTGCATTTTTTATAAGGTATGCAAGCCCTGTTTGAAATTCAATTGGCCTTGAAAATGGCGGTTTGATTATTCCTTGCGGAAACATGCAATACACAATATCTTTATCATTTAAAAATGTTGTTGCATATTGCAGTGATTTCATCGCAGTTTGTGCGGATTTTTTGTTCACAGGGAAACAACCGATATATTGAAAAAGAGGAAACCTGTTCATCTCTTCAATCATTAAGCGATATTTGCCACCAAGCACTTTGCGGGTGATGTAGTATGTGAAAATTCCATCCCACCAATTAGTGTGCGAAGTGTAGCAAATAGTCGCGTAATTCGGGTTTCTTTTTTTGAAATTTTCTTCGTTTTTAATAATTATGGAATAAAAGCGATTTTCGAGCATTCTGAAAAACACAAAATCCGCAATAAAGTGCCAAAAGGGCACATTCTTCGCCTTCCTTTGTTTTTCTTCCCTACCTCTTAGTGTAGTTGGCGGAATGTTCGGATATAAATTTTCAACTTTTGGTTTTTCTTTTAACATGATTATTTATTGATAACTTTGATTATTTCACCTGAAATGTCTTCTCCACCATATATTAAGGCAGATTTAGAAAACACAAGGTCATATCCTTTTGTTTTTGCGTAATTTTGGATAGAGTCATATATTTTTTTATCTATCGCACTTGATTTTTTTGCAATTTGAGTTTGAACATTATTTTGTTTAGTTTTGTACGCTTGAATGTGTTTCTTTTGAAGCTCTGTTTGTTTTGTTTTGTCTTTTTCTTTTAGAACTTCTGCTTTTGCTTTTTGCGCATAATCGCTAAGCGCTTGACGTTCTTTTGTTTCGTATGCTCTAAGTGCTGCCACTTCTTTTGAGCCTCTTGCAATTGTCACAACATCAATTGTTGCAATTTTGATTGGCATAGCTCCGGCATGAACAACAGCGCACGCGCCCAACATAAATGACATAATAAAACCAAATAAAATTAAAATATTTTTTTTCATCTGCAACCTCATTAATAACAACCTTATGATACATAAATTTTATTATTTTGGCAAGATTTTAAACTAATTTTAACTATAAAAAACCGCCCATTTGTTTAATGAGCGGTTTAATTTTAATTACTTATCAAAATAATTATTTAAGAGCTTCAACAGCTTCTTCCATACGAACTTTGATACGACCGTCAACAGCAATGCCTTCGCCTGTTTTTTCGCTAACAAGAAGCGGGTTGATGTCGAGTTCGTCAATGAATTTAAAGTCAGAAACAAGTTGAGATAATCTTAACAATGTTTCTTGAATTTGATCCATTTGAGCAGGAGTTGTTCCTCTTGCACCTTCAAGAAGTTTGTATGCTTTAACTGATTTAATCATTTCAGCAGCGTCAATGTCGGTGAGCGGAGCAATTCTGAATGTTACGTCTTTCATAACTTCGATAAATACGCCGCCAAGACCAAACATCATCATCGGGCCATATTGTGGGTCTGTTGCGATACCGCAAACCATTTCACGGTTGCCTTTAACCATTTCTTGAATAATAACACCTTCAAGCCCGTCTAAAAGCCCTTTTTCTTCAAGCTTAGAAAGTAAGTCTTTATATTCTGCTCTTAATTGTTCTTCTGATTGAATGTTAACGCGAACGCCGCCAACATCTGTTTTGTGAGATGTTGTTTTAGAAGTCATTTTCATAACAACCGGATATCCGATTGAGTTACCAATTGAAATAACTTCTTCTTCGTTTGTTGCAAAGCCTGATTTGCAAACTCTGATTCCGTATGCGTCTAATACATCGATTGATTCACGAGTTGTGAGTTGTGCTCTGCCTTCTGAAATTGATTGTTTGATAATTTCAGCTGCGCGCGCTTTATCAACATTATAAGTTTTAATTTCGCCAACAGGGCGTTCTTGCCAAATTCTTTGTTGATTTAATCTGTTAAATCCTTCAGCAGCTTCTTCAGCGTACATAAAGAATGGCATGTTAACATCCATTTCGGAAATTTTTGTAAAGAAATCAGATGTTGTCATGAACACGCCAACAACAGGTTTTTGTGGGTTTTTAGCCTTAATTTCCATAATAGCTTTTGCAACATCAATGTCTTTCAAGCCTAAGAATGGCAAGTAAATTACCATAATCATATCAACATTATCGTCTGCAATAACTGTTTCAAGTGTTTGCATATAGTGTTCGATTGGAGCTGAAGCAATCATGTCAACAGGGTTTTTAACGGAAGCCGCAGCAGGCAAGAAACTTCTTAATTTTTCTTTTGTTTCGTCTGTAATTTTTGCGATTTGCATACCGTATTCGCAAATTGCGTCAGTTGCCATAATCCCTGGGCCACCTGAGTTTGTGATAATTGCAACTCTATCGCCTTTTGGAATTGGGCAATTTGCAAAAACTTTTGCGGTTGCAAACAAGTTTTTAAGTGAATATTCTCTAATTACACCGGATTGAGCAAGCAATGCGTTTGCAGCTTTATCTGCCCCTGCAAGAGAACCTGTGTGAGAAGACGCTGCTGAAGCACCTGCTGCACTACGCCCTGCTTTAAGCGCCAAGATTGGTTTTCTTTTTGAAATGCGAGTTGCAAGTTCTCTAAAGTTTGTTGGGTTTGCAATTGATTCCATATAAAGAAGAATTTGTTTAACGTCATCTTCGTTTTCCCAATATTCCATAGCTGATTCAGCGTTGAAATCTGCTTGGTTGCCAATTGAAATGAATTGTGCAAAGCCAAGGTTTAAGTCTTTTAAAATGTTTAAAATACCGCCGCCAAGTGCACCTGATTGAGAAACGAAACCGATGTTTCCGCGTTCAGGCAATGCTTCTGCAAAAGTTGCGTCCATTCTAACATCTGGGTTTGTGTTTAAAACACCTAAGCAGTTTGGCCCGATTAATCTCATACCGTATTCTTTAACTTTTTTAGCTAATTCTTTTTCAGCTTCAGCGCCTTCCTTGCCTGCTTCTTTAAAGCCTGCGGAGATAACGCAAAGCCCTTTAATACCTTTTCTATAGCACTGGTCAACTGCGTCAAGCACGAATTTTTGAGGGATGATGATAACGGCTAAATCAACGTCAGATGGAATTTCCTCAACCGATGTATATGCTTGGAAGCCTTCAATTATCCCGCCTTTTGGGTTTACAGGGTATATATCGCCATTAAATTTGTAATCTCTTAATCTTTGCATAATTTCAGAGCCAATTGTTTTTGGTTTTGTTGAAGCCCCGATAACAGCAATAGATTTTGGTTTCATAATTTTGTCAATTACGGATAAATCTGTTTTTTTGAGTGTTTCGTTCATTTTTTACCTCATTTATAAAGTACACCATCTTAGTTGATTATCTCACTAATATAAAATTAAAGCAAAATATTTTTCACGATATAAGCAAAATATCGTGATTGTTTTGCAAATTTTAAATGTGATTAATAGCCTTCTTTAATCCAAGCGCGGTTTCTAAATTCAGCGCCAAGCGAAGTTGTAATTTCTTTACATTTTTCAACGTCAATAAAAGGCGCGTTGTCAAAACCCGTCACAATTGTTGCCATTGTTTTAAAGCCAAGTTCCGCGGATTGTTTAATTGTGCATAAAACTGCTTCGTAAGCGTTTTCAATTTTTGGTTTTGAAACAAGTTCGTAAGTTGCGCTGTTGTGTGCGTTCAAGCTTACGGAGATTGTGTCAACAAGCCCAACGAGCTCGGGCAAAATATCCCTCTTAAGAGCGGCACTTGCTGTTCCGTTTGTGTTAATTCTAATTTTTAAATGCGGATATTTTTCTTTTATAAATTTTGAAACTTCAATTAAAACATCAGGGCAAAGCAAAGGTTCGCCATAGCCGCAAAACGTAATTTCATTCACCTTTGAAAGCTTCGTGTCTGCTTCTTTGTCAAATTGTGCTATAACATCAGCCGTTTTTGCCACGCCTTCAAGCCATAAATTTGAACCTTTTACATCGTCTTTAATATCGCGAACACAAAACACGCAAGAGTTTGTGCAATTGTTCGTAAGGTTGATATATGGTTTTCCGTCTAAAAAATAAAGATAATTGTTCATAACTTGATTATAAAATCTAAACGGTTTAAATCAAGAAAATTATTGCGGCCAAAACGTAAAAAGAGGGCAAGAGCCCTCTTTAAAATATTGTTAAAAGTTTTAAACTACACTTGAGCCGTATATTTTGCAAGGTCGAAATTTTCCATAAAAGCAAGTGCTTCTTGTGCTGTGTAGCCTGCTTCGATTAAATGTTCATAGTTTTCATTTAATTTTTCAACAAGCTCAGGATTTTTCATAAAATCTTGAATTGAATTGTTGACTGCATTTGTCCATTCCGGCTTGCTTGCTTTGTTCACAAGTGCTTTACCATACACACATGATGGTGTTTCTTCTAAATTTGTTTCAGTTGCCTTTTGTTCAACTTTTTCTTCGGTCACTTCTTGTGGCGCCGTGTTCGGGTTTTTTCGCTTGTCCCCGTTGTTATACACATAACCTATACCGTTGATATTATTCATTAAATTTTTCTCCATTTATTCTCGTGTTCGACTGTAAAATTATTGTTCGCCGTACGTATAAAACATGAAACAAAAATAATTTGCTAGTGTGTATTTAAATTTTATATACTTTTTTAATAACAAAAAACCAAAATGCCCTAAAAATAGGCTATTTGATGTACAAAATTCGTGTTTACAAAACTTAACACGGGGTGCAAAAAATAATTTTACAGGTTTTGCTTTATTAGCCCATGCTAAAAATTCCACAAATTAACCGGAATAATTTTTACAATTCGCCAAAAAGTTATAATTTTGGCACAATTCAATGTGTAAAAAATAATGCCACAAAGCCAATAACTCAAACTAACCTTGCAAATTTTGCGCCACTTAGAGCGTATGCTCTGCCCTTTCTTGGAAATCAGAAACATACGATAAGCCCTGACACGCTTTATTTAAAAATACAATCGCAAGCTTCAAACGTGACTCAAAGACAAGTTGAGGTGATGTTTAATAATATTGATGAAATCTTAAAAAGCCGTGGAATTTCTGCTGGAAAAGAAGATATTTTATTTACCATGGGCGCTTTAACACAATATGCAAATTTAGATGGTCTTAAAAAATTAAATGAGCAAATCTCAAATCGCACAAATGGAACTTATAACCTTTATTCTCAGGGCACCCCGAATTCTCTTGCAAACACTTTGTATTATCTCTCGAACAGTAAAAAAATATTTCCTTATCCGGAAAACAAAGAAAAAACAGTTTTTATGCTTGACGGCCTTGGAATGCAGACTCTTGAACATAAAGCAAAAAAGAACTCGCTTGATGACTTTAATTACTCTCATCTTGAATTTGTTTATCCAATAGGCTGGAGAGAGGGGATAAATATGTTTAATCAAGGGAAAGATTATAAGAATTTTGAATTAAAAACGGCGGATATTATAGAACGTGCGCTTGCAAAAAACAATTATTTTCCGGACGCTTTGGACGATGTTTTAACGGAAGATGTTGAAAATGTGGCCAAAAAATTTGGAATAAAAGATGTTAAATATGTAACGCCACTTGCAGGCAATGAAAGTTTTGATTTTAAAGATATTGCAAACAATCTGAATTCCAAAACACCAACGCGCAAAGAAGTTCGCGCAATATGCATGGGAATTGGCGAATATTGCCAAGAAAAATACGGGAAAACTAAAGAATATTGGACAAATTTAACTGCTCAATATTTTTATGATAATTTCATTTATTATTCCCCAAAAGCGATAAGCCAAAAATTAAAAACGATACACAAAGAAATTGAAAAAAATCTTCCAAAAGGCAAAACCATGGACGATGTTTATTATCTGCTTCCAACTATAGGAAAAAGCTATAATTACATTGCTTATCAATATGCGCTTGTAAACAATGTTTCAAGCGAAAAGTTTATTTTTGGAGATACCGAAACCGCAGAAGACGACTACTCCGGCAAGGTTTTTGTTTACTTAGATGATATTTCAGCTTCCGGAATGAGTGTTTTAGTTGAAGTTGGCGGTTTGAATTATACGGGCTTAAACGAAGTTAAAAAAAATGATATTGAAGGCAAAAACCCAACGGGCGGAATTGAAAATCAATATATGATTGCAACTCTTTACTCTACCCCGCTTGCAAAAGAAAAAACGGGCCGCGAAATTGAAAAACGAGAAAGGTATAATTTAGACGGTGAAAAGATTAAAGATATACAAATTGCAACTAACACAGGCGCGGAAGGTGAATTTGTAAAACAAATAAAAATGAGCGACGACTTGTCAAAAATCGACACTTTGTTTCATGATGAAACAAACGGCATGGGCGGCTTTTCAGGCGTGGGGACAAAAACCATTTTTCCATATATGACACCTGACACTAACGCCCCGATTTTAAAATTTTTGGCTGAAAAATTTATTCCGCGCGCTGCCATAAAAACGGATTTGAACCCTTATACAGAAGAATTAAATGTTAGATATTTAATTGCGAAGAATTTTGAAAATCCTGCTCTGCAAAGAGAAGCTCAAGTCATGAGCCAATAAACAAAAACCCTGCGTTTTAGCTGCAGGGTTTTTAAAAAATGAAAGCCAATATTTGTCTTGGTAAAGCCACCTTGCTTTATGACTTCAAGAGCTTTTGGAGTTTCTCTTTTATGTCATCAGTCATCAACCCAAAAGCTTGAAATTTTTAGACGGATTATTCATCTCTTTTAAAAGTTCGTTGTGTTGGTTCTGAAGATCGGTTACATTTACCTTATTTTCTTGTTGTGCAGAAGCCCCCACATCTTTAAGACCAAATTCGTGAAACGGGGTTTCAGGTTCAGGTTTATTTTTCTTTTCTATGTCTCGCATAGCTTGACTATGTGCTTTGAGCTGATTTAAGGAATAGCTAAAACCTGCCGATGATATTTCTGACATAATTGTCTCCTTTCATAAAATAATATTCATCCTTTGATACTCCCTATATCGTTTTTTTTGAAACTTTATGTTTTTGAAATTATTGTTACAAAAGTTTATAAATCCAGAGTGACGTACTTCAACTTTAGTGACGCCATTTGTTTTGATTTGTCACCCTGAACTCGCCTCCTTTTGCCGAAATCTGTAGATTTCGTGCAAAATGGGTCCTCTGGGAGTGGTTTCAGGGTCTTGCCAGATAATGAAGTTGTAGGGTGTGTTTATACGCACCTTTGTTGAGTCTGCAGGTTGGCATACTTGCCCCAAAAAAATAATGCAGCCCGTAGGTCAGGCACCGCCTGACAAATCAAAACAAAAGACGTCATGCTGAACTCGTTTCAGCATCTTACCGGATAATGAAGCTCAACGTTGATTGCAGTGCCTCAATATTTATAAGATCCTGAACAACTTGAAAATCACGGCTTCACTCCATTTTCTACGCTTTCAGGATGACGATTTTATTTGTCAGGCACCGCCTGACAAATAAAGACATAAGTTGTCACCCTGAACTAGTTTCAGGGTCTTGCCAACTAATGAAACCCAGCATTGTTTATTGCGCTTCAAAGTTTATAAGATCCTGAACAGCTTGAAAATCACGGCTTCACCCCATTTTCTACGCTTTCAGGATGACGATTTTTATTTGTTAGGCATTGCCTGACCTACGAGCTCATCAACCCACCCAAAACAAGCCCGTATAACTCATTATTACGGCTAAAGTAAATCCATATATTTTTTTAAAAACACCTATTGACATTTTTATAATCAATGTTATTATAATAATATGTTGAGAATGATAATCATTCTCGCGCATGAAAAATAATAATAAATAAAATAATTTTCAAATGAGGTCGATATGAAAAAAGACGAAATAATCATAAAAGCACTTGAAGATAGAGCGCGGCACTCCGACGTGAATGACCTTGTCAAAAGCCAATTTATTCAAGACTCGAAAATCAGCATTCCAACACTGTATCGAAAACTCAACAAATTATCTGAAACAGGTAAAATCAAAAAAATAATAGGTCTTAACGACTCTGCCCACTATGACCACAACACATTTAACCACTATCACTTCATCTGCTCAAAATGTGGGCGCATATTAGACGTTATGCCTGATGAAAATTATGATATTATAGAACATGCGAAAAAAACAACAAATTTTATGATAGAAAAATGCGAGGTGACATTCACCGGCCTATGCCCTGAATGCGCCAAGGAAAACAAATAACAAAGGAGAAATGTAATGAACACAAAAATTCAACATGCTTTCACAGAGCAAATCAACGCAGAGCTTTATTCTGCTTATTTATATCTTGCAATGAAATCTTATTTCAAAGAAGTGAACCTTCAAGGTTTTGCTAATTGGTTTGATGTTCAAGTTCAAGAAGAATACGCGCACGCTATGGGAATGTATAATTATGTATACGAAAGAGGCGGTGTTGTTGAAATGAAAGCAATTGAAAAACCTGTCGTTGAAGGCAATTGCCCACTTTCAATTTTTGAACATGTGCTTCGTCATGAAGAACTTGTGACAAGCAAAATCAATGCGCTTGCCGATGTTATTGAAGGCGAAGGCGATAGGGCCGGCGTTTCTTTTATAGATTGGTACGTTAAAGAACAAGTTGAAGAAGAAGCAAATGTTTTGGCTGTAATTAAAACGCTCAAACTCATTGGCGACGACAAAAAAGCACTTTTAATGCTTGATAAAGATTTGGCAACAAGAACTTTTGTTGCACCGGTTATAGGTTAATTTAAGAAAATAGGAGTAGTAAAAATGGCAAAATTTGTATGTACAGTATGTGGTTGGTCAACTGAGGCAGAAACTCAACCGGAAAAATGCCCTGTATGCCAAGCAAAAACTTTTAATAAAATTGAAGAAGGTAAAAAAGTGTACGCAACAGAACACAACGTAGGCGACGGCGTTGTTGAAGATAAAGAAGTTATGGAAGGGCTCCGTGCGCATTTCACAGGTGAATGCACGGAAGTTGGAATGTATCTTGCAATGGCTCGTGTTGCAGAACGCGAAGGTTATCCTGAAGTTGCAGAAGCTTATAAAAGATATGCTTACGAAGAAGCAGACCACGCTTCAAAATTTGCGGAATTGCTTGGCGAAGTTGTAACTAATTCAACTAAGAAAAACCTTGAAATGAGAGCGGACGCTGAACATGGCGCATGCGAAGGTAAACTTGCAATCGCAAAAAGAGCTAAAGAACTCGGCTACGATGCAATCCATGACACAGTTCATGAAATGGCAAAAGACGAAGCGCGCCATGGCAAAGGTTTTGACGGGCTTTTGAAAAGATATTTTTCATAGAATTTACAGTGTTTTATGGGGGAAAGAGCTTAGGTTTTTTAAGCTCTTTTTTTATTTTATAAAGTGTGATAATATAGTCACGTTGTAGGACTTGGCAATTGTAACAAAATTGTTACAATTAAAGTATAAAAGGGCAATTTTTATTTTTCACCTGTTTTAAAATAAGTGTGAAGTAGATAATTGCGAAAGGTGAAGTTATGAGCATCGCTCCAGTTACAGGCATTAAAGTTCCGGTTTCATTTATGGGAAAAGCGGAAACTAAAGAAAATAAAAAGAAGGAAATTGACCCTTCTGAAGCAATTGATAAGTTTAATAAAGAAGGCGAAGAGGTTGCTGCATCTTTAAAGAAAACAGGTGCAGTGGTTAACGATGTAACAGGCGCAGCGGCAGGTGTTGCAACGCCTATTGTTGCAGCAAAAGCGATGGCTGGCAAATGGCTTACAGACCTATTTAAAACTGCCGAAAAAGATGTGAATGGCAACAAAAAGATTGATTTTAGTGCTACTCCAAGAGAACTTGTCGAAACAGCAATGGAAGACGGGAAAGAAGTTAAGAAACTAAAAGACGGACTTTCAAAAGATGAACTAAGTAAAGTTGTTTATAAAATGAAAAATTCAAAAGTTAAAATCGGCGCTGCAATTGCTGCTGTAGTTCTTGCAGTAGGCGCAGTGGTTGTAAAAGGCATTATGGATAAAAAAGCCGAAGCAGCTGAAGAAACTGAAGAAGTTGAAGAAGAAACAGAAGTTGCTCCTGAAGAAGCTGAAGTTGATGAAACAGCAGAAGCTGAAGAAACAGAAGAAACTGAAGAAGCTTAAAAAGAGATATAGGAATTTAGATAAAATACAAAAAGCGGTTCACATGAGCCGCTTTTTTATTGTGTTTAGCGTGTTTTGATTGCAATTTTTATGTTTATTGCGCTTTAATGCGTTTTAATCATGCGCGCTTTTGTTTTAAAAACTAGCCTTTATAGAAAATTGTTTCCATAAGCCCTGCTTCCGTAAATACCGCAGAACAAGGTTTTGAGTTAAATTCAAACATAATTTTATAATCGCCATCTTGTTTTGGCGCTATGTATTTATCTACAATTTTTGCTCTTGGGATGAGCTTAATTTCAACAGGGTCTGTGTCATATACTGCTTTTAGCAGGTGCTTCACTTCCTTTTTTGCGTCTTCACTGTAAAGATAAGAAATATCTTTGCCATCGTTCAATAAAAATCTGTCTATGAGCCTTAATTTTGCATGGGTAGAGATTTTTGGCGCTTTGTTTCCGTATTTAACCCCGTTTGAGAATACATCAGAGTTAATAAAATCCATAAAGTCTTGCGGAATGCTTGCGTGCAGCGCTTTTTCGTATTCTTCTGCGCTTGAATTTTCATCAAGCCCTAAGTCCTCCCTTGTTAATTTTAGCGCTCTTTTAATATTATCGTAGTGTTCATAATCTTTTTCTTCAATTTTCACAAGCTCTTTCGCAACAGAAGATTTGAATATTGAGATTTTTTCACCGTTTGTGTAGCAATTTGTGAACGATGAAAGAATTGATTTATTTGCCCTGCCGTGCGTTAGTTTTTTAATCGTCTTGAACAAAGTTTCTTTGTTGTTAAAATCAAGCGCCAAATCTTCTTCGCTAAGCTGTTTGTAATCTATATTTTCAAGTGCAGGGTTTGAAATGCCTGCTTCTTTCGTAAATTTCTCAATCGCGCTTTTTAAGCTTTTTAAGCTTGTTGCAAATTTTTCAAGAGTTAATTTGTCGGACGAGTTTTTAAACAGATTGATTGCAGCTTCTGTGCTTCCGTCTTCGTCTTTGAACTCTTCTAATTGTTTATTAAAACTTTCAATTGAGGATATTTTTCTTTTATCTAAGAAGTTTATAAATTTTTTAGTTTCTTCAATGTTTCCGTTCTTTATAAAATCTTCTTTTAGAGTGTCGTATGGTGTTTTGCTTTTGCTTTCTGAACTTTTTGATTGTGCTAAGAAATTTTTTGCGAATTTTTCAGCTTTTTTGAAAGTTGCTTCAGGGTTTTTCTTGTCATGGATTGCTTTTAGCGCATTTATGCAAGTTTTTGCAAGCCCTTCTTTTGAAAAATCCATTCCTGTATCAAAGATGTATTTGATTATTTCATCTTCTGTTTCAAGATATTCATAAAATGGTTTTAATTTTGCTTCATATTCTTTTTCGCTTGCAATGTTTGATTTTTCTAAGAAAGAAAATGCTTTACTAAAGCCGTCGCCACATCCGTTTTCTTGGAATGTCTTGAATAATTTAGGAAACTCAAAATATAATTTTATTGGCGAATTTAAATTGTTTTCCTTTAATTTGCTTGCAAAATCAGGATTTTCTTCTTTGAAAATATTTAATTCTTTTGCAAATTGTTCAAGCTTATAGTTTTTGATGTATTTTATTTTGCTTGTGTCAGCGCAGTTTGCTTCAAGGAGCTTATAGTCTTCAAACTCACTTATATTTGCTTTTGCAAGTATATTAATTAAATTTCTAATTTCATCTTTTGATTGAGCTTCTCTAAATTTGCTTTCAAAATCTTTATCATCTTTTATTTCAAAATTTGCAATAAAAGTCAGCGCTTTTGTGATTTGCCCTGAATTATTATTTCCATTGAACACGGAGTCTAAAATCTTTGAATATTTTTTTGTAATTTCTTCTCCGCCCTGTCCTTTAAAAAATTCTTTAATTTGCTTGTTTTCAGTGTTATTTAAATATGTGTTTATCGCATTTAGAGTTGAATATGTATTATCTTTTAAATCTCTTAATTGGGCGGGTATTGCAAAATAATCAGCGTCAGAAAGCAAATTTTCTTCCGCAATATAATCAAGAATTTGACTTGTTGACATATTTCTTATTTCGCCAAACATTTTGAAATAATTTTGCCAAACAACAAGTGTGTCCGCGTTTTTCAAGAAGTCATCAAATTCAGGATTATCCTTGTTTTTAGCTTTGTATTCTTCAAATTCTTTTGTAAATTCTTGAAATCTTCTTTCGTTTTGTTTAATTTCCTCTGTTGGGTTTCTTCTTGATTTTTTGCATTCTGCGCAAAATTCAGCAAGCTCTTCCGCGCTTTTTATGTTAGAGTGCGCAAGAAGCTTGTAAAGCCTTGTAATATCTTCTTTTTTCTCAATTTTTTTGAAGCCGTTTTCAATAATTTTGCCAATTGCGTTTAAATTGTTGTCGTTTTCGATTTTGAATTTTGCAATAAATTTAGCCACGTCTTCTGTTTTAAGCCCTAATTCGGAATTCCTTAAGGCCGTATATATGTTTTTGCAAGCAGTGTATTTATCTTTTGCTTGTTCTTCGCTAAGCCCCGTTGCCTCTGCAATTTCGCTTGGCAGGGTGTCATGATTTTCTAAATATGTTTTAAACTCGACATCTTGCAAGTTTTTTTCTGCAAGTGCTTGGAAAGCGCTTGGGTCGAGGTTGTATTTAATTAGGGTCTTGAGAAGTTCTAATTTGTCATTTATACTAAATTTGCTATCTGATTTTGCAAAATTTATTGTCGTTTTAGAGGCTTGATTTTGCTGATTTTTATTGAATACGCGGTTTGGCACAGTCACCAATTTTCCGTCATATTCAAGCATTTTTGCTAAATATTTATCAAATCCAAATAAATTACCATTGTTTGCTTCCCAATAATAATCAATAATTTCGCGGTATGTTCCATAAATTGATGTGTTTGTCTTGTTTTTCTTGCCTGTTTCTATGTTTGGCAAGATGTTATTTAGCTCTTCAAGTTTCTCGTCACAGTCTTTTGATTCGATAAACTCGCCAAAAGTCATTGTTTCAGACTCATATTCTTTTAAATATCTTTCATAAGTTTCCGCGTCAATTAGGTTATAATTTAAAAAGTAAATGGCTTTAAAAATATCTTCCGGTTTTTCAAAATCGTTAAAATCATCTTTAAGGGCAGAAAATTTGTTTGCAAATTGTTCTTTTGTTGAAATTTTATAAGCCTTTAAAAATTTTTGATAGTAAGAAATAGTGTTGATGTTTTGCTCAAGAGTGTTTTCAGGCATAAAGCCTTCATTCAAAACTTCTGCAAATTCTTTAAAAATTTTGGGGTCAAGTTCGCTTCGCATAACAAGAAAAGCAAGTGCGCTAACGTCTGAATTTTTATATGGCTCATACTCTTGATTTATTCTTTGAAAATCTTTTACTGATTTTATTTTGTTCATCTGCATAACTTGCAATGTGCGCTCAATTGCTGCCCTATCTTCTTGCGGGTCTTCTTCAAGGGCAGTTTTTATTCTTTGGGTCATTCTTTCGTTTTCAAAGCCTTTTATAAACTCTTCCATGTCGAGTTTCCCAAAGCCTTCCATAAAGTTTGTAAGTTGTTTGTTTGAGCCGGAATTTATGAAAATTTGTTTTTCATCTTCATCTAAATCTGCTTCTTTAATTGAATATGTGTTAGTTTCTTCATTGTAATCTATATATAAATACAGATTTTCAGGTGCATAACTTATACAGAAATTTCCGTATTTATCAACGTTTTCTAAAAATTCTCTAAGGTCTGCTTCAAATATTCTTTTAAGTAATTCGTCATCAATTTCAAAGTTATGATACGGCGAATTCACATCTTTAATTTCTTCAAGGAAAGCTTCGTTTTTTTCTTTGTTTTTCCCATCAGACACAAAAGACTTTGACTCTACCCTCGCTTTTTGTGGCATATTGTCTGCCACTCCTTTAAAAGCTTGTTTTGATTTTACAAAGCTATCTTTTTCCGCTATCCACTTAAAGGCGCCATCTTGTGTTTTTTCAGACGTGTTTATTGGTTTAATATTGTTAAATAAGTCGACTTTCATATCTTTTTAAAACGTATAAAGCTTAAAAATTGCTATTCGCATTTTGATTTTTTGTTGTGAGCAAGCGAGCTGATAAATGCTAAGAAAATAAAAATAAAGCCGATGAAGCCTGTAACGGCTTCAGGCACTTCTTTAATTGCGCTTACAAACATTAAAAACGCGAGAGCTCCAATTGCCCAATGTGCGCCATGTTCAAGGTATAAAAATTGTGCCAAAGTTTTCTTTCTTAACATAAGAATTGTGAGCGAACGTACAAACATTGCGCCTATTGCAAGCCCGATGGTAATAATTATAATATCTTTGCTCAGTGCAAATGCGCCAAGCACGCTATCAAGCGAGAATGAAGCGTCAATAAGTTCTAAATACATAAAGCCAACAATTCCTGTGCATTTTACGGTGTTTGCGCAAGCCTGCAAGTTTGCTTCCGCCTTTTTTTCTAGGGCCGTAACCATAAAATGCATTGCTTCGTAAATCAAAATCCCGATAAGCCCTGATTTTAAAATCGAGTAACCGTAATGCGGGAAAGTTATGAAATGCAAAGCAAGAACAATAAGCCCTGTTATGGTTGCTTCAATCCCTTTAAATCTATCTAGTTTGCACATTGTTTTTTCAATCGGGCTAATCCAATGTACTGTTTTTTCGCAATTAAAGAAATAATGCATAAATAACATCATCAAAAATGCTCCGCCAAATGTCACGATTGGTGCGTGCGTTTGATGAAGATAATGCGCATATTGGGTTGAATTAGTAAAAGCTATTTTACCGACTTCAATAGGGTTAATTTTTGCAAAAACTGAAACAACTGCAATTGGAAATAAAAACCTCATGCCAAAAACGGCAATCATAATGCCCCAAGTGAGAAACCTGTTTTGCCATTTTTCAGACATATTTTCAAGTTTCATTGCGTTCACAACTGCGTTATCAAACGAGAGGCTAACTTCAAGAACAGATAGCACAAACACGATAAAAATTGCGCCAAGCCCGCTGCCAGCTGAAATATGCTCCGCCCAAAAATATGCCGCAGGAAAACCGAGTATTGTAAAAATGTATGCGCCTAAAAAATAATTTTTCATAAATATCCGCTGTTTCTTAACTAATAACCATCTTATTTTGTGCAATCCGGTTGGGTTTTAATGCAATCAAGCCTTGGAAGCACAAGCTCGTTTTGAAGTTCAACCACAACAGTTTTGCCTGCTTTTTTCTTGTAATGTAGCCCCGGGGTGATAACGCCAAGCAATAAACCGACCCCGCCCCCTATTGGCATACCAAAAACAAGGCAACCTTTTCCGGCTGCACTTGCCGCTGAACCTATTGCAGCGCCTGCTCCTGCGCCAACTCCAAAGAGCCCGACTGTCCACGCAGCAGCTTTTCCGACTGCTGCCCAAGAAGAACGTTTTAAAACCTTTTCTTTATTGTCTGGCAGTGCGCAAAATTTATACACATCGCCGTTTGGCAAAATCACTCTATTAAACACAATGTGAACTTTTGCGTTTCTATTAAACACTTTTGGCTTTTCTATTTTTTGAATAACCCCGCAAATCACTGTTCCTGCAGGAAGAAGCCTCGTTCCTTCTTCTGTCGATAAGCCGTCTTTAAGTGTAAAATCTATTCTTTCCCCGACAACTGCTGTCTTTGAATTAAAATTAGAACTGAATGCAATTTTGAGCAAATTATGCTGAAGAATAACAGCTTCGTCGCTCATAATGTTTACTTGATTAAAAGCGTTTCTTTTGACGGGCTTAATGTGCTCGATTTTATAGTCATAAGCAAGCACAGGTGCCACATTTGCGCTTATAAATAACATTAAAATTAAAGCCGTAATATTTTTTTTAATACTCAACATAACATTCCTTTGACTCTTACGAGCATTGATTTTAGCATATTTTTTAGCTCTATTCAATAATTAAATGCTTAATACGGTTTTCTTATTTTTTGATTTATGATAAAATTTTTATACATTTAAGGAGAGGTGTCCGAGCGGTTTAAGGTGACGATCTCGAAAGTCGTTGTGGGGGCAACTTCACCGTGGGTTCGAATCCCACCCTCTCCGTTTTTAATAAATGTGGAATTAAGAGTTTGTGATTATCAAGGATAAAGTATGAAGAAAAATTTTAAAACAATTTTATGCGCTGCTACACTTTTAAGTGCAATATCGGTTTTGCCTGCGGTGGCGGCTGATAAAGAAGTGCCAACAGGAACTACTATTTTAAAAGAAGAAACAATAACTGCAGATAATCTTTTTATAAATGGTGGCACGGCGGCAATTGATGATAATGATAGTATAACAACCGGCGTTTCGCTAAATTCAGGCGTGTTAGATTATTATCTTACTCAAGACCCAAGTTTTTCTTTTGCAGCCCAAGCGGGCACTTTAAACTTGAAAGAAAATTCAAATTTAACGCTTAATGGAACTCATACAATTGCAGACGCCGTTTTGCTTAATATCAATGACGGCGCAACTTTAAATGTTGCAACAGGAAGTAGCCTTACCTTTGATCGAAACGATAGTTCTCGTGGCGCAATATTATTGAATGGCGGCACCTTAAACTTGGATAATGCCTTGGAATACGGTAAATTAGAAGCAAACAGCGGAAATTTAAACATTAACAAAACAACTTTGAATCATGACAGTTATGTAAAAAATGATGTAATTCTAAATGCTGAAAATGGCACAATTGACGTATTGAAGGGCGAACTTAATGTTAATAATGGTGACACCATAACGGGGGCAAAAATAAACCTTGGGGCAGGTAACAGTATTTTTAACTATGGTATCGAAAATAACCAAGAATTTGAGCTGACTGCTTCTGATGGAAGTGTAAATATACTAGAAAATTCTAATCTAACCTTGGTTAATAATAGTTCTGTTAGCAGCAAATTGGACATTCAAAAAAATGCCACCATTACAATGCAAAATAACACTTCGCTAACCATTGGAAATGGAAGCTCTTGGGATGGTGTTGTTAAAAATAACGGTGGCCGGATATTGGTAAATAATTTTGTTAATACATCACCCACGGCTTCTTTTGTTCAAGCATCAGGAAGCTTGGATGTTATCAGCTCAAACGTTGTGTTTAATGAAAACAGCATGATAAGCGGCGGAGATATCTTGCTTGGTAATTCAATTTTGAATTTAGCGAATGCAAATGTTTCCGGCGGAAATTTGATGATTTTAGATAATTCAACACTTGCTCTTAATAAAGGAACTTTTAATTTTGATGAATTAACAATAGGTGGCGAAGGGGTGCTAATAAACACGCTAAACGGAGAAGCTAAAACCAATTCTATTGGAAATTTAAATATAGCGACAGGAAAGCAGGCTGATTTCAATATTGATGTTTATGCAAGAAGCAACCAAAACTATGGAAATGACCAATTCCAAATTGGCACAATCACAGGAGATGGAAAATTAAACATCAGTAATTGGTCACTAGGCGGGGATGTTTTTGGCTGGGACGCTCCGATAGATGAACATATTAAACTTGGCAATATATTTACGGATAACAGCGGAAACGCAATTTTAAACGGAAATATATCTGTCACAAATAAAACAACTTTCACTCCAATTGGTTATTATCAATTAAATAAAAATATTGCAGGCTCCGGCTATACGCTTGATTTAGTAAAATATAATCCGCAAGTGTTTAGAGGGCAAGTTGCAACAGTTGCACAATGGATGAACCAATTGGCAATTGATGACATGTTGTTCACACATTCTATGGTTTTGCCAAGTTTTAAAGATGAAAATGGCAAAATGGCAAACAATTACGCTTCCACCGACCCACTTTTTGCACCATACCAATATTCAATCAAAGATGGCGGTTTGTGGTATAAGGCTTACGGAACTTTTGAGCACCTGCAAATGAACCAAGGGCTTAGAATTGGCAATAATTCTTATGGCTCATTAATTGGCGCAGATTTTGGCTTAAAAGAACTTAAAAATGGTTGGAAATTTATGCCAACTGCATACATTGGCTATAACGGTGCACATCAATACGGGTCTGGAATGAGTCAATATCAAAATGGCGCTCAAGCAGGCTTTTTGGGCACTTGGTATAAAAACAACACGATTTTAAGCGGTTTAGCTTATGGCGGTGTATATAACAATAAAATGAATGTTTCAGGAAATTCTGAAAATACATTTAACTATTTTGCAGGCACCGCAGGCAAAGCTGCTTATAATTTCAGATTGCATAAAGATTTAGTTTTGCAACCTAACTTATTGGTGGCGTACAATTTCTTTGGACAACAAAATTGGCATTCTGATTTTGGTCAAATGGGCATGATGGCAGGAATGCTTCATGGTGTAAACATTGCCCCCGGAGTGAACTTAATTTGGGAAAAAGAAACCTTTAGCAGCTATTTGACATTGCAATATATGTATAATGTTAATGGCGCAACAGGCGGCAGGGCAGGTAATGTTTCGCTTCCTCATGTTGAAATGGAACGCGGGTACATTCAATATGGCCTTGGTTTTACAAAGAAATTTACAAACAGAGTTTCAGGATATTTGCAAGCTGTGCTTAGAAATGTTGGCAGAACAGGCGTTGGCTTCCAAGCAGGAATTGATATCAAATTATAATTAAATAAAAAGCTATTAGTTAACATTGCTTAATTGATAAGGCAATTTGTTTTGCGTGCGCGTTTTTATATTTATATCAAGGTCAGATTATGAATATTGGCGCAATTAATTATCAAATGAGCAATAATATAGGGCCGCAAGCTAAAAAATGCAGGCTGAATTCTGCTGTGCCGCGCGAAAGCGCAAATTTTGCTAATTATTCAGCCTCAAATGTGAAGGCAAACTTTTTGCCAATTTCATTTCGCGGAAATACTCCGGATATAAAAAGAGCGTTTTTAATTACAAGCGATAAAGATGTTCCTTTACTTGAAACAAAAGAAAACGGCTCTTATGTTATTGATTTTGACTCTCAAACGGAAGTTGTTTACGGGAAAAATGCGCTTTCTTACCTTGATAAAACGGATAATTTTTTATACGACACGCAAATTATTATTCCTAAAAAATGCGAAGGCGAACTTGTGCTTGATGGAAAAACAATTCCTCTTCCTGAAAATTCTGCCGCAATGATAAACGCAGATACGGCGGCAAAAGTTAAAATTAAAAAAGGCTATCCAATGGTGATTTTTTCTAAAAAAGATTACGATTGGTATGAACATTACGGAAGAGATGTGAAAAATGAGAACATTAAAAACAAGTTTTTAGAATTAACATATTTTAATTCGCACCTCTATAACGGCGATTTTCCGCCGGCAATGCTGCTTTCAGATGAATTTACAAATAATGATTTCTTGCATAGCTTGGGTTTGGATAAGTATAAATCCGCCAATAATTTAATTTATGACCTCTCTTCAAAACGAGATATGATGACAGATGAAATGCGCCAAAAATACGATAAAGCCAGAGCGCTTTTAGATAAATTATTTGAAAAAGATATTATTAGTGCAAAACCAAACGGATATATCAGATTTAACCAATTTTATAATAATGAATATCAAGAAAAATTTTTAAAAGAAAAAGGTTTCACTGATGATGAAATAGCTGAAATTATGCCAATATTCACTCAAACAAACACGGTTCATTCTGATTCCAGACTAGCAAGAGCAGGTTCTGCTGAAGGTATGCCACAGGCGCTTATTTCACGTTTAAAAGAAAGCGGAATTTTGCACAATAATAAGAAAAACCTTGATAAAATCTATTGGAGAGAAACTTTTGGGAATGAAGAAAACCTTAGAAACAAGCTTGGCAAGCACGATTTTAGTGAAGAAGAAAAAAATGAAGTTGTAAACTATTGGCGCAAATCCGGCAACACTGCTTACGATATAAGCGGGCTAAAGTTCATTAACGACGATGTTGCGGTTTATAACTTGAATGATAAATTGAACAATTGGACGCTCGAGAAAACAAATTGGGTATCTAATTCAACAGCGCTAAAATCAGGCGGAGAAAAAACCCCGTTTATCGGCGTATCTCTTGTTCAGGCCGATGAAGATAACATATATGAAATGTCTGAATTGAGAAAAGGCGAAAAATTACACAGACACCCTAACCTTGAAGAGAGAAAACAAACAGAAATGTATTTAATTACAAGCGGGGCAGCTGCTTTGACTATCATAAAAAATGGCAAACCAAAAATCAAAATTTTAAAAGAAGGGGACTTGGCAATTATTGCCCCCGCGGTTGAACATTGTGTTAATTCTGTGCTTGGCGAATACGAACAAATTGTGGCGCAAGTGCCATCTGCTTTTCAATACGGTTTTGATTTTAAATGTATTGCAAAAGAGCCCGAGGGCTACAATGAAGCAGATATGGTAAAAAAAGCCAAGGTTAGGTTGAGGAAAATAAAGCATGAACAACAACTTCCTATTTCTCGCTAATCTTGATATAATTATCAGACATTATTAAATATACAAATTGTCTGAGGGCATAATGGAAATTAATACTCAAAAGAAATTAGCTGCGGGCTTGTCGATTACATCTAATGCAGTAATTATTTTACTTAAAATTGTTGCAGGGGTTGTGTCCGGAAGCATTAGTATAATTTCTGAAGCAATCCACTCGTTTTCAGATTTTTTAGCCTCGATTTTAACTTTTTTTGCAGTTTCTCGCTCGAGCGAACCGGCAGACAAAGACCATCCTTTTGGGCATGGTAAATATGAAGATGTGTCGGGTTTTATTGAAGGCGGGCTCATCATTTTTGCGGGTTTGTATATTATTTATGAAGCCTTTAAAAAACTTATTTTTGGATATAGTTTAAAAACCGAACCTATGCTTGGAATTTTTGTTATGGCATTTGCTGTTCTTGCAAATTTTCTTGTGAGTTCTTATTTGTTCTATGTGGCTAAAAAGTCAGACTCTGTTTCTCTTTATGCCGACGCGGAGCATTTAAGGGTTGATATTTTATCTTCCATTGGTGTTTTAATAGGTTTGATTTTGATTAAATTCACAGGTTATGCGATTTTAGACCCGATAATCGCTTTGATTGTTGCAATGATAATTATAAAAGCCGGATATTCTATCTCTAAAGCCACTTTAAACAACTTGCTCGATGGTTCTTTGCCTGTTGAAGACGTGGAAAAAATTGAAAATATTTTAAACAATACTTTGTCTATAATTGGTTATAAAAACATAAAGGCAAGGAAAGTCGGGCATTGTAAAGATATTGAAATAACGGTCTTTTTCAGTCCTGATATGAAAATATCCGAGTGCCATAAAATATGTGACGATATAGAAGGCGAAATTGAAAAAGAATTGAACGAAGTTACAATTATAATTCATGCCGAGCCAAAAGAAAATCAAGGCAAATAAAGGCAAAACCCGCTTCTAAGTTCTTCTTGCTTTTTTAATAAGAAATAATAAACATGTGTTTGCAACAAGCATAATGATAGCAAGCACCATAAAAGTGTTTTTTATTCCAATATTGTGTGCTAGTGCACCGCATAAATAGCTGCTTATCGAGGTTGTGCCCATAAAGCAAAGCGCATTTATGCTCATAACTCGCCCGCGTTTTTCTTCTGTCACAAGGTTTTGCAAAAGTATGTTTTGCGGCGCTGTCACGGCAGTTAACCCAATTCCTGCAAAAAACATAACCCCTATTGCAATAAGTGCGCTATGAATAAAGCCTAAAGCAATGTATGCTCCGCAAATTAATATGCAGCCGAAATTTAAAATCATCAGCATATTTCGCGTGGTTGTTTTTGCAGAGAGCAAAAGCGACATTATAAGCGAACCAATCCCTGTCGCGCCCAAAATATAGCCCAAAATGTGCGCATTATCTTTTAAAACCTCAACCGTGTAAATTGGCATAAGAACAGGGTACGCGAGCATTAACAGGCAAAAAATCGCAAGATACACTTGAAGTAGAAGTATTTGAGGGTTGTGGTACACGTAGCTAATTCCATCTTTTAGCCCCTCAAAAATATTTTCATTTTTCGTGCTTTCGTCTTTAATGTCATTTATTTGCATTTTCTGCACAAGAAAAATATTTGGCAAAATGCATAAAAAATTAATAAAAAAGCAAAAGGTTATGTTTGTGTATGCAATTAATAACCCGCCGATAGCAGGGCCTATAAACCTTGCAATATTGAACATTGAAGAATTTAGAGTTATTGCATTTTGTAAATCTTTTTTATCATCAACAAGCAAAACAAAAGTCGATTGGCGAAGAGGGGCGTCAAGCGAGGCAATGCAATTTAAAAACACTCCGCATAAAACAATATATTTTAAATCTATATTCCCGCACATCGTAACTGCTGTGATTGCAAGCGCTTGCAGGGCGAAAAGGATTTGAACAAGAAACAAAAGTTTGTGCCTGTCGAATTTGTCAATAATAAC
Organism: uncultured Gammaproteobacteria bacterium; assembly: GCA_964570895.1. GTDB lineage: Bacteria > Cyanobacteriota > Vampirovibrionia > Gastranaerophilales > Gastranaerophilaceae > RGIG1918. The sequence goes on from CAZMZD010000005.1 coordinate 88,115, forward strand.
TCCCATGAATGGAGTTAGCAAAAAGAGCGGAATGGCATTAAAAAACATAATGGTGCCCATTGTTAGGGGCGATTTTGTAATATCGTATACGAGCCAGCTTATTGCAATGTTTTGTATCCAAACGCCTATTTGGCAAATTGCAAGCCCTGGGAAAAACAGCCTGAAATTCTTGTATTTAAACGCTCTGAACATGTTTGATAATTCGTTCATTTTTTTTGCCCTTTATGGTAAAAATTATATACGATAATTTTGTCATGCCAAGAAGTTCGCAGATCGGCCCGCAGGTGGGTGTTTTTGTTGTTGGGATAGTTGCAGGGTGCGTTTATACGCACCATAATTGCGACAAACACGTAGGTTGGGCATACTTGCCCAACGGAACGTAGGTCAGGCACCGCCTGACAAAATCTATAAACCGTCATCCTGAATTTATTTCAGGATCTTGCAAGCTTTGAAACAAAACATTATTTTTTGCTCTTTCATTTTTGCTAAAGCACCACCTTGCCTCTAATGCTCACGTGCTCGCAAAGAGTCAAGGAGTTCTCTCTTTTTCGCTTCAAGCGCCGTAAGGGAAAGTAAGAACCCCTTAGTTCTTACGCGAGCTTGCGAGTGTTAGAAATAAGGTGATACCTTCGGTAAAAACGAAACAAAAAGAAAGAAACATGGGCTCTTGCTTAGTTCCTGCCATTTTTCAAATTTTTATCTCAGAAATCGCAGTCGAGCTTTTGCGAAAAGCTATTTAACAAAAATATGCTCTACACTTTGCAATTAAAGCTGTGACCGCAAAACCTCTCCGCAATTTCCGTTTAGTGACAAAAATTTTGAAAAATTGGATTTATGACAGTTGTAAGGTGCGTTTATACGCACCTTAATTGCAATAAAGTAAGACTATGAACCGTAGGTCAGGCGCTGCCTGACAAAACTACGAATTGACTCGTGAGAAATTCGAATAAATACATAGTTTCTAAACAACCGTGAATAAAATCACGATTTAATAATATATCGTGCCACACCGTCCTTATTTACAAAATCTTAATATCCTAGCGCGCCAATCATGTTGACATATTATATTTGCGTAATAGAATTTTAAATAAGGAAATAAATCACAATTAAGGAGATTGAATTATGCCGAAAGTAAAAGAAAAGACAACAGAAAAACCAGCTGCAAGTGGCTTGGTTGACACAGTTGAAGCTTTAGACGAACTCCTTGACAGAGTTCAAAAAGCGCAAAGAGAATATGCAAAATTCTCACAAGAACAAGTGGATAAAATCTTTAAAGCAGCAGCAACTGCAGCAGATAAAGCTCGTATTCCTCTTGCAAGAATGGCTGTTGAAGAAACAGGCATGGGTG
>CAZMZD010000006.1:0-84281 GCA_964570895.1 uncultured Gammaproteobacteria bacterium
AAATGAGAGAAAAAGCATTTTTGCGCAACACAAAAAATTTAAAAAATACGTCATCTTGAAAGGGGTAGGTCAGACACTGCCTAACAAACCAAAATTTTAGCGGCAATACAATAAACAAATGTCATCCTGAATTTATTTCAGGATCTTATAAATATTGAGGCACAACAAATAATGTCGAGTTTCTTGAGTTTGTAAGATGCTGAAACAAGTTCAGCATGACAGCTTATAGTTTTTTGTCAGGCAGTGCCCGACCTGCGAACTGTCATCCTGAAAGCGTAGAAAATGAGGTAAAGCCGTAATTTTCAAGCTGTTCAGGATCTTGTAGATATTGAGGCACAACAAACAATGTCGAGTTTCTTGAGCTTGCAAGATGCTGAAACGAGTTCAGCATGACAGCTTATAGTTTTTTGTCAGGCATTGCCTGACAAATAAAATCGTCATCCTGAAAGCGTAGGTTGGGCATACTTGCCCAACGGCTTATATATAACTTGTCATCCTGAAAGCGTAGAAAATAAGGTGAAGCCGTAATTTTCAAGCTGTTCAGGATCTTATCAATTAATACACACAGTATTATTTTTTCTTCTTCATTTTCTTTCTTTGACACTCAAGCGCCGTAACGCAAAGAAAGAAAATGAAGCAAAAGAAAGAAACATGGGCTCATGTTTAGCTTCTGCCATTTTTCAAATTTTTATCTCAGAAATCGCAGTCGAGCTTTTGCGAATAGCTATTTAACAAAAATATGCCTTGCACTTCGCAATTTAAGCCGCGACCGCAAAACCTCTCCCTCTTTCTGCTTTTGTGATAAAAATTTGAAAAATTAGATTTATGTTTTGTGTTGTTGGGCTGAAAGCCCAACCTACGGGCTCTCTTGAATTTTGATTTGTCAGGCAGTGCCTGACCTACAGGCTGCGGGCTTGGGTTGTTGAGCAAGTATGCCCAACCTACGCGCTACAGACTTGATACTGTTGGGCAAGTATGCCCAACCTACGTGTTTATTGCAATAAAGGTGCACATAAACGCACCATAAACTATGCCACAACACAAACACAACCGCCATAAACCAAAACAGCAGCGCTTTTATAATTTGACCTAAAACTATATTATTCGTATAATTTTAATATGGTTGAAGCGAACGAAATTTTAAAAAATGTCAAAGTTTATGAAACCCCGTTATTTCATGACAATTCTTTCATTGAACTAAATTCAAATGAAAACCAATTCGGAACTTCCCCAAAAGTTTTAAAAGCAATTAAAAATATTTGCCAAGAAGATGTGTCAAAATATCCGTATTATGGCGAATTAATGACAAAAATTGCAAAAGAATACAAGCTTGAAGCAGGAAATGTTCTTTTAACATCAGGTTGCGATGAGGCAATTAGCACGGTTTTTAGAACATATTTAAACGCAGGCGACACTGTTCTTTCTTTTGCACCAACTTTTTCAATGCCAATGATTTACGCAAATGTTGCAGGGGCTAAATTTGAAGAGGTTGAATACGACAGAAAATGGCTTTTCAATAAAGATAAATTAATTCAAAAAGCTTTTGAAACGGGCGCCAAAATTATCCATATCACATCCCCCAACTCGCCAACAGGCGAATCTGTGCCTGTTCCATACATCGAAGAAATTTTGCAAAAATTTCCAAATTCAGCAGTTGTGGTGGATAAAACTTATTCAAGCTATATGCTTGAAGATGACGGTGTTGAAAAATTTATCGAACATTACGATAACTTATTTGTTGTGTGCTCTTTCTCGAAAGACTACGCACTTGCGGGTTTGAGGCTTGGTTATGTGCTCACAAAACAAGAAAATATTTTAAATTTAAAGAAAATCATCTCGCCATATTCTGTAAACACAATGGCAGTGATTGCAGGGCTTGCAGCGCTTGACGACAAAAAGCACCTGCAAAAAATTAAAACAAATACAATAAGAAACAAAAAAATTCTAACGCTTGCGCTTGAGGGTATGGGCTTTAAGGTGTATCGAAGCGAAGGCAATTTTGTTCTTTGCGATATGGGCGATAAAGCCGATTTTATCTATAAAAAGCTTTATGCAAATAAAATCAAAATCAAAAAATTTAACGATTTAAGACTTAAAAATTGCTTCAGAATTACCATTCCAAACTCAAAAGATTTGAAAATTTTGCTCGATGTTCTAACACCAAGAACAATGCTTGTTTTTGATATGGACGGAGTTTTGTTTGATGTGAGGAATTCCTACAGAGCAGCAATTCAAGCAACTTTTAAACATTTTTCAGGCAAAACAATTTCTGAAAAAGATATTCAAGACGCAAAAAATTACGGCGGCTTAAATTGCGATTGGACTCTTACCCAATTTTTGCTCAAGCAAGAAGGTTTGAATGTCGATTTTGAAGAAATTGTAAGGTGTTTTCAGGAAAATTTCTTTTCTATGCAACCTGATGGCTCAATGGGCTTGATTGATAATGAAGAAATTTTGTGTTCAAAAGAATTTATCGAAAAATTGAGCCAAAAATATGATTTATGCATTTTTACGGGGCGCCCTGAAGAAGAAGCGCTTTATTCACTTAAAAAATACGGAATTATAGACTATTTCAATATTATCATCACAAAAAATTCACTTCCGGACGATAAACAAAAGCCTAATCCTTTAGGTTTGCAAAAAATTAGGGCAAATTCCGTTTGCGAAGATATAATCTACTTTGGCGACACTAAAGACGATATGATTTGTGCTCGTCTTGCAGGCGCCAAAGGAATAGGTGTTCTTCCGCCGCAAGACAAATCTTGGATATTAAAAAGAGATTTGAAAAAAGAAGGCGCAGCAAAAGTTATTAGAAATATTGGCAGGTTTTCATGAGAGAAATTTCAAAAAAAAGAGAAACAAAAGAAACTTCAATAAATGTCGAAATTAATTTAGACGACGGCAAAGGTAGCTCTATTTCTTGTTCTAACAAGTTCTTTTCACATATGTTAGAACAGCTTGCAAAGCACAGTGGTTTTAAAATCAAACTTGAAGCAAATTCTTTAGATGGCGACGCGCACCACTTGGTTGAGGACACTGCAATAACCCTTGGACAAGCGCTTTTTGAAGCACTTGGCGATAAAAAAGGAATAAAAAGATACGCAAGCACAATTCTTCCGATGGACGACGCTATGGTGCTTTGCGCAATAGATATTTCAGGAAGAGCGTATCTCAATTTTGATATGGATATTATTCAAGAAAAAACGAGCGACTTTGAAACCGTTTTGCTTTACCACTTTTTTGAAAGTTTTGTGCACGCTGCACGCATTACGCTCCACATTAAAAAACTTGCAGGATATGACCCTCATCATTTAATTGAAGCCACTTTCAAAGCATTTGCAAGAAGCTTAAAAGAGGCTTGTTCTATTGATATAGATAAAAAAGACGAAATTCCGTCAACAAAAGGTGTTTTATAATTTAAAAATAGGTAGAATTTTAATATGTCTCAACAACAAGCACAACTCGTAAATTGCAAAAAATGCGGCGCACTTTTTGTTAAAAGTGGGAACAGGGATATTTGCGATAATTGCTATAAAGAAGAAGTTAAAGAAACCGATAAAATCAAAACATATATCCAAGGCACGGGCAAAACAAAAGTTCCTTTTGATGAAATTGTGGAAGGAACAAATCTTCCTGAAGATGAAGTCAAACACCTTTTTGAAATTGGCAGACTGTTTGGCGTTATGGATAAAATCACCATTAAATGCAGCTTTTGCGGTTCAGAATTCGAATGCGAGCAAAAGCCAAGTTTCATTTGCCAAAATTGCTTAAACAAATTCACCAAAAAAGGCGAAATTAACGCTTCATTCAAAGAAGCGCAAAAAAAAGATTTAAAAATGAGGAAAACATCCGTTCATGTAACGAATGAAAGCCGCTACGGTTTCATCCAAAATTACGAATTATAGTTTAAATTTCTATGTTTTCAATATGGTTGATAGAAAACGAATTTTTATCTAAAAGAATTGAAATGACATCAATTCTAGGCTTCAAATTTTGCAATTTTTTCTTGTGGATATAATATTGCGAAGCAGTGTAAATATTCATTAGTTTTCTCTCATCAACCGCTTCTGCGCCAAGCCCAAAAAATTCGCTTGTTCTTGTCTTAACTTCAACAAACACAAGGCTTTTACCCATTTTTGCAATTATATCAATTTCGGCAATTCTAGAATATCTGAAATTTACATCTAAAATTTCATATCCTTTAGATTTTAAATAGCCCGCAGCTATTTTTTCTCCTTGTTTACCTTTTAAATTGTTTTGCATATAATAATCATAACACATATTGAGGATATATTATGAGTATCTTAAGAAAAACAGCAACAGAACAATTTGAAGCTATCAAAAATAAAGAAGTTTCAGCAGTTGAACTTTTAGATTTAACTTACGAACAAATCAAAAAAGTTGATGAAAAAATAGGCGCTTTTAACTCTCTTACAGAAGATTTTGCCTATGAAACAGCAAAAAAAGTTGACGAAAAAGTGTCCAAAAGAGAAGAATTACCGCTTTTTGCCGGCATTCCGCTTGCCCTTAAAGACAATATGAACTTAAAAGGTTCAAAAACAACTGCTTCTTCTAAAATTTTAGAAAACTTTGTTTCACCATACAACGCAACAGTTGTTGACAAATTAAACGAAAATTTAATCCCAATCACAGGGAAAGCAAATATGGACGAATTTGCAATGGGTTCAAGCAATGAAAACTCTGCTTTTAAAATCGTCCGCAACCCACACAACTTAAACAAAGTTCCGGGGGGCTCATCAGGCGGTTCTGCAGCGAGCGTTGCGGCATTTGAATCAAGCTTGGCATTAGGCTCAGACACAGGCGGAAGTATCAGGCTTCCTGCAAGCTTTTGCGGTATTGTAGGTATGAAACCGACATACGGCAGGGTTTCTCGCTATGGGCTTATCGCTTTTGCTTCATCGCTTGACCAAATCGGGCCTTTTGGCAGATGTGTTGAAGACTGTGCCGCTTTATACGAAATTATCGCAGGCTGGGATAAACACGACTCAACTTCGCTCAAAACAGAAGTTGGTTCACCACTCAAAACCCTAAAAAATGACATCAAAGGCACAAAAATTGGTATCATCAAAGAACTTATGGGCGAAGGAATTGCAGACTCGGTTAAAAAATCAATTGAAGAAGCAATTAAAGTTTATGAAAACGCAGGCGCTGAAATTAAAGAAATTTCACTCCCTAACCTTAAACACTCAATTGGTATTTATTATATCTTGGCAACCGCTGAATGCAGCTCAAACCTTGCAAGATTTGACGGCGTGAGATACGGCCACAGAACAGCAAACGCAAAAAATCTTCTTGAAATGTATTCAAAATCAAGAGCAGAAGGCTTTGGCGACGAAGTTAAAAGACGTATCATGCTTGGAACTTACGCACTTTCAAGCGGATATTACGATGCATATTACAAAAAAGCCCAACAAATGAGAAGGCTTGTTGCTGAAGATTTTGCAAATGCATTTAAAGAAGTTGACGCATTGTTTGGACCTACTTGCCCAACAACTGCATTTGATTTAGGTTCAAGAAACGAAGACCCTCTTGCAATGTATTTGACAGACATAGGAACAATTTGCGCGAACTTGATAGGCGCGCCTGCTCTTAGTATGCCAATTGGATACGACGAAGACAATATGCCAATCGGCGGTCAATTAATCACAAATCAAATGCAAGAAGAACTTTTGTTCAGAACAGCTTACAACTTTGAAAGAGAAACTGAATATCATAAAGTTCAAGCAAATATATAGAATTGAGCACAAAAACGTTCGTAAATAAAAAGGTGGGTTTCAAGCCCACCTTTTTATTTTTTAAATTTCATTTTATGTGTGCCATTTTTTAGATGGAACCCAACCTTCTTCTTCTAGGGCGTATGTGTTTTCAACTTGTCTTTCGCCATAAGATGGTTTTGAAACTTTATCAAAATAAAGAGCCGGTTTGTTCTCTTTGAAAAGCAACTGTTTATCGGATTTATCGCCAGCGCCCATAACATGAGTTGTGTTTTCTGCATATTTTTCTAAGTCGCCATTAACAAAAGTGACCGCTTTATCAATCGTCCAAAAATCTTTGCCATGGCTTATATTTTCATCATACTCGCGAATAAAATCAGCCCATCTAAACGGAATTCCTTTTTCTAACAAATCATAAACGGTCATTCCGCCGCGTCTAAAGTCGACTTGCTTATCAGCACTTAAGACATTACCGTCAGATTTAAAATTTTCTCTATATATGTTAGGAGTAACAATTCCGCGGGTGAAATCAAACTTTTTTTCTGCCGTTATTTTCCCATCGGAAGTTTCAGAATAGTTTTTCACATAAGAGCAAGGCACGCCGTTTTCATATTCAATAAAAAATGAATATTTTTTGCCTTCGTCGCCGTTTTCCTCATTTTTTGAAACAGATAGAAGGTCGTAGTCTTTTGCTTGCACCACCACATTATTTTCAAAATCTTCGATTGTCAAATTGCCATTATGACGAAGCGTTAAAGTGCGTTTTGGTTCATTTTTGTCATTAAATTCTTTTAATGTTTTTGTGCCAAAATTATCAACTTCCACATTATCGCCTGCTTCTCTAATAAGCTTTTTAGCTTCTCTGATTTGCGGTTTGTAAGTTCTTGTAATTTCTTCAATTTCATCTTGAACATCATCAATCACGCCTTCAGATGTCGCCTGCATTGTCTTTGCAGTGCTAAACATTTCATCAATTGCATTTGCTAATTCATTTTGTGCAAAAACTGCTTTTTCTTCGCTAATTGCTTCAGGCATTTTAACCGGCGCCGGATTTAGATTTTGGTCTTGAATGCGTCTTTGAAAACTAAAATTTTTAATTGCACTAACCTTCATATTACCCCCATGTTTTTATAAATTTTCTTTGATATCTGAAATTATTAACTCTTGCTTCAAACAGTAATTTTCATATAATTTATCAAGCGGAACTCTGTCCGGAAATTCTTTTTTAGCACCATAATTCAAAACTTTCATATCAGAATTCCCATAAAAACTTGCAACTTTTTGCCCAAAACCGCCATCGAGCACGCCATCTTCCAATGTGACGATTAGCTTATGATTTTGCTTCAAGGAATTTAAAAGTTCCTCGTCTAGCCCTGAAATAAAGCGCGGATTAATAACGGTCGGGTGAATTCCGTCTGCTTCAAGCGTTTTTGCAAGCTTTAGTGCTAAATGGTAGAAATTACCAACCCCAATTAAAGCCACATCAGAGCCCGACTTTGCAACTTTAAATTTATTCAAAATTGAATAATCCGTATCATCTTGCACACCTGTGCTTACAGGTTCCACAAAAGGAACTCTAATTGCAAGCGGGAATTGCTTATTTTGATGAGAAAATTCAAGCATTTTCAAATATTCTTCTTTCGTTGCCGGTGCAAGATAAACAATATTTGGAATGTTTGAAATAATAGGAATATCAAAACAACCGAGGTGTGTCATATCATTTGCCTGAATTGCGCCCCAATATATAAGAAGGGTCACAGGCGAATTATTCAAGGCTAAATCTTGAGAAAGTTGGTCGTATGTTCTTTGAACAAACGAACTTAAAACAAGAAGATACGGGTTGCCACCATTTTTTGCAATAGCAGAAGCGTATGCAACAGCGTGTTCTTCAGCAATTGCGGTATCTATAAAATTAGCTCCAAATTTTTCTCTAACCTCAGGCACGAGGCCAACTGCCCCAGGGGTTGCAGGGTTAATTACAACCGTTGTTTTATCTTCATTATATTTTCTCAACAGAAATTCAGTTGTGATTGAAGTGTAAGTTTCAGGAGGAATGGCATTTTGCGCTTTTCTTATTTCGCCATTTTCATCCAAAGAATTAGGCAAAATCCAATGGCAAAATTCTTTATTTTCTTCTGCCGCCTTCAGGCCTTTCCCTTTTTGAGTTTTGATATGCACAACAGTAGGGCAGGTTGTGTCTTTCACTTTTTCAAGCACATCTATCATTTGCGCTAAATTATTACCATCAGGCACGTAATAATATTCAAAACCAAGGCTTTTGAAGAAGTTAAGCTCCGCCTTGCCATTTGTTTCGCGAAGCAATTTCAAATTTCCATATAAACCGCCCTGATTTTCAGCAATTGACATATCGTTATCATTTACAATCACTATAAAATTTGAACCCAAAGCAGCAGCATTATTTAACCCTTCATAGGCTTCGCCACCGGATAGTGAACCATCCCCTATAATTGCGACCACATTAAATTTTCCGCCCTTTAAATCTCTTGCTTTTGCAACGCCTGTCGCAAGGCTGATTGAAGTTGAAGTGTGCCCGACAACAAACGCGTCATGTGGCGATTCTTTTGGGTTTGTGTAGCCTGAAATTTCAAGATATTTTTCAGGGTTTGTATAATATTCTTTTCTGCCTGTTAAAATTTTATGCGGATAACATTGATGAGAAACATCAAAAACAAATTTATCGATAGGTGAATTAAAAACTTTGTGAAGCGCAATTGTTGGCTCAACAAAGCCTAAATTAGGGCCCAAGTGCCCGCCTGTTGTGTTCACTTTTTTTATAATTAAAGAACGCATTTCACTCGCCAAACTTTCGAGCTCTTCATAAGTAAAACTTTTGAGGTCGTCTAGCGAATTTAATTTATCTATGATTTGCATAACATCTCCCTGTGTAGAAAATTTTAACACTACATGGGGATTTTATGCAAGTTAATTATTTATGCCCAAAAAACTTTATCCGCAAGGATTAGTACATATCGCCCATACCAAATGTGAAGAAACCTTTTTTCCTGTCGATTCCGCCGGTGTTCGTAACAGGGATACCGTAATCTAGGCTGATTGGGCCAATCCCAGGAATAAATACCCTAAGTCCAACACCTGCTGAAATTGCATATTCAGGCTTATCATACAAATCATTTGAAATTGTGCCACCAAAGATTTTACCTGCATCAAGAAAAGCTGCAAGCCTGATGTTGTTTAAGAATGTATTTGTTGTGAGCCTATCAATAAACGGAATTGGTGTTCTATATTCAACGCTACCCGACATAAAGCCTTTGCCCGTGCCGACTTCAGATATGTTAAAGCCTCTAAGAGAATACGGACCGCCAAGAGAATAAGCAGCAAATTCAGGCATACTTCCGTGAATTTTTCCGCCACCTTTAGCAGATAAAACAAAACTTGATTTTTTGCCTGCCGGAATAAACTTTTTAATTCCACCCGTTAATTTAGCGTAAGAATTATGGAAACCGCTAACATTCACAGCTTCTTCGAGCATTACATTTGCAAGAACGCCGCGGCGCGCGTTTGTCGCATTATCTCTTGTGTCATACGTAAGCCCCGGAGTGAGTTTTACATAAAAACCATCATTAAGCTGGTCATGTCTATTTGCCCAAGGTATATGGTGCGCATTATACAAATTATGTATTTCGTATTCGTCGCCTTCTTTCATTTTCACATTTTCAACGCCAAAACTAATCGAACCTGAAAGATTTTTATATGCGACAAATCTTCTTGCAAGAGTGACTTCCGCGCCAATTCTTTGTTCAATTGCAAGCGGAACTTGGTAGCTTCCGAAGTGCCTCAAATAGGCTCTTGCACCTAAAGAAGTGTTTTTATTTCTAAAATATGGCTCAAGAAAACTTAATTCTGCTTGAATATTAGGCTCGTCAATAACACTGTCGTCAGACATCAAAATGCCTGTCCCTGCCATAACGTTCAAATTAAGCTTTTGCCCTAGCCCTCTAAAATTGTTTTCGCCAAAGCCAACCGAGCCGAAAAACCCTGAGGCAGAATCTATCCCGACCCCTAAAGAAATTTTGCCGGTTCTTTGTTCTTCAACATTTATTGTGACAACATACTGCCCTGTTTCAGGGTTCAGTGCAATTTCTCTTTTAACATCGCCAAAAGCTTGCGTTCCAAGAAGGCGCGCAATGTCTGCCCTTGTGATGTTTTCATTGTAAACAGTTCCTGGGCGAAGCATAACATTTCTTGCAACGACATAATCTTTTGTTTTTGACATACCATCAATCACAACATCTTCGATTTTCCCTTCGTCAATTGTGATATTCACAACTCCATCAGGGTCATCATAAACATCAACCACACGCGCTAAAATGTACCCGCGGGTTGCATAAAGTTCTTGAACTTTCGTAATTGAAGCATTTAAAAGCTCGATGTTTTGAGGGTGCCCAACAAGCTCATCTAAAATGTTGCGAATTTCATAAGACGGGACAACCTCCGTGCCTGTCACAGTAATGCCCGTAATTGGCGGGTTTTCCTCAACAATAACTCTTAACTTTAAATTTTCATTATCGATTTTAATAGGGAGAGCTTTAATTTTTTGGGTAAAATAGCCTGTTTTATAGATATTGTTAAGGTCCGTGCCTATTTCTTTTTTATTGTAAATATAGCCTTCTTTAAGCCCCATTTGGTCTTTTACATAATTTGTTTCAACTAAATTATTGCCTAAAATTTCAATTTCTTTGATGTAATACTCACCCGCAAGCAAAGGTCTTTTTTCTTCTTTGACTTCTTCTTGAGGCTCAGAAGCTTGAGTTTCTTCAACTTTTGCTTCTTTAGCTTGAGTTTCTTCTTGCGCGCTCATCTGTCCGGCTTCTTCTTGATTTGGTTCATCAAAAATGGTAGCTTCCCTTTGAGAATTATCTACTTGAGATTGAATTTTATCAAATTCAGCCTGAATGTCCTCTGCAGAGTGCATTTGCGCGTCCGCTTGGGGTTGTTCAAAATTTTCCTCAATAGAAAATGCCCCGTTAATTTGAAAAATTAACAAGGTGAAAATTAATAAGAATTTATATACCTTTTTTCCCAATAATTCCATATTTAAAGTTAATAAGATTATAACTTTAAAAAAACTTATATACAAATTTTTTAAGCAATATTAAAAAAATAATTTACAAATTAGCACGAAAAGTGCCGATATCACATGCAAGTTTCAAAGAAACAACATTTTCCCTTAACTGCCTTGCGTTATGTTTTTTAGAATTATCTTCACTGTTTAGTGCATAAAGCATATCACACCCCGCTAAAACCGCAGATGAAGCCCCAATTGCAGAATTTATATTTTCAAGTTCAAAATTATCTTCAGCAACTTTTGGACCATCCAGCACAAGCGGCGCATTAAAAGTTAGTTTCTTTACAAGCTTTATATGAGCAGGAATTTCAGAAAGCGGCATATATCCAGCCCCCTCCACCATCACTTGCACACCCGTTGCACGAGCTTTTTGCACAAGTTCACTTAGCAATAAAAGTTCCATATAGCTTGTTCTTGTCGGAAATTCAAAAAGCGAATTAAACGCAAAAACTGAAGCAAAAGAAAGGGTTACGTCGTATGTTCTTGCGATATCCAAAATTTCATCAAAAGCCTTTAGATATGGATTTTGAACGTTTTCTTGTTCAATATATTCCATTAAAATTGAAGCGGTTTTTGAAATTAAATTTGGGTTCTTCGCCTCTGATTTATATAATTTCACAATTTCAGGCGTAATTGTCGGGTAAATTGTTATAAAATCTGCACCTTGTTCGCAAAACATTTCAATGTTTTCAGAAATTTTTGAAAATACCATTTTTATATCTGCTTTATTTTCGCCGGACAATTCGCAAATCGCTTCCAAAAAAGGGTTCACGCCGTATGGCATATCAAATTCAGTCGCAAATTTTTCTCTCATTTCGCCATACTCAGAATTTGAAGATACATCAAAAGCAACTTTTGCCCCTGCAATTTTTGAAATTTTAATTTTGTCCGTTTCTTCAAGTTGGTTAAAATTTTCAAAATTATTGTTCACACAAGCGCAAATTTTAGGGCTCAAACCATATCCAAGCCCGATTGGAGAAATGCTTTTCGTTTTGTTTTTCAAAATTACAATGCGCCCGTCGGCAACTCTTTGCCTTAAAACATTTTGATTAATTCCTTCAAGTTCTGCAATTTTTGCTATTTCCGGTGTAATTATGCCTTGTTGTGCTTCAATAATTTGCGTCGTCACGAATTTACCCCTTAAGTTTTTTTATTTCTGAAATTTGTTTTGCGTTTAATTTTTGCGCGCCACCCAAAACAAGCGCCCCAAAATATGTTTCTGCATATGCCCTTACGGATTCAAGCCCCATAAAACAAGTTCTAAGGTCTGCGCCCGCAACAATTACGCCATGGTTTTTCATAAGAACAATGTTGTGCCCTTTTTTAAAATATTCAACACAGTTACGGGCAAGCTCAAAACTTGATGGCGTTGCATATTTTGCAATCGGAATTTCACCAAATTGGTATACAAATTCAGGCAAAATTGCGTCTTTTATAGGAACACCTGCAACCGCAAAAGCTGTGATGTATGGGCAGTGAGAGTGTATTACCGCTTCCACATCCGCGCGCGCTTCATAAATTGCACTGTGTAAATATTTTTCGCCTGAAGGTTTTTTGCCTTTTGATAATTGGTTGCCTTCAAAATCAATAGTTACAATGTCTGGGTCAGTTAAATCCCCAAGGCAAGTGCCTGTACCTGATATCAAGATTTTATCTTCACCATCCAAAACGCTGATATTTCCGCTTGTTGCAGGGCTCATACCTCTATAATATAATCTTTTCGCCCAATATATTAATTCCTCTTTTTTGTTCATAATTCTTCGCCTTGCGCCTTATTTTTTTTATGTTTTAATTAATATAGCACAAATTTTCATTTGTGACTTCATACAAAGGGTGTGAGCTACATAACTCATCAAAAGAAAAATATCATACTTGCCTCGAATGCCGGATTTTGCTACGGCGTGAAACGTGCAGTCGAAACAACAAAAAAGCTAAAAGCAGAAAATCCTGAAAAAGAAATTTGCGTTTTAGGCGAGCTTATACATAATTCTCAAGTCATTAAAGAACTTAGCGATTTGGGCATTAAGACTATTGAAAACTTGCCAAGTCATGGCGAAGGTTTTTGCGTGGTTAGAAGCCATGGCGCAAGCTTCGAAGTTTTTGAAGAAATTAAAAACAAGGGTTATGAGCTTGTTGACCTCACTTGCCCTGACGTGAAAAAAGTTCAAGATAAAGCAATCGGGCTTGTTCGAGAAAACTATTTTCTAATCATTCTTGGAAAAGGCGAACACCCTGAAGTTATGGCAATTAGGGCAAATGCCGCAAGACACACAACAGATGATAATGTTTTCGTCGCACAAAGTTTAGAAGAACTTAAAAAAATTGAAGACATCATAAAGAAAAAACAAAAAATCGGCATTGTTGTTCAAACTACGCAAAGAGCGGAATTTTTGCAAGAAATTGTTGCCTATCTTGCGCCAATTGCTAAAGAACTTAGAATTGCAAACACAATTTGCCGCTCCACAACTCTTAGGCAAAATGAAGCAAGAGAAATTGCGAAAAAGAGCGATTTAATGATTGTTGTGGGCTCTAAAAAAAGTGCAAACACAACCCACCTTGCAGAAATTTTGAAAAACATCACAAAAACAATCCATATTGAAAACGCAAGTGAATTAAAAAATTACGAAAATGAAATTCAGCTTGCGCAAAATATCGGCATTACCGCAGGAGCCTCAACTCCTGATTATATAATTAACGAAGTTATAAATAGTGTTAAATAAAGGAGAAAAAACATGACAAACACAATGACTCAAGAAGAATTTGAAGCTTTGCTCGAAAATTCTTACACTTACAAACTAAACGTTGCAGACATCGTTAAAGGTGTTGTTGTAAAACGTGAAAAAGATGGCTTCCTTGTTGACATCGGTGCAAAAACAGAAGCTTTCTTGCCAAACTCTGAAGTAGTTAATTCAAAAGACCAAAACCCTGATGATTTCATCAAACTTTGGGACGAAAAAGAATTCTACATCACAAAAGACGAAGAAGAAAACGAAGTTATCGAATTATCACTTAAAAAACTTGCATTTGCTCAAGCTTGGCAAAAACTTTCTGAAGCAAAAGCTGCAAACGAAAGCGTTATGGCTCTTATCGTTCAATCTGTTAAAGGCGGCTTAATTGCTGAAGTGTTCGGCCTTCGCGGCTTCATTCCTTCTTCTCAATTAAGAGCAGGTCTTGCAGGCGACACTCAAATTGATTCCGAATTAGAAGTTAAAATTTTAGAAGCTGACCCAAAAAGAAACAAACTTATCCTTTCTCAAAGACAAGTTTACGCTCAACAAAGAGAAATGGTTGCAGACGAAGTTATTTCAAAACTTGCTGTTGACCAAACAATTGAAGGCGAAGTTGTTAGAATTGCAGACTTCGGCGCATTTATCGACATTAACGGCGTAGATGGCTTACTTCCAATCTCTGAAATTTCTTGGGATAGAATTAAACACCCATCTGATGTTGTTTCACTCGGTCAAAAAATCGAAGTTAAAGTTATTAAAATCGATGAACAATTAAAGAGAATTTCGCTTTCATTAAAGAGAATGGGCGCAAACCCATGGGATGAAATTGCTTCTAAATTCCAAGAAGGCGACATTATTGAAGGCACTGTTAATAAAATCACTTCTTTCGGCATCTTCATTAACATCTTCCCAGGAGTTGAAGCATTACTTCCATCAGCAGAAATTTCAGATGAACAAGTGAATGTAAACGAAATGTTCACACTTGGTCAAGAAGTGAAAGTTCAAATCAAAAAATTCACTCCTGCTGAACACAGAATTGGTCTTTCAATGAAAGGTATATAATTCTTTTAAAAGAAAGATTGAGATTGCTAAAACACGAGGATTTAATGTCCTCGTGTTTTTGTATTTAAAATTAGTATGACATTTTCAGCAAATAAACATGTTAATTTCTTGAAATTAACAGCTCAAATGTTTGTATTTTGAAAAAGGTGGCGATTTTGTCTAATCTTTCAATTGTTATATTTATTCCTGCATTCTCAAGTTTCGAAATATAAGAATTTTCAAATTCTAAGGCTAAAGAAAGTTTTTCTCTAGTAAGCCCAGCTTGTTCTCTAAGTTTTTTTACATTATTAGCGATAATTGATTTAAAACATTGATTCATATTCTTATTTTCGCTATTGTTTTGATATTTAACAGGATTGACAGTCCATTAAATATGAATAACAACTATATAATCGAACAAATAAAATATGCTGAAGAATTGGCTGGTGACATTAAAAACCAGCTAAAAAATATTCGCAAAAGCCACAAGAAAGGCTACGTTGAGCAAGAATTTATATTACAACTAAACAGCTCTCTTTATGAACTTTACACAGAAGGAATGACTGTCGTTCGAAATCTGTGCGAAATATATGATGAAAAATTTAATAGCAAGATGGATTTTACCTTGTAGGTCAGGCACTGCCTGGCCTACGGACCACAAATTATTCACTAAACATGAATAGAATTTTTTAAATTTTTATCACAAAACGGAAATTGCGGAGAGGTTTTGCGCTCACGGCATTGGTTGTACTGCGTAAGGCATATTTTTGTTAAATAGCTATTCGCAAAAGCTCGACTGCGATTTCTGAGATAAAAATTTGAAAAATGGCAGAAGCTAAACATGAGCCCATGTTTCTTTCTTTTTGTTTCGTTTTTCTTTCTTTGCGTTACGGCGCTTGAGTGTCAAAGAAAGAAAAATGAAAAGACACAAGATAAACGCTATGTTGAATTATCTGGCAAGATGCTGAAATAAATTCAGCATGACGGATTAAAATTATGTTGCCTAGCGCGTAATTTTTCAGGCGACGCCTGACAAATCAAAACAAATTGTGCGCACTACGATTTTAACTTCGCTCGTGGGTACGGTTTCGGCTCTGCGGCAAAGCTCCTCGCTTTCCCGCTTTCGCCTCACACACCAAAGACTCGCTTGAAAATTTTTGCAAAAAACAAATTTTGCTAAAAATTTTCTTCATTTGTGGGGTACGGTTTCGTGTTCGCCGCTTGCTCATCGCAACCGTCTTCACACGTCACACACCTTAGACTCGCTCGGTTTTTCTAAGCGCAGTTGCGCTAAAGAAAAACCGTCGCTCGTATCAAAAAGCTTTGATGTCTGCGGTTTCAAAATCTAATTTTTTAATGCCAATTCTTGAAAACTCTACATGGTATTCTGAAGGTGTGCCTTGCGGGGTTTTTACAACATCTTTTATTGTCCCAATTCCAAATTGGCTATGGAAAACCCTTGTGTTAACAGCAAGCGGAGTTTTTGTGATTGGGCGCGCCGCTGGGCGAGCTTGAGCTTGCTCTTTGCACTTTCTAATTAAATCGCTCACTGAAACTGCTGGTTCTTGAGTGGCTTTTGGCTGAGTTGAAGCCGCGCTTGAAGAAACAGTTGCCACATTGTGTTTTTTTACCACTTGTACGCGAGGTTCAGTGCGCACCACATTTGTTGTCTTATTTTGAGCTTTCACTCTTGCAATACTGCTCAAAAGCGAAGTATTACCGCCGCTTGAGCCGGAGGGAGCACTAAAAGAAGAGGAAGAAGCTGAATTTCCACCCGCTTTTTTAGGAGTGTTTGAAAAGTTTTTATAGCCTGAATTTTGCCTTGGATATTCTCTTCTTGTTTCGTAAACATTTCTAATTCCGGAGCGGCTTTGCGCTTGGGTTTGCTCCGTTTCGCTTATTTCTTTATCCAACAATTCTGCAGGAATTTCAGATATAAACCTTGAAGGCGGGAACATTTTGACTTCGCCCCAAACATACCTTTGACGAGCGGACACAAGGTATAATTTTTCTTTTGCCCTTGTAATTCCAACATACATAAGCCTTCTTTCTTCTTCAAGCTCGCCTGCGTTTGAAGTGTATGAAATTGCGCGAGAATGCGGGAAAATACCTTCTTCCAGCCCAATTAAAAACACTGTTTGAAACTCTAGCCCTTTTGCAGAGTGGAGTGTCATCAAAGTCACAGATTTATCGCCTTCGACCATAGAATCAATGTCAGACACAAGGGCAACTTGAGTGAGGAAAGTGCCGAGCATATTCATTCCTTCTTCAAGCTCAAGGTTAAATTCATCTTGCTCAAATTCGCGCGCAACATTGATAAACTCTTGCAAGTTTTCAATTCTGGATTCAGCTTCAATCGAATCTTCGGCCCTTAACTCTCTTAAATAGCCTGAATCTTCCAACGTTTTAACCACAATTTCGCTAAGCGGAGTCGTGTTTTGAATTAAGCTTAAATTTTGAATTAAGTCTGCAAAACTCCTTAAATTAGCTTTACATGACGCATTAAAATTATCGTATTCTTCAATTTTTTCAATAACTTCAAAAAGCGAAATATCTTCATTATCCGCAATTTCTGCAAGTTTTTTAATTGTCGTGTCGCCAATTGCGCGCTTTGGAACATTTATAACCCTTCTTAAGCTTTGAGAGTCGTTTTTATTGTAAATAAGTTTCAAATAAGCAAGGATGTCTTTAATTTCTTTCCTTTCGTAGAATTTCAACCCGCCAACAACTTTGTATGGGATTGAGGCATGCATAAGCGCTTCTTCCACCCCTCTTGATTGAGCGTTTGTTCTATATAAAATTGCAACATCTTCAAGATTGTAGTTTTCATTCATCATTTTTTTGATGTTTGCTGCAACATATTTTGCTTCATCGATGTCTGAATTTGCTTCGTAAATTGAGATTTTTTCGCCATCGCCTTTAGTTGAATATAAAACTTTATCAATTCTTTCATTATTGTTTTCAATAACACAGTTTGCAGCGCGCAGAATTGTGCCTGTCGAACGGTAGTTTTGCTCAAGTTTTATGAGTTTTGAATTTTCATAATCTCTTTGGAAGCCGAGAATAATTTTGAAATCCGCACCACGCCAAGAATAAATAGATTGGTCAACATCGCCCACCACAAACAAGCTCGTATCCGGAAGTTTAACTTTATCATCACTAAACAACATACGAATAAGCTTATATTGCGCTTGGTTTGTGTCTTGAAACTCGTCTGCCATGATGTGTTTGAAGCGGTTTTTATATATATTTCTAACCTCTTCATTAGTTTCGAGCAAATTAACGCAAAGAAGAAGCATGTCGTCAAAATCTATTGCGTTATTTAAAGAAAGCTGTTTTTCATATTCCAAATACACTTCCGCAATTTGTTTAGACTTATGGTCACGCGCAAATTGAGCGTAAGTGGAAGCGGTTTGCATTTTGTTTTTAGCGTTTGAAATAATTGTTCTGATTAGCTTTACATCGTATATTTTGTCATCTAAATTAAATTTTTTAACCGCGTTTTTGATGACCGTTTTTGTGTCTGTATCATCATAAATTACATAGTTGTTATCCCAATGTCTGCCGTCGCGCGTTTTATATTCAGACAAATGTTTTCTTAAAATTCTTCCGCAAATGCTATGGAAAGTGCCAACCCACATGCGCTTAACAGTGCCTTCGCCAAGGTAGGTTGCAAGCCTTTCTTGCATTTCTTTTGAAGCTTTGTTTGTAAATGTTACGGCAAGAATTTCGTTCGGGCTAACACCGGATTTCACAAGGTGTGCAATTCTTGTGGTCAAAACTTTTGTTTTGCCGCTTCCTGCGCCTGCAAGCGTTAAAATAGCACCGTTCACGGAACTAACCGCTTCGCGTTGTTTATCGTTCAAACCTTCCAAATAGTCCTTGTCCATAATTTAATTATTAACCAAATAAAAAACAATGCAATAATATTAAGTTTAATCTCAAAACTTAGACAAATTTCAAAAAATATGTTATATTAAAGCTTGCAGATTTCATTTAAAGGAAAAATATGACGGACTCAAGCGATAAAATTTCTATTAATGTTCCAATTGATGACGATTTGGACAAAGTCCCTGAAGATGGGGGCGATGAGATTGATGTTTTAGCCCAAGAACTTGCCACAATTAGGCAAAGTGCAA
The DNA here is from genome assembly GCA_964570895.1 of uncultured Gammaproteobacteria bacterium. Classification (GTDB taxonomy): domain Bacteria; phylum Cyanobacteriota; class Vampirovibrionia; order Gastranaerophilales; family Gastranaerophilaceae; genus RGIG1918. The sequence continues at coordinate 18,749 of CAZMZD010000006.1, forward strand.
AAAAAATTGCAATTATCGGCAGTCGTAATTTAACAATTACACACCAACAAATTATTGAAATGCTTTCAACCACTCTTGTTAGAGCCGGAAACACTATTGTAACATCAGGCGGTTCACAAGGAACAAACGCAGCAGCAATTCGTGGCGCAATGAAAGCAAATCCTGACAAGCTCACAATTATTCTTCCTCAAACTATTGGTCAACAACCGTCAGACGTGCAAGACCAACTAATTGGTGTTAAAAACATTGTTGAGCACCCTGACCGTTCTATGATGACTCTTGCAGACGCTTCGCGAATTTGCAACAGAGAAATTGTTGACGATTGCCAACAACTTATATGCTTCCTGTCGCATGATTCAAACACTTTGCACAAAGCAGTTGAATATGCACAAGAAAGTCACAAAATTATTACGGTGTTCTATTTAGACTAATTTTAAATCCTTAACCAAGTGCTTTTTCTCACATTTTTGATGAGAAAAAATTGTTTACACTCATTATTTAGCAAGTACAATAATAGTGTAAAGACACTTATAGTAGAAGGATTAGAGATGATAAAATTTAACCCTGCGAATGTCACAATTGAAGCAGTTGGCGAAGAACATGGTCTTGATTTAGAAAAAGAATTTGACGCGTATGCGCCTAAGATTGCAAAAATTTTGACCGAGTTAAATCAAAGAAAAGATAAACCTGACGCTTGGCTTCAATGGATGAACTTGGGTTATAACGAAGAAACCGTTTGGTATGTTAAAGAATATGCCGCAATGGTTAGAGGAAGGTTTGACAACATTTTAGTCCTTGGTATAGGTGGTTCTGCTCTCGGCGGCATTGCAGTTACAGAAGCTCTTTTGAAGCCATATTGGAATTTACTCACACCGGAACAAAGAGATAATCTTCCGAGAATTTTCTTCTTAGACAACATTGACCCTGATCAAATGAGCGCAATGTTTGATATGCTTGATATGAAGAAAACCTTGGTGAATGTGATTACAAAATCAGGTTCGACAGCTGAAACTATGTCGCAATTTATGATTATCAAAGACAAAATGCAAGCCATTTTGGGCGATGATTACAGAAAACACATCGTTGCAACAACAGATAAAGAAGCGGGCATTTTAAGGCAAATTTCAAACGAAGAAGGATATAAAACTTTCGTTGTGCCGGATGACGTTGGCGGAAGATTTAGCGTGTTTTCTGCAGTTGGGCTTGTTCCTTTTGCGCTTGTTGGAATTGATATTGATGAAATTATTGAAGGCATTAAAGATATCGATTTAGCTCTTAAAAACACTGATATCAGAAAAAATATTGCCGCTCAAAACGCATTAATTCACTATTTATTAGAACGCAAAAAAGGCAAAAATATTTCCGTTATGATGCCGTATTCAAGCCGCTTAAGATATGTATCCGATTGGTATGTTCAACTTTGGGCTGAATCACTCGGCAAAGAAGAAGATAAAGACGGCAATAAAGTGAACATCGGGCCGACTCCCGTAAAAGCAGTTGGCGCAACAGACCAACACTCTCAAATTCAACTTTATAACGAAGGTAAAAACGATAAAATCATCAACTTTATCAGAGTTGAAGAATTTGACAGGGAATTAGCAATTCCTAAAATCTTTGAATATACAGGCATTGGCTACCTTGGCGGAAAAACAATCAACGAATTAATTAACGCAGAAGCAGACGCAACGGCAGTTGCACTTTGCGATTACAACCGCCCAAATTTAACAATCACTCTGCCAAAATTGAATGCGTATTATTTAGCTCAACTTTTATATATGCTTGAAGTTCAAACAGCAATTGCGGGCGAACTTTACAACATCAACACATTTAACCAACCGGGGGTTGAGCAAGCAAAAAATTATACATACGCTCTTATGGGAAGAGCTGGCTACGAAGACAGCGCGGCAATTTTAAGAGAAAAAATGGGCAAAAGATTAGAAGAAGCATAAAACAACAAAAAAGGGGAGAGAGAATATGTGCGGAATTGTAGGTTATGTAGGCAAGCGCAAAGCTAGTGAAGTCATCACAAACGGCTTAGAACACCTTGAATACAGAGGCTATGACTCCTCAGGAATTGCTCTTTTTCAACATGACAAAATTGAAGTTTTCAAAGCAAGCGGAAAATTAAAAAATTTAAAAGAAATATTATCCAAAGAAGGGGATGGCACGCTAAACGCAAACCTTGGCATTGGGCACATTCGCTGGGCAACTCACGGGCTTCCAACCACAGTGAACGCACACCCGCATGTTTGCAATTGCGGAAGTTTAGCCCTTGTGCATAACGGCATAATCGAAAATTATACAGAGCTTAAAGAGGAGCTTGTAAAAAAAGGTGCGCATTTTGTTTCTCAAACAGATACAGAAGTTGCAGCGCATTTAATTGCTTATGAATATGCTGAAACAAACAATCTTCTAGAAGCTGTAACTAGGGCAATCCGCAAAATTGAAGGAGCTTTTGCGTTTTGTGTAATTCATAAAAAATGCCCTGACAGAATAATTACTGCGAGAAAAAATGCGCCTCTTATAATTGGCGTTGGCGAAGGCGAAAACTTCATCGCAAGCGATATTCCGGCAATTATTGACTACACTAAAAAAGCAACTTATTTAAACGATGGGCAAGTTGCACTTGTCACTAAAGACAAAATCGAAATTCACGACACAGATGGCAAGGCAATTCAAAATAAAATCGAATATTTGCCGTTTGAGCCTATTGCGCTTAGCAAAATGGGCTATAAGCACTTTATGCTCAAAGAAATTCATGAGCAGCCAGATGTTGTTAGAAATGTTTTGAACCAAAAACTCGTAGGCAAAAACGAAAAAATTAATTTAGCGGGCATTAACCTTGACGCAGAAACAATCAAGAAATTCAACAGGGTTCAAATTATTGCCTGCGGAACAAGCTTGCACGCTGGGCTTGTCGGAAAATATGTTATTGAAGATTTAGTTGGTATTCCGGTTGACGTTGAAGCTTCGAGCGAATACATATACAGAAAAACAATAGCGGACGAAAACACACTCGTTATAGGTATTTCCCAAAGCGGCGAAACGGCAGACACAATAACCGCGATTAAGCAAGTTATGAAACTTGGCGCACATGTTTTAATCATCACAAACAGAACAGATAGCTGCATGGCACGCCTTGCAGACAGTTTGTTTGGAGTGGAAGCAGGTATGGAAGTATCTGTTGCAGCAACAAAATCATACACAGCGCAGCTTTTGGCGCTTTATCTTCTTGCACTGTATTTAGCAGAAGAAAAAGGCGAAAACCTTGAAGAAGTTGCCAAAATTAAAGAAGAGCTCACTCTTTTACCATCAAAAATGGAAAAAGTTTTAAACGACACAACTCACATTGCAAACATCGCGAAAAAATATTCAAGTTATAAAAATTTCATATTTATTTCTCGCGGCGTTAATTACTCTTCCGCTCTTGAAGGTGCACTCAAGTTGAAAGAAATAAGCTACATTAATGCAACAGGTTATTCTGCGGGCGAACTTAAACACGGGCCTATCGCAATGTTAGATGAAAGTATGCCGGTGCTTGCAATTCTAAACAAAGGAATTGTGTATGACAAAGTATTATCAAATTGCCAAGAGTCAAAAGCAAGGCAAGCAAAGCTTATTGCGGTCACAAATGTGCTTGACGACAAAAACAATGAATTGTTTGATGATTTAATTGAAATTCCTGAAATTTCAGATATATTATCGCCAGCGCTTAACATTATCGTGCTTCAGCTTTTGGCATATTATATTGCGGAATATTTAGGAAAAGACGTAGACCAACCAAGAAACCTTGCAAAGAGCGTTACTGTTGAATAGCCCGAATAGCACATCGCGTGTGCAATGGAAATAATTTAATTTCAAACTAAACTTCTTTTTGAAAAAAGGAGCTTTATATGAAATTAGAAAACACGGAAACAGAAAAAAATTTAATGCGCGCGCTTACAGGCGAATGCCTTGCCACAAATAAATATTATTATTTTGCAAAACAAGCAAAAAAAGAAGGTTTCGAACAAATTTCAAATATTTTCTTAGAAACATCCGGAAACGAAAGAGAGCACGCAAAGCTTTTTTACAGATTTTTAGCAGACACAACTCTTGAGGTTTCTTATAATTACGCCGTGACTTTTGGCACAACAAAAGAAAATTTATTAAGCGCAAAAGAAGGCGAGCACGAAGAAAACACTTTGCTTTACCCAAAATTTGAAGAAGTGGCGCGAGATGAAGGTTTTATTGAAATTGCAGACACTTTTAAAAATGTAATTACCGTGGAAAAACACCATGAAGCAAGATATAAAAGGCTTTGGGAAAATATGCTAAATGATGAAACATTTAAAAAAAGCTACGAAGTCACTTGGAAATGCCTCAAATGCGGTTTTGTGTTAAAAGACACTACAGCGCCTGAAATTTGCCCATCCTGCAAACACCCGAAAGCATATTTTGAGATGAACTGCGAAAACTATTAATCAGCTAAACTTCGCGGCTTGCCGCGGAGAACGTTTATTTTTAGGCGAAATTATAACTTAGTTAAAATTTCGTAACCGTCATCTGTCACAACAACAGTGTGCTCAAAATGCGCTGAAGGCAGTGCGTCGCGGGTTACGACTGTCCATTCATCGTCTAAAACATAGACATCATCGCCACCTAAATTCACCATTGGTTCAACTGCAATTGTCATACCTGTTTTTAATATAACATTTGAGCCGGACCTGTAATTAAAAATAAATGGGTCTTCATGCATGCTGCGCCCAACGCCGTGCCCGCCATATTGGCGCACAATACCCATATTGTTCGCGTTTACGACATCTTCAATTGCACCGGACATATCATCAAGCTTCACACCGTTTTTAATTGTGTTTAATCCTGCAAAAAGCGAAGCCTCACACACTTCAAGAAGTTTTTGAACTTCCGGTTTAATCTCGCCAACAGGATATGTCCAAGCACTGTCGCCAACAAGCCCATGATGCGTTGCGCCAACATCGATTGATATTACATCGCCTTCTTTTAAAATGACATCTTTTGATGGAATACCGTGAACAACTTGCTCGTTAATTGAAGTGCAAATTGTGGCAGGAAAACCATTATATCCAAGAAAAGTTGGGATTGCGCGGTTATCTCTAATAATATCGTGCGCAATTTTATCAAGTTCATAAGTTGAAATTCCGGGGCGAACAACGCGTTTCATTTCGTCGTGCACAAGCGCAACAATGTGCCCTGCGGATTTCATAAGTTTAATTTCTTCTCTTGATTTTTTCTTAATCAACCTACAATCTCCTTTATTTCATTCCAAACATCTTGAATTGATTGGTCTGCATTAATTGTGTGCAAAATGCCTTTTTCTCTGAAATAATCCAAAATAGGCTTTGTTTGCTCTTCGTATGTTTTAAATCTTAATTTCGCGGTTTCTTCGTTATCATCCGTTCTTTGAATTAAATCTGCGCCATCTATATCGCATTTACCTTCGACTTTAGGCTTATTCGACACAATATTATATATTTTGCCACAAACAGGGCAAGAGCGCCTATTTACAAGCCTTTCGACAAGCGTATGATTTTCAATATCAAAATAAAATGCAACATTTTGAACATCAAGCCCAATTTCTTCTTGGATACGTTCTAAAATTTTAGTTTGCTCCATACTCCTTGGAAAACCGTCTAGAATGTAGCCATTTTGGGCGTCCGGTTCTAAAAGCCTATTTTTAATTACTCTACCAACAAGCTCAACAGGAACAAGCTGCCCTTTATCTATAAAACCTTTTGCAATAATTCCATCCGGCGTTCCCGCTTTAATATTTGCCCTTAAAAGAGAGCCTGTGTCGATATGCGGAAGCTTAAGAAAATCAGCAAGATGAGCCGTTTGAGTACCTTTCCCACAGCCTGGGGGCCCCATAAAAATATAAGCTTTTTTCATATTCTACCTCTTGTTATTGTTGTTGCTTCAAGAAACTTTCATAATTCTTCGCAAGAAGATGTGTTTTGATTTGATTTATGAAATCAAGAGCAACACCAACCATGATGATTATACTTGTTGAACCAATACCTTGGAAAGTGGTGATATTTGTGATACCTGATGCAATCGACGGAACCATTGCAACTATACCCAAACCAAGCGCGCCGATGAAAGTTGTTCTTGTCAAAATTTCGTCAAGCTTATCGGCAGTTGGCTTTCCGGGTTTAATCCCAGGAATAGCAGAACCATATTTTTTAAGGTTGTTAGCAATTTCTTTAGGTTGCATAGATGGTATGATTGAAGCATAGAAAAATGTGAGAGCCACAATCAATGAGAAATAAATCACATAATACCAAGGGCTGGACGGGCTTAAGAATGAGTTAATTGCCGTCAAAGATTTTTGCAAGGCAGGAGAAGCAATATTCATTTGTTGAATAAAGCTCAAGATTGTTGTTGGGAAAAGAAGTATCGCAATTGCAAAAATGATTGGCATAACCCCGCCAGGGTTTAATTTAAATGGAATATTAGTGTTTTGACCGCCATAAACTTTGTTGCCAATTTGTTTTCTGGCGCTCACAATCGGAACTTTACGCACAGCGTCTTGCATAACAACAACAAGCACAACTGTCGCTGCAAAAATCAACAGCAATACTAAAAACGCAAGTTGCATTTTAGCGTTCGCCGAAACCAAAGTCCAAGTGTTTTTCATATAAAGCGGAATTCCCGCAAGAATACCAATAAAAATTATCAATGAACCGCCATTGCCCACGCCTTTTTCCGTGAGCAATTCAGCAAGCCACATAACAAAAACCGAACCGGCGGTGAGCGCCACAATTGAGCCAAAGTAGAACAAAGGCAAGCTAATCCCCGGCATAATAGAGCCAGGGAGCTTTGATAAAATTGTCGCGAATACAAATGCTTGGAAAAGCGCAAGAACAACTGTAAATTGCCTTGTGATTTGCTGAATTTTACGTCTTCCTGCTTCGCCTTCTTCTTTTTGTAATTTTTCCAAATACGGAATAATTACGGTTAAAAGCTGGATTATGATTGAAGATGTGATATATGGCCCGATTCCGAGGGCAAAAATTGAAACCTTACCGAGCGCACCGCCTGAAAACATATCCAAAAAACCAATTAGGTTATTGCTTCCTGCGATGTTTTGGAACACTTGGTTATCTACACCAAATATCGGTAGTTGTGCCCCAAATCTAAAGAGCATAATTATCGCAAAAGTAAAGATTAATTTTTTGCCAAGACCACTAGACGTCCAAGCACCCGCAAGCTGATTCATAATCGCTTGCTGATTTTGATTCATTGATTGTTGCATTTAAAATTATCCTATAATAACTTCGCCGCCTGCTGCTTCAATTTTTTCTTTTGCAGAAGCTGTAACATAATAAGCGCTAACTTTAACAGCTTTTTTAATTTCGCCGTTGCCGAGAACTCTTAATCTTTCAGCCATTCTGTCAACTAAGTTATTTTCTTTTAAATATTTAAGGTCAACTTCTTTAACGCCTAATTTTGCAAGAGTTGAAACATTAATTTCAGCACATGGAATTGCAAAATAGTTTGTGAAGCCTTTTAATTTTGGGGCTTGTCTGTATGATGGCATTTGACCACCTTCAAAACCTCTTTTATTTGTGTTACCTGAACGTTGTCCTTCACCGTTGTTGCCGCGGCAAGATGTTTTACCATGACCTGATGAACGGCCTCTGCCAACACGTTTTGATTTTTTAACAGAACCTTCTGCAGGTTTTAAATCTTCTAAAGTTATCATTTTTCTTTTGTCCTTTTAATTATTTAACTACTTCAACTAAGTGTGGAACTTTGTTTACCATGCCCATGATTGTAGCTGATGGCAAGTGTTCAACAACTTGATTTGTTTTTTTCAAGCCCAATGCTCTAACAACCTTGATTTGATCTTTGCTTGAGCCAATTGTACTTTTAACAAGTTTTATTTTTATTTTTTCTTCTTTTTTAGCCATTTTATTTTACCTATTCCTTATTTTGTAAGCATTTTTGTAAGTGAAATACCACGAGATTTTGCAACATCGTTGAAGCTTCTTAATTCTTTAAGAGCGTTCAATGTAGCGTTTGCAGCGTTAAGAGGTGATTTAGAACCTAATGATTTAGCCAAGATATTTTCAATACCTGCAAGTTCTAATACTGCACGAACTGCGCCACCTGCGATAACACCGGTACCTGCTGAAGCCGGTCTTAAGATAACGCTTCCTGCACCTGAAGTGCCTGTGATTGTGTGAGGAATTGTTGTTCTGAAAATTGGAACATTAACAAGATTTTTTCTTGCATCAGCAACAGCTTTTTGGATTGCAATAATAACTTCAGCAGCTTTTGCAACGCCCATACCAACTGCGCCTTTTTTGTTACCAACAATAACAATTGCTCTGAAAGAAAGTTTTTTACCACCTTTTACAACTTTTGTAACACGGCGGATTTGAACAACTTGTTCTTTCCATTCTGATTCAACCGGTTCAACGGTTTCAATTTTTCTTTTTCTTTGTCCTCTTTCGCGTTTAGAACCTTTGAGAACAGTCACTTTTTCTTCTTCTGAAGCTTCTTGAACTTCAACAACTTCTTGAGCAGTTTCAGTTTCTTGAACTTCAATGTTTTCTTTTTCTTCCACGTTTATACCTTTCTGTTAGTGATTATATCTATTTTTATCCTTTAAAATGAAACACAAAATTCTTGCTTTTTGAAAAGCAAATTAATATGTGTGGGTGTTTGGATTTCTGACATATTCAATAATACATGCTGAAATATTTTTTGCAACATCTTTATCTAGCGCCTCAGGGATAATGTATTCCGCGCTCAAATCTATGTCTTTAACCATAGAAGCAACGGAAATTGAAGCTAAAATTTTAATGTCATCGGTGATTTTTTGAAGCCCTGAATCTATAACCCCTCTAAAAAGCCCTGGGAAAACAAGCGAATTATTTATCTGATTTGGAAAATCGCTTCTTCCTGTGGCAACAATTTTGGCTCCTGATGTTAGTGCAACATTTGGCATAATTTCAGGAGTCGGGTTTGCAAGAGCAAAAATAACAGGGTTTTCGGCCATATTGGGCACCCATTCAGGTTTTAAAATTCCGCCTTTCGAAACGCCAATAAAAATATCAGCGCCCATAAGTGCCTCTTCCATTGAGCAAATTTTATTATCTAAATTTGTCTTTTTGGCAAGTTGCTCAAGGTAAGGGTCGTTTTGTTTTCGCCCAACATAGACTATCCCGTTTATATCAAACATGATGATATTGCGCGCGCCAAGCCTTAAAAGTTGCTTGCATATAGCGCAACCCGCAGCCCCTGCGCCTGACATTATGATTTTTACATTTTCCAACTGCTTTTTAAGTAATTTTAGGGCATTTAAAATGCCTGCTGAAACAATGATTGCCGTTCCGTGTTGGTCATCATGAAAAACGGGAATGCAAAGCTTTTCAATCATTTTTTCTTCAATTTCAAAACACCTTGGGGCGGAAATATCTTCTAAATTAATCCCCGCAAAAGAATTTTCAAGAAGATATGCAATTTTCACTATTTCATCAGGATTTTGCGTTCTGACACAAAGTGGCATAGCGTCAACATTTGCAAGCGATTTAAAAAGCGCCGCTTTTCCTTCCATAACAGGAAGTCCTGCTTCTGCGCCGATGTTACCTAACCCCAAAACCGCAGAGCCATCAGACAAAACGGCAACCGGCTTTCTTATTTTATCTTCGTTTTGGATATAAATCTTAGTTTCAATAACGCCGCCAAAAACCTCGCGAAGCCTTACTGCTTCAAGCTCTTCAGGGTTTTTAATAAAACAATTTTTTGATTGAGTAGGGATATCGCATGGCGCGCTATATTCGCCACCATCAATCAAAACTCTATCCACCCCCATAAAATTTGGCATAATGTTTTCGATAACAAATTCGAGTTCATCATCTGTGCACATTTTAATTTCAAGCGGATAAGCGTCAAGCGAATATTCTCTTTTTAAATGTATTGCACGGCGAAGAGAAGTTTTATAGTCGTAAGACAGCACTGCAATTGAATTTGAACGATTTGTAAGATCAAAAACCCTATCAATATTATCCTTAATTTCAAGAGAACTTTTTGCAACGGAGGGTGTATATATAAGCGCCAAAACTTCTTTTGAATTTATTTCAACTTTTGGGATAATTTCAATATTTTCAAGCATTATCTAACCTTATTTTCTTCGCCCTTGATAAGCCTTTTGATGTTTTCCCTGTGTAAATAAATGATGTATATCGCACCAAGCGCACAGTAGATAACATAAGAAATTGGTTGTCTAAATATGTGCATTAAAAATGGTGCACAAGCAACCGCAATGATTGAACCGAGCGATACATATCTTGAAAAATATGTGATTACCGCCCATATACCGGCAATTGAAAGCCCTGCAAGCGGGCAAAGCGCAATAATTGTGCCAACGCCTGAAGCAACCGATTTACCGCCTCTAAAGCCAAGGAAAAGCGGCTTAGAGTGCCCAATTATAACACATGTTGCAGCAAGCGGCGGTGCAATCCTATGTGCGTCACCCAATTTAAAACTTAAATATCCTGCAAGCACAACAGGAAGTGCGCCTTTGAGCGCGTCAAGAAGCATTACTATAAAAAACCAAGCTTTGCCCAAAACTCTTTTTACATTTGTGGCGCCCGTTGAGCCGGAGCCCACTTCTCTAATATCCTGACCTGTTTTTAATTTAACAATAATATATCCTGTTGGGATTGAACCGATTAAATATGCAACAATTGCAATTAAAATTAAATATAGAGCGTAATGCAATTTATTTTTCTCCTTTTTCTCTAAATCCTATTCTTATTGGTGTTCCAAAGAAACCAAAATTTTCTCTCAATTTTTTAGAAAGATATTTTTTATAACTATCTCGAATTAAATCTACATTGTTTACAAAAAGCGCGAATGTTGGCGGTTTTGCCTTAACTTGAGTTGAGTAATAAATTCTGAGCCTTTTGCCCTTAACGCTTGCAGGTGGGTTAAGTTCAATTGATTCATTTATTACTTTATTCAAAACGCCGGTTGAAACCCTTTTATTGCGCTCGGTGGCAACTGTGATTGCTTCATCTAAAATGTTTGTTAGCCTTTTGCCTGTTTTTGCGCTTATAAATAGCTTTTTTGCATAACTTAAAAATGGAATTTCTTGCTCAACTTCTTTTTCATATTTATGAGTTTGAACGTTTTGAATTAAATCCCATTTATTAAACGCCACAATCACGCCAACGCCGGCTTCTTCAACTGTTTGCATAATTTTTTTGTCTTGATCTGAAATATTTTCAACGGCGTCAATTACGATAACCGCAACGTCTGCTTCTCTAATCGAGCGAAGCGCTCTATCCACAGCAAATGCTTCAATTCCATAGCTTACTTTTGATTTTTTTCTAATTCCTGCTGTGTCAATTAAAATAAATTCTTGGTCTTTATATTTAATTTCAGAGTTTATGCTATCGCGCGTAGTGCCTGAAACGTCAGACACAATCGCCCTGTTTTCATTCAAAATTGAGTTTAATATTGAGCTTTTGCCTGCGTTTGGTTTGCCCACTATTGCAACTTTAATTTTTGATGAATCATCATAATCAGATTGTTTTTCAATATCTTCCGTGATTAAATCCAGCAAATCGCCAACACCGCCAGAACCGTGAAGCGCTGAAACAGCTTGAGGTTCGCCCAAAGATAGTTCGTAAAAATCTGAAATGTTGGTTATTTCATCAATACTATCAACTTTATTGGCAACAAGAATTACTTTTTTCTTTTCACGTCTTAAAATGTTTGCGATGTCTTTATCATAAGGGCTTAGGCCGGATTTAGCATCAACCACAAACAAAATCAAATCCGCTTCTTCAATTGCGATTTTTGCTTGCGTGAAAATGTTTTGAACAAACTCGCTTTCAGTATCATCCGTGATAATACCGCCGGTGTCTATCATAATAAACGGTTTATCTTGCCAAACTGCGTCAAAATAAATTCTATCACGGGTGACACCCGCCATATCATCGACGATAGACTTGCGTTCGCCCAAAATTCTGTTAATTAATGTAGATTTTCCGACATTAGGTCTGCCGACAATTGCTATTACTTTATTTTTCATAAAATAATTATACTACAAAGATTTATCTTCGATAATACTTGTGATACGAAGCCCGAATTTGTCTTCAATAACAATAACTTCACCGTGTGCAACAAGCTTTCCGCACACAAAAAGCTCGACTTGTTCACCCGCAACTTTATTAATTTCAATAATTGAGCCTTTTTGAATGTCCAAAACTTTTTTGACTTTCATTTTACATCTGCCAAGCTCAACCGTGATTTTTGCTTTCACATCTTGCATAATATCAAGGTTTTTCCTCGGCGTGCCAACTGCGCTCACTTCATTTTCAAAACTTGCAAAACGGATAGGTTTAACTGTGATTACTTCATCATCGAGTTCATCTTTTGCTTCAGCTCGAGTTTCAGGCGCGTGGCTAAATTGAGCTTTGGGCTGAGGTGGCTGTGGCACATGTGGCGCATGTGGCGCTTGAGGCGCTTGAGGTGCTTGAGGTGTATGTGGCTTTTGGGCACCTTGTGTTCTAATTTGAATGTTTGGTTGTGCGCCAATCGGCTTTTCGTCAGGTTTTGGCGGTTGTGCGCCACTTTGAAAATTAGGCATATTTTCTTGAGGAATGTTTTGTCCCATATCAGAGAACATGCTCATTTCTTCATTTGGCATATTTTCAGGCATACCTGAAAACATACTATCAGAGCCCATATTTAATGCGCCAAAATCTTGATTTTCATTATTGTTATCGTTTCCAAAACCAGACATTATCAACCTTATTGAATTATAAATTGAGCAAAGTTAACTCTTAACACTTCTCTTGCGCCATTAAACACAGCGCTTACCATATCTTGTATTTCTTCTTTTGCAATTTCTTTTCCCGTCGGAGTTGAAAGCTCATCAGATGTTTTGCTTGATAAAACAGAAATTATAGCATCTCTGATTGCAGGTTTGTATTGTTCCATCTCAGCAATAACTGAAGCCATAGGGTCAGCAGGAGCTGCGCCGTGCCCGCCATGAGCACTACCGCCATCAGACGCTGCGTTTGCAGCTTCTGTTTCAGCAATTGTTTTTGTGAGCTCAATTGCAACATTCACTTTTAAATACCTTCTTGTTGCAGGGTCAGCTAAATTCAAAATAAAATCGCCTAAATCAAGCAAAATGCCCTTTTCTTCTTGGGTTGCATCAGATGAATCTTCTGCAAGCAACTCTTCCGGCGGATGAACTTTTGCAATTTCAGATTTTACAGTTGATTTAACAATAGAATTTCCGATAAAAGTCATCAAAGCAAAAAAGACGATTAGCACAACCGTGTTTATAATAAGCAACATATTTGTGCTTATTTGCTTTTGGTCTTTATTTACTTGTATTTTAATATCTTCGTCTTTTGGTTTTAAATCTTTTCCTGAATTAGGTTTAGCCATTATAAACTCCAATTTTACATTAATTTATTATTATTATATCAACTCTTCTGTTTTTTGACCTACCCTGAGAAGTTGAATTTGTTGCTATTGGCTTGATGTCCGCATACCCTGCAACTGTAAATCTTTTTTTATCAAGCTTTTTATTAACTATCAAATAATCAGCTATTTTTGAGGCCCTGACAGAAGATAGCTCCCAATTAGAACCGTATTTTGCATTTTTAATCGGGAGATTGTCGCTATGTCCTTCTATTCTAATGTGTTTTTGGTTTTTAGTCAAAACTTTTGCAATTTCATCTAATGTACGTTTGGACTCCGGCTTAATTTCAGCAGAAGCAAAATCAAATAATAAGCCTTCACCCATTCTGACAGTGAGCGAGCCTGCTTCTTTGATAATTTGCACATTTTCGTCTTTAGTTGTTTCTTTTAATTGTTTTGCAATATTATCAAACTCAATCACTCTTATTTCATCGGAATCAGAAGGATTTTTGACACCCTGCAACATAAGGTTTACCCCGGGTTCTTCTTCGTTCATCGAAATATTTTTATTTTCTTCTTGAGCTTGTGCTTCTTGCGGCATTTCACTAAATTGAGAGCGGAGTTCTTTATTTTCGGTTGTCGCGCCAATATACAACATCATAAAAAGAGCGAGCAAAATTGTTGTGAAATCAGAATATGAAACAATCCATCTGTTTCGCCTTTGGTTATTGTGTTTTTTAAAAGAGAGAAAGCCCACTTTAGCCCTTTCTAAAAAGCTTTTTGAAGATAGAATTTTGTTGTTTTGTGTTTTCGAAATCGTCTTTAAAATCTTCTAAACCTTCCTTAACGACGATTGTGCTTTGGTTTTGGCAAATTCTAACAACGGTTTTAATCACAACTTTTTGATAATTCATTTTGTCTTTTAAAACGTTTTTATAATTTCCTGAAATAGGCAAAAACACAAGATTTGCAAGGGCAAGGCCCCAAAGAGTGGCACAAAATGCAGTCGCAATCCCAGGCATTAATTGATTAATGCTTTGCGCGCTTGAAGCAATTTGCATTAAGCCTGCGATTGCTCCGATAATCCCAAAAGTGGGGGCATAACCGCCCATTTCTTCAAAAATTTCAATGTTTATATTGTCTTCTTTATTCACAAAATCCATGTAATTATACAAATTTTGTTCAAGTTGTTCCGGATCATTAATATCAATGCAACTTTTGAGGCATTTTCTCAAAAAAGGATTTTCAATTCTTGGAACAATTTTTTCCAAACCTAAAATACCATTCTTTTTAACAAACAGAGAAATTTCAGACAAAAGTTCAATATCTTCGTAAGAATTAATTTCTTCAGATAAAATCAGTTTTTTAGTGCTTCTGATTGCGTTAAAAACTTTTGGAATTGAAAAGTTTAAAGAACAAGCACAAAGAGTTCCGCCTAAAACAATTAAAAGCGCGTTCGGCTCAAAAACATCGACAAGCCCCTTTGATTTAAGAACAAAAGAAATTGAAATCAAAGAAAAACCGGCAACAATCGCCACAATATTTCCTAAGTTTAAATATCTTTTTTTGCGCATTTATTAAAACTCTTGATTATTGTTTTTTACATATAAGCCGAGAGCAAAAGGTTTGTAAGAATTTACTTCAGACTTAAGGGCATAATTTTCTTTGTTTAGGTTATTAATTTTTTCTCTTAAGCTTTCATTTTCGGTTTTGGCTCTAATAAGTTCCATTATAACTTCATCCAAGCCATCCATTTTTTCTGAAAGTAAAGATGTCATTTTTGAGATAATATTTTCTTCAACTTTAGAAAGACTGCTTTCAATTTTGGCAAGCGCTGTGCCCTGAGAAGCAACAGAGCGAGGAGCGCGAGCTACCATTTGTTGTTTTCTGTTCATTTCGCCAATTTCAGCTTGAACTTGTTTTCTTGCTTGAATAAGATTTTTTTGCTTTGCAATTAGCGCTGACGCTTCTTCAGACATGAAAGTTTTTTCTCTTGTTGTTTGAACTCTTTTTGCGCTAAACAAATTTTTAACTTTTTTCAAAATTTCTACATCAGCTTTTGTGAAGTACAAATTGCCAAACTCATCTCTTTTTGGCTTTAAATTTGTCTTTTCGCATAATGCTTCTATTTCTGTAATGTTCGTGTCTAGTAATTCTTGTACTTTCATAGCACTTATAACTTCGTTGTTTGCTCTAAATTCCCTTACGCTCGTCAATTTGTAAACCTCTTAACCCGTCTTTTTAATATTATAAATTAAAAATAAATAAAAAACGAATTATTAAGTATTATGAAGCAAAAATGTAACATTTGAGCTTAATTTGTTATCTTAAGCTTGAGCCGGCGCGTTTTGTGCTGCCTGTTGCATTTGACCGGATAATTTGAGCAAAATCTCTTTGGCGACAACCGCGTCTTCTGCATACATAGTGTCGCTTTTATTTGCTTGAATATTGTTTAAAGTCGCAATTGTTTCTTCGTTTCCTATTGCGTAGCCCACATTTAGAATTGTGAGCGCCATTTGTCTAACTGAAGCAGAAGGGTCTTTCAAACTTTTATTCAAGAGGGCGGTAAGCGCAGGGTCTGATTTTCTTTCGTCGCTTTCTTTAAATCTTTTAAGGAGTTCCGTTGCGCCCGCTAAGCGAACTTTCGGGTCGCCGTCATTTAAAGTTCTTTCAAGGTTTTGTATATATTCATTAGTTAAAGGTACTGTATTTTCTGTTTTTTGTTCTGCCTTTTGTTCTGCCTTTTGCTCCGGCGCAGGCGTTTGAGGGCTTGTTGCTTGAGCTTGAGTTAAATCTTGAGTGTTTTGGGCTTGCATTTGTTGAGGCGCAGGCATTTGCATAGCTTGTGGTGCTTGAGGAGCTTGCATTTGTTGAGGCTGTGGCATTTGAACATTCGTTTGCCCGTCTTGCGCCGCAGGATAAGCATTTGCAGGCAGCGGCATTTGAGGCACTGTCATATTATTTTGTGGCATATAGTTTGAATATGTTGTCGCAGGGTATGAATAATATGTGTTTTGCGGATAAATTGGCGCGCCATTAGTTGTTGTCGGGTTGAAAATGTTGATATTCACAGCTCCGCCTGCCGGAATGTTAACTCCTTGAGGATATATAGGCATTGTTTGCGCTTGCGTTTGTTGAAGTTCAGTTTGCGCTTGTTGCGCTTGCTGAGGTACAGTTTGCACTTGTTGCGCTTGTGGCATTTGCATAGCTTGTGGTGCAGGCATTTGAGGAGCTTGCATTTGTTGCGCTTGCGGCATTTGAACACCGGATGTTTGATATTGATTTTGCGCAGTTAAATCTGCAACAGGTGGCTTTGGCATATGCACTTGCGCCTGATTATTTGAAGTGTTCGGTTTAATACCTTGGTTAAAATAAGAATTGTTATTAATTGCTTGCACTATAAATACCTTCCTTTATATGTTTATAAAAACATTTAAAGAAAAATAATTGCCAAATTTTAACAAAAAGTTAATTTTCCCACATTTTTGACATTATTTGCTCATATTTGGAAGTCGAAAGCCCCATGTTATAAGCCGCGAGTTTTGAAACATAATTTGTCATCATGCCTGCTGAACTTTTTATCATATTCATTAAAGCACTGCAATCGCCCGTGCCTGAAAAAGATATCGCATTTTCAACAGCAGAGGATGCTGCTTCATAATTTTGGGTAAGCACCGATTTATTTGTTTCTAAGCTGGAATTGTGTTTATCTATGTTTTTAATCAAAGCTTCGACCACGCCATGAGCAGAATTTAAATCTTTCGCACTTGAAACAGTCACATTAAAACCTGCTATTGAAAAAGCCGTATCGAACTCCAACACTGAATTTTCAGTTCCTTCATAACCTATTTGAGCTTGAGCGGAATTTATATAATTTTCATTAACATCTTCATCAAGAACATAAGTGCCATCTTCTTCGCGCGTATATTTTCTAATGCTTAAAGGCTTATAATCGTGTTCGCCAAAAATGTTTGCCCCGTCGTATGTAGTGCCATTTTTTAGTTCATATAATTCCCCAAGCAATTCGTTTATATTGCTTTGCGCAGCTGCAAACTCGCTTGATGAAGAAGTTTCGGTTAATGTATTTAATTCTGTTTGAATTTTTTCCGCAATTTCTTTCATACCTTCAAGAGAATTTTGCGCAACGTTTATAAGAGCAATACCGTTTTGAGTGCTTTTTTGGATTTCAAAATAATCACCTAGCCTATAATCAAAATCGATTGAAGAAGCGTAAGTGTCTTCATCAGAGCTTATGCTGCTTCCTTGCGAATAAGAAGAATAGTCTGAATATTGTTCAGCCTTAACCTGTCTTTCATAAACAGAGGTAAGGGTGTTTGTTTTGTAAAATCCTATCGCGCTAACCATATCATCCTTCTGTGTGTTTAGTTTACTTATTCCCAACTACGGCAAAATATAGCCAAAAATTTAGAAAATGTTACATTTCTTTACATGCGAGCGAAGCTCGAGCTATAGCGCGACTGCGCTTAGCGAGAGCGAGCGAGCCAAAGGTGTGTGACGTGTGAAGACGGTTGCGATGAGCAAGCGGCGAACACGAAACCGTACCCCACGAGCGAAGCTCGAGCTATAGCGCGACTGCGCTTAGCGAGAGCGAGCGAGTTAGAACTTCGCCCCAACAGTGCAACATTAAGTCGTCATGCTGAACTCGTTTCAGCATCTTACCAACTAATAAGCCTCAACATTGTTCGCTATGTTTCAAGGTTTATAAGACCCTGAAATAAATTCAGGGTGACAGATTATAGTTCGTAGGTCAGGCATTGCCAGACAAACCAAAATCGTAAGGTTGGAATTTCTACCACAACAGCGCAATATTTAACGGTCATGCTGAACTTGTTTCAGAATCTTACCAACTAATGCAGCGCAACGTTCACTTTTTACTCCTTCATTTTCTTTCTTTGCTATGCCAAAATATGCTACAATACAGAACATAAAGAAATTGAGGGCAAAATGGGCTTTTTTGATAAATTAAAAAATCTTTTGTTAGGGAAAATTACAGACGAAGAAATTGCTACCACAGAATGGCTATATTGCCCAAAATGCCAAATGAACTATGAAAAAGACATCATAGCAGATAACCATGGAAAATGCCCAAAATGCGGCGAGCAGCTGTAGCTCGTAGGTTGGGCATACTTGCCCAACCGCGTTAAGTTGCAGAGTGCGTTTATACGCACCGCAGAATTGTTTATTTTGATTTGTCAGGCGGTGCTTGACCTACGAGCTACGGGCTATTTAGTCCTAACGTTTTGGCCAGCTGGAGTTTTTTGTACAATTTCTCATATATTCAAAAAATGGCTCTTTAAGATTATATCCGTCGCCATGCTTGAATATTTCCCCATCTTCTAAATAGTAGTATGTTCCATAACGATTATCTTTGGAAAATATCGAACTACACATGTGTCCACTCATAAATTCCTTCCCATCTTTATAAAACGTTCCTTCAAGCTCCCTGCCAAGAGTGCTTCTATATGTCACTTCGTCTATTATCCCGTTTGTGAAAACTTTGGTTTCCCTTCTATTAAAACCGATTGCGCCAACGTTAGATTTAATTTTCCCTGTGAATTTTTCGCCCGTTTCTTTATTCACAAGAACATTATCTCTAAATTCCAAACCCTTTTTTGCAATGTTTTCTTCAAATGTGCTTTTAGATAAAACACCCGCGACAATTGCAAGCGCTCCTGCCGCTCCTATAATCAACGGCATATATTTGCGGATTTTCTTGCGTATTTCTGATTTTTCCGCTCTTTTTTGGTTTTCTTGAGGTGCAGTATTTTGAACCTTTTTAAAAGCCACACGGGACACGCTTTTGTTAACATATTTTATTGGCTGAATTTTCATCGTTCTATTTTATTCCTTAACATTAAGTCGTTTCTTTCGTCGAGTTTTTTAGTTGTTTCTTTATTAAAATCAAATAAACTATCTGCTAATTCAGCAAAAATTGACCTTTTGGAAACTTTGTTTTTTATTTTTTCAACAAATAAAGCTTTTTCTATATCACAATTCCTTCGAAAATGATTTTCAGCACTTTCTAACGTGCTATACAAAAACGTTTTTTGAGGTGCTTTTTCTTTTATTGTTTCAACAACAGGGAGCACTTCTTTTGCTTGAATTGTTTCAAGATATTCTGCAACATCATTTGCAACTTCTTCCGCTTTTTTGATATCGCCATTCCACACTTGTTGAGTGTAATAATCAAGATAAGACTGCGGAGTAGAGTATCTATATTGCCATCTGTTGCTGAAAATGTTAGCATAGTCTAAATCTTTTAGTGAACCTGTGAATTTATCATTACTATCAAGATTATTGCAGACATCTTTTGTTATTCTCTCTGCCATAAATTCATTCATATTTTCTGCAGAATATCTGCCAAGCTTGCATTTTGCTATAAGCTGCCCTATTGAAGTTGGTATTTTTGTTTTATTTAATTTGGACATCACATCTGCGTTACCATTGATATATAAATTTTTAAAATGTGCACTATGTCCAAATTCATGAACGAATAATTGCAAATGGTTGGCAGTTGGGCTCCACCATTTTAATTTTTCTTTAATTTCTTGCAGTTGTAATTTTAATTCTGAATCAAAAAAATCATAATCGGAATTAAACCAAATTTCATTGCTGTCACCATATTTATAATGCTGATGCGCACCAAGCCAATTTTGTGTTTTCGGATCAGTGAATTTTTCTTTAAAAGAAGTAAATCCAACTATTTTTGGCAAACTGCTTGAACCAAACAATTCTTTAAACAATTCAACTGTTTTTTGTGTGCATTTTGCAACAAGGTCATTGTCTTTAAAATCACATTTCATACCTTCTTCAAGCAAAACTTTTTCAATCCGCCCAGCTTCTAATAAAAGGTTTGAAGTGAATGCAATTTTTGAACGATTATTTTCATATTTATCCGCAAAATCCAAAACATCTTGTGAAATAGGTTTTGGTGATTTTTCATACACAACCTTGCTTGCAAAACTCAAATTGTTTCTTTTTGTAACATTAACACCTGAAATTAGATTTACTTTCATTTTTACTTCTCTTTATTTGATACCTTCAAACGGCTCTACAAAACATGAAAATAACATCTTTTGCTAGTTGCATAAAATAAATGTTACAAATTTTTATATCAAAAAATCAAAAAGACTTGAGAGTGCATAATGCAAAACACATCACAAAACCGCCAAATGAGCAATTTCACTAAGAAATGTAACAATTTGTAAAAAAAGCTGAAAAAATCATTAAGAATAATTTTGAAATGCCGATTAGTTATTTGTAAGGGATTTAAGGCAGTTTAATTTTCTTACAAAAGGTCGATAAGAAGAAAAAATAGCTAACAAGGCAATTTTTATTCTCTCAATGTTTTTATTAATGTAGGGTTTCCTACAGAAGAGGTTACCTTGATACAACAAAATATCAGAATTTACGCAAAAAGGCTCAGAAACTACTTGAGTTTTACACGCAATTATCTGTTAAGAAAAAACCCAATTATGATGCTTGCCAACGAAATTGAGGTAATTCTTAAAGACGTTTTGTTGTTGAACAGAAAAAAGAAAATGGCTCATTACAGGCTTTCTTATCAAATTCACAAATTGAATGAAATGGAAACGTTGATTGCAAAAAACAATGAGCACACTTTCTTAAAAGGTAAAAAGTTTAATACATTGAGATAAAAAATGGGCATTCTAACATCAACTTACGGGCTAACATATCAAATTAACGAAAGAGCGAATTACGAGAACAAAATCAGTGATTGCGAACAAAAAGCAATGAATTTGTCGAACACGATTAATGAACTCGGAACGGCGCAAAGCGGTTTGCCAAAAGACAGCCCTGAACTAAAAGCCTTGGAAGCAAGGGTTAAAAGGCTCCAAGTGCTCGAAACAGAATTGGAACAACAAAAAACAAAATATCAAAATAAATTGCAAATAGTTGAAAAAGAAATTCAAAAACACCAACAAGATTACACAAATTCTGTTAACAGATTTTACGGGCAAGGTTAATAAATTACATTAAATAGTTGGTCAAAATCTTCTTATGGTATATAATAATAATATTGGAAGATTTAGGATATTTTTATGAAAAAATTATTTTTAATTGCATGCTCTTTTTTAATTATGCCTTGCGCTTTTGCGTATATTACAACGAACGAACTTTCGGATGTTGAATATTTAAAAGGCAAAGGCTACTCTGAAGCTTTGCTTAAGACTATGGATTTACAAAAAGATAACCAAAAAGGCCCGCACGGAACATACGAAAGAGTTTATCAAACAAACAGATACGTAAAACCTTCCGGTTCTTTCTCGAAACAAACTAAAGAACATCTTATATACGTCTACGATAAAGCAAAATTGTATCTTGACCCAATTCAAGATGACGATTTGTTTGGAAACCGCGATGCGTCATTCACAAACAAACCAATCAACGAAATACCAACTCGCAGAGAGGCTCCGGCTAAGGTTGAAGAACCAACAGAAAGTTTAAACCAAGATACCGTAGAAAATCTATAAAACAAAATGAACGAAAGAATATTCTTAAATTCAATTATCGGTTTATTCATTGGAATTAGCCTGCTTTTTTCGCTTACATTTTTTAAAAGAAATGCAAGCGAGAGCGACTATAAATTTTTTGGACAAGGGGTTGAGTTTTCAAAGCAACAAGATTATCAAAACGCGTATTTCAATTTTGGTAAAGTTAACAAATTTTCTAAGCTTTACCCGCTTGCAATATACAGACAAGCGCTTTGCGCAAAAGAACTAAACGACACAAAAACTGCAACAAAAAAATATAAGAAATTTTTAAGCACATCATCAGATATTAATTTCCGCCCTGCAGCGCTGTGGGAACTTGCGGAAATATACAGAAAAAACGATAAAATTCACGCAAGCAAAAAAATCTATCAAAGAATTATCAAGAAAAACCCTGAAACTGACTTTGCGATAGCTTCAAAATATCGCATGGCAGAATATACAAAAAATATAAAATTAAGAAAAAAATATATGGCAGAATATCTTGAAGAAGCCCCGATTGGGAGATTTTCAAAGCCATGTGCCGAAAAATTTGCAACATATAATCTAGACGAGGGCGAAAAATATATTCTTGCAAATTCTTATTACACTCATAAAGATTATAAAAGCGCATTAAAAACTTTAAGTGGCACAAAAGAAGCAAAAAATCTGCTTCTTGCGGCTAAATGCTACGGTGCCCTTTCAGACAAAGAAAATGCAAAAAAATATTATGTTTCATATCTTAAAAACATAAATGAAGATACAGAGGGTATAAACGACGCAATCACAAGCTACATTAAAGTTTCAGGGCAAACAAAAGCGCAAGCGCTTGGAAATTTAGCACAAATTGTGCACAACAAACGCTCAAGAGCAGGAATTTTATTTAACTTGGCGCAAATTTCAAACGGAAAAACCGCACAAGATTTGTATACGCAAGTTTTGAATTTAACGCCGAGCGGATATTTTGCGCCGGAGAGTTTAGCCGAGATTTTTTGGTATCACTATAAAAAGAAAAATTACACAAAAGCGCTATCCGTTGCAAACAACCACATGCAAAATTTCCCTAATAAAAACTCAAGCGCAAAAATTATATATTTCGCAGGAAAAATTCACCTCGCAAAAAATAACAAAAGAAACGCGGAAAAATATTTCTCATATATCCTAACAAACTATCCTAACGGATATTATGCTTACAGAGCGCACGAAATGCTTGGCAAAAAGAAAAAACCCTTTTCTATTCAGCCTTTTAGAAAACTTCCGCCGGAAGAAAACTTCACCCTCAAAACAAACTCTTATTTTATAGATGTCCTCTGCGATTTTGAAGATTTTAACACACTCGACACACTAAAAATAAAGGATGATTTTTTAAAGAGTTATCTTGCCTATAAAAAAGGCTCTGTGCAATATTCTATCTTGCTTGCAAAGGGCGCATTAGACAAAGAAGGTGAAAATTACCGCAAAAACCCCAATTGGGCAAAGCTTGCATACCCGATTTATTATCAATTCTACATCAACGAAAGTGGCGAAAAATATAGCATAAACCCACATTTTATTATTTCTTTAATAAAAGAAGAAAGCCATTTCAATAAAGACGCTGTAAGCTCCGCAGGCGCCGCAGGTTTAATGCAAATTATGCCAAGAACTGCAAGTTTTATGGAAGACAGAGCAATCACTTCAAAAGATTTGCAAAATGCAGAATATAACATTCATGTAGGCACTAAATATATTGATTCCATCATTGATAGTTTTGGAAACGAGATGTTTGCGGTCGCTTCATATAACGCTGGGGTTGGAAATGTCAGAAAATGGCAACAGCAAATTTACGACGGCGATTTAGATGATTTTGTTGAAGATATACCATTTCTTGAAACTAAAGTTTATGTAAAAAAAGTGTTCACAAGTTTTTGGAACTATTCAAGGTTATATTAAAAAACTCTTGCCATTAAAAACCTTTAGTTTAAAATAAGGGTAAGTATGAATATTTCAATTACACCGAGTGATATCTTTATGGTTTTGGGGTTTACCCTTTCCCTTTACTCTTGTGTTTCAAATGATGTTATTCAAACACTCGGGACTTTTTTAAGCTCCACTAAAGATAAACCCGTCTGGCTGATTTGGCTGTTTGCAAGCACAGTGCTTGTTGTGACATTGCTTAGCGGCTGGTATTTATCAGGCGGAGCCGATATGGCATTTGGCAGGTTAGATAGAATACCTCCTCTTGATAGGCTCTATTGGTGGCATATAATTCCGCCTCTTGCGCTAATTTATATGACAAAAAAAGGCTTGCCTGTTGCAACTGCCTTCATTATCTTAACCGTTTTTTCGCCGTCAACGGTCATTGGGCTTATGGTAATGAAATCTTTGGTTGGATATTTTTCAGCATTTGCTTGCGCTTTTGTTATTTATTTCTTTATCTCAAGAAAAATTGAAAAGCATTTTCTATATTCAAAAGGCGAACGTATTCCAACGGGCTGGATAGTTGCAAAATGGATTTCAACAGTGTTTCTTTGGTCGTCTTGGCTTATGCAAGACGCCGCCGTTTTATACGTTTACCTCCCAAGGCATTTGAACATTTGGCAAGTTATTGTTTCGCTCATTGCCGCATGCGGACTTCTATACATTATTTGCTATAAAAGAGGGGGCGAAATTCAAAACATCTTGAAGCTTAAAACAAACACTCAAGACACCCGCTCTGCAACAATTATTGACATTGTTTTTGCTTCAATATTGTTCTTCTTCCAACATGTAAATAATATCCCGATGTCAACAACTTGGGTGTTCCTTGGGGTTCTTGCAGGAAGAGAAATTGCAATGTATAACAGAATACGTTTTGAAACCGAGAAAAAAGTATACAAACACATATTTAAAGACTTCTCGAAAGCCTCTATGGGGCTTGTGTTGTCAATCGTAGTCGCAATGGTTGTAACACACATTCCAATTATTGAAAATTATATTAAAAATTTCTTTAAATAAAATTACGCTTGAAATGATTTTTTAGTTGGGTCTTGCTCTTTTGGTTTTCTAAATGAAGAAATTATATTATATAAAAGTGCAATCATTATACCCGTTCTTACGCCTGACGCGATTAAATTAGGGCGATTCATAGATTTTGTTGCCTTTTTAGCTTTTTTAATCAAATCTGACTCTGAAGCATTTTTAATCAGCTCTTCCGCTTTTTCTTTTGCCAATTTGCAAGCATTATCATAAGATTTTTTAAACTCTTCCAATTTTTCAGGATTTGGCAATTTTTTAAGTTCTTCTTTTCCTGCTGCAATAGCGTCTATAATATCTTGCCCCTTATTTGGAATAGCTTCTTTGCTTGCAATATCTTTAGTTATTATATCTGCCTTCAGCGCATTATTATACAAGGTATGTTTATCAAAAAAATCCTGCGCAATTGATTTAAGAGAAGAATTACTGCCTTCCACTCTTGCTTCATCAAGCACTTTTTCAATAGCCGGCTTGCATGGCATAAAACTAACAGCCGTGCCGATTGCACCGCCAACAACAGCACCACTTGCTGCTGTTAATGCTGTTCCTAAAAGGCTTGCCTTAGCGCTTGCTTTTGCTTCTGCTTTTTCTTGTGGTGTGGCTTTTGCGCCAAAAGATACTGTCATACCCATAAAATATTTCCTTCCACTTAAATAAAAACTTTTTTTATAAAAAAATTGCCAAAGAAAATTAAAATTTGTATAATTTCTTATAATTTATTGTCATTTGAAAGGAAAAAATGAAAAAAATTTTAATAACAGGAACGAGCAAAGGAATAGGAAATGCCATTTTTGAACACTTTAAAAATTTAGGTTACGAAGTGTTTGGCACAGGAAGAAGCAATGTAAATGAGAAAAATTATCTGCAAATTGATTTAATGACAGAAGGCGCTCCTGAAAAATTATACAAAACAGCGTACGACACGATGGGCAGCGTTGATATTTTAATAAATAACGCAGGAATTTACACTTCATGTAAAACAGAAAATATGCAAGCAGATGAAATAGCTTCGATGGTTAATATGAATTTTGTCGTTCCATACAAACTTATCGTGCAAGCTATTCCTTATATGAAAGAGAAAAAATGGGGAAGAATTATAAACATTGGCTCAATTTCAGGCGCAGTTGGGGAAGGTTACGCTTCGCTTTATAGCGGGACAAAAGCAGGGCTTATGGGGCTTTCAAAATCTTTAGGGCTAGAGCTTGCAGAGTTTGGAATAACAGTTAACACAATAAACCCAGGCTGGGTGGAAACGGAACTTGCGGAAGAGGCGTGCGCCACAGGGGAATTTTCTAAAGAAGAAAACCTGCAAATCATTCCTCAAAAAAGATTTATTCAACCGGCTGAAATTGCCAAAATGTGCGAATATTTGATTTCTGACGGAGCAAAAGGCTTAACAGGGCAATCTATAAACCTTTGCGCCGGGCTTAGCATAGGATAACTTTGCGCGCAAGCTAGTGCATAATAATATTAAAAAACCTCAAACCCCCAAGATATCTCGGGGGTTTTCGGTATATTTTGTAACTAACTTAAGGTTCAAATATTAACAAATTTTTAAAAGCGCTTCAATAACGGCAGGGTCCCATTTAACGCCTGATTCTTGTTTTAAGATTTCAAGCGCTTCTTCTTTGGTTTTCGCTTTTCTGTGAGCTCTTTCTTCAGTTAAGGCGCAATACGCGTCTGCAACCGATATAATTCTTGAACCAAACGGAATTGAATTACCTTCAAGCCCTTCAGGCGTGCCTGTTCCGTTCCAACGTTCTTGCTTGTAATTAATATATGGCACAACTTCAGATAAGAAGTTTATATTCATAAGCAAGCTAACGCCAGCGTTTGGAGATTCTTGAAGTTGTTTCCATTCTTCGTCAGTCAATTTTTCACGTTTGTTCAAAATCTTTTCATCGAGCGTGATTTGACCAAT
This sequence comes from uncultured Gammaproteobacteria bacterium, assembly GCA_964570895.1. Classification (GTDB taxonomy): domain Bacteria; phylum Cyanobacteriota; class Vampirovibrionia; order Gastranaerophilales; family Gastranaerophilaceae; genus RGIG1918. The sequence goes on from CAZMZD010000006.1 coordinate 45,587, forward strand.
ATTTTGAAGAAGCCCTGCGTAGTATACCAAGTCTGTAGTTTTGTCGCCAAGTCCCATTTTGTAACAAATTTTTCTTGAAATTTCTGCCGTGTCTTTTGAATGAGAATTTGTTTTGAGTCCACGTTTAAAGTCAACCGCGCTTGCAAGAGTTTCAACAAAGATTTGTTGTTGGTCCCCAAGGTCGCCAATAATTGCAGTCAATTGGGCTCGCAAGTTTTGCAATTCGCCCGTTGATACAACATCGTTTGCAAGAACTTTTTTAACTTCGTCAATAAGTTTTTGAATGCCTAAAGAAGTGACAAAGAGCCCTGCGGTAATTCTGAGTAAATTCGCGTATTCTTCCTCAAGCGGGCGAGAAATATCGCGAGTTACTTCAATTGCACCAATACATTCAAAATTATTTTTCATAGGGAAAACAAAGTGACGTATGTTTTTAGTGTCAAAAGTGTTGTCGCATTTGTCTTTCCAAGAAGATTTGATATATTTGTTCGGAAGAGTATCGCAAGAATCCGAACTTCCTTGAAGTTTTAACTTGTTTTCACCTTTTTTTGAAAGATAAATATTGCAAGTTTCAAGCGAAAGCATTAATTTCACTGTCTTTGCGATAGAATTATAAATTACATAATCATCATTTGCTTCAAAACCTAAAATACTCAATGTGTTATCAATTGAATATATTGAAATGAGTTCTTGTAGTTGTTTTTTAAGACTTTCAGTTTTATTTCTGTCAGACTTCGCAATTTTTTTCGCAAGGTCTTCAGAAATTAAATGTTCAGACAAAAATTCCCCTAAATTAAGCGCAAAAATCGCCTCGAGCGGGTCTGTGTCCAACATATTATCTGAACGCGAATAAAAAGATACGTTCATGTCTTCTTTTGCTACTTTTCCCATTTGATTTCCTATTTGTTAAACTCGTCGTTATATTTCTACTATCGGCATATTTTTTAAAAACTTTTGCTATATTTACAAAACTTTATACTTTAGTTGCACTTTTTTAATCAAAAACTATACAAAAGTTGGCAAAGTGTGTATAATCCAATTATTATGGCAGGGATTGGCATTGTAAAAACTGAATATGTTAAATTTGAAGAACCTTTAAAGCTTCAATCCGGCAAAGTTTTGCCGGAGCTTGAAATTGCTTATGAAACTTACGGAACTTTAAATGAAAATAAAGATAATGCGCTCCTTGTGCTTCATGCCTTAACGGGCGACGCGCACATCGCCGGAAAACACAGCGAGGAAGATAGAAAAACCGGCTGGTGGGATGAAATGGTCGGCCCTGATTGCGCATTCGATACAAATAAATTTTTTGTAATATGCTCAAATTGCCTCGGCGGCTGCTCCGGAACGACAGGGCCTGAATCTATTAACCCTGAAACGGGCGAGCCTTACGGGCTTGATTTTCCTGTTATCACAATTGAAGATATGGTCGAAGTTCAAAAAAAGTTAGTCGACTATCTTGGCGTTAAAAAGCTTATTGTAATTGGCGGTTCGATGGGCGGAATGCAGGCGCTTGAATGGTCTGTCAGGTTTCCCGATATGACAAAATCCGTTGTGGTTATTGCAAGCACATCAAAATTAAGCGCTCAAGCAATTGGTTTTAATGCGGTTGGCAGAAACGCAATTTTAAACGATGAGAATTTTGCAGGCGGAAAATATTACGGCAAAAAATTGCCTGAAAAAGGGCTCGCAATCGCGCGTATGGTGGGGCACATCACATATCTTTGCGAAAGCGCAATGCACAAAAAATTTGGACGAGAATTTAAAGATGGCCCAAGCTTCGATTTTGGAGTGGATTTCCAAGTTGAAAGCTATTTAGATTATCAAGGGCGGATTTTTGTTGATAGGTTTGACGCGAATAGCTATTTATACATCACAAAAGCGGTTGATTATTATGATTTAGGGCAAAAATACGGCTCGCTTGAAGCGGCGTTTGAGCACGCGAAAGCCAAGTTTTTGCTTATGTCTTTCACTTCCGATTGGCTTTTCCCGACAGAGCAAACAAAAGAAATGCTCTCTGCGCTAATTAAGGCTAAAAAAGATGTTTCGTTTGTGGAACTTGAATCAGGCGCGGGGCATGACGCATTTTTGCTTGAAACAAAAAATCAAACTAAAATCCTGAAAAGCTTTTTGGCTAATTAGTTTTTATTTGTCAGGCATTGCCTGATCTACGGGTTGCGGGCTTATTTTGACGTAATTAAGGTGCGTATAAACGCACCCTACGGCTCTTGTTATTATCAAAACATACATAGAATTTTTCAAAATTTTTATCACTAAACGGAAATTGCGGAGAGGTTTTGCGGTCACAGCTTGGATTGTAACAGTTAGAGCATATTTTTGTTAAATAGCTATTCGCAAAAGCTCGACTGCGATTTCTGAGATAAAAATTTGAAAAATGGCAAGAGCTAAACAAGAGCCGATGTTTCTTTCTTTTTGTTTCATTTTTCTTTCTTTGCGTTACGGCGCTTGAGTGTCAAAGAAAGAAAAATGAAAGAACAAAAAATAAACGCTATGTTGCATTAATTGGCAAGATTCTGAAACAAGTTCAGAATGACTTTTTCATTTATATACCCAAAAACAAAACAAAAAACGAAAGACGCACAGCAAAGCCACGCGTCCTTCTTTTGGGAGAGAGTTCTCTATATTTCAGCTTAAAATATCGCACGTTGCCACAGGGGGCACAGAAGTGGCACCACAAGACATAATAAGCTCAAGTATGCAAGTAAGTAGTTTGTTTATCCAATTAATTGGGATTAGCCGATTAACTGAATTGCAAGTGATGGTAATTGGTTAGCTTGAGCCAACACCGCAGTTGCAGTTTGTTCAAGAATTTGGTATTTCACCATATCTGAGCTTGCTTCCGCAATATCAACATCGGTAATTCTTGATTTCGCTGTTTCAAGGTTTTCTACGGTTGTCGCCAAGTTGTCATAGGTCGCATCCATACGGTTTGTATAGGCACCTAATAAACCTCTTGCACTTGATATTGTGTTAATTGAGTATTGGACATCTTCCATATATTTACGGAATGCGTCGCCAAATGCTGCGTCAGCTGAGCCAACATAAGCTTCAATTGCTGCTTCATCGCCAAATTTATCACTGTTTGGATCTAAACAATCAGGCAGTTTCAAGCCTATGCCACCTGCGTCAACTGTTGTTTTACCTAAAGCAGACAAGTTACAATCTGTTAATGATTTTTTGACATCGATTGTGTTTGTTTCTTTATCTGTTCCTGCGCCGATTTGGATAATTACTTGTTCCAATTCGCCGTCAAGAAGGTTTCGACCGTTGTAGTTTACACTGTTCGCTGTGTTTTCGATGTCGATTAATCTTTGATCAATTTCAACCATAATTGATCTACGAGCTTCTAAATCGTTGATATCAGAAGCGCCTTGAACCAACAGTTCGTTGATTCTTTGTAAGTGGTCGCCTACGGTAATCATACCGCCTTCTGCGATTTGCACGAAGTTTTTACCATCTTCGATGTTGTCCATCGCTTTGTTTGAACCACTAATTTGGAATTTAAGTCTTTCGGCGATTGCAAGACCTGCAGCGTCATCTCCGGCAACATTAATTCTGTAACCTGTAGAAAGCTGGGTCATCGCCTTTTCTAAACTTTTAACGTTTGAGTTAAGCCTATTCTGGGCGATTAACGCAGAAACGTTAGTGTTTACACGGATTGCCATTTTTCTCTCTCCTGTTTCTTATTTTTACTTACAGGAGGTATAACGAAATTATCTTTTACAACTTTAGTTATAAAAAAACCAACCTAAGTTGTAGAAAACGGGCAAAACCCTGTCATAGCGGCGTTTTTCAAGCTGTAATTAAACTTGAAGAATATCCTCCATATGGTGTAGAAAATGGGAAATTTTGTGTAATTTAAGGGGTGTTTGAGCCATTTTCAGCACTTAAATTTGCAAGCCTTCTTTTTTCATTTTGAAGCTTACTTAAATTTTGAGCCATGTTAGAAATTTCATATTCAAGAGCAGATATTGTGTCATCTATGTTCAAATTTGCAAGCATATCTTTTGTGGTTTGTTCTTCAGTTTTTAATTCTTCAAGCTTTTCTCTTGTGTTGTTTTTCAAAATATTGGCTTCTGCTTGTTCTATTTGTTGTTGCAATTTAGTTATTTGTTTATCTAAATTAGCACCGGACCCAGCAGCAGATTTTGCTTGTTTAATTTGTGCCTGAAGCTCTTTTCTTTTATCTTGCAAGGATAAAAGCTTAATTTCAGGGTTCAAATTCATCTCTGCAATTTTTGCTTCAACTGAACTTAGGGCTTCAGAGAGAACAAAATCATATTTGCTTGCATTATTGCTTGAAACGTTTGAAGCTTGGAATTTCTTAAACATTGTTTTCATTTTGGCAAGTTTATCAGTTAATTCCTTATACTTTGTGACATTCTTTTTATCTGAAATTGAAATGTTGCCAAAGTTTTTCACAATGTCGTCGTTTAAGCGGATAATGCCGGACATAAGTGTTTCTTCGTATTCTTTTGTTTCTTTTGTTTTTTGAACGCATTCTTCGCTTTGCAAACGGCGGATCTTATCTGCCTTATCTTTTAGTTCAGAATATTGCCTCAAGCTTTCTGCGCTCATGCGTGCTGAAGGTTTTGTTTTTGAAAGCTCTGCAATTTCACGGTCAAGCGCTTCAAGCTCGCATGTGAGGTCTTGGGCAGTTGTTGTGTTTTTTTGCGCCTCCGCTTTTTTATCAAACAAACTTTGAAGGCGAAGTTTTAAAGTGTCTAAATTTTCAACCTCTGCTTCAAGTTTAACAATTTCAGAAGCGATAGTTTCCGGCATTCTGATTGATTTTTTCGAGCTTTCAATTTCTTCATTTAAAGATTTTATCTGTGCGTGGCATTTTATTTCTTCTTCTTTTGCAATATTTGCGCGAGCAGTAAGCTCAGAGTCGCGCTCTGCTTCAATAGCAAGCTGTCTGCTTTTCATTCTTTTTGGAATTTCTTCAAGACGCTCTTTTTTCTTGGCACGTCTATCTTGTTGAGTCTTAATTTCTGAATATTCTTTTCTTAACCTTTTGACAGCTTGTTTTAAACCCGATAAAGTTTCTTCTTGAGAAGATAATTTTTTATATGCGTTAAATGTAGTGTCTTGTTCGTATTGCTCTGATTTAGCTTTTAATTCATCTAATTTATTTCTTTTTGCTTCAAGCGATTTTTCCAATTTCAAAATTCTTGCGTTAATTCTTTTTTCGACATTTTCTTTGGGAGCTTCTTCTTCCACGTCAAATTTTTTCTTTTCTCTTGCAACTTCTTCACCAAGCTCTTTGGAAAATGTTTCTAAAATTTCTTTTGGGTAAGTTGCATATTCTTCACCTAATTCACCGGTTTGTATTTTTGCTTCAACCTCTTGCAAGTATTTATCAAAATTCACTTTGAAATTAGGTCTTTGCATAATCCATTCGGAATATGGCATATTTGAGCGCCTAGAATTGCAGTCTGCGCACATTACTATATAGTTTGAAGTGTCGTTCGCGCCGCCTTTTGAAGCTGGGGTGACATGCTCTGTGGAGGCAAGAGCGCCGGAGAATAATCTGCGCGCAATGTCTTCATTTGATTTTTTTGAAAACGAAGCATAAAAAGCACTTTCAGAGTTTGATGAAGCAGGGATTTTCTCAGCCATCTCAACTAAAAAATTCGCTTCTTCCCCTTGCTCTTCAGGGGGAATCAACCCTTTTAATTTTTCAATAAAATCTTGTCTTCTAAAATATTTTTCGTTTTCATAATCAGGATTTGCGATTAATTCTTTTTGCTCTTTAATAAATTTCTTTATATTATCTTTTGTTTCTTGTTTAAAATTCTTAGAATTTCTCTCAACTGAATCAAGCACTTTGACTTGTGCGTCCACAAGCTCGGACATGTATTTTGAGCTTAAAGACCTCATGATGGCTTTTAAATCTTTGTTTTTGTCGCTAAGTGCTTCAAAGATTATGTTTTTAATTATTTTATTTTCAATCGCACGGTAGTATGAAGATTTTTGCTGAAGTTCATAAACAAGCTCCGGCCCTTTTAAATCTTTCATTTTTCTCACGTACGTATCAAGTTGCTTTGTTTGTATTGTTTTTTCGCCACACGAAGCGCAAGGCATTGCATAAATGTTTCTCGGTGCAAAACTGTCTTTTGAGCAAGCAAAACCCGTGAATGAAAATGGGTTTGAGAAATTATTTCCATAGCTTTTAACGCCTTGTTGTTTAGGCTTAGGCTGTTTAAAACTATAAAAATTTATTGGTTTTATTATCATTATGCTACCGAGGTGCCATCATACAATGGCGGTTTTTTAAGTTTTTCTACCGCTTCTTGCGCTGTGCATATTAAATATTCATAATAATATTTATCGTCATCATTTGTTGAGTTTTCAAGCGCATATTCTGAAATGTTTATAATTTGTTTCAAAACATCGACTGATTGGCTCAAAACAGAATAAACATCGCCTTCAAAAATGTGTTTGAACGGGTTATATCTAAAGCCCAAATATTCTTTTTCATTTTTTCTGACAGTTGGGTCTTTCAAGATATTTTTAAAGTTGTTTGCAGAATTGTCATTATATTCAGTTTGGTTGAGCCAAGAATATGCAATGTAGCTTGAGAAAATATCTATGTCGTTTGTTTCGTCTGCAATTCTATTTTCTTTTTCAGCTCTTTGCAATCTTTCGCATAAATCTTCTGCATCACACAAAGTGTCTAGAATGTCATATTTGCCTTCTTCTTCGCAATAATAAACAAACAAGTCATTTATTAATTTCTTTGTTTCTTCATTTTCAAAGTTTACGCCTGAATCAATAAGCCCAGCGGCAAACGCAGCAAGCTCAGACGGGCTCAACCTGCCAAGTTTTTTATCTGCAATCATTTTCACAAGCACAAGTTCATTGTAGCCGTGTGCTTTTGTGAGCAAATTGCCCATAGGAGTAGTTTTATAGCCCCTTGGCGTTTTTTCAAGGAACTTGAATTTTTCAAGCACATGCTCATATTTGTTAATTTTATTATTTAAGCGATTTTTTGATTTTATCGGGTTTGCTTTTTGCGCTTGATACATATACAAAGACTTGTCTAGAAGATAATCTAAGCCTTCTTTATCGTCGCTTTGCATATAATATGAAGCAAGGAAATTATAGCTTGTTGAATATTTACTTGTTATCGCATTTGGATTTGAGAAAATATATTTCTTCGCAATTTCTTTATCACTGTTTGATAAGTTATAAAGAATAACGTCGCCGATTTTATCTATACCGCGGCGCCCAGCGCGACCTGACATTTGTTGGAATTCGTTAACTGTTATTGGAGAATAGCCATCAAGCGCTTTGTCGTCCGGCTTATCCAATTGCGTGATTACAACTGACCTAGCAGGCATATTAATACCTGCAGATAATGTGCTCGTTGCAAACACAACTTTTAACAATTTTTTAGAGAACAACTCTTCAACAAGTTTCTTGTATCCAGGCATTAACCCCGCATGGTGCGAAGCAATACCTGACATAAGATCGTGTTCATTAAAATGTTTTCCTAAGTATACATTTTTTTCTTTATATTCATGGATAATTTTTTGAATTTGCTCTTTTTCCTCTGGAGTTGTGAGGTTAAGACCTTCGTCAATAAGATTTTTTACATTCATATCGCAAGCATTTCTTGAAAACTTAAATATGATTGCAGGAAGTTTTCTCGCGTCGTCTAAATCATGAATTAGAGTTTTGAAGTCTTCTTGAGGCCTTTTTTGATTTTTAGAAGATAGTACATTGCGGTTTAATTCGCGAGAATCGTGGTCTAAAAGAAGTTGGGTCACTTCGCGCGCAACATGTTCTTTAAGTGCGAATTGTTCTTGAATTGTTTTTGAAAAATCAGTGTGTTTAACATGTTCTTCTTCAAACAATGAGAACAGTTTTTCTTGTGCTTCAGCAGATGTTATATCATTTTTATCCGCCAAAATTTCAATCGCACGTTTTTCTTTATCCGTGAAAGCACCTTCTTGCGCTCTTTCTTTCATTGAGGCAATATTTATGCTGCCCTTGACTATTTCTTTGAAAGGCTCTTTTTCACCTTTGGCATATTCTTGGAACACAAGCGGAACAAACCTTTCTTTGTGGCTTGCTTCAATCAAATTTGTTTTCTTTTTTGTAATTGAATCAATCCAAGAAGAAAATTCTTGCGCGTTGCCGACTGTTGCGCTCAATGGCAAAATTTGCATATTTTGAGGAGTGAACACAATTGATTCTTCCCAAATTTTTCCTCTTTCATGTTCATCTATATAGTGCGCTTCGTCAAACACAACTGTGTTTACATCTTTAAAACGGCTTTTTGTAGGGTCTGAAAATTCATTCAGCGCCATGTTTCTATATATTTCAGTTGTCATAATGAGAACCGGCGCGTCTTTTTTAAGTTTAATGTCCCCTGTTAAAAGACCGACATTTTCTTCGCCATATATTTTGCAAAATTCTCTGTATTTATCGTTTGATAAGGCTTTTAGAGGGGTTGTGTAATATGTTTTTTTGCCTTCTTTTAAATTTTTTGTAATTACATAATTTGCAATTGCTGTTTTGCCAACACCTGTTGGAGCGATACAAACTGTGTTGTCACCATCGTATAAGCTTTTTGCCGAGCGAAGCTGCGTGTCATCCGGCATAGCTTGGAATTTTCTGCCTTTAGAGTCTTCTAAAATCGGCAATTGGAAATAATTTTGTTCGATTGTTTCATCAAAACTAGGCTCTGGCGCGCCTTTAAACAAAATTTGCTGATAATAACTTGCAGGATAGCTTGTTATTTGCGAATTTTGCACGTTTTGTGAGCTTTGTTTAATGGGGTTTGAAGAATTGTTCGTTAGTTTTGAAACGCCTGTAAACGGCTTAAAATTAGTTACTTTGTTTATCAACATACAAATACCTATATTAGTATATGTATGTATAAATCATGAATAACTTTTTTTTGAACATGTAAAAAGGAAAATCGAAACATTCCTTAATATATTATTTTATAATTTGCATTATTTCTTCAAGATTTTTCTTTGGCGCGCGCCCTGATGGAACATCAGCAGGCTTGCCCACTGCTAAAAGTGAAACGATTTTATCATCGTCCGCTAAATTTAAAATTTTCTTAAACGCACTGCATGCAAGAACAGGAGCCACCATCCAGCAAGAACCGAGCCCTAGAGCATGCGCCGTAAGCGCCATATTTTCAACCGCACCACCCATGCTTAAAAGTTGCGAATCGGGGCGCATTAGGGAAATTTCCTCTGACGAATATTTTGCATTTTCTAAAACATTATCAAGAAAAGCAGGGTATTTTGTTTCAACAACCGCAATTAAAAGAGGTGCTTGGGTAAAAAATGTTGAGTGTGCGCGGAAGCGGTTTACACCGTCTTTTTCTTCTTGTTTATCAAGTTTAGACACAATTTCATCGTATTTTTCAAGCACGGCATTTGCCATCTTTTGCTTAACATCATTATTTAAAATTGCAACAAATTTCCAATTTTGAGCATTCACCGCAGAAGGCGCAAGACGGGCAGAGTCAATTATTTCTTTAATTTCATCATCGGTTGGAATGTAGTCTGTATATTTTCTTACAGTTTTTCTATTTTTTATAACCTCGAAAAAATTAACTCCGTCCTTCATATTAAACTCCTTAATTTATGCTAAAATTATTTGTATGAAAAAATACTTTTTAATTTTAATATTTTGCTTGATTTTTGTAAAGCTACAATGGGCGAATACATCTTTCGCCGATTTTGATAAAAACTATAAAGTTTTTGAACCTCAAACAACAGAAGAAGCAAGAAAAAACATTGAAAACAAAAAAAATATTCTTTTCATCATTGATTTTTCAAACAGCATGAATGAGCCTATGGAAGGCACAACAAAAATTCAGCTTGCAATCAAAACAATGAAAGAACTTTTGGCTGAAATTCCGCAAGATGTGAATGTTGGGCTTAGGATTTACGGGCACAGCAGCGGTTTTACGTATCTTATGGGTTGCACTTCATCAAAATTGTTTGTGCCACTAGGAGTCAAGAACAGAGAGGAAATTATATCTTCACTTGGAAAGGTTAACGCCGTTGGCTGGACGCCTATCACATATTCTCTAAAACAAGCGGTTCACAAGGATTTCGCAGGAATTGCAGGGCAAAAACACATAATTTTACTTACAGACGGCGGTGAAAATTGCGACGAAAGCCCTTGCACCTATTCCATAAACCTTATGCAAACAAGAGAAGATATTTCAATTGATGTAATTGCGTTTGACCTGAATGACTACGAAGCCAAAAACCAGCTCAGGTGCACTTCTTATGTGACTCGCGGAAATTTTTATGATGCAAAAAATTCAAAAGAACTGAAAGACAGTTTGTTTGACAGTTTAAACATTGATAAATCCGTTAAAGGGCAAGTGAAGGTTAAAACATCGCCGTTTTAAGATTTATACCAAGGCTTGAAATTGTTTATTTGACTTGCAAGTAAATCATAATCGCCTTCAAATTTTAAACACCTGTCATCAATTATGAGCCATGAAAGCTCTTTTTCATTCGTTATGCTTGAAAAATATTTGTCCAAATTATTATCTTCGAGCCAAGTGCGCGCAAGAGCTTCATCGCGCGTGGTAAACAATTTGAGCTCATAATCTTTGTTTAATTTTTCAAGAAATTCAGATGTACCTTCTTTTGGCTCAGGAATTAAATTTTTATCGTAATTACCCTTATATTCATTAAGCACGCCATCTAAATCAATCAAGATAGTTTTCTTGTAAGTTTTCATAAATTACTCCTTTTTAAAAACTAAGTGTGGAATGCTTATTATAAAAAAATATTTGATTAAATATTGTAGAGTTTTTACAGCACCTTGATTAATCATACGCAATATGATGTAAAAATGCAACAACAAGATAAAAAGACAATGGTTTTAAATAAAGCAATGGGCGAAATTGTTAAGGAACTAAGAGAGAAAAACGCCAAAAGTTCAATTAACAATTTTGCGCGCGAATACGATTTTGATAGAGGCAATTTAAGCAAACTTGAAAGAGGACAGCTAAATTGCAGGCTGCTAACTGCATGGAAATTATCAGAAGCGCTTGGCATAAAATTTTCTGATTTTGCAAAGTTGTTAGAAGAAAAACTTGGCGAAAATTTTACTTTGATTGATTAGTAACAGCACATTTTCTATTGTGAAATCTCAATGAATATTTTTACACAATATTTGATAATACTTAAATGAATTATTCGCGATTGGGAAAATACATAAAAGACGAACGAATTAAGCTGGGCGTTTCATTGAATGAATTTGCACTGTCTGTTGATGTTGACCCAGCGATATTATCCCGTATTGAAAATTTAAAACAAAATATAAAATTAAATGTGTTAGAAAAAATCGCAAACGGCTTCAAGAAAACGCCTGCACAATTTTTGAGCGATTTTGAAAAACTAAATTAATTATAGCTCTTTCTTTTGCACCTGCTCGCCTGTTTCAAGGTTTTTCACAGTATAAAACCCTTGCGCAATTTCGTCTTCGCCAATAATTACAGCGAATTTTGCAACTTTTGCAGCTTTTTCAAGTTGTTTATTAAATTTCCTTGATTTAGGGTCAAAATCGGCAGTTTTCCCGCCCTCGCGCAATTTGCAAACAGTTTTAAAGGCTTCTGTTGTATATTTTGAAACGACAAAATAATCTAATTTTTGAGGCTCAAGAGTTGGAATAAGCGAAGACAACCTTTCGACGCCAAGCGCCCAACCAACGGCAGGAGTAGGCTCTCCGCCTAATTGACCAACAAGCCCGTCATATCTTCCGCCGCCAATCACCGCATTTTGCGAACCTAAGTTATTACTTTTAATTTCAAACACAAGTCTGTTATAATAATCCAGACCGCGAACCAAAAGCTTGTTTATGTTGTATTTTATGCCAAGAGCTGAAAGCTCATTACAAATAATTTCAAATTGCTCTCTGCACTCATCGCAAATAAAATCAGAGAAAATAACTTCTTTCACATTATCAAGCGCAAAAATCTTTTGGCATTCTTCGCATTTGCAGTCCAAAATTCTTAGCGGATTTTTTTCGTAGCGCATGTTGCAATCCGGACAAAGCTTGTCTAAATAAGGTTTTAGAACTTCTTTTATTGCGTTTCTGTAATTATCTCTGCATTTTGAACAACCAAGAGAATTAATTTCAACTTCTAAATCATTTAGCCCTAATTTTTTCAAAATATTAATTGCAAGCGTGATAACTTCAATATCTGTGTATGGAGAATCCGAGCCAAAAACTTCCACGCCCATTTGGTGGAATTGCCTTTGCCTTCCTGCTTGAGGGCGTTCATAGCGAAACATTGGTCCAAAATACCAAAATTTTTGAGGTGGCGAAATTCTTGAAAAACCATGCTCAATATAAGCCCTCACAACGCCTGCCGTGTTTTCAGGGCGAAGAGTTAAAGAGTTGCCATCGTGAATTTTAAAGGTATACATTTCTTTATTCACAATGTCTGTACTATCCCCAACACCGCGCGCAAAAAGCTCTGTCACCTCAAAAATCGGTGTTGAAATTTTTTGCACATTGGCAGAAGAAAAAACTTCTCTTCCTGCATTTTCTATTTTTTCGAATTTGAGCATTTGCTCATCAAATACATCTTTTGTTCCACGTTCGGCTTTAATCATCTAAAATCCCACTATCATTGAAAGTTCTGTATGTTCTTTTTCTAAAATGTTTGCTAATTTTTCGCTTGTAACCATTCCATTAAATGTTGAAACGCCCGTTGCAAAAACTTCATTTTTCTTAATTGCAGAAATTATACCTTCTTCGCAAATTTGGTGCAAGTAAGGAAACATTGCATAAGAAAACGCAAGAGAAGCTGTTTTCGGCACTGTCGAAGGCACATTTGGCACAGCATAGTGCAAAACGCCATATTTTTCATAAATCGGGTTTTCATGTGTTGTAATTCTATCTATTGTTTCAATTACGCCGCCTTGGTCAATTGCCACGTCCATAACAACAGAGCCTTTTTTCATTTGTTTTACAATATCTGCCGTCACAAGTTTTGGCATTTTGCCTTGTGCATAAACCGCGCCGATTAAAATATCAGCGTCGCGCGCTTCGCGGGCAATTGTCATAGGGTTAGAGTAGAAAGTTTTAACTCCGCCATTAAATGCAAGGTCAATTTTTGCAAGTTTTTTATGATTAACATCAAGGACAGAAACATCTGCGCCCATGCCATGCGCCACTTTGGCAGCGTTAAGCCCAACTGTTCCGCCCCCGATAATAACAACTTTACCCGCAGGAACCCCAGGAACACCGCCAAGCAAAATGCCTGAACCGCCCATTGTGCGCTCTAAAAATTTTGCGCCCGCTTGAATTGCAATGCGCCCTGCAACCTGTGACATTGGGCTCAAAATTGGCCTTTCGCCATTTTTTGTGTGTATTGTTTCAAGGGAAACCGAGCAAACTTTTCTCTTTAAAAGTTCCTCTGCGAGCTGTTTTTCATTATCTAAGTGCAAATAACCAAGAAGCACATGCTTTGAATTAAAAAATTTATATTCTGCAATTTGAGGTTCTTTAATTTTGAGCACATAAGTTGCTCTTGACCATAATTCTTCAGGTGTTGAAACAATTTCTGCGCCAGCTTTTTCATATTCTTCGTTCGAAAAACCGGCAAGAAGCCCTGCATCTTTTTCAACAAGCACCCCTCTTTCTTCTTTAGGGAGCATGCCAATTACATCAGGAGTTAATGAAACCCTTGTTTCGCCTGCTTTTAATTCTTTTGGAACGCCAAAAAATTTAACCATTCTAACCTCAATTTAATTTAACATAAGTGCCTGCAAGAGCGTCTTCAATTTCATCTATGATTAATTGAATTGCGTCAATTTTATTTTCAGCTTTTGTGACAGGGCGCCCAATAACCATATAGTCAATTCCTGCATTTATCGCGTCAGCAGGTGTCACAACTCGAACCTGATCATCCACAACAGACCAAGTCGGGCGAATTGCAGGGCACACAATAATAAAATCTTCGCCGCAAATTTTTCTGATTTGAGCAGCTTCTGAAGCAGAAGCAACAACGCCTGAAAGGCAAGCTTCATTTGCAATTTTTGCAAGAGAAGCAACATAATCATCAATATTTAATTCTACGCTTAATTCTTGGTTTAAAGTTCTTTGCCCAAAGCTTGAAAGCAAAGTCACGCCCAGAATTGTCGGCTTATCTTTTTCTAAAGTTTTTGCCACCTCATTACAGTATTTAACTGTCGAAGTGAGCATTTTAGAACCACCTTTAATGTGGATGTCGAAAAAATCTATGTCATTTTTAATTAAATTCGCACTAGCGCGCGCAACAGTGTTTGGAATATCGTGAAATTTACCGTCAAAAAAGACTCTTCCACCTTCTTCATGTATCATTTTAACAACTTCATACCCACATGAAGTGAAAAGTTGCAAACCAACTTTAAAAAACCCAACATAGTCTTTAAGCTCACGCACAAGCTCTCTTGCAACTTCAAATTCATCTACATCAAGAGCCAATATTATACGTTCTTTTGCACTCGCCGGTTTGTTAACTATCATATCTTTATTCCATACATTCTATATCGTTCGACAAAACAAAATTCTATCACTTGAAGCCCTATTTTGCAAATCGTTAAGATGATATTAAGTAAATAATTTGATTTGAAAACAAAATGCATATTATAATTATATTATGGGGAAGTTTGAACAAAAAATCGTTTCATTTTTTATAATATTTTCACTTTTTATGCCGCAAATTGCACTTGCAAACAATTTGAAAGGTAAAGTCGAACAAACGGAAACTAAGCAAGAAGAGCTTGACGAAAAGCTTTTCACAGGTGAAGTTGAAAAATTAAATCAAGTAAAAACAATTAAAATGACCGTTTCGCAAGTTTTAAGCTCCGGCTACACTCTTGAAGGCGACGAATTTTTTGCTGAAATTTCACAAAATGTTGAATCTGATAAAGGTATCATTGTGCCGACGGGAACAATAGTTCACGGAAGCGTTGCAAGAATTGTTGAGCCTAAAAATTTCGGAAGAGATGGCTATATTCTTCTTGATTTTGATTATTTAATCACCCCTGACGGAAGAGAAGTGCCAATCAAAGGCAAAGTTTCCACAAAAGAAAACTTAGCGCTTGGAACTGCAAAAGCAGTGGCAGAACATGCGGGCTACACTCTCGCGGGCGGCGTTGTTGGCGGTTTTGTGGCACTTAATTTATTTGGCGCAGAAGCAGCAATTGCCTCTCAAGGTTACACAATCGCAGGCGGAGCAGCCGTTGGCGGCGTTCTTGGGCTTAGCGCCGCAATGATGAGAAAAGGCGAAGGAGTGCTTATAAAGCCGGGGGATGAGATAAAAATTGACATTCTATCAGACACTGCCATGCCGGTATTTAGAAAAGACGCATTCAAACAAGAAGAGCTGTTTTTGGAAGGGCTTGAAGTTCGGATAAATAACATTGTATATTCAAAAGACCCTTTTGGCGGAGATAATTTTATAACAATTTCTCTCGGGATATTTAATAATACGGATAATTTCTTTTCGACTTTCGACATAGCGCTTATGTCTGAAACTCATCACGTATACTTCCCTTCTCCATTTGGCGATACATCTCTTTGGTTCAAAACAATAAACCCCGGGGAAAGAGCAGTCGGCAAACTTTCGTTCTGTGTTGATGATAAGAAAAAAAATCATTGGCTTGTTTTCTACGATAAACGAACAAAAAAACCTCTTGCAAAATATTCAATTACAAACGCAGAGCAAAAATTAAAAGATTTAAAAAACAATAAAAAGAAAAAGAAGAAAAACCGTTAAAGTTCGCTGTCGCCGTACACTTGGCATGTTATATATTTTTTATATACAAAGTATGTAAAGATATGTAACAAAAATAAATAAATTTGAAATTGAGTATTTCGAAAATACTTTATATCTATGTAAGTATTAAACAAGGGTTTCAAAATGTCACTTTCAATCAGCGAAATTTTAAATAGCATTTCAAACCAAACGGGCACACAAGTTTCTAAAAAAAGTGCTGCTCAAGATAATGAATTTGTATTTGAATTTGAAGGCTTAGAATACACTTACGAATCAAAAGCAGCTTTTATGGAAGATATTAAAGATGGTACAATTGATGATGGCAAAGTTAGCTTTATAGCAAAATGTGAAAAATTTGCAAAAGATCTTCCTTTAGTAGGCGGGCTTTTTGAAAAATACGACAGAACTCACGAAGGCGAAACTGAAAGCGAAGCTTTACAAGAAACCGAAATTGCAGAAGCATCAAAAGATATCAATAGCGCAAACCAATTAAGCAAAAGCGCAGAACAAAATATCGACGGTATCGATGAAAGCGCTCAAAAAGCAGATGAAGATTCTTCAGATGACAAAGAACTTATCAACGAAAAAAATAAAGAAATTGCAAAACTTAAAGAAGAAATAAAACAATACGAAAAAGAACAAAAAGCAGCTCAAGAAGAAGAACTTGCAAAAGCAGTTGACAAAGCTGAAAAAGAATATGACCCTGAAAAACACGGCGACAACAAAGAAGCATACATCAACAAACAAGTTGCAGGTATCATTGACTCAAGCAAAACTCAATCAACTGAATTACAAGACCAATTAAAATCTTTAGAAACAGATGTTAAAGACTTATTCAGCAAAATTGCAAACAGAAATAAAATCAGCAGACAAAACAGCTTCACAAAATTAAATATGAATGTTCAAAACACACTCAACACAAGCACCGCAGCAGAAGCAGAAGACTACAAAAAAGCAATTACAAACTTAAGCGTAGCAGCATAATAAAACGAAGAGAAAGTAAACTATTAGAGAAAATAAAAAAGGAAAAAGAGAATCAAAAAGACCCCGCCAACTAGGGGTCTTTTTTAATTAGCCTAAATATGCAAGGTGCAAAAAAGAGTTTAAGTGATAATATGATTTTATGCTAAATCTTGCAAAAAAAAGAGAAGAATTAACTCTCGACGACATTATAAATTATTATAAAAGTGCCTGCAAGGCGCCTGAAAATAAAAAAATCGGGCTTGAATATGAAAGAATTTCCCTACATGCGCAAACCCTAAAAACAATTGACCCTGAATTAATGTCAAAAACTATTGAAGAATTTGCCAAAAGATATGGTTGGGGAATTTTGTATGACGAAAGCACGGTTCTTGGCGCAATAAAAGACGGAACAAGCATTTCTCTTGAGCCTGCAGGGCAATTTGAAATATCTTATCAGCCTGAGGATTCTATAAAAAACATTGAAGATGGAGTTTCAGAAATTATTTCAGATTTCGATAAGCTCGCAAAAGCAAACAATATAGCGTTTCTTGAAAAAGGGCTCACCCCATATTCCACCCACCCTGAAATTAAAATTTTAAAGAAAAACAGATATTTAATTATGGCCGAGTATTTGAAAGAGCAAGGCTCTCTTGCGCCTGCAATGATGAGAGAAACGGCAGGAATACAAGTTAATTGCGATTATTCGAGCGAAGAAAATGCTATTTTTCAATTAAAATTTTTAAATAAAATTATGCCTTTTATGACGGCACTTTGCGCAAATTCAAACATAAGAGGAGGTATTGATACAAACTATAAAAGCTATCGGGCGCTCGTTTGGAAATATACGGATAGTGCCCGTGCCGGCACTTTCTACAACGATATTTTAGATGGCGCAACAGGTTTTGCAGACTATATTAAAAAAATAATCGACGTGCCGATGTTGTTTATTGAAAGAAACAATAAAAAGATTTTAATAAACGGTGAAATTTCCTTTAGAGAATTTTTAGAAAATGGCTTTATGGGAGAACGCGCAACGCTTGCTGATTATCTTTTGCACTCAAGCCTGACTTTTGGAGATATAAGGCTTAAAAATTCAATCGAGATAAGAAACCACGACTCAAACTCTTTAGATGTTGCGCTTGGGCTTTGCGCCTTTTACAAAGGACTTTTAAAAAACGAAGATGAAATTAAAAAATTATATGAAAATTTCTCTGATGTAACATTTGAAGATATTGAAAAATATGGTTTTGACTGCGCGAAATATGGGCTTGATTTTAAACTTAGCGGAAAAATTAAAGAAAAATTTAAAAACGCGCGCGAAATTGTTAATTTTTTAATAAATCAAGCAGAAAATAACCTAGATGACACTGAAAAACACTATCTTGAAAGTTTGAAAAAATTATGCAACAGTTAAACTCAAAAAAAATATTGCTTCACACATGCTGCGCACCTTGCTTTGCATATCCTTCAATTATGCTTCGCGACGAAGGATACGAAGTTATTTCATATTTTTATAACCCTAATATTTCTGAATTTGGCGAATATGAAAAAAGAAGGGAAGAGTTAAAAAAATATTGCGAAAAAGAAGGTTTTGAAGTGATTTTTGAGCCTTGGCAAAATGAAGATTTTATCGCGCAAACAAAAGGGCTAGAGCAAGAACCGGAAAAAGGCGCAAGGTGCACAAAATGTTTTGAATTAAGGCTTACCCAAACTGCCAAAAAAGCGCACTCTCTTGGCATTTTAAATTTTTCAACAACGCTCACCGTAAGCCCGCATAAAATCTCAAAACAAATATTTAAAGAAGGCGAGCGGGTGCAATTATTATTTGAAAATAAAGTGATTTTTATGCCGTTTGATTTTAAGAAAAAAGACGGGTTTAAAAAATCGAATGAAATTGCGAAAAGAGAAAATATGTATCGCCAAAATTATTGCGGTTGCGTTTTTTCAAAGAACGCGAGTTTGATTAGATAAACTTAAGCAAAAAATTTTAAATGCGCAAGCACCATCGAACTTAGCTGTGCAAAATTAATAATTTTCGATATGCCTTTGAATATCGCGTTTTTTCAAATCTTCACGTTTGTCGTGGAGTTTTTTACCTTTTCCAAGCCCAATTTCAACTTTTGCAAAACCTCTTGTTAAAAAAACTTCAAGAGGCAAAATTGAATAATTTTCTTGTTTAATTTTGCCTATAATCTTTAAAATTTCACGTTTCGTAAGAAGCAATTTGCGAGGTCTTTCAGCTTCATGGTTATATATATTTCCGTGCTCATAAGGGCTTATGTGGCAATTATACAAAACAACTTCGCCGTGCTCAATGCGAGCAAAACTGTCTTTTAAATTCAAACCGCCTGCGCGAATTGATTTAATTTCAGTTCCCGTGAGCACAATTCCTGCCGTATATTTTTCAAAAATTGTAAAATCGTGGAAGGCTTTTCTATTTGTTTGTATGACTTTTTTCGCTTCTTGCATAACGAAATTATAACATAAGTTTTTTTTTAAAACCTTTTTTGCTATAATTCGAGTAACAAAATAAAGGAAAAAAGCTTATGAAAATGTCTAAACTCTTTGTAAAAACAAAACGTGAATTTCCATCTGACGCAGAAGCAATCAGCCACAAGCTTCTCGTGCGCGCAGGTTATATTAAAAAATTATCAAGCGGGATATATAGCTATTTGCCACTTGCCTGGAGAGTTATTCAAAAAGTTGAGCAAATTGTTCGCGAAGAAATGAACAAAGCGGGCGCACAAGAACTTCTTATGCCTTTTGTGCAACCTGCTGAAATTTGGCAAAAATCAGGCAGATGGGCAAAATACGGCAAAGAGTTAATGAGAACAAAAGACCGTTCAGGAAACGAAATGTGCCTTGCACCAACTCATGAAGAAGTCATAACTTCAATCGCTGACGGGCTTTTAGACTCTTACAAGCAACTTCCGATTAACCTATATCAAATTCAAACAAAATTCAGAGATGAAATTCGCCCACGTTTCGGGCTTTTGAGAGGCAGAGAGTTCATTATGAAAGACGCTTACAGCTTCCACACGACTCAAGAATCTCTTGAAGAAGAATATGAAAATATGGCACGAGCATACACTGCAATATTTAACCGTTGCGGGCTTGAAACAAAAGCTGTTCAATCAGATTCAGGCGCAATCGGGGGCGCAGTAAGCCATGAATTTATGGTGCTCACAGACACAGAAGTCGGCGAAAATGATGTATTTTACTGCACAAAATGCGATTATAGCGCAAACTCAAATCACGCAACTTCAAAATTAAATGTTGAAGAAACAGACGGCGGTTTTACAGAAGAAAAAACCGTTGACACGCCAAACACAAAAACCATTGAAGATGTTGCAAAATTTTTCAATGTTGACACAAACTGCATATTAAAATCCGTTCTTTATATTGTGGACTCAAAACCTGTGATGGCAATGATTAGAGGGGATAAAGAAGTCGAAGAAACAAAACTTTTAAATGCTTGCGAAGGAATTGAAATTCGCCCTGCAACTGCTCTTGAAGCCGCTGAAATCACAGGCTCTGAAGCAGGATATTTAAGCTTTGTCGGACTTCAAGACAAAATTAAAGTTGTGTTTGACACATCAGCTTCCAAAATGAAAAACTTTATAATAGGCGCAAATGAACCTGAAAAACACATTGTAGGCTACAATTTCAAAGAAATGCCTGAATTTGTGGACATTTCACTTGTTAAAAAAGGCGAAAAATGCCCAATCTGCGGCGAACCGCTGGATGTTACAAGAGGGATTGAAGTAGGTAACATTTTCCAATTAGGAACAAAATATTCAGCTTCAATGAATGCGCAATATACAAACGAAAATGGCGAATTGAAACCTTATATTATGGGCTGCTACGGCATTGGCGTGACGCGCGTTGTGTCTGCCGCAATTGAAAAATTCCACGATGATTTTGGTATCATCTGGCCTGAAGCAATTGCACCATATAAAGTGATTGTTATTCCTGTAAACACTCAAGACGAACTTCAAATGAAAACTGCAACTGAAATTTATGAAAAATTGCTTGCAGCAGGAGTTGAAGTTGTGATTGATGACAGAGATGAGCGCGCAGGTGTTAAATTCAAAGACGCTGACCTTATTGGCTTCCCATACAAAATTGTTGTAGGAAAATCAATCGCAGAAGGCAAAGTTGAATTCAAAAAAAGAACAGGCAAAGAAGCTGAACTTTTAACACCTGAAGAAGCTGTTAAAAAATTCATCTAAACTTAGTTTTCATAAATAAATTTCACGATATCATCTGAAATTTCTTTTGATTGTTTAAGCAGCAATGTGCCTGCACCGCCCTTAGGATAAACCTTTAGGGACGATTGGGTTTGAATAAATTTTTGCAGAGTTTTCGCTTGGAATAAGAAATATTTATCCGTTTCAGTTGCAATCAAAAGGAATTTTGTCTTTTGATATTCTGAAATTACAAGCGGGGTGTTTAAGCCTTTAAATTTTTGAGTTGGCGAAATTAAAACCATTTTATCCGGTTCCGGTTTTAAGTTTTTGCCGGCTAAAATTGCCGTGTTAGCACCTAAATCAGCACCCACAAAAATTATGTGCTTATAGTCTACCATTGAATAGTGTTCTTTCAAGAAGTTAATTACTTCAAGCGTATCATTCGGGAACTTAAGCCACATCTTAGGCTTTAAATAACTTCTTGAAACATATCTGAAATTAACATTATAAACGCTTCTTCCATGCCCTCTCATATCAAGAGCAAAAACGTTATTGCCTTCTTTTGCAATTTTTGCAGGCAAATCGCCCCAATCGGCAGATTTACCGTTTACTGAATGCAGCATAAAGACAAGAGGCATTTTTTTATCGCGCACTTTTGAAGGATAAAAATCCCCAACAAGAACAAAGCCGTCTTTTGTTTCAATTTCCATTCTGACAACTGAGCCCTTCTTTTTTTGCCCTGTTGCAAAACAAATTGAAGTGCCTACAAAAAATATAATTAATAAAGCTAATAATTTTTTCATATTTATTATTTTACCAAATTGTCAAAGCTTTTTTTCAAAAATAATACTTTTAGATTAGTTTTATTTTTTTTCTTAAATTTATTTCAAAAAATGCCGATTGATAACATGTAAAGCTAAATGCTTTGCATTAAAACCTCCTCCCCAAGTCTAGTAGCCGCAGTTTGCGGCTTTTTTTTATGCCAAGTGCAAATTCTTAAGATAACTTAACTAAAAATGGCGAAATGGCATGTTTTTTCTTGCATATTAAATTATTCTTGGTATGATATTTGTATATGTGATAAAAAATAACGGGTGAATGAAGCCCGTTTTTTAAAACAAAAATTAACTAAACCCCAAAAGGAGCGAAAAATGGGAATAAAAGGTAAAAATGACAGAATGGTTGTACTTGCTTGTGAAAACTGCAAAGAACGTAATTACACAACCACAAAAAACAAAAAAACTTTAAAAGAACGTATGGAACTTAAAAAATATTGCCCAAGATGCAATGCTCATACAGTTCACAAAGAAACAAAATAGTTTTATCAATTAAGGAATTGCGTCCTTAGTTCAGTTGGTAGAACGTCGGTCTCCAAAACCGGATGTCGTGGGTTCGAGTCCTCCAGGGCGCGATTTTTAAAGAAAAGGTAACTTGAATGTCAAATCAAAAAGAAAACAAAGTGTCATTACAAGATAGTCTAAAAAATTACTTCAAAGGCGTGAAGGCGGAATGGGGTAAAATTTCTTGGCCACAAAAACCTCAAATTGTGAGCGAAACGATTATCGTGTTTATCGTTGTTGTTTTCTTCACATTGTTCACATACATTGTGGATTTGATATTTAAAGGTATTTTAGGTCTTATACCTCAATAAAAAGGGAAAAGTAATGGCAAGAAAATCATCAAAAGTTGTTGTTAAATCAATGGATGAACTTGAAAATCAAGTGGAAGAAGTGACAGAAGTTAATGAAGAAGAAACTGTTGCTGCTGAAGAAACAGAAGTGAAAGTTGAAGAAAAAGCTCCTGTTAAAGTTGATAGCACACCTAGAAAACATTGGTATATCGTGCATGTTTATTCAGGATATGAAAACAAAGTTAAAACAAATCTTGAAAAACGTATCGAATATATGGATATGGCGGATAAAATTTTCAGAGTTGAAGTTCCGCAAAAAACAATCACTCAAGTGAAAGCCGGAAAGAAAACTGAAAAGGAAGAAAAAATATTCCCAGGCTATGTTCTTGTTGAAATGATTATGACAGAAGAAACATGGTATGTTGTTCGCCACACTGCAGGGGTTACAAAATTTGTTGGCTCATCTAAAAAACCAATTCCTGCAAAAGAAAGCGAAATTAAAAAGATTATTCAAAGATCAACCGGCACGGTTCAAAAAATCGAACTCGATGTCAAAGTTGGCGACCAAGTTAAAATCTCCTCTGGTCCATTTGCAGACTTTATTGGGGAAATTACAGAAGTTTACCCAGACAAAGCAAAACTTCGTGCAACTGTTTCAATCTTTGGTCGTGAAACTCCGGTTGAATTAGAATATAAACAAATACAAAAAGTATAAGTGGAAGGGTTAGTCCCGCTAGTACCACAGAAAGGAAAATAAAATGGCACCAAAAAAGAAAGTCACTGGCAAAATTAAATTGCAAATTGAAGCCGGAAAAGCAAATCCATCACCACCGGTTGGTCCAGCCTTGGGTCAAAAAGGTGTAAACATCATGGATTTCTGCAAACAGTTCAATGAAAGAACTGCATCACAAGCAGGATACATTATTCCTGTTGTTATCGATGTTTACGAAGACAGAAGTTTTTCATTCGTAACAAAATCACCACCAGCATCTGTTTTGATTAAAAAAGCATTAAACCTTCCAAAAGGCAGTGCTACACCAAACAAAACAAAAGTTGGTTCTATTACTCGTGCGCAACTTGAAGAAATTGCGAAAATTAAAAAAGACGATTTGAATGCAACTACAGTTGAAGCGGCTGTTGAAATGATTAAAGGAACAGCGCGTTCAATGGGCGTTACTGTTGAGGAATAAGTTGGCAGGCGATTTCGCCGTTATGACCACGAAAGGGATATAAAAAATGAAAAAATTAACAAAAAAACAACAAAAAATAAATGAGCTAATGGAAGGTTTTGAACAACCTACATCAGCTCTTGCAGCAATTGAAAAATTGCAAGAAGTTGCAAAAGAAGTTTCTAAATTTGATGAAACTCTTGAATGCCACTTCAGATTAGGTATTGAAGTTAAACACGCTGACCAACAAATCAGATCAACCACAGTGTTACCGGCCGGCCTTGGTAAAACTGTTAGAGTTTGCGTTGTTGCTAAAGGTGAAAAAGTACAACAAGCGCTTGACGCTGGCGCAGATTACGCAGGTTCTGAAGAAATTATCGACAAAATTCAAGGCGGTTGGTTTGAATTTGATACTTTAATCGCAACACCTGATATGATGGCTGCTCTTGGTAAAATCGGTAGAGTTTTGGGGCCTAAAGGCTTAATGCCTAACCCGAAAACAGGCACTGTTACTCCAAACGTAGCTCAAGCAGTTAAAGACGCTAAAGCAGGTAAAGTTGAATTCAGAGCAGACAAACAAGGTATGATTCACTGCCCATTCGGCAAAATCGGCTTTGCTAAAGAAGACTTAATGAAAAACTTTTCAACTTTGGCTGATGCTATTATCAAAGCAAAACCATCTGCTGCAAAAGGTACGTACATTAAATCTTTATATGTTGCAACAACAATGGGGCCAGGGATTAAAATTGACTCTAAAAACGTTGCTTCTGAAATTAAAGAATATATTGGTTAATTTATTAACTAAACAAAAAATACCTCCTCAAAAAGGGGGTATTTTTTTATTTCTTTTTTAAAAATTGATTTTCCATGGTAAAATTTATAAGAAAATATTAGGTGAGATATGGGTCTTTTTTCATTTTACAAATCAAATAAATTTTTTTCATTGTATCCTGATGGGATATTTATCATTTCGCACGAAGGCAAAATTTTAGATATAAACCCCAAAGGGCTTAAAATTTTAAATTGCGAAAAAAAAGATGTTAAAGGGAAGTTTTTTTCTAAGTTTATTGAAGGCGGAAGCGTTGTTTTGAACAATATCGTAAACAGCGATAAAACCGTGCAAGTTAAATCAATTTTAGATGGCGGAAAAGAAATTTATTTAGAACTTAGCGCAAGTCAAAAGAAAAAATCGGATAAAGTCTATGTTGCATTTCGCGAAGTGACTCAAAAATATCAAGAAAAAGCGAATTTAAAAGAAGGCTACAGCGAAATTGAAAGTCTTGTTTCAGATAAAAACAAATTTTTTGCAAATGTTTCAGATGATATTTTAACTCCAATCACCTCAATTGAAGGCTTCGCAAAAGCGCTTTCAGAAGGGCTTGGCGGAGATTTAAACGAAAGACAACAAAAATATTCACAAATTATTTTGAAAAATATTTCAGATTTAAATTATGGGCTTGGCAAAATTTTAAACTATTTTAAATTAGAGTCGAAATTAATTCGCTTTGAGCCAAGAAATTTTGACGCTGTAAATTTAATCACTCAAGAAGTTAAGCGCGGCGAAGAATTATACGAAAAAAAATCTTTGAAAATCAATTTTGAAGCTCGCCCTGTAATGTCGCGCCATTGCTTCCAAGACCCGACTATTATTCAAGAAATTATAAATGACATGTTAAACCTTGTTTGGCGCAAAACTGACGTCGGCGGAATTGATATAATTGTGAAAAACCCTGACGCTGAACTTTTAGAAAAAGTGGGGCTAGATAAAGAAGATGAAGAAAACATGAAAAAGTTTATCGCTATTGAATTTAGCGACTCTGCCCCTGTCATTTCATCTCACGAATTACAAGAGATTTATAACCCTTACGCAATCGAGCAAACAGACAAAAAAAGTGCGCTTGGAATTAGCTTTGTTTATCCGACATTGTTAAAATATATTGAATACGTTGGCGGGAAAATGATTGTGGAACCGCAAAAAATCTGCGGAAACAAAACAACAATTTTATTCCCAACAAATTTTTAGGAAAATATGGCGAAAATCAAAATACAAAATATTTCAAAAAGATTTGAAGAAAAAGAAGTTTTAAAAGACATTTCTCTTGATATTAAAGACAAAGAGTTTTGCGTGCTAGTAGGGCCTTCAGGGTGCGGAAAATCCACCCTCCTCCGAATTATTTCAGGGCTTGAAGTTCAAGATACAGGGGACTTATATTTTGATGACAAATTGATGAATAAAATTGAACCTAAAGATAGGGATATTGCGTTTGTTTTCCAAAGTTACGCGCTATATCCACACCTTACGGTTTATGAAAATATTGCGTTTAGTTTGAAAGTCAAAAAATATAAAAAAGATGAAATAGACAAAAAAGTTCGTGAAGCGTCTAAAATTTTAGGACTTGATGAACTTTTAGAGCGCAAACCTAAAGAATTATCCGGCGGACAAAGGCAAAGAGTGGCTCTCGGGCGCGCTATTGTGCGCGAACCAAAAGTTTTCTTAATGGATGAGCCTTTGAGTAATTTAGACGCAAAATTGCGTGTTCAAATGCGCTCAGAAATTAAAAAACTTCAAAAAAAACTTCAAGTAACTTGTGTTTATGTAACCCATGACCAAATCGAGGCTCTTAGCATGGGCGATAGGGTTGTTGTTTTAAACGAAGGAAAAATCCAGCAAATGGACACCCCGCAAAATGTGTATGAAAAGCCAAACAATGTCTTTACTGCAACTTTTATGGGCAACCTTGGGATGAATATATTAGAAACAGAAATGAATGACTCTGAAATATTTATTGAAGGGACAAGAATTGAAAAAGATTTTGATATAAGCGCGCTCAATGTTTCTAAAAACGAATTCCTGCTTGGCTTTAGGGCAGATGATGTTGAGTTTACAAAACCAAACGAAAGCTCAATAAAATTAGACGTAACTGTGGATTTTGCAGAATCGCTCGGTTCATATAAAATCGCATACTTTGAAATTAATTCAAAAAAATGTTCGGCAAAAGCGCCAATTGACACTGAAATTGGACAAAACACAAGTTTTTATGTGCCAATTTCTAAGCTTCATTTCTTCGATAAAGATACAAAACTTAGAATTTGCTAAAACCGCCTAACTCGCCCTGCAATTCAAAGGCTTCAGGCGGCGTAATTTCGTATGAATTATCGCCCAGATATTTAATGCGATAAACATATCTGTCGCTAAGTTCTTTATCGCCCGCTTTCCAATATTTGTTAGGGCCTTTCACGCCGTTAATATCGACATAAACTGCGCATTTGTTCTTTTTGCAATCTCCGGCATTAAATGTAAGTATTATATCATCAGAATCATAGCCGGACATTAATGCGGTGCGCCCTTTTATTGTTTTAAATTCTTTGCTGCCATCCACAAAAAAATTAGCCAATTCTTGAGAATTATAACTTGGCAATTCGCGCCCGCGCGCTGTTTTTGCATTATATTCATATTTCAATGTATTATAAACTTTTTCCATATTTATAAAACATTTAGACTCTGATGACGTTTTCAACATAGGAAGAAACATTTTCGCCGCAAATGTTATGCCCAATATTACATAAAGTGCAATAATTGCAAAATAAGCAAATACCCATTTTTTTTGTCTTTTTTCAAAATCTTCAATGCTTGCATATCTTTTCGCTTGCCATGCCCAAGCATTTCCTTTGGTTCCAATCCATATTGCTAACGCTAAACTAGCTAAAGGACCTATAACCGGCACAAAGCAAACAACAATGCAAAGAAGTGTAATAGGTTGTTTATGCGCAAGCCCCCAGATAAAAGTCCAAAGAAATGCGCCCCAATTGAATTTTGCTGCAATTTCTTCGGGAACAAAAGCCTCTTTCCCCATTCCGGACATATTATCTTCGACCGTATTATAACCAACATTGTTTTGCATATTTTGCTCCTAACACTAAGTACCTTTAGAGTACATATTTACGGGGCATTTGTCAACATGGAACTTTATCGAAGCCACTTTTTGCAATTTCAGACTTTAATTCATTATTTTAAAAACATCTTCAAGAAAAATGTTTTTAATTTTGTGTATGGCTGGTATCTTAAATTTAAATCAATAAAAGTCTTTTTATCGACTATACTTTTTTTGTGAGAGAAAGTATCGAAACCATATTTGCCATGATACATCCCCATCCCGCTTTCGCCAACTCCGCCAAACGGCATATCAGAAGAAACAAGGTGCATTATAACATCGTTCACGCAGCCGCCGCCAAATTGGCATTCAGTTAAAATTTTATTAATAAGCGCTTTGTTTTCAGAGAAAATATAAAACGCAAGCGGTTTTTCACCGGAATTTATTTTTAATATAGTGTCATCAATCGTATCATAAGTTAAAATCGGAAGAATTGGACCAAAAATTTCTTCTTGCATAATTTTATCTTCACAAGTGACATTATCCATAATTGTAGGCTCAATTTTTAGAACGTTTTCATCAAACCTTCCGCCATGTGCCACTTTTTCAAAATCGACCAATCCTAAAAGCCTTGAAAAATGCTTTTTATTTATTATTTTCCCATAATCTTTGTTTTGAATAGGATTTTCGCCAAATTGCAGTTTTATTTGTTTTTTCAGCTCTTCAATAAGTTTTTCTTTAACCAATTTATCGCAAAATATGTAATCCGGCGCAACACAAGTCTGCCCGCAATTTAAAAATTTACCAAAAACTATTCTTTTTGCGCTAAGCGCAATATTTGCCGTTTTCTCAACAATACACGGGCTTTTCCCGCCAAGCTCTAAAGTTACAGGAGTTATGTGTTTTGAGGCAGCCTCAAGCACTTTTTGCCCAACTGCTTTGCTCCCTGTAAAGAAAATATAATCAAATTTTTGCTCCAGCAAACAAGCATTTTCTTCTCTTCCGCCTTCAATCACTGCAACCTCGCGCTCGTCAAAAGTTTCAGAGATAATTTTTTTAATTATTTTGCTTGTCGAAGGCGAATACGCACTTGGCTTCAAAACAACCGTGTTGCCGGCTGCAATCGCATCAACCAAAGGCTCTATCGCAAGCAAAAACGGGTAATTCCAAGGGCTGATGATAAGAACTGTGCCATAGGGAGATTTTTTGATAAAACTGTGCGCCACAAAGTTTGCAAGCCCTGTTTTCACTGTTCTATCTTTCATATAGTTTTTAAGATTTTTTTGCATGTGAGAAATTTCAGACAAAGTTAAACTCACTTCTGCCAAAAAACCTTCGGTTGCGCTTTTCCCTAAATCTTCCTGAAGCGCATTTGTTATCAATTCTGAATTTTTTATAATGCTATTTTTTAATTTCGCAAGGGCACCTTTCCTGTGGCGCATTTGCTGCGTTTCGCCTGTTAAATAATAAGCCCTTTGTTTTTCTATAATGTTTTTTATTTCTTGTTCTTTCATGAAATTCTCCCATGACTTCATAGCAAAAATCTTCTAATTCAATATTATCCATCAAAACAGGAACAGGATAAAGCGGGTTAGCTTCGCTCGAGGCTAATTTTGCCAACTGCCCTATATCTTCTTCTTTAATTTCAGGCAAAAAGTCTTGAATATTCAAATCACGTTTTAATTTTTTTATTGCACTTAAAACTTTTTTTGCGCCTTGCTCGTATGTTTCAGAGCTTTCGCAGAGCCCTGCGAAAACGCCAATTTCATATAATTTTTTGTATATTTTTGCGCCATATTTTTTAAGCACCGGCAAGAAAAACACGGAATTTGTAAGCCCATGGGGGGTGCCATATTTCCCGCTTACCGCATGCGAAAGGGCGTGAACATAGCCGACATAAGAACGTGAAAACGCGTTGCCTGCAAGATATGAAGCGTAGAGCATATTTTTTCTTGCTTCTAAATTTTCAGGGTTATTATATGCCTCTTGCAGATTTTCAAAAATTAGCTTTGTTGCTTTTTTGGAATATTCGCGAGTTTCAGTATTTGTTGTGTTTCCAATATACGCTTCAAGTGCGTGAACCAAAGCGTCAAAACCCGTTGTTGCAGTTAAATGCTTTGGAAGTTTGACAGTAACTTTAGGGTCTAAGAGTGCATATTTTGGAATTATAAAAAAATCATTCATTGGGACTTTTTCTTTTGTTTCAGAATTTGTGATAACAGCCGTGAGTGTTGTTTCACTTCCTGTTCCTGCGGTTGTTGGAATTGCAATATACAAAGGAATTTTTCTCATAACAGGAAATTTGCCCTTCATATCTTCAACTCTTTTACCAGGGCGGGCAATGCACGCGCCAACAGCCTTACCGCAGTCAATTGAAGAACCGCCGCCAAAGCCAATTATTGCAGCGCATTTATTTTCTTTATATTGCAAAACCGCTTCGCTAACATTTTCAAAAGTCGGGTTTGCTTTCGTTTTATCGTAAATTGAAAATTTTATTTGATTATTTTTCAAAACGCAAAGCAAATCTTCCGCAATGCCAAGATTTATAAGCGCCTCGTCTGTCACAATTAAAACATTATCAACCTTCTTTTCTCTCAATATCCTCGCAACTTCTTCATTTCTTTCGAGCAAAATCGGCTTTCTGTAAGGCAAAATCGGAAGCGCCAATTTAAAAGCAAATTGATAAGTTCTGCAAAATATTTTTTTAAATATGTTCATAAAACATCCTTGTAAGATTTATGTTCGTATAATATGCAAAAGAATATTTTTTGACAAATTTTGTTGGTCGAATGTTTAAATTAAGAAAGCTCCAGCATTTTTTCAGATTTTTTTCCGCTTGGCAAATTCATCTCAAAAATTATTTTATTAAGCTTCCCTCCTGTGCAATCAGGCATTTTTTCAATTTTTGCCGTTATATCGCCTTTATGCATTTTGGCTATTTTTTTAGATATCGCAAGCCCAATCCCGCAGCTTGCCTTATCGCAGTTTTTTTCACACGAAGCAAATTTTTTGAATATGTTTTTAAATTTTGTATGCTCTATCTCTTCTGTATAATTTTCAACTTTTAATGTCAATTTTCCATCATTCTGCGCTAAAATAACTTTAATCTCAGAATTTTTCGGGCTATATTTTATCGCATTTATTAGCAAATTATAAAAAATCCGCTTTATTCCAATTTCATCATAGCGCACAAAACACTCGTCCGGCGCCTCAAACAGAACTTCGCAGGCTCTGCTTTTTGCATAATATTTAATTTCAAAAAGCACTTCGCGCAAATCAAGAACAATATCCCTTAAAGATTTTGAAAGCACAATTTTTGAATTTTCATATTTATATTTCGCCAAGAAATTGTTTGTGAGCGCAAGCAAATATTTCGTCGAAAGATGTAATTCATTTAGCACTTCTCTTTGCGAATCACTCAAACAAAGAACATCATCCAGTAGCATTTTAGAGGCATAATCTCTTGCAACAAGCGGGGTTTTCAAATCGTGCACAAAATCTGCAAGCGCCTCGTAAAAATTTTTTATTGAAAACTCTTTAATGCTGTTCATACGAGTAAAAATTCGCATTATAGTTTTAATAAGCTCAATATTAAACGGTTTTTGGATATAGGCCAAAACATTGTGCTCAAAAGTTTTTAAATCATCATTTTTTAATTTAAAATCTGATGTTAAAATAAATAAACTATCCGCATTTATGCCTCCACTCGTTTTATTTTTTAAAGTTTTAATTTCATCTTGCGCTTCATTTTGCGAAATACCATATAAAATTAAATCAAACTTTTTTGTTTTGAGCATTTCAAAAAAGCATTCTTTGTTCACAGTTGCCGATATTTTAAAATCAAACTGTTCCAAAATAGCAGTTAAAATATCGATGTTTGCTTGATAAACATCAAAAATCAAAATTTTCTCTTTCCCCATAAAATACCTTCTTAATCTAAACTATCTAAAATTTACAATAACCCAATAAAAAGTTTTGAAAAATTACCCAATCGGGTAAAATAAAAGTTGAACAGATATTATGTTATACTAGGTGTTATGCATTGCAGAATTAAGAATAAGCCCATATTTGACGCAATAGCCTTATATAATAAAATAAAACCACAAAAAGGAGATTTATATGCAAGAGATAAAATGCCCAAAATGCGGAGAGGTTTTTCAAGTTGATGAATCAGGTTATTCTGCAATTGTGAAACAAGTTAGGGACAAAGAATTTACAAAAGAAATTCAAAGCCGCTCTGAACAATTTGAAATAGAAAAAGATAACGCGGTGAACTTAGCTAAACTTGAAGCAGAAAAATGGTTTCAAGAAAAATTAGCCAAAAAAGAGACTGAAATTTTAGAATTAAAAACAAAAATTTCAGAAGAACAAACGTCTAAAAAATCTGCGATTAGAGAAACTGAACTTGAAAAAGATAAAGAAATTTCAGAGCTTAAAAATAAACTTTCAGCTTACGATAAAGATAAAGAGCTTGAAATAAATAAGCTTGTGAGCAAAATGAATGACAAAATTTCAGAAAAAGAAGTAGACATTTCTAAATTAAGAGCAGAAAGCGCGCTCGCTGAAAAAGAATGCCAACTCCGCGAAAAATCGATAAAAGAACAATATGAAGCACAACTTCGCTTTAAAGATGAAGAAATTGAACGTTACAAAGATTTTAAAGCAAGGCTTTCAACCAAAATGCTGGGCGAAACTTTGGAGCAACACTGCGAAACTTCTTTTAACCAGCTTCGCGCAACGGCGTTTGGCGGGTCATATTTTGAAAAAGACAACGATGCAAAATCAGGCAGCAAGGGGGATTATATCTTTAGGGATTATGACGAAGAAGGGACAGAGTATCTTTCTATAATGTTTGAGATGAAAAATGAAGCTGACACGACTTCTACAAAAAAGAAAAACGAAGATTTCTTTAAAGAACTCGATAAAGACCGCAAACAAAAAAATTGTGAATATGCCGTGCTTGTGTCACTTCTTGAGCAAGACAGCGATTTTTATAACGCAGGAATTGCAGATGTTTCTTATCGCTATGAAAAAATGTATGTTATAAGACCGCAGTTTTTTATCCCGATGATAACAATGCTAAGAAATGCCACTCGTCATTCGCTAAATTACAGAAAAGAGCTTGCGCTAATGAAAGCGCAAAACATTGACGTATCAAACTTTGAAGCCGCAATGAATGATTTTAAAGAAAAATTTTCAACAAATTATAAACGTGCAAGCGAGAAATTTCAAACAGCCATTGCGGAAATTGATAAATCTATCGACCATCTTCAAAAAACAAAAGAGGCACTTCTTCAATCAGACAGAAACCTGCGCCTTGCAAACGATAAAGCGGAAGATTTGACAATAAAAAAATTAACGAAAAATAACCCAACAATGCAAGCAAAGTTTGACGCTTTAAAAATTTCAACTGAAAAATGAGGTGTGGCGCAGGGTTAAAGCCCTTCAAGCGAAGCGAACGCGGTGGAAATTAAAAAATATTGTGTTATACTGAATGTGTACATTGAGAATTGAATATGGGGATGTTTTGGATTTGACAGGGTGTTTGTCAATCAGGTTGCGAGCCGCAGGTGATGTTCTGCGTTACCAACAGTCGAAAAAAATAAACGCTAACAACGTTGTAAATGCTGAAAATGCTTTCTCAAGACGTGCTCTAAGAGCTGCTTAGGATTAAGCTCAGCCACTTGGTTAGCCGAATTTGCAGGTTAATCAGGTCAATTTTGCAAATACAGCGCGCAAATGAGAGTTATGTGCGTCAAGAACTCTCTCAGGGTTTAGCATTTCCTTTATAAAATGCTTTGATTTGTCTTAGGTTTTTGATGTTTCCCTTGATGAATTGAGATTAATAAACATATACGCTCGTAGAGGCTTGCTTGTCTTCATTTTGGACGCGAGTTCGATTCTCGCCATCTCCACCATTAATAAATTCAGAGTGCGCTTGCACTCTTTTTTAATGCAAATATAGGAATACAAGGCTTATTGCGCAAATTATAGCATATCCGCGCACTAAGTGATACGATTATTTATTCCCTTTTGCCCTGTTGTGTGTTTTGCATAGCATTTGGCAGTTTGAAATATCCGTCGCACCGCCTTTGCTCCAAGCTGTCACGTGGTCTGCGTCCATTTCTTTTAATTGCCATATTCTTGTTTTATTATTATCGCTTCCAAGAGCGCACAGGGGGCAATTTGAAACACCTTTTTCACGTGCTTCTTGCGTTTGGCGGGCGTATACAGTCTTTTTGTCACGCTCTTCAAATATGCGGACTTCAAGCAATTTGCTATCCAACGAACCACCTAAAACATATTCAAATATACCTTTTTTACTTTTAACATATTCATCCGCGTAAAGCTCTGCCACTTTTTCATTTATTTCTTTAGGGTTGTATGGCAGTTTATGATAAGTTTCATACAATTTACCCCAATCAACGCTTTTCATCTCTGAATACACTTCATCAAACAATCCGTCCACCCAATCAATAACAGAGTTAAAATATTTTTTTAATTCATTAATGTTATCATCGTGCCTATGAGAGGACATATAATTTTCAATATTACCTTTGCTCACCCAATTTAGCGCACATTCTAAATATTCTTGACGATTAACCGTGCCCGTAATGTATGAGTTCCATTTGTTGATGTTATTATTTTGAGAGTTGCTAAATTCTTCTTTTGCAAGAGTGACAAAAGTTCCCGAATAAATTGCGTTTAAAATTTCTTGATGATTAAGCGGAACACCAACAATGTTAATTGTTTTAAACCATTCTTTAATTTCGCTTTCTGCTCCTTCGCAAACATAAATCAACAAGCGCGCATTTAAAATTTTCTCTTGTTTATCTTTTGCAAGCCCCCTAAAATATTGTTCCATTCCGTCTTGCTTAATTGCAAATTTGCTCGTCAAAAAACGCCCTAGGCTTGTAATTCGCTGTTGCCCGTCTAACACTTCAAGCTGCCCATCTTCTCGCTTGTTAAAATAAATTAAACCAATCGGATAGCCTTTTAATATTGATTCAATCACCGCGACATCTTTTTTGCCGTCTGCATAAATATAGTTGCGCTGATATTCAGGCTGAATGGTCAATTTGCCATTCATTCCGAACAAGCCTTTGCCTTCAAGTTCGCTGTAAACAAACCCTTTGCAAATATCTTCCACGCTCCATTCAGTGTGCAGTTCTGTTTTCATTGGTTACCTCTTTTTGATTAATACGCGCGCATATATACTTGAATACAATTCACCATTTTCCACATCTCTAAATGCAGGAGTTGTGTCTTTGTTTTTGTCAAATTTGCGGTATAGAGTTCCTTTTGCATTATAGGTATATTTTCCCGTCGCATTCCCGTTCTTGTCTAAAATCTCCATTTTTCGATTATTTGTAAATTCACAACTTCCAACTATTCCTAAATCAATAATTTCAAATTGTTCAGGGCAATATTTATCTAGAAAACTTATCGGGACACCCATAACACCTTCGTAATCGTCCGGAATTGAATCTGTATACGGAACTTCAATTGCGTTATAGTTTTCATAATTTTGGTAATACAAACCCTTAAGCTCTTTGTGTTTGCTGTGTTTTATATTGTCAGACATTGTCATCAAACGCAAATTTTGATGGCGCTTTCCGTGTTCTAAATTTGTAAACCATACAGACTGACTTCGTGCCAACAGTTTATCATTAATTATTCTGTATCCGCTTCCTAGTTTTTTGTTCTCTAAATATTCATTTTCATTTGGCACTTCAAACAATAAATCAACACCCATTGGGGTTTTTCCAACCCACATTTCATTTTCTTTTATTTTTGAGAAAGTTTCTTTATACGTAATACAATTTTTATTGCCAATAATCATAAACTTTTTCTCTGCTTCAAATATCCAAGCCAAAAACTCTCTAAACAAAGAAAATGGCGGGTTGGTTATTATAATATCCGCTTCGTCGCGCAATTTTTTCACTTCGTCACTTCTAAAATCGCCGTCACCTTCTAAATATCGCCACTCTAAATCGTCAATATCAATCACGCCGTTTTGGTTCGTGTCGTGGTCTAGGGTAAATATTTTGCCTTTAATTTTAGTTTTATCAATATCAAAATGAGGGCTGTTTTGCTCAAAAATTGTTGGCTGATAATATTGCTTAATGTTTTTACTTTCGTAGGCATAACTTGTGCTTATTAATTTTTTTAAGCCAAAAACTTCGAAATTTTGCGCAAAAAACTTTGTAAAATTACTCCATTCAGGGTCATCACAAGGGAGCAAAATTGTTTTATCTCGAAAAACATCGGGGTTATAGTCAATGTATGCCATAATTTCTTTTTCAATATCGCACCATTGAGTGTAAAATTCATCATTTTTGGCTTTTTTCGCTTGCTTTAAGTTATCATTTGCCATTATCTACCAATTATTCCGCTCTCTTTATGTTGACTAATAGTCACATGTTACATTATATTTTTTCAGCGCAAACAATCATTTAGACGATTTTCATAAGTGACTAATAGTAGGTAGATAACTATAAGTTGATAAAGCATAATAAAATTATGCAAAAAGACGAAAAATTAAAAAGAAAAATAGCCAAAAAAATCGGCGCCGCGATAAAGTTTTACCGCACAAAAAATAACATCTCTCAAGAAGCTTTGGCATTTAACATTGGCGCAGATAGAACCTACATCACCGCCCTTGAGCAAGGAACCAGATGTGCTTCCGTATATTGCCTTTACCTCATTGCGCAAAAATTAAACATCGAATTGAAAGAATTAATCGATATTAATATAAAAGTTTCGTAATTTTGCAAATAATGCCCGATTTTGCCCAACTCGACCTGATTTTATTTAATAATCAGCGAATGTTTTTCAAAATTTGCAAAGCGGGGCGATGTTTTAAATATAGACGACAATTATACAGCCAAAATTAACAGCAAATAATCGAATTTTGGCAAAAAATTTTTTATTTGATTTTTATCTGAATATGAGAATTTCAAACATAAATTTGATTAGTTTTCAAAAGCGGCTTGTTGCGAGCGCAACGATTAAAGAAAACAATAAAAATGAGCCTGTAGACATTTTTTTGCTTGATAAAAGTGATGATGGTTCAATTTTAAGCAATGCGAAAAGAAGCGAAGATTGGGAAAACGAGTTTTATTTATCAAATATTTTGGGCTCTTATTATCTTGATTACAAAAAAGCCAATCATTACGTTATGCAAAACAAAGACGGCGACACCCTTTGCGTTTCAAAAACTTACCCGAAAGGGAATAAAGTGAATTTAAGCTACATCGAAACCGCGCCACGGCTTTCAACATATAACCCCATAAGAAACACAAAATATATTGGTGAAACAATGCTTGCTTTTATGGTTAAAGAAGCGAACGCGCGCAAAAAAGAGTTTCATGTTCCGGTTGTGGCAGTCCGCCCCAAAACGCTCAATTTTTATTATGAACAGTGCGGGTTTGATAAAGATGGAAGAAATAGCGCTGTAATGCCAAAAGAACGTGCACCAAAATTCATAAAGAAAAACGAAAAACACACCGGCAGCGAAATTAAATTAATGTAGCTTTTTAAGGATTGCGCATACAATCATTTTAATTTATTGCAAATCGGGCAAAAAAAAGAGCCCTTTGGGGCTCAGATACTTAACATAAAACAAATTGGAGTAAAAAATGAAATAAAATGATTTACCACCTTTATTATGCAGCATAAAAAATCGGGCACTTTTGCCGGTGGGATAAGTTATAAAAACATGTGCAAAGCAGTTAATAAATACGCAAAAGCGGGCATAAAGCCCGCTGTTTGAACCGCAAAAGAAATTGCGGCGAGTATGATTTAATTATATTTTTCGTCGATATAATCAAGTATATCATCTTCTGTTGCTTTTGGGTTTTTATCTAACCAATCAAGTAAATCTTGTTTTCGTTCGTCACCTCGAATATCAATCAAAACAGATAAAAGGAACTCTGTATCATCTGAAATTTTTAACAACCTATCATAAGTAAGCTTACCCAACTCGGTTTTAAATTTATTTCTATCAATCGTATATGCCATCAATTGGTTCTCCTTCAATAAAATTATAGCGCCCATACATCAGACATATATTGTTTCACATATTTTGGGTGTTGCCTTTTATATTTAAGATTAAACGCATAAGTAGAAATCACATCGGTTTTTGTGATACCTGTATCTATTAATTTATTTATTTTTTCAAACTCCTCATCAGTTTTTATATTAGAAACAACTGATATTGCCCATTGTTCTTTAAATAAATCCGTCCATTTTCTTTTGCGTTTGGCAATTTTATAAACTCTTTCAAACAAGGCTTTATCTTTTTCGGTTTTAATAAATAGCTCTTTTGGCAAATCACCCATTTTTTTATCTTTCTAAATTTATTATTCTCGGAGTTCCATTTTTAACTATAACTTCTAAGTTATAATCAGGATAATATC
Organism: uncultured Gammaproteobacteria bacterium; assembly: GCA_964570895.1. Taxonomy (GTDB): domain Bacteria; phylum Cyanobacteriota; class Vampirovibrionia; order Gastranaerophilales; family Gastranaerophilaceae; genus RGIG1918. The sequence continues at coordinate 83,619 of CAZMZD010000006.1, forward strand.
TTTTAAGAATTTCTTTAAATTTATCAACCCCGTTCTGATGAACATAAGTATTAATATCTGAAAATTTTGGCGCGTATTCATCAGGCGGCAAAAATATCTCAGGATATTCTACACCCTTTATTTTAACATAATCACCCGTATATTTCAAAGGTTGCGCACTTATGCCGTCATACATATTAGATAATTTAGGCGGTGCGTATTGCCCTTGTGTCGGGTCTATCCACGCGACATCAGACAACGGAACTTTCTTATGATACACTTTGCCACTTCCCGAATATGATAATGCTTCCATTTCTGATGGAGTTACAAAATTGCCTGTTGCAATCGGGTAGCTGCTGTATACATCTATTTTGCCGTTTCTTATTGCCTTTTGTGCCATATCCCAAGAATAGGAAGGGTCAAAATCATTCCCTATAAAATCAGGGTCAAAATTTGGCGGTTTTAATGTGTCTTCAAAATTATAAATATCGTCCGCATTTCTTACCCAAGTATGGTAACTATCTGGTGCTGGGTTTGTATTTTCTATAATTTTTAATTGTGCGCGATGGATTGGGTTGTTTTTATCAAACAAAATAACGCCATTATTTAACCCCTCTGCCCCTTGTTTTAGCCCTCTATACTCCGCCATTGCTTTTGTTTTATTCTCTAAATCCGCAATAAAAT
>CAZMZD010000007.1:0-74973 GCA_964570895.1 uncultured Gammaproteobacteria bacterium
ATGTGTTGATGACAGAGTGCAAGCAGCAGTGAAGGCAATAAGGGAGAATTTGGTGGAGGCATCTGCAATCTAAATATGATAAGCCTTTTTGCGGTATAAAATGTAACCTATAACACCAATTATGATAACAGGAAGTGCTGCTGCCAAAAATGGCGGAATGGCTTTTGTTTCGCCAAGGTTAAGCGAAAACGCCCTTATTACAAAACAAGCAAAAATGATTAACACGGAAAATAAAAACCCTCTGTTGTAGCGCACTCTTGGGGGCGTTATTGCAAGCGGAATGCCAATCAACGCAAGCACAAGAGTTGTGAGCGGAAGGGCAATTTTGTCAAACAAATCAACTTTATATTCAAGCAATTCTTTTTCAGGAAATTCAGGGTTTTTGCTTTGCTCTTTAATGTAGCGCGCAAGTTTGAAGAAATTAAATTGGCTCGCGCGCGTTTTCACAAAATTTGAAGCGCTATCAAGCCCAAAATTTACAACAGAGTCGCCAAAAACAGCTGTATTCAAAGTTTTATTTTCTTTAGATAATGTGTAAATTATGCCATTTTCAAAAACCCAACCTTGCTTCGAAGTTCTGCCGGAGCGGGTTTGAACAATTTGCACAGTATCGCCCTTTGACATATCGACAAGGGTAACGTTGTGCAAAACATTATCTTTACATTCTTGAACATAAAAAAGCCTTTTGACGATGTTGCCGTCTTTAAGTTCTTTTAAGGTGTAGTTTGTTTTGCCGTTTGGAACATGTTTTTGCTGAAGCGAATAAAGCCCCAATTGCTTTGATTGTGCGCTTGCAACAGGCACCACAATTTCGTTTATTGCAAGGCTCGCAATTGTTGCCATAAGGGCAAAAAACATAACAGGCTTTGCAATTCTTGGAACGCTTATCCCGCAAGCTTTAAAAACAGTTATTTCAGAGTTTAAACTCAATTTGTTAATCGTCATAACCGTTGCAAACAAGGTTGAAATCGGAATTGATGTTACAAAAACTTGAGGCAAGTTCAAAATAACCACAACAAATGCCACGTTGAAAGAAATTCCGTAATCTGAAATTTGTTTAAAAAGCTGGGTAAATGTTTCTGAAGCAAAAATAATTGAAGTGAAAATCACAAGCCCTAAGATAAAAATTTCAAGCATTTGCGACAAAATATATTTATCAATAAGCTTTGTTTCTGCCCATTTTTTCTCAATTTTTTCACGGGTATCTTTATAAAATTGTAGTATTTTTTCCTTCATTATCATACATCTCAAGTCGTTCTTTTTGAATTTCTTCAAACAATTTCATCTTCTCATCGTTAGGCATTTTTTTCAAGTTATTTAACTTTTCGATAAACTTATCGCAAGCTTTGTCAATGTTTTCTGCGTTATATTTCATAAAATCCAAGCTCATTTCAGGAGAACCCGAAGCAAGGCGGGTCATATCTCGAAAACCGCTCGCTGCAAGGAGTTTTGCATATTTATTGTCACGTGCCATATCAAAAAGTACAATTGAAGCAAGCAGTGGAAAATGTGAAATCATAGCGCAAGCTTCGTCTTGCTCTTTGTTTGAGCACACAACAGGAATTGCGCCCATTTCTTTGATAAGCTCTTCAAGGATAGCGTTTTCGCGCTCCATCACCCATTTTGTACCTTCAAAAAGGTGAATGTTTGCTGCTTTAAAACCTGTTTTTTCACTTCCTGCCATAGGGTGTGTTGAAATTAAATTATATTTCAGGCCATCATGCAAAATAAAATTTTTAACAGATGAAATTTCAGTTACGATCGTGTTTTTTGAAACAACACCATTTAGCGCCAAAAGTGTTTCATTAATTTTATTCATCGGGCGGCAAACAAAAACCACATCGCACTCGCTTAAAATTTCGTATTCAGTGGAAGTTTTAGCATAAATCGAAGCTTCCACGGCGCTTGACGCGCTCACCGCAAACATTTCATGGTTCTTGCTTAAAGCTTGTAAAATAGAACCGCCAATTAAACCTAATCCAATAACTCCAATTTTCATTTTTATATTATAATACAAAAAGTAGTTTATGAGGCTTAATTTTATGGAAATTAAAAAAGGTAAAGCATTCAAATTTGGCGACGATATTTCAACCGACCATATTGCTCCTGGGCGCTTGTTCCACTTAAGAAGCAATTTAGAAGAGTTTTCAAAACATGTGCTTGAAGACGCTGATCCGACTTTTGCAAGCACAATGCAAAAAGGCGATTTTGTGGTTGCCGGCAATAATTTTGGGCTTGGTTCATCAAGAGAACATGCACCTCAAATCATTAAAATTGCAGGCGTTGGCGCTGTTCTTGCAAAAAGTTTCGCAAGAATTTTTTACAGAAACGCAATCAACATTGGGCTTTTGGCAATTGAATGTGATACAGATAAAATTGATGCCGGCGATGAGCTTGAACTTCATATTGAAGAAGGTATTTTAAAAAACTTAACAAAAAATATTGAAATAAAAATTATGCCACTTCCGCCTGTAATGGTTAAACTTTTAAATGATGGCGGCCTTGTTGAACACATTAAGAAAAACGGAGATTTTAATTTTGCATAATATAACTTTAATTCAAGGCGATGGAATTGGGCCTGAAATATCGGCTGCAGCGATGAAAATTATTGAAGCAGCTGGGGTTGAAATTAATTGGGATATTCAAACAGCTGGTGCAGATGTTATAGAAACAGAAGGAAAACCTCTTCCGGATAGAGTTTTAGACTCAATCAAAAAGAACAAAGTGGCACTCAAAGCACCTGTCACAACTCCAATTGGCAAGGGTTTCAGGTCTGTGAATGTTGAGCTTCGCCGCGCGCTTGATTTATATGCAAACATTAGACCCTGCAAAAACATTGATGGAATTAAAACGCCTTTCGATAATGTCGATCTTATTGTAGTGCGTGAAAATACAGAAGATTTATACGCAGGGCTCGAAGAAAAAATTGACGATAATACAATCCATGGAATTAAACTAATCACAAGAAGTGCGTCAGAGCGAATTGTGGATTATGCCTTTCAATATGCAATTAAAAATAATAGAAAAAAAGTTGTGGCAGTCACAAAAGCGAACATTTGCAAAATGTCTGATGGCTTGTTTTTAGACTCATCCAGAAATATCGCAAAAAAATATGAAGGAAAAATTGAATATGGCGAAATTTTAGTTGACAATTTATGTATGCAGCTTGTTCAAAACCCTTCTAAATTCGATGTTTTGGTGCTTCCTAATTTATATGGCGATATCGTTTCAGACCTCACCGCAGGGCTTATTGGCGGGCTTGGCGTGGCTCAAGGTGCAAATATTGGGAAGGATTGCGCAGTGTTTGAACCTGTGCATGGTTCAGCACCTGATATCAAGGGGCAAAACCTTGCAAATCCAACAGCTCTCTTGCTTTGCGCTTGCGAAATGTTAAATTACATCGGCGAATTGGAAGCTTCTAAAAAAATTCAGAAAGCAGTCTATAAAACTTTAAAAGAAGGCAAAGTTTTGACAAAAGACCTCGGCGGCAGCGCAAAAACCACTGAATTTACAGAAGAAGTTATTAAAAATTTAGGATAATTTTTGCAAGCCCATATACCGTAATTTTACAGAAAATCACACATTAACCAATTTTTCTAAACATATCTTCAAATGTTTTCTTAACTGTGCTCTCTGACATGAAGAGTACTTTACTTATTCTGCTGTTACTCAACCCGTATGCATAAAGGGACAAGCATTCTAATTGCCTTTTGTTCAACAATTTTATATCTTTTCTGTTTGTGAAATAAGGTTCAAATTCTTTTTGTTCTTTCGTTTGTAGTGTCACAATTTTATTTTTCTCATATACTGCAATTTTATTATTGATTTTTTCCATACCTAAATTTCGCACTTCCTTTTTTAAATGTTTATTACAAAGATATAGTAGATAATAAAGAATTGAAAAGATATTGCCTATGTGGGTAATATTTTAGAAATTTTTAATTAAAAATCGTTTTCCAAAATTTTATTCTGCAATAAAACTTGGGTTATTTTAGTTGTAGGGTGCATTTATACGCACCTTATTTGCGACAAACGTGTAGGTTGGGCATACTTGCCCAACAATCTAAGGCTGCAGCTCAGGCACCGTCTGACAAAAACCATAAGCTGTCATGCTGAACTTGCCTCCTTTTGCCGAAATCTGTCGATTTCGCGCAAAATGGGTCCTCTGGGAGTGGTTTCAGCATCTTACCGGATAATAAAACTCAACTTTGTTTGCAATGCTTCAATATTTATAGGATCCTGAACAGCTTGAAAATTACGGTCTTTACCTTATTTTCTACGCTTTCAGGATGACGGGTTATATAATTAAACTGTGCGGTGCGTTTATACGCACTTAATTTGCGACAAACGCGTAGGTTGGGCATACCTGCTGGGCAACATAAAACACAAGTGCAGAGCGTATCGCCCAATACGTATCGCAAACATCAAAGCTATTTGCAAATCAGGTGTTGGCAGAAGCGAACAAAAGAGGTTGCTTGATTGATGAGGTGCTGAAAGCAAGCGATATTAAATATGAAGATGGAAAAATTAAACTTCAAGCAGGAAATGAAGTTGTTGCTGAAACGCCTGTGTTCACTGCTGATGTGCACGCAGAGATTAAGGGGGATTTTAACCAAGGAAGTAGCGAAAAGCAAAAAACCGCAGAAAGATTAGCTTTTCAAATTTTGGAAACTGTTACGGGAAAAAATCAAAAATATTTAAAAATGATTTTAAAAAACAACAGCGAAGCCAAGGCAAAGCAAAGAGAAAAGCTATACGAATTAGCAATGAATGCTTCTGATGAGCTGATAATAAACGCATTGAGCCCTGAATATTTAGAATATTTTGCAGGTGCAGCCAAATTGGTGTATAATGAGAACAATGACGCGGACCATACGGACGCATCAAACATTGTCGAACAAGCTCTTGATATTATAGAAAATGGTTATACAGACCCTGAGCAATTAATAGATAAGAGATATCAAGACTTTGAACAAGCGCAAAATGAATATTTAAATGAGATAAAAACAAAGTTTGACAATGCACAAAGCATTGAAGAGCTAAACGCAATGCTAGACGATGTTGAAAAAAACACGCCCAAGGAATTTGTAACACAAGAATTTGCAGATGAAGTTATAAAAAGTTGGGCACAAAACTCGGAAAGGTTGGAAAATGGAAGAAGGTTTGTTTCGCAAGACATTTCAAGAACTGAGGGAGAAATATCCGAATATGACCCTCGAACAACACAAAAAAGCCTTTCTTATGGCATTCGAACAAGCGATGAAAAAACAGCTGGAAAAACTCAAGAAACAAGGCTAAATGTTTATTATCAAACAGGCAACAAAGAAATTGACGAAAGCAAGTTATATAACAGCTTGCCTCAAGATTTAAAAGAAGCTGTTGATTATATTTTTAATGGTGAGCCTGTTTATAATGTATCCGGAAATGAATTTCCAAATAATGGCGAAAATTTAAACGAAAGGATAAATAAATACTATAAAGATAATTTTGACAATAAGCTTGAAGTTGCGGGCGTTGGTGAAATAAAATTAGACAAAAAGATATTACCCATGTGGGCTATTTTTTATGCTTTATTACAAAATGCTAAATTTATGTACAAATGTGGCAGCAAAATTTGTTGTTGGGGTAGAAACCCCAACCAACGGGCTAAAATTACGATTTGTCAGGCATTGCCTGACCTACGTTCTACAATTTTTGTCGCAGTTAAGGTGCGTATAAACGCACCCTACGGCTATTCAAAATCAAACAAATCTTTAACTTTCACACCTAAATTATCTGCGATTATTTTTAATTTTGTTATAGTAACATCAGTTGCAGCAATTTCTAAAAGACTAATCATTGAACGCGAAATGCCGTCAACTCCAATATCATCTTGGGTCAACTTTTTTGCCTCTCTAATTTTTTTCAAATTTTTTCCAAAAAGCAATAAATAGTCTTTGTTCATATTTTAATTGTTAGTCTTACTAGCTAATTTCACAATTAGTACCACTAGCAATTTAAGAGCTATTCAAAATCAAACAAATCTTTAACTTTCACACCTAAATTATCTGCTATTACTTTTAATTTTGTGCTTGTAGCGTCAGTTTTTGCTAACTCAATCAAACTCACCATTTGTCGCGAAATTCCATTTATCCCGATATCATCTTGAGTTAGCCCGCGCGCTTTTCGCAATTTCTTAATATGTTTACTTAATTTGTTCAAAAATCGCTTGTTCATTTTTAAATTGTTAGCTATACTAGCAATTACTACAACTAGTGGCACTAGCAATATGGCGCAAACTACCTGCGCTGCAGCTGTTTATAAGAACGGAATATTTTATTAAATGCGAAAAAATGAATTAACAAATGATATATATCAATTGCAACAACTGAGCAGTGAGTTTGAAAAAATTTTGAATGATATAAGTAATTCTGCAAATAATAATTTTGTAAGCGATACGCAAGCATTGCAGCTGCATTGTGCTATTTACAATATTTTTGATGTTGGAATGCCAATTGTAAAAGAAATATGTGATTTATATGGCAACAAATGGAATAAAATCTTGGAATTTAAAACAAATATAAAAAGATAAGTATTTCACCAATTAAAAAACTCAACATTACATGTTATGCCTCAAAATTTTTAAGATTCTGAAACTGTCTTGGATTTTGTTTCGTCAGGCATTGCCTGACCTACGAGTTGTCAATTATTTAGTGCTATTGGGCTGAAAGCCCAACCTAGGTTCTGCAGCCTTAGATTGTTGGGCAAGTATGCCCAACCTGCGCGTTTGTCATAAATAAGGTTCGTTTATACACACCCTACAGCTCGCAAACGACTAAAGAAACCTCTGCCCTCGGGGTGTTCGCTAAGCTGTCGCTTGCTCCTTACCCCTCGGGTACATCAATCAAACTCAAAAAACAAACAAAGTCCGTTGGCGCTGATGTCAAAAGGCTTGCCATATCTCATTCTATGGACTTCGCCGGAGGCAACATCAACAGACCAATAACCTAAAGTTTTTTTCTTTTTTTTATTATCCCAAGTTACCGCTCTTACGATAAATTTTGTTTCGTCTTCCGCGTTAAAGCCAAGCACCTCAACATTCCAGCGGTAATTGTTAAAAGAAATTCCTAAAATTTCTCTGTTATATTTTAAAATTTCTTCTTGCAGCTGTGGATATCTTTTATACACGGTCGTGTTTTCTAGACGTTCAGCTATAATCGGGTTTGTTGTAAAAATCCCTGTCGTAAAACTCCCGATTTTTTCTTTAAGCAAAACCATATCAGAAGTTGCATTCCAATCCACAATGGTTAACGTTTTAAAATCATTTTCTTTAAGCTCATAAACCCCCGTTGCAAGGTTTGTGCCTTTATCTTTATCCATAACGGCGGCGTCAATTAACTTTTTCGTGTGAGTTTTGAAACCGGTCAGGGGTTCTATAAAAAGCTCTGATGCCATTTGATTTTGGTTTGGAATGTAGTAATAATAAGTGATTGCGAACTTTTTAAAATCAGGGGAAGCCACTTTTATACTATATTGCGTGTGATTTTTTTTAATTGTCGAAAGGTTCATCTCCCAAGTGCCCGCAGGAATATTATATTTTTTTATGTAAGCATGTGGCGGTTCAACCTTTGATGTTTTTTCATCATGTTCATACGGCTTATCTTCTGGTTTTCTCGCCTCAAGTGGCACAGCGCGGGCTTTTTCAAGCCATTCCTCTTTAGTTTCAACCATATCTTTAAATTCTTCTTTCTTTTTCTTTGCATAGCAAGGAACAAGGCAAACGCCCAAAAGAAAAATTATCAAAAAATATTTAAAAAACTTTTTCATCCATCTACCTGTTCGGTAAACTTGCCCTATCAACTAAAGGACGATAAAATTCCGTGTTTATTTTCAAAAATTCACCGATGTCAAGAAGGCGGTGGATAAGCTGCCTATCTTGAGCTTTATAGGTCGAATTTTTTAAGTGGTCAAGAATTATTCCCATTTTTTTATAAATATTTTCATAATATAAATTTTGTGCGCGCCCAATTTCAAAATTTACGCCAAGAAAATCAATCGTTTTAAACAGTTCAAATGTTTCGTTCGCGGTTGTTTGATTAAGATTTTCAGTTAAATTTTGGAGTGATTTTAATAATTTTTTAGAAATTATTTCGCTGATTTTAGGATTTTTCAAGCGCATATTGAAATTATCTGCTTCGGTTTTAATTGCGTGAATTTCTCGAACGCGCTCTTCGTCTGTGAAATCAGTCGTACTTTCAAGGGCATTAACCAATTTTCTTGCAAGCGTATACCTTGCGCTAACTTTAAACGCTTCCGGCACATCCATACCAAAGCCCATAAGGTAGTTTATTGTTGCTTTTGAGCTTTCATAGAACGTTTCATACGCTATTCCCATATCGGTTAATTTCTTCGCAATAGATTTTTTAAGAATAGATTTTCTTTTGTCAATTAAAACATCTTTAAGAGTGTAGAGCGTTTCATCAATATCGCTTTTAAATATATCCAAAACGCGCGTATATTCTTTATCTTTAAATGCTTCAACGATTTTATCTTTAATTTCGTTATAATCTTTTTCGCCGAGAGGTGAACTTACGCAATAAGATTCATAATTTTTTGTTCTGAGAAGAGCAAAAATCACTTCTTCTTTCTCTGTTGTAATTTGAGAAGTAAGTTTTAATTTGCCTATGAACAGTTTTGAAAAATCTTTGTTTTTCAAAAGTTTAGATTTCAAAACTTGAAAATCGTAATAATATAGAGAAGAAATTTCCTCGTAACCCTCATAAACACTCAAATTTGCCCAATGGTTAATAATTTTTTGCAAATTAATTCTTGAAGGTATTACAAATCTTTCAAAAATATCTTTTCCTGTTCCAAATTCAGGAATGTTGCTTTTTGCTTGTTCTAAAATTGCAAGGAATTGTTTTTGATAATTTGTATTTGAAAATTCCTTCGCTAAATCCATCGCCATAAGAGCATATTTCATAATTTGCACTGTTTCAATGCCGGATATTTCAGAGAAAAACCACCCGCAGCTTGTATACATAAGCATTGCTTGCCTTTGAAGCTCAAGAAGTTTTATTGCGGAAATTCGCTCTTTTGCGGTTAATTTTTTCTTTTCATATTTAGCAAAGAAAGCGTCCAATGTTTCAGGGCACCTATTTAAAATAACGTCAATATAGCCATTTCTTGCGTCCCAAAAATTGTTGAAATAGTTTTTGCCTTCAATTTCGCATAAGATTATAAATTCGTCGCGAAGGTAATTTAGAGCTTTTCTTAAAGGAGTTCTCCATTTTTGGTTCCAGCCTAAGCCACCGCCTGTCGAACAGCCGCAATCGCATTCCCAGCGCCCAACGCCATGTGAGCAACTCCATGAAGAATTATTTTTGATTATTACTTCATGAGTTGGCGGGAATTTTTCTAAAAATTCCGCGTAATTTGTGAGCTTAAAGCCTGCGTCTTCTGCTCTGATTGCGAATATGTATGATAGTGCCATATCGCCAAATTTTGTGTGGTGGCCGTAGCTTTCGCCATCAGTTGCAATGTTTACAAGCTGAACATGCCCGCGCTCCGGCACGTAGCCGTCATTTAAGCGGTTTACAAATTTTTGACCGTCTTTTAAAAGTTCGTCAAATGCAACCGATTTTGAAATTGCGCCATCATAGAAGAAAATGTCGATATAATCGCCTGAACCGTCTTTTAAGAAATAACGGTATGGCATTGAAGGGTCAATTGAACCCCAGCTAACATCTTCAAAATCTTTTGTTTCAAGCCTTCTTACAGATTGCGCTTGATATGGCGATAAGATTGTGAATTTTATGCCTTGTCTGCGGATAATTTCGAGTGTCATATCGTCAACGGCAGTTTCTGCAAGCCAAATGCCTTCAGGCTTTCTGCCAAAACGATATTCAAAATCTCGAATGCCCCAAATAGTTTGCGTTATCCTATCTTTTTCATTAGAAAGAGGCATAATCATGTGATTATACACTTGGGCAATAGCGTTTCCGTGCCCTGAATATTTTTCCATAGAAACTTTATCGGCTTCTAAAATCTTTTGATAATTTTCAGGCTTATATTTTTCAAGCCAAGACAATAAAGTTGGCCCAAAATTGAAGCTCAAACATTCATAGTTATTGATTATTTGAAGAATTTTGCCTTTATCGTCCGCTATTCTTGACACACAATTAGGCATATAGCATTCGGAAGCTATTCTTTCATTCCAATTGTGGAAAGGTTGCGCGCTTTCTTGAAGTTCAATCTCTTCAAGCCATGGGTTTTCCCTTGGAGGTTGGTAAAAATGCCCATGGATTACCAAGTATTTATCATCTTTCATATTTATTTAACTTCACCTTTATTGGCTTTTTCAACTATCTCTATTGTGTCTACATCAACCCAAGCATCGCCTAAGGCATTTGAGAACACTTTACCCGTAATATTTATTTTATCACCTGTGTCAAGTTCTATAAATTTTTCCGCGTAAGACCTTTTCATAAAAAGTTTTAACTCTGAAAGAGGAACATTGTGGTCAACAACATCATTTCTTTGAACCATAAAGCTTATATAATCTTCGCTTTTGCGCATTGCAGGCGGATAATCAAGCCCAAGGGTTGTGAATTTATCAAACTTTCCTTGAATGCGAACAGGTCTGTTTAAAAATTTGTCTACGCCGTCCACGATATCAAGCGGTTGGTTATACGTTTTTAAAACAGGCGCTTTTGTTGCTATTGCACGAACATTATCTTCAACTGCTTGAACATTTGTTTGAGTTTGCGCAAAAGTGGCACCGCCAAGAATTGAAATTATTGCGAAAGTTAAAATTAAAGAATATATTTTTTTCATTTTGACCTCTTATTCTACAATTTCTTTGCCTTTTGTTTTAATTTCATTTTCCACTTTTTGAGCAAATTCTTCAATATCCATTTCGCCAATTTGCCCTCTGCCCCTTGCGCGGATTGCAACTTTGCCGCTTTCAATTTCTTTATCACCAAGAACAAGAACGTATGGAATTTTCTTGTCTTTAATAGCGTCTTTAATCTTGCGGTTCATGCTTTCAGACCTATCGTCAACCAACACTCTCAAGCCTTTTTCTTTTAATTTGTCTGCAAAGTCGTAAGTTGCTTCAACGTGCCTATCCGCAATTGGCACTAATGCCACTTGAGTTGGCGCAAGCCAAGTTGGGAATGCGCCTGCATAGTGTTCAATCAAAATGCCATGGAAGCGTTCCATTGAGCCAAATACAACCCTATGAAGCATTACAGGCGTTTTCAATTGACCATCTTTATCTTGATATTTAATTTCAAATCTTTCAGGAAGGTTGAAGTCTAATTGAATTGTTGCGCATTGCCAAGTTCTGCCAATAGCGTCTTTAATTTTGAAGTCAATTTTAGGACCATAGAACGCGCCATCGCCTTCGTTGATTTCATATTTCATATTGCGTTTGTCCATCGCTTCCTTGAGCCCTGCTTCAGCGATTTCCCAATTTTTAATATCGCCAACAAAACTTTCAGGACGAGTTGACAATTCAACTTCAAAAGTCATGTTGAAAATTGCCATTGTATCTGCAACAAAATCAATAATATTATTAATTTCACTAACTAATTGTTCAGGTGTACAGAAAATGTGAGCGTCATCTTGGGTGAAGCCTTGAACACGGGTGAGCCCTGCAAGCGCGCCTGATTTTTCTCTTCTATACACTGTTCCAAGTTCTGCCATTCTTAAAGGCAAATCTCTGTATGAATGTCTTTGAGCTTGGTAGATAAGAATGTGGAACGGGCAGTTCATCGGTTTAACGATATATTGTTCGTCTTCTTCATTTTCTTTTTGAATAAAGAACATATTTTCCTTGTAGTGGTCAATATGCCCTGATAATTCCCAAAGTTTTGATTTTGCAAGTTGTGGAGTTTGAACAATTACATAGCCTCTTTTTCTGTGTTCTGCTCTCCAATAATTTTCAATTTCTTCGCGAACTGTGTATAAATTTGGGTGCCAAAGAACAAGCCCGCCGCCGATTTCATCTCTAACAGAGAACAAATCAAGCTGGGTGCCAAGTTTTCTATGGTCGCGTTTTTTCGCTTCTTCAACCATATTTATATATTCTTTTAAATCATCTTTGTTCAAAAATGCTGTCGCATAAATTCTTTGAAGCATTTTGTTGGCAGTATTCCCTCTCCAATAAGCACCCGCAACTGATAAAAGTTTAAAAGCCTTGATTGGGCGAGTGTTTTCAATGTGTGGACCGCGGCAAAGGTCGTCAAACAAAACGTTTCCGTCTTTATCTTTTGTTAAATAAAGAGTCGGATTATCGTTTTTATGTTCTTCTAATAATTCTGCTTTATAAATTTCGCCTTTTTCTTTATATTCTTTAATTTGCGCTTCAACGTCCGGAATTTCATATTTTTCGAATGTTAAATCTTGCGCAACGATTTCTTTCATTTTTTCTTCAATAACTTTTAAATCTTCTTCCTTAAGAGTTACGCCTTCAATATCGAAGTCATAATAAAAACCATTTTCAATAGATGGACCAATTGCAAGTTTTGCGTTTGGATATATACTTTGAACTGCTTGCGCCATAATGTGCGAAGTAGAGTGACGAAGTGTTTGTAAATCAATGTTGTTCTCTTGCATAAATTCAGCCTTTTCCCTTTAAATACAATAAAATTTTACCACTAAAATATTTAATTGTAAAAGTTTGTTAAGAAAATATGAAATAAAATAGCAATTTTTTTATGCATATATACTTTATATATATACGAGAGATAACTAAGAGGACTAAAATGGCTACAGTACAAGAAAATTTCTTTAGAGTTGAAGGCGAATTAAAAGAAGCAATGGATAAACTTGATAAATCAAATATCAGAACTCAATTCAAACAAGCTTCTGACCCAATTTATTTGGCATTCAACTATATGGAATCTCGTCCTTTAAATAAAATTGCATCAGAAACAATTCAAGAAACTTTTCTTGACCTTTTCAATTTCGTTGCAAAAGCATTCGTAGCTTAATTATTTAACGGCAATAATTTCTACTTCACAAAGAGCGCCTTTTGGAAGTTTCGCTTGAACGCAACTTCTTGCAGGTTTTGATGTGAAGTATTTTGCGTATATATCGTTAAATTTCACAAAATCTGACATATCATCAATAAAACAAGTTGTTTTAACTACATCTTCAAAACTATATCCGGCAGCTTCAAGCAAGGCAGAAATGTTTTTCATAACTCGCTCTGTTTGCTCTTCAATGCTCCCGCCAATAAATTCTGACGTTTCGGGATTAATTGCAATTTGCCCTGAAAGATATAGTGTGTTACCTGCAATATAGCCTTGAGAATATGGCCCAATTGGTTCAGGTGCAGTTTTTGTATAAACAACTTTTTTCATAATTTCTCCTATCTGTTATCAGATAATGTGTAACCCGCTTTTTTAAGCGATTTTTTAATTTGCTCAAGATGAGTTTTATTTCTTGTTTCCATAGAAATTTTTAAATAACATTGGTTAATGTCCGTGTTTTCGCCGCCTTGAATATGGCTGACTTTTAAGACATTTGCACCTGAATCGGCAATGATTGCAGAAACTTCCTTCAATTGCCCAGGTTTATCGAGCATATAAATTGTAATGTCTGAAAGTCGCCCTGCTGTGAGCAAGCCTCTGTTTATAACGCGGGATAAAATGTTTACGTCAATGTTACCGCCAGACACGAGGCAAGCAACGTTTTTCCCTTCAAGCTCAAGTTTGTTGAAAAGCGCCGCTGCAACAGAAACTGCGCCAGCCCCTTCTGCAATAAGTTTTTGTTTTTCAATTAAAGTTAAAATGGCAGTTGCAATTTCATCATCTGTCACAGTCACAATTTTATCAACATAATCTTTGCATATACTGTAAGTCAAGCTCCCAGGGGTTTTAACCGCAATGCCATCTGCAAATGTTGAAACTTTTTTAAGTTTGCACATTTCCGCTTTTTCAAGCGACATAAGCATACTATCTGCGCCGCTTGCTTCAACGCCATAAACTTTGCATTCAGGTTTTAATTTTTTAATTGTGTACGCAACGCCTGCAATAAGCCCGCCACCGCCAATTGGCACGATAATTGCGTCAACATCCGGCAATTGGTTTAAAACTTCAAGGGCTATTGTGCCTTGCCCTGCTATAACTTTTTCGTCGTCAAACGGGTGAATAAAAGTTCCGCCTGTTTGTTTTTGATATTCAACGGCAGCTTCATAAGCATCGTCGTAAACGCCGTCTATAAGCATAATTTCAGCGCCGTAGCTTCTTGTTGCTTCAATTTTTGAAATTGGCGCAGTGCTCGGGATAAAAATTGTTGCTTTAATGCCATTTTTTTGAGCAGCAAGCGCAACGCCTTGAGCGTGATTGCCGGCAGAACAAGCTATAACCCCTTTTGCTTTTTCTTCTTCAGTGAGCGAAGAAATTTTATAATATGCACCACGCAATTTGAAAGAGCCTGTAACTTGCAAATTTTCTGTTTTTAAATAAATATTTGCATTATCCACAATATTTTTCGCGTGAATTAAATCTGTTTCACGAGCGACTTCTTTCAATTTATGTGCAGCTTGATAAACTGTGTCTAAAGTAAGCATGTTAATACCTCGAGCTAAATTATACGGAAATTATATCACACAATTAAGTTTTAGGTCATTTTAATTTCCGATGAATATAAGTGAAATTAAAATTATCGGCAAAACAAATCTCATCATAAATAAAACTACATTGCGCAAAAATTTATATTTAAAAAGATTGTCTAATTTTGGGACAACAAACCACCCTGCAACAAAGCAAGCGACTGCGCTGTTTGCGGGAAGCATTATGTTTGAAGTTGCATAATCGAATAAATCGAACATATTTTTTCCAAACAACTTAAGCGATGGAATAGCCCCGAGCGAAAGAGAGGCAAGAGTCACAAGAATTATCACAATTACAGAAGTTAAAACTGTTGCGAATTTTCTTGTAATATTAAACCTTTCAACGAATGTTGCAACAACGACTTCAAACATACTTATTGCGGAAGTAAACGCCGCAAAAAATAAAAGTATGAAAAACAAAATTGCAATAATATATCCAAATTGCATTTGTGCAAAAATCTTAGGTAAAGTTATAAACACTAAGCTTGGGCCCACTTCCGGCTGCATTCCAAAAGAAAAGACTGAACAAAATATCAAAACGCCTGCAAGAAGAGCGAAAATTGTGTCAAAAATAATTATTGAAAACAAATTTTTGCCGATTTTTTCATTTTTTGGAAGATAACTGCCATATATAAGCATTGCCCCCATGCCAATACTTAAAGTGAAAAGCGCTTGCCCAAGGGCTGTTAGCACCATATGAGCATTAAATTTTGAAAAATCCGGTTTGAACATAAATTCAAGCCCTGCCGTTGCATTGGGTAAAGTGAGAGCATAAAGTGCAAGCAATACCATAATCACACCAAGTGCCGGCACCATAAATTTATTAACAGCCTCAACCCCTTTGTTCAAACCTTTATAGATAAAATACGCACAAGAAATAGTAAAAATTATCCCAAGAAAAGGTGCATAAAATATATCAGAAGTTAGATTTGTGAAATATTGAGCGCAGTCTACAATTTTATAATTTACAAGCGCTTTAAAGAAATAATCAATAATCCAACCGCAAACAACAAAATAAAAACCCATTATGAAAACGGTGGTTATGACATTTGACCAGCCAAACACTTTGAATTTCTCATTTATTGCTTGATACGAGCCAACATTATCTTTTTGCATTGTTTTGCCGATTATAATTTCAGAGGCAAGAGGAATTGTGCACACTAAAAAAATCAAAAGTAAATATGTGATAAGAAAAACCGCGCCGCCGCCTTCGCCCATAATGTATGGGAAGCGCCAGATGTTCCCAAGCCCGATTGCAGAGCCAATTGCAGATATAATAAACGCAAGCCGTGTGCTCCATTTTGGTCTTAAATTATTTTCCATATTTCATACCTGTTTACTAACCAAATTAATTATAAAATATTTTATAAAAATTATAACGAAGAAGGCGTAAAATAGGCTTTTTGTAGGGGAGGGCTGTTGTTGTAATTAAGGTGCGCCTATATGCACCCTGCGAGTATTTGTTTTTGTTTTGTCAGGCAATGCCTAACCTACGGACTTGCACAATAAAATAACCCGTCATCCTGAAAGCGTAGAAAATGAGGATAAATCCGTAATTTTCAAGCTGTTCAGGATCTTATCAATTAATGCAACTTGTCACAATGTTTATCCTTTGTTCACTTTTTCTTTTTGTTCAAACGCCGATGCAAAAAGAAAAAGCGAACCGAAAAAGAAAAACACGGCTTTTGCTTTGCCCTTGCCATTTTTCAAATTTTTATCTCAGAAATCGCAGTCGAGCTTTTGCGAAAAGCTATTTAACAAAAATATGCTCTACACTTTGCAATTAAAGCTGTGACCGCAAAACCTCTCCGCAATTTCCGTTTTGTGATAAAAATTTAAAAAATTAGATAAACTCGATTTGTCACATCGAAATGAGTTTGGCACGACGGTTTATCACTTGGATTTTGTCGCAATTAAGGTGTGCCTATACGCACCCTACAGCTGTGAATTTCCTTCAACTGCTTGATTTGTCAAAAATGGTCGTTGTGTAAAATAAATACTGTAATTTATATAAGGTGCACCATGGCAGACGTAAGACCAAGATATTCAAGAGTTTCAGACATTTTAGACTTAGCAATTTTTATGTCATCCAAAATTCAAGGCATAACAATTAGCGACATTATGGAGCGTTACAACGTTTCAAGAAGAACAGCAGAACGTATGCGTGATAGTTTAACAAGCATTTTCCCAGCTGTTGATGAAATTGAAACCGCAGGAGTGCAAAAACATTGGGGTTTCACCAATTATTCAATCGCAAATTTAATCACATTTTCACCAAAAGAAATTGCAAACATCGAGCAACTCGGGCGAAGAACAACAAACAAAGAGATGAAAGAAGAGCTTGGCAAAACTGTCGAAAAAATAAAATCACTTTCGCGAAAAAACTCAAACTCCATCAATGTTGATGTGGAGCTTTTTATGCAAACAGAAGGTTATGCCGTTCGCCAAATGCCTCAATATAAGATTAGTTTAGATGTCGTTGGGCTAATTCGAGAAGCTATGCAACAGTCTAAAATGGTGTCGGGGATTTATCACGACAAAGAAAGGCTAATTGAGCCTTTGGGGCTAATTTATGGAGAAAAAATATACCTTGTGGCAAAAGAAAAAGCCAAAGGAAGGAAAATTTACACATACTTACTGCATAAATTCACTGATTTAAAATTGACAGATAAAACATTTAACAAGAAAAACTTTAACTTGCAAGAATACACAAATCAATCTTTTGGGGTTTATCATGGGGAAATTTTAGATGTCGAGCTTCTTTTCAGTAAAGAACTCGCAGCTGACGCAAGCAAATATAATTTTCACCCGTCGCAAGTTGGAAAACTCAACAAAGACAGCACATACACACTAAAATTTAAAGCAAGCGGCAGTAAAGAAATCATCTGGCACGTGTTCAGGTGGGGCGAAGGGTGCAAAATAGTGAAACCTGCAAGTTTGAACAAAGAATACAAAAAATATTTAACGGAAGTTTTGAGCGCTCAATAAAGTTCGGTTTGCGCACAAAAGCAACAAGTCCATATTTGACATAGCCATCATTTATAATATGAACAAAACTTGTAAAAACTCGTTTCAAATATTATAGGAGGCTCCGATGAAAAAACTGTTTTCAATTTTATTATTGTTTTGTTTTATGCTTTTGGGCACAAATATATCAAGCGCCGCAATTAATTCTTATGATAAATATGGCGCAAAAACAGGCTCATACCGCGCAAATGGCTCAAGGGTAACTTCTTATGATAAGTACGGGCAAAGAACAGGCAGTTTCCGCAAAACCTCAAGCGGGTATAATTCTTATGATAAATATGGGCAAAAAACAGGCAGTTTCCGCAAAACTTCATCAGGTTACACGATTTACGACAAGTATGGGCAAAGAACAGGAAGCTATCGAACCAATTCATCAGGCAGAATAGTTGAATATGACAGGTATGGAAATAGGGTCGGGAGTTATAAATAGTTTTAAACACTCATTATATTGAAAAATTCTTCGACTTCTTCATCGGCATTTTTATCTATATATAAGTCTTTCATTTTGAATGGGTCGACATCCATGAAATTGTCTAGTTAATATTGTTAATTTTTTAAAAAATGCTATACTAAATCTATAAACAACCTATAAAGAGTGTGCGAGGGACAAGCCCAATGACCACACAGCAACCTATTAAATTAGGTGCTAATGCTTGAATGATAGGTAAAACATTAAATGTTGGAAACCTATCGCTATGGGTTTCTTTTTTGTTGCTCTTATAGGTTTAAAGTATTTAACAAAAAGGAGAAAAACTTATGGAACAACAAAACAATTATGATGAAAAAGGCGTAAAAATTTTTTATGTTAAAAACATGTTGCGCAATAGGTACGGATTTAAGCCAAGTTTGGCAGAATTTTTATCAAAATTTACAGTAGATTTTTTTGAACATCTTTATGATGGTTATGATTATGAAAAAGTTAAACACATTAGAAATGCGCAATCAAATTTAGGATTATATCAACCAACTTCTTTGATGGAAAATAAAATAACATTTTATATTGGGTTAATGGATAAAGATGATTTTTCTTACAAATTTTCAAAACACAGTGCCATCAAAAAGGTTACCGATGTTTTGGGCGACTGCACTATTCAAGACGCAATAGGAACTTTTACAAGAAAAGATGGTCAAAAAGTCCAAACAGAAACATTGGTTGTAACAAAATTTTTAGAAAAATATGACGGAAATTTTATTCATTATAAAGCTAAAGAATTAAAAGAAATTTTCAATCAATTAAGCATTTTAACAGAAGAAACAGGGCGCAGTTTGATTGAGTTCAATGACGAAAGCAAAGAAATGGAAAGAGAAATTGAAGAATTAATGCAAGAATATGAGTGGACTTGGGCAGTTGCAAAAGATGCTTATGAAAGCGGATTATTTTAATTGTTAAAGCCCATATATTGGGCTTTATGTTTATTTAAAATATTTTTCTAAAAATTTTAACAAATCATCATAATTTTCAGGTGTTTCGTGCTGCCCGCTATAGTAAACATATTTACCATTTGAAAGTTTTAAATTTAACTCCCAACATAAACCATCGCAAATAGAATCCCTTGGAGTTGGATAATATTTTCTTTTCCAAATTTTGATTATGGATAAAATTCCTTTATTAAATTCTTTGTAATTCTTTATTTCAACCATAGGAATTTCATAGGTGCGGAATAAGGAGGCACACATAATAGTAGACCTTGCATTGTCTTTTTCGAAATAAAATCTGTCATCAATGCCAGAAAAACAGCGCTGTATATATTTTAATTTCACTATTTCGCAATTTTCATCAATCATTTTACCCCCTGATGTTTAGTTTCATATCATGTATTTATTTGCATTATAAACCAACCATGCGCCAAATGCGGACGGAACAATAATATTAAATTTAGATTAGTTAGCTTAATTCAAAATAGTATAGTTTTTTTGAGCGCAATCTGATAAAATTTACACATACGATTTTAAAATTCGGAGGTAAATTTGAAAGTATTATTGGTTAACGGCTCGCCACATGAAAAAGGCTGCACATACACAGCGCTTAATGAATTCGCAAAAACCTTAAAAGAAGAAGGAATTGAGTCTTCAATTTATTACATAGGTTGCGACCCGATAGCGCCTTGCAGAGCTTGTTATGCGTGCTCTAAAACAGGAAAATGTGTGATAAACGATAAAGTGAATGACTTTTTAGAATACGCGCGCGGATTTGACGGCTACGTGCTTGGAAGCCCTGTTCATTACGCAGCTGCAGCAGGCGGAATTGTGACTTTTATGCACAGAGCATTTTTTGTTGACTCTATGTCAGGTGTAAAATCTTTCAGCCATAAACCGGGGACAGCAATTGTTTCAGCAAGAAGAGCTGGCACAACTGCGACAATTGACCAATTAAACAAATATTTTCAAATTAATCAAATGCCCGTAATTTCAGGCAGATATTGGAATATGGTGCACGGAAAAACACCTGACGAAGTTATGCAAGATGCAGAGGGAATGCAAAATGTTCGCTTTTTAGCGCGCAACTTTGCTTATCACTTAAAATGCAAAGAAGCAGGTGAAAAACTAGGTATAATGCCACCAAAAGATGAAGAAGTAGTTTTCACTAATTTTATAAGATAATTTTACAAATTAAAAGCGTTAGCAAAATCTTTTAAGGCGGGGTCATTCCTGTCTTCAGGTTTTGCTTGAAGATAATTCGCAAGGCTTGTTTTGGCTTCAAGTTTGCGGTCTGTTTTAGCGCAAATTATTAAAAAGTTCCCAAGGTTGGTTTTGTCATACGGGTTTGCGTCAAGCGCCTCTTTTGTGTAGAAATAGCCGTTATCAAGGTCGCCTTTTGCGTTGTAATTGTAGCTTAAAAGCTCCGTGATACGCTTTTCTTGATATTTATCAAGGTTTAATGATTTTGCATATTGCAAACACTCTATCGCTTCGTCATATTTTTTTGAAGCATAATAACAAGAAGCAAGTCCGATATAAATATTTACATCATTTGGCGAAATTTTAATTGCCGCTTTATATGCTTCTGCTGCTTTTGCGTAATTATTTTGAGCATAATATGTTTGCGCAAGGCTAATCCACGCACCCCCTTCTTTTGGATATTTTTGCGCATAATTTTGGGCTTCTGTGAGTTTATTCGCTGCAATTTGTTGTTTTGTGTCAGATGATATTTCGCTTGTTGAATAAATAGCTTTAATTGTTGCAATATCTCTTTCTGAATACGTTTTTCTGGAAGATGAAGCGTACATCAAATCGCCGGATTCTTGCGAATGCCCCACAACCCCAACAGCGTGCCCCATTTCATGTAAAAAAGTTGAATATATTTCAGCTTCCGTGAGCGCTTGTTGTGTAATTGGGTGCTGAGTGTAAAGCGCTATATGCGATTTTTGGATTATCCCATTGTTATCATATTGCGGAAAGGTTATCCCAAGTTCAAGGCTTTTAGGGTTTGCGTTTGGTCTTGCTTGGAACACAACTTCAATATCAGACAAATTTTTATCATCAATTACAGAAATTGCAAAAATATCACTAAACACTGTCGAAAATTCAGTAACACCTCTTAAAACCGTGTTTTTATGCGCACCGTCTTCAATATAAACTTTTAAATTTCTTTTACCCCATTTAACAATTTGCCCTTTTGTGTTTGCCGCGTTTGTTAAATAATTTTTTGGAGTGCTATATTTTTTAATTATGTCTTGGGAAGTTTTGTCATATTCCTGAAACCAATTGCTTTCAGGAACAGGCTCTTGTATTCTATCTTGGCTATCTGCGCTATCTATGCCATCTATATCGCCCGCGTTTTCTTGATTTTCTTCATTTTGATTTTCATAATTTGTGTCATTATTTTCTTGAAAATCATACTCTGATTGGCTTGTTTCTTGTGCATTTTGCGAATGTTGCGCCATACTATCTTTAATAGAATTTACATTAACAAGCAGTGCCCCAATAATAAAAAGCACAGAAATTAAACCGGCTGCCCATATTTTTTTTCTATAATCCATACAATGAATTTTACTCTATTTTTTAGAAAAAATAAACATTTTGCACTTATTATATAATTCATCGAGTTTTAAACGTGCGAAATATATCACTTTCGCTTGCGGATAAGTTATTTTTTTATACCAATAATTAAGGGTTCCAGCTTTATGTTTTTCAAAATTTTCCCTTAAAGTTTTGTATAATTCATTTTGTTTTAAAACTTTTTCTTGCAAATCAATGATTTTAAAGAAATCAAGTTTTTTGAAATCTTGTTTATCGTTCGCCCTTGAATATGATGTTAGAGAGAAAAATCTATAGCAAACAAGCGCATTTCTTATTATGCCAACATTTTCAGCTTTCAAAAATGCTTCGAGGAAAAAAACATTGTCTTCAAAATTTAATTTTTCAATAAATCTTAAATTATTTTTATTTAAAAAATTCCGCCTGTATAGCTTATTCCAAGGCACAACACAAATTCTAAATAAAAAATCAAAACAATCTTTGTAATTAAAAATTTTGTTATCGAAATTTTCGTCAAAACATTTTAGAGAAAAATATGGGTCACAATCTGTAATTTCGCCTGTAATTTCGTTATGGACTTCAATTCCCGCCATTACAATATCAAGATTTTTTTCTTCTGCTTGTGCGTGCATTTTTTCAAAGAAATCAGGCTTTATAAAATCGTCTGAATCTAAAAATGCAACATATTTGCCTTTTGCGCATTTTAACCCTAAATTTCTGGCGCTTGATTGACCGCCATTTTTCTTTGTTAAAAGCTTAAAACGGTCATCTTTATTGATAAAATCTATTATAAGATTTTCTGAACCGTCGTTTGAGCCATCGTTCACAATAAGCGCTTCAAAATCCTTGAAAGTCTGATTGCTTATGCTTTTTAAACATTCTTCAATGTACAATTCGCAATTATAAACAGGCACAATTATAGATATTTCAGGATTTTTATTCATACAAAAATTCTATCATCATCAATACGGATAAACAATTATAAAAATTAAAGAAATGATTGAAAGTGCCCACATCATAGGGCTAATTTTTGTTTTTTCACTTGAAAACATATTGCACACAGGATATAAAAAGAACCCGATAGACATGCCAAGCCCAATATTTTGAGCAAGCCCCGAGATTAAAATTGCACAAAGCGCCGGAATATAGTCTTTTGGTTGCGCCAAATCCATATCTTTAATTGTGGTTATCATTAACATTCCCACCATAATAAGCGCTCCGGCATAAGCATAAGGCGGAATTTGCTCTATAAGAGGAGCGAAAAATAAAGAACAGAAAAATAAAATTGCAACAACGAGCGGAACAATTCCTGATTTTCCGCCGGCTTCAATTCCGGAAACGCTTTCTGCATAAGCTCCTGTTGTTGTTGTGCCTGTAAGCGATGCAAGAATTGTTGAAACAGAATCCACAATCATTGGCTTTTTAATTTCAGGAAGATTGCCGTTTTCATCAAGCAAATTAGCTCTTGCGCTAAGTCCCATAAGCGTTCCCATGGTATCTGTGAAAATTAAAATAATAAGCGTGAAAAGAAGCGGGAAAGATTTTAAATTCAAAACACCTAAAATATCTAATTTCAAAAATACGGGCTCAATGCTAGGTGGCGCAGAAAAAATCTTCTCCGGCAAATTTATATCGCCTATAATCATTCCTAATCCAAAAGAAACAATTATCCCAAGAAGTATTGCGGCTTTGACTTTTTTTATAGTCATAACAAACATAATCAAAAGCCCAAATATCGCAATTAATGTTTCCTTGCCAAGCAAATTGCCAACAGTTATTCCGCCATCAGGTAAAAATTTAACGATACCTGCGCTTTTAAGACCAATAAACACAAGGAAAACCCCAAGCCCCACAACGAACGCTAATTTCAAGTTTTTAGGAATGGCCTCAACAAGATTTTGACGCACGTTAAATATTGTGAGCACGAAAAGCAAAAGCCCTGCAAGAAATATCGCACCAAGCGCTTGTGTCCAACTGTAGCCCATAATTGCAACCACAGTATATGCAATAAAAGCATTTTCACCGATATAAGGCGCAAGCGCAAACGGTTTTTTCACAAAAAACGCGGTTAAAATGCAGGCAATTGTCGTCATTAAAATTGAGGCGGTGTATGTCGCGCCAAAATCAAAACCCGCACAAGCAAGAACTTTTGGGTTTAAAACCAAAATATATGACATTGTGATAAAAGCCGAAAAGCCGGCTATAAGTTCTGTTTTAACGTCTGTTCCAAGTTTTTCAAGTTCAAAAAAATTTTTCATAGAACAAGTTTAACATTTATGCTTATTCTTTTCAAATTTGATTTTTGGCTTTGCTTAATTAATATAAAGGTATCTATTTATGGACACCCCGCCGCCACGGGGTTATTTTTATGCATTTCATTATTTTCTTTTATTTTTAATGCCTTTTCCCAATCGGTTTGAATTTGCGAAATTTTCATCGCGATTGGTTCATAGTCATCAATTGTGAGCGCGTCGTTGTTTTCGCCTCTTAAATAATCGAACATGCTTTTATACATCACATCCATATTATCTTCTAAGATATTTGTTTTTAATTTCGTTGTTTTATTGTCTTTTGTGATGTCAACCGTAATGCTTGCAGGCTTCACGCACACACCATTTTCAAATTGTGCGTCGTAATCTGCAATAATATCAGGTTCAGGGTCGTCGTCGTTTAAATAGATTTTGAGCAATCTTTCTCTTTTTAAGTTTGTTTTGTCGCCTTTTTGAAGGTCCGAATTAATCGTTATGCCATTTTTTATATCCGGAACTTTTCTAAATTTCACATTCACGGCGCTTTTGCTTTGTTTTTCAGGGTCTAGCTGATATACATCATCTCCAAAATCTGTAAGCCCTGTCGAATAAAGGATTTGAAGCGCATGTGGCATTTCTTGAGATGGCGGGTCAATTGTCAAAACTTCATTTTTTTTGCTATATTCAATTTCAACATTTTCTATTTCAAATTTGCCATCTATTTTATTAAGGTCAAAGTTATGTTTCTTCGCAACTGTTCCTTGAGGGCTTCCGCCTTTCACTTTCGATAAAATTTCTTTTGTAAGCTTTGTTATGTCTGAATAGTGCCAATTTGAAGCGACGACTGATTTTATACCCTTTTCATCGGACTCATTTCTCATTTTATGAAAACTTGCAAAATCATACGTTACGGGTTTTGGCAAAATTACCTTTTTAACCCCTCTGTTTGTAATTCTATTAAAAATTTCAGGAATAATCTCGGGCACAACTGCCATTTCAACAACAGTATTGTCATCAATGTTGGCGTCCGGAATTTTATCAAAAGAATCATATTCTTTTGCGCCGGCTAAATTATAATTCCCCTGTTTTGCAATATCTTTAATTTTTGGG
Source organism: uncultured Gammaproteobacteria bacterium (assembly GCA_964570895.1). GTDB lineage: Bacteria > Cyanobacteriota > Vampirovibrionia > Gastranaerophilales > Gastranaerophilaceae > RGIG1918. Next base: position 24,967 of record CAZMZD010000007.1, read on the forward strand.
TCAACAACAGAGTCTATTTTTGTTCCAAAATAGTCCCCTTTGCCATATTTACTTCCAACAAGCCCGTTTCCGTACCTGCCGGCACCTATCAAAATAACCTTCATGTATGACCCTTGTTAATCTGAACTTACAAAACATGAAAAATATAAAATTTGCCCTTAATTTTTGTAAAAATTATTTTTCTTTGTTCCAAGGATTTTTCAAAATCCAATTCCATGCGCTTGAAATCATATCTTCAAGGCTTTTTACAGGAAGCCAATTTAATTCTTTTCCTGCTTTTTCGCGCGATGCAATAAGTGTTGGCGGGTCGCCCTCGCGTCTTCCTTCAATAACAAGCGGAATGTCAATTCCTGTCACTTTTTTGGTTGTATCATAAACTTCTTGAACACTGTATCCGGAGCCCGAACCAAGGTTGTAAACAGAAGTTTCGCCACCTGCTAAAAGTTTGTTGAGAGCGAGCGCGTGAGCGCGAGCGAGGTCTTCAACGTGAATATAATCTCGAACACATGTGCCATCCGGTGTTGGATAATCATTACCGAACATTTTGAAAGGTTTCCCGTCTTCGCCATTTTTTTGATGAAGCGCAGCCCCTAATATGTTTGGAATTAAGTGTGTTTCAGGATTATGTTCTTCGCCAAGTCTTGTATCAGAACTTGAACCTGCAACGTTAAAATATCTCAATCTAATGCTTTTAAGCCCGTCTGATTTATCTGCATCATCCATAATGTTTTCAATCATTAATTTTGATTTGCCATACGGATTAATCGGTTTTTGCTCGTCAGTTTCTTTAATTGGCATAGTTTCCGGCATGCCGTATGTTGCAGCAGTCGATGAGAAAACAATTTTATCAACATTTGCTTTTTTCATTTCGTCAAGCAAGGCAGTCGTTTTTGCGGTATTGTTTATATAATATTTGTATGGATTTTTAACGGATTCTGCAACTTGAGAATATGCAGCAAAGTGCACAACTGCGCTTGGGTCTTCTTTTTTCAAAATATCAGCTATAACATTTCTCTCTGAAATATCTGCGTCATATGAATTAAAATATACGTTTTGTTCTTTTGCAATTTTCTTTAATTCTTCGCTCGCTTCTTTATTCCCAAGCTCGTAATTATCAACAGAAACTACATTAAACCCGTTTTCTAAAAGATATTTTGCAGTATGGGAGCCAATATAGCCCGCAGCGCCTGTCACTAAAATTTTTAATTTATTGCTTGGTATTATCTCTTTTGCGCTTTGTGCAACTTGAGGCATTATTTTACTAATCATAAGTTCTGAACTCCTTGATGTCCACAACATGTTCTTCAATCATTATATTATCTTGATTTTTTTCGTTAAGTTTTTTCCAATCAATGATATCATTCCAAATGCCGGCTTTCTTAATTTCTGCCGCATATTCAGGAGGTAAAGATTGTGCAAACGCATTCATTACAGCTTTTGAGCGGTCATCTTCTGTTTCATATTCCGCTCTTATTTTTTGAAGTTCTTGATTATCTAAAAATTTGCCACCGCAAACATAGCATTCATCAATTTCAACAGTTTTATTTGCGCTTGAAAAATTTTTGACCATGGGCGTTTTACAAATTGGGCAATATCTTTTAAAACTCTCGTCTGCTTGATAAAATTCCTTGCCTACAGTTGCTTGTTCAATTGCTTCAATGTTTTCAGCTTGTTCGTCAAAGTGCTTAAATTCTCTGTTATCAAAAAATATTCCGCCACAACCGTTTAAGCAGATATCGAGGTGAAAACCTGTGTGTTCGATAAAAATTTTCTCCATTTTTCTGCCACATGCAGGACATATAATTTCTTTTAAATTATCCGCCATAAAAACTCCTAAACATAATTTTTACTTCTTTACTCTAGCATTTTTTTTGGCATTTCTCAAGAAATTTTATTCATATCTGAGTGCGTCAATTGGGTTTAAAAGCGAAGCTTTATACGCAGGATAATATCCAAAGCCAATTCCCACAAGCCCCGAAAAACCAAATGCCAAAAGAATTGGCGGAAGAGTTATAAGAACATTCGTTTCAAACAAAACCCCAACCAAAAGTGCTATCACAATCCCTGCAATAACCCCTATCAATCCGCCCAAAAGTGACAATATCAACGCCTCAATTAAAAACTGTGTTTGAATATCGATAGCCCGCGCGCCAATTGCCATTCTAATGCCAATTTCTTTTGTTCTTTCAGTCACTGATACAAGCATAATGTTCATAATACCAATACCGCCCACAACTAAAGAAACAGAAGCGATTGAAGCGAGCAAAATTGCAAAAGTTTGCACGGTTGATTTCATTCTTTCTTGAAATTCTGCACTATTCCTAATTTCAAAATCGTCATCTTGATTTTTGCCAAGGTTATGCCTTTTTCTCAAAATTTCTTTTATATCGCTTTGCGCAATTTCAGTGTCTTCAAGGCTTGAAGCTTTCACAATTATTTGATTTACAGACCCCGGAAAATCAACCCCAAAAACTTTTTTTTGAGCAGTGGTGATTGGTATGAAAATCAAATCATCTTGATCCATCGGCCCCATTTGCCCTTTGGATTTTAGTGTTCCGATTATTTTAAATGGGACATTGCCTATTCTTATGGTTTTCCCTATTGAATTTAAATCGCCAAAAAGCTCGAGTTCCACAGTGGAACCTATTATTGCAACTTTTGCGGAATTATTGTCATCATCTTTTGAAAAAGACCTGCCTTGCTTAATTTCATAGTTTTTTGCGGTTAAATATGGTCTTGTTATGCCATAAATTGTGGTCGACCAATTTTGATTTCCATACATAACTTGCTTAGACGAACTCAAAAGCGGCGCAACAATTTCCACCCCTCTTGCCATTTTTTTGATTGCGTCTGCATCTTTCAAATTAAGAGTTGGTTTTGAACCCATGCCCATCGAAACACCGCCCGATTTTGCAGAAGCAGAGCGGATTGTGAGCAAATTTGAACCCATAGATTCCATATTTGATTGCACTTGCTTATTTGCGCCGGAACCAATTGCAAGCATAATAATCACAGCTGCAACACCAATGATTATACCAAGGCTTGTAAGCGCAGAGCGCATTTTGTTCACTTTCAGTGAATTTAGCGCAATTTTTAATGTCGATTTGAAATCTATCATAGTGACATTTTACAAAAAATTATTACCCCTCGCAACTCAAAACATCTATAAGATTTAGAAATTTTATTTGTTATATTTCATTTTGCACAATTTTTTATAATATCTTTTTTTCAGCTTTGAAATATCTTTGTTGACAAGCCCTATGGTATAGTTAATTGCGAGCGTATTATATTCTTTATCTTGCTTATTTTTATTTATATCAAATATGCTTTCGTCAAAAATTTGCTCTTGCATAAAAATTGTTAAAAGCTTTATTGCCCTAAGCGGTTGCGCAAGTTCTGCCATAAAATCTTCAAACATGGTTTTCCTTTTGTTAAAATATTATTGTAAATTAAACCAACTAATTGGTTTTTGTACCAATTATTTTATAATTTATTGGCATATTTGTCAATATTTTGGCGCAAATGTATAATTTTTGTATGAAATTAAATGCAAAAGAATTAGTAAAATTAATTCTCACAAAAGAATGTTTAACTCAAAAAGAGCTTGTTAATATGCTTAATGAAAAAAGTGGCAAAAAATATACGCAAGATGGCCTTTCACGAAAACTAAGCAAAGGCACAATCACATTTAACGAAGTGATGACAATTGCAGACATCCTTGGCTATGAAATTGATTTGAGACGTGCCAAGTAGCCCGTAGTTTGGGCATACTTGCCCAACAATATGATTTTAACCTGTCATCCTGAAAGCATAGAAAATAAGGTGAAGCCGTAATTTTCAAGCTATTCAGGATCTTATCAGTTAAAGTAACCCAACGTTTGTCGTTGTGCCTCAAATCTTGCAAGATGCTGAAACAAGTTCAGCATGACAGCTTATGGTTTTTGTCAGGCAGCCGTAGGGTGCGTTTATACGCACCTTAATTGCGATAAAATAAGATTGCGACCAAATATAACTACGAGTCGCCTTCTTCGGCTAAGACACCAAATTCTCCCTTATCGCCTTCACTGCTGCTTGCAATCTGTCATCAACACATAGTTTTTGTAATATGGAACAAACATGTGCTTTTACAGTATGAACACTTACAATAAGTTCTTTTGCAATTTCTGTATCACTTTTACCTTGAACAAGATATTTTAAAATTTCTATTTCTCTCTCTGTAAATTGATTCTTTATTTCAGAAGATATATTTTCTGATAAAAATTCAAGGTTATCATGTTTTACAGTTTTTGCAATTTTAGATTTAGTAGTTGTTTCTTCTTCTTTTTTACTTTTAGACACTCTCGTTCTTTTTAAAATGGGGGTTGTTTGTTTCAATCTTCATACTTCCTTTTCAAATATTAATTATAAAAATATGATAGATAATAATTAGACAAAAAGATATTACCCATGTGGGCTATTTTTTTGTTTTAATTTAGTTTCATTTGGTATCTTTCATAATATACTTGCTCATATCAATGCCGTATTCTTTTGTAACTCTATCTAAATCAGGAGTGTCTATATGGTAGTTGTCGTCATAATAAAAACGCCCTATTTCATCTAAATGGTCTTTGTATGCCCAAACCTCATCATCTGTCATTGTTTTCATTTTCTCAACGTCTTCAGGGTAGTAGCGTATTCTTTTTGCGATAGTTTTATTTACATAGGTACTGTCTTCAGGTTCACACCAATTAGGGCATTTTCTTGAGATGAGTTTTTCTTCTTCTTTTGAATTAATTTTAAAGGTGTCTTTTATCAGCTGCTTAAGTTTACCTACAAAAAACACTTTTGCAGGTAGGCTTGCTTTTGATTTTAGTTTAGTTTTATTTGCTGCTTTAACTGATGGTGAGATCTGCTCTCTTGAATTTCCTTCACGCTCGCAGACAACACTTTCACGGCTTACGCCGTTTTCGCTTTTTCTGCTCGCTACCCGAACTCGCTCGTGCTTTGCACTCGACTCCGTTCGTACGGAAATTCGCTGGATTTTCATTTTTGTTCATCGTCCTTGATGTAGTATTTTTCAGGGTCTAGCCCAAGCTTGCGCATAAACTCTTCATGCTTTTCTTTTGTCAAGGTTTCTCCATAATAAAAGCGACCTATTTCATCTAAATGGTCTTTGTATGCCCAAACTTCGTCGTCCGTCATTGTTTTCATCTTCTCAACGTCTTCAGGGTAGTAGCGCCTTCTTTTTGCGATAGTTTTATTTACATAGGTACTGTCTTCAGGTTCGCACCAATTAGGACATTTCCTTGAAACAAGTTCTTCTTCTTTAGAATTAATTTTAAAGGTGTCTTTTATTAGTTGCTTAAGTTTACCCACAAAGAAGACTTTTGCAGGCAGGCTTGCTTTTGATTTTGGTTTAGTTTTACTTGTTGTTTTAACTGATGGTGAAATTTGGTGGATTTTCATTTTGTATCTTTCATAATATATTTGCTCATATCAATACCGTATTCTTTTGTAACTCTATCTAAATCAGGAGTGTCTATATGGTAGTTGTCGTCATAATAAAAACGCCCTATTTCATCTAAATAATCCATATATTTCCACTTTTCATCATCAGTCATTGTTTTCATTTTTTCTTCGTCTTCAGGATAGTAAAAAATTCTTTCCGCAATAGTGTTGTTTACATAAGTGCTATCTTCAGGTTCGCACCAATTGGGGCATTTTCTTGAGATGAGCTTTTCTTCTTCTTTTGAATTAATTTTGAATGTGTCTTTTATTAGTTGCTTAAGTTTACCTACAAAGAACACTTTTGCAGGCAAGTTTGTTGCTTGTTTTAATTTAGTTTTTGATTTTGTTTTAACTGATGGTGAGATTCGCTGGATTTTCATTTTTGCTCATCGTCCTTGATATAATATTTTTCAGGGTCAAGCCCAAGCCTTCGCATAAACTCTTCATGCTTTTCTTTTGTCAAGGTTTCTCCATAATAAAAGCGACCCGCCTTATCTAAATATTCCATATATTCCCATTTTTCATCTCGCGTCATGTTTTTCATTTTTTCAACGTCTTCAGGGTAATAGTTGACCCTTTCTGCAATAGTATTGTTTACATAGGTACTGTCTTCCGGTTCGCACCAATTGGGGTATTTTCTTGAGATGAGTTTTTCTTCTTCTTTTGAATTGATTTTAAATGTGTCTTTTATTAGTTGCTTGAGTTTGCCTACAAAAAACACTTTTGCAGGCAAGTTTGTTGCTTGTTTTAATTTAGTTTTTGATTTTGTTTTAACTGATGGTGAGATTTGGTGGATTTTCATGTTTATTCATCCTTTCTTGCATTTTAGCAATTCACTTTTATTTCGTCAATTGGGTTTTGACTTAATATTGCATCAAAATACCATAAATCTTCTTTTGGGTTGTATTTAGCGTCTGTTATTTTTAAAACACCGTTTCTTTGCCCAAGAAATTCTGCTTCATTTGCTCGTTCAATGTTGTAGCTTTCAATTGAAGCACCTTTTGTTCCGGCTGGTATTTTAATGTTCCATTTTATTTTTTCAACGTAGCTTTCAATAGCACTTTCTGTCATGCCAATTGACATGAAACGGGGCTGGTGCACTTTTTGTTCGATCAAATATTCTTGCACAAACGAATCAACTTCTTTTTCATCAAGCTGACCGTTATTAAATTTGTTTTTAAATTCTTCAGTGGCGTCTGCTATGATATCTGCGAGGCTAATTGTGCCACCATCAAATTTAACCCCAGACAAAATATTGAAACTTTTATCTCCACGATATGCAACGAAGCTGTTTTTAACACTGAACATATCTAAAAACTTAGTGATTCCATCAATATCTTTTTTAACTTCTTTTGTTATTTTATTATCGCTTAAGGGTCCATGAATAATGTTTGAATTGATTTTGTATTTAAAAATAGGCAAAATTAGCTCTTTTGGTTTTTTAACAACACCTTCATACACTGTGTCCCATTGAGCCGGATTGAATTCTAAAAAATCTTTTTCTTGGTCTGTTAATTTCATTGTTCTTGCAAATAGGGCAAGCTTTTGCATATTTGAAACGCCATCTGTCTTACCCTTCCAGCCCTCAATATATTTGCCGTTTTCTTTATTCATGAAGTCTTGAATTATTTTGTAGTCTTCCTCTGTTAATTTAGGGTCTAAATCAATAACTTTTCTTGAAGTTTTGATTTTTGAAGAAAGCCTTTCCATTTCGCGGTAAATGTGGTTTCTTGTATCAAGCTTACCTTTGGGAAATAATTTCTTTACTTCTTCAAGGCTTATTGTTTTCTTTTGAAAGCTTGGGCAAAATTCATCAACTTTAGGGCGCGAAATTCCTAAGAACTTTGGCTTGGTGGATGGTGCTTTAGGGGTTTGAATTATCCCATTTGCAACATTATTGTTATTTCTTGTGATGAAATTTGTTATAGGTTTGATGTAAACCAAAAATACTATTCCTTAACCTTCTTCTTTATGTTGGTTTAAAGTTTAACCCGCAAAATTTATTGCTTGATTTGCGGGGTATTGTTAAGAAAGGTGAAGAAGCCGTAGGTTTGTCAGGCAGTGCTTGAGCTGCGGGCTACACAAAATCTGCCATTTAGAAAGGTGCCGCCATTTATTTGTCAGGCAATGCCTGACCTACAAGTTGCCAATTATTTAGTGTTGCCCAGCAAGTATGCCCAAGCTACGGGTTATTTGTTTTGGTTTATCAGTGTTTGTCAGGCAATGCCTGACCTACTAGCTGCGAGCCAGCCTAGGCCTTGCGTATCAGATATTAATAAAACCTGCCGATGGTGAGATTCGAACTCACGGCCTATCGATTACGAATCGATTGCTCTACCTCTGAGCCACATCGGCAAGTTGTTATGTAGTTAAAGCTGTGCGCACTTTTTCAAGATATGTGTTTTTGCTCAAATCCCATTCGCGTTTGATAAATCTTAGAACTTTGAAACCTGAACGTTCCATAATTCTTTGTTTTTTCATAGGCGGAGTGGATTTTTTGGTGTTATCTTTAACGCCGTCACATTCAATTATAACATGACCCACCATAATATCAGCGCTAACGCCACCAATATTAACAGAAGAATAAACATCAAAATCAAGTCCTTCTTCTTGAATCATATTTTTGATTTCAAAGAATACTTCTTTTTCAAATTCATTTTTGAAAGTTGCTTTTTCCGGCGTAAATTCAAAATCGTTTTTAATGCTTTGCCTTACATATTCAAAATAGCTTCTAAGCAAGCCTTCGGGTAAGTCTTGAACATTTTTTGAAGTGAAATTGTAGATTTTCTTTCTTGCGCGGGTGATTGCCACGTTGAATAAATTTGGCTTTTGCAAAAACATTAAGCTTTGCGAGTGGGAATTTGGTGCAATCGTCCAAGAAATGAGCATAATATCTCTTTCATCCCCTTGGAATGTGTGCGCTGTGCCCACTTCAATTTTATGCCTTTGAATTGTTTCTTGCGAGAAAATTTGCATTATTGCTTTTTTAATAAGCTCAACTTGCCCTCTAAATGGGCTGATAACGCCAATTGATGTTGGAGTGTCGCCTAAATCATTCGAGATGATATCACCTAATTTTTTAACTAAAGCTTCGCATTCCGCGTGGTTTCTTGTAACATCATAATCAACTTTCCCATCAGGCACATTGATAAGCTCGATTGTCGGTTCTTTTGGGAAATATGGCTTCATAACTTTAATTCTTCCGCCATAAAATTCGTTTGAAGAAAACTCAATAATCGGTTTTTGGGAGCGGAAATGTTCGTCTAAAAGCACAGGCGAAGTTGAATAATAGTTCGCAAGGTCAAACATAGAATTTGTTCTAAAGCGCCACATTAATTGGTATTTATCTTCAATTTCATATTGGTTTAAGAAAGATTGTTCTTTTGCTTTTTCAAGGAAAGACAAGTGTGGCAATTGTTTATCATCGCCCACAATTACAACTTTTTTGGCTCTGTATAAAATCGGAAAACATGAAGCAATGTCGCATTGAGAAGCCTCATCAATGATTGCAACATCAAACATACCCGATTTCAAAGGGATTGAGTTTGAAATGGCATACGTGGTGGAGCACCAGCAAGGAAACGCGGTGAGCAGTGGTTTAAAATCTTCTTTTTCAAGAAGGCGGTTTTGCAACTGTTGCTTTCTTGAAACAAGCGAACGAGCGTGCACCATAAGCCTTTGCCTTTTTGTTTGGTCCGCAAGAAGGTCTTTGAGCGCGGTGCGTCTTTTGTTCCTTAAAATGTTTATCACAAGCGCTTTTTGCTTATTTTTTAATGTGTTTATTCTTTTTAGAGTTTGTTGAAGATTGCCAAGTTTGAAAATGTGATTTTCAATTTTTGAAAGTTTTGAATTATATTCTTCTAAATCAAGCTCATAAGGGAGTCTTGTCAAAATTTCGTCTTTGTCAAATTTTCTAATGTCTAAAACTTTCTTAATTTTGCCATAGTCAAGCGTGCGCAAAATGTTGAAAATTATTCCTTTTTTTTCAATGTTTTTGTTTATGTTTTCGACAGTTTGCCTTAAAAGCTCGATGTCTTCTTGTTTTAGCCTTTTTTTAATGTAGCAAACTTCGCCAATTGCGCCTGCTATTTCATCTCTTTCGACTTGCAATTCAGAATATAGTTCTTCTGATTTTATTATTTTCTCAACGCTGTCTTCAAGCCTTTTCATTTCGCCTGCAAGCTTTTCCATATCGCTTACGTTAGCAAGAACTGCGTCTTCATAGCCTTCATCAAGCTCAATTTTTCCTGAAAGCAAGTCTTCAAGGTCATACATCAATTGTTTTTGATAATTTGCTCTGCCTGCGCGGAGTGCCAAAAACGGCGCGTCAAGCTCGTTTAGCCTTTCTGCCACAACGTCAATTGCTTTATCCATTCTGCTTGCCACAAGCACAGTTTTGCCTTTGGCAATTAAATGTGCCACAAGGTTCACGATAGTTTGGCTTTTTCCTGTTCCAGGGGGGCCGTAAACCGCCAAAAAATCATTATCTTCGATTTTTCTTATGACATTTTCTTGAGAGTCGCTAAGCTGAAGCGGCGTGATTGCAAAAAAGTCTTTAATTTCTTTCGGCTCTTTAATTTTTTGCTCCGCGCGGCCTTTAGATTTTAAATATTCTTGATTTATGACATTTAGCGCGTTTTCCCTTATTATCCCTGAAGATTTTTCGCCAATTTGAGTAAGCTCATGCAAAACCCCTGCGGTCACGGTTGGTCTTTTAGTTAAAATTACCGCTTGCGTATTTTCAAGGACGAGCTTATCAAGTTTCACTTTTTTAACTTTTGAAATTTCGTCGAGCGAGTCAAAGTCAAAATTTTCAATTTCTTCCAAAGTTTTTTCTTGATAAAATTCGCCCATATTTTTGATATCTTTTGTATCTTTATGGTCGGTGTTATATTGTATTTCAAGGTCCGGAATGATTGATTTTAGAGTTGTTAAAAATATTTCTAAACCATCTTTTGTGAGCGGCAATTCAGGAACGGAATCCAACAAGCCTGATAACAATTGGTCAATTTCTTCTTCGTCATCTTTTTTTATAAGCTGCGCAATAGCACCGGTGTTAAGTGATAATACCGATTCGTTCAGCGAACAGCAAATTTGTTTTCCTTCGCGCTGAAGCGTGCAAGGCACATATAAAAGCGGAGTCAAAAATTCATTATTCTTTTTAACTTTTGTGTTTTTACCCACTAAAAATAAATAACCATAGAGAAGATAACGTTCTTTTTGGCTCATATCTCCCTGAATCATAAGTTCAGTAAGGAGCGGGTCAGAGCCATCTAAAAGAAGCGGTGTTTCATATTTTGAGAATAACTCTTCTTCGCCATCAATGAAGCGCCATTTGTTGTCTTTGTCGCCTTTCAGGTTTCTGAAAGTCGAACTCTTAACTTCTTCTCTAACGCAATCATGGAGATATTGACTTAACTTCTTTATAAAACTTCCGCTAAATGCTTGGGTTATAGCTTTAGTAGCATTTTGTAACATAAAATAATTATAGTTCTTAGCGCTTGATTTGTCCACTTTTTAGTTAACCTTCGCCCATAAGATGTAATTTATTTGTTAAAAATTGTAAATATTTTTTGTTTTTGTGCAAATTAACTTTCTAAAAAACGTTTATTTTATTGTACAAGGATAAAATTATGGCAGATATTTCATCAATTTCAGCATTAAATTTATACCCTAAGTATCAAATAGGTGATAAAAAGGGTGCTTCATCAGGCTTAGGCGGTGCCAAGCCTAAGGTTGGCGGATATATCCCCCAAGAGAATTTCCAAGCAAAAAGCGCAGGGGCAAATCCTTTTGGAGTGGGCGCATATTCAGATGGCTCGCTAAATGGCGGTGGCTACGGGCTTGCATTTGGCCCTGAATCAACCGGCGTTCACGGAAATTCAGAAGCGGTTGGCAAAAAACTTCAGCTGGTAGGTTAAAATTTATTTTATATAAAAAATCGTGCAAGTGATTGCACGATTTTTAGTGTTTAATTTTTGTTTGAAATTTATATTTTGTATTCGCCCTTTGCGAGCGCTACGGTAATTGAGTTTGAATTGAAATAATGCGCAGCATTTTGAACGTCTTCTACTGTCACATCATTTATCATTTTTCTGTATTTTTCTTCCCAATCAAGCCCAAGCCCGAAGAGATAGTCCCCTGATAGCATAAGCGCTTGCTGCATATTTGTTTGAGAGAAATATTCTAATCTTCCAATGACATTTTCTTTTGCGCCTTGAAGCTCATGTTCTGTAATTGGCGTGGTTTGCAATTTTTTTACTTCAACATCAAATTCATCAAGAGATTTTTGAATGTTTGACGGGTCGCACGCGATGTAAAAATAAAGAATAGCGCCTCTTATCATAGGTTCATAACTTGAGCGAACAGTGTATGCCAAGCCTTTTTTGTCGCGAAGTTCCACAAAAAGCCTTGAGCTCAAACCCGCAGAGCCTAAAATGTTATTCATAACAATAATTTTTGGATAATCTTCGTGCGTGAATGTTGGAACAACAACTCCTTTCAACACTTGCGCCTGCGCTAAGTCATCTTTTGGAATGAAATCAACGGTTGATGTTTGAATTGCGTTCACTTTAGGAATTTCGTTAACAGTTTCGCAATTTTTCATAAAAGCAAATTTTTCAGCTATAATATCCAGCAATTTTTCTTCATCTTGAATATCGCCAACAATTGTTACAACTTTTTTTGCGTTCATAAATTGTTTTGAGGTTTCAATCATATCTTCTTTTGAAATTTTGTCTATTTCTTCAAGAATTTTTGAATAAGAATTTGAGTAATAATGATTTTCAAATATTTTTCTCACAAACTTGTCTGTTGCAAGCATTCTTGGCTCGTCAAGCTCTGATGTAATTTCCCCTTTTAATTTGTGCACTTCTTTGTCGAATTCATCAAATGTTGAATTTTGAAGAACATCGCTTAAAATGTCGACAGTGAGCTCAAAATCTTCATTCAAGCACAAAGCACAAGCCGTTAGGTTGTCTTGTTTACATTTTATATTTAGTTCAATTCCGTTGTCTTCAATAATTTTTGCAAGTTCAACCGCGCTATATTTTTCTGTTCCTTGCATAAGGAGTTTTGTGTATAGGGAACGTATGCCTGCATATTTTTCTTGTTTGTTTATCAAAAAGTTACAAACAAGCGCTAAGCGAGGCGTTTTGGCATTATTTTTTAAAATTATTTCTATTCCGTTTATTACATGTTTTTTCATTTTTACTTCTCCTCGTTCGGTAAAAGTACATTTATTGCGCATTTTTCAGGGTCTAAATATTTTTTTGCTATTTCTTGAATGTATTTGATGTCAATTTCTTCAAGCAATTTTTCGTAATTTTGCGCGACGTTTAAATCTTCGTAAACGGTTAAATATTGCCCTATTGTATCGCCTAATTTAGCAACGGTTTCCGTGCTTGAAGCAAAGCCCACTTTTGCTTGTTTTTTAGCTTTTTTGAGTTCGTCTTGAGTGATATTTTGAATGTTTTTCAATTCATTTTTTATTTCAGGAATGACCCTGTCAAATTTTGTGTGGTCAAAATTTGCTTCAATAAAGAAATTATTTCCTTCTCTAAATTGATAATGGCAAGTGTCGAGCGAGAAATAATGCGGTTCCGGCACTTTTTCAATTAAATTAACATACAGCCTTGAACTTTTTCCTTCGCCTAAAATTGTTGAAATAATATCGAGCGCAATGGTTTCTTTAAGGTTTTTTGCGCTATCTGCGAGAAAGCCAAACATAATGTAGCCACAGTTAACATCGCCTCTTTGAATTTCCGTTCTTGGGTTTTTAATGGCAAGTTCCATTTCGCCGTGCGGTACGGTAAGAGTTTTTGTGTTTCTAAATTGAAAACCTTTTATAATTTCTTGAAGCACGTGTTCTTCGTCAAAATCTCCCGCCACAATGGTCGAGATGTTTTCAGGAGTGTAGAACGATTTGTAATAGTCCATAATTGCGCTTCTTGGAATTTGAGAAATTATTTCAGACGTGCCGATGACATCTCTTTTGTAAGGATGTTTTTCGTACATCATGTTGTTTAGCGCATTATAAACTTTGCTCCAATTTTGGTCTTTGCGCATTTTAATTTCTTCTAAAACAACATATCTTTCTCTTTTTTCTTTAGGCGCTTCGCCTGAAATATCAAATGCAGGGCCGATTTCTTCTTCAGGCAATGTGATATTTACCATCATATCCGAATGCATATCAAGAGCTAAATCTAAATGATTTTTAGAAATTGTGATGTAATAGAAAGTATAATCTTTCCAAGTTGCCGCGTTAATTATTCCGCCTTTTTGTTCCATTGTGCGGTCAAAATCGCCAGCTTTAAACCTTTCTGTCCCTTTGAACATCAAGTGTTCAAGAAAATGTGAAACGCCGTTATTTATATCATCTTCGTTTATTGACCCTGTTTTCACCCAACTTGAAATATTTACAAGTGCACCTTCTTTATATGCAAGCGCCACTTTGTGCCCGTTATCGAGTGTGTATAAGCTGATTGGCTTTGTGAGATATGGAAAGTTAATTAATTCTTTTTTCATATTATTGCCTTTCTTTTAAGTCGGGTCTTAATTTTTCTGTGCCTCTTAGATAAATATGGTGCACGCATTCACCTTTTAAATCAGCAAAAAGCATTACTCTTATGCATTTTTCAAGTGAATTTTCAACATACATTTCTTGATAACACATCATAGGCACATCTTTGAAACCACAGTCAAGACGCGCATATTTTGCAGGATAGCAAGCAGTTAAATCTTTTGTTGCTGAAAAATTTGCAAAATGGATGTTTGATACGTCAAGTTCATTTTTTTCTAAAATTGCATTTAAAAGCTCAACGGTTGCTTCTCTCATTGAGTTTTCGTCGTTTAAGCAAGTGATTGCCCCTCTAATTGCTTTATTCAAATTTTTCGCCTTTCTGTATTCTTGCGCCAAGGCTCCAAGCGTATGCTGCCATTTCGCCCTTGCCTTCCGGCTTTACGGTTTCAATTAAAACAGAATTTTTTCCACAGCCAACGAGTATGCCTTGTTTATCAATATTTAAAATTTCGCCTTTATCACCACAGTTTTCGCAAGTTGAGCATTTAATCAGTTTAACAATTTTTCCTTTATATGTTGTTTGGCAGGTGAAATTGTCGATGAGGGCACGAACTTTATTTTTAATATATTCAGCGTCATCTTCCCAATTGATAATTTTATCTTCTTTTTTTGTTTTCTTTGTGTAAGTTGCAAGTTTGCCATCTTGTTTGATTGGGGTGATAGACTTATTATACAAGCCAACAAGCGTTTTCTTTAAAAGCCCATAAGCGCAATCTGAAATTTTGCCTGTGAGCTCAATTGAATTCGTGTCTTTTGTTAGAGGTATTTCTTCTTGCAGGCAAATGTCCCCTTCGTCCATTTCAAGGCAGGTCATCATTGTTGTCACGCCTGTTTTTTCTTCGCCATCTAAAAGCGCTTGGCGAATTGGGTTTGCACCCCTGTATTTTGGAAGAAGCGAAGCATGAACATTGATTGTTCCAAGCTTTGGTATGTCTATAATTTCTTGCGAAATAATTTGCCCAAATGCAAATGTCACAAAAAAATCCGCCCCTAGGTTTTTTAATTTTTCAATATTTTCTAAATCTTTTGAAATTTTTTCAGATTTTATAACTTCTATATTGTTTTCAAGCGCAAAAACCTCAAGCTTTGAAGGCACAATTTTATTCCCTCTGCCCGATGGCCTCGATGGTTGAGTTACGAAGGATAAAATTTCGATGTCTTTGTCTTGGTGTAATTTTTCAAAACAACTGTAAGCTATATCTGGAGTTGCGAAAAACACGAGTTTAATTGCCATTTCCGCCTTCTTTTAATTTTTCTCTTGCAATTTCTTCATCGCTTGGGGTGCGTGATAGAATTTCTTTTTCAAGCTCTTCTTCTTCAATTAACCTATCTTCTTCAAGCTTTGGAAGCCCGTATTTATCAAGCAACATTGAAGTTTCAATCACGTTTCTTGTGTGGTCAACAAACAAAATACCGTCTAAATGGTCAAATTCATGCTGAATTGCACGAGCAAGAAGAGAGCCGTCGCGCGCTTCAATTACAAATGGTTTGCCATTAAAATTTAAAGCTTTGACTTTAACGGTTTCATATCTTCTTACGTTTGTGTACATTTGAGGGAAGCTCAAACAGCCTTCATAGCTATTAATTGCGCCTTCTTTTTTGATTATTTTCGGGTTGATGAAAATAATCGGGTCCGGCGCTTCGTTTGGTTCAGTCACATCAATTACAAAAATTCTAACATTTTCGCCAACTTGAGGTGCTGCAAGCCCGACACCGTTGTTTTGATACATTGTATCTACAAGATTTTCAATCAAAACTTGTATTTTTTTAGAAATTTTTGTAACTTCTTTTGATTTTTGACGGAGCACATTTTCTCCGTATTTTTTAATTTTTAAGATTGCCATAGCTGGATTTTATCATATTTTTAAGCGCCAATCAAGAAAACGCCCACATTTCCTTTATTGAGCCCATTTAAAGGATTTTACGCTTTTTGCAGAAGTCACAAGCCCTTGAATTAAAACTTGGAATTCTTTACTTCCTTCAGAATCGCCTGAAGTGAGGCTCGGAATTTTTGCTATGTCGTCACTTGAAATTGTTGCAAGAAGCGGGTTTTTAGGTGCAATAGTTTTAACCGCTTCAAGCACTGCAAGAGCTTTGCTTGGCATTTTTTCAATAACTTTATTTAATGAAAAATCTCCAACAGGGCCAAGTTTGTTTGCAACTGTGGGTGAAATTCTACCTAAAATTTTCATATCTGCATAGTTTGTTAGCAAGTTAAATTTCCCTGTTGCATACAAGCTCATATTCGCGCCTTTTGATGAGAATTTATTAATCGTCGCCCAGCCGTTTCCAAAAGTCAAAGTCCCTTCAAGAGAGCTGAATTCCCCTGTATTCACTTTTGAAACTGCCGACACTGCGCTATTTAAATTAAATCCTAAAATATTTTCAGAAAGCAAATTGCCTGCGTATAAGAAGTTTTCAAATTTTATAAAATCTTTCATAACGCCGTTTTTAACTGTGAATTTTGCGTTTCCTGTGAGCGTTTTCATTTGTTGAGTGAAAGTTGCTCCTCTAAATTCGCCCTTCACTATCCCTTCAAGAGTTCCTGAACTTGGCAAAGTGACACCGACAAAGGCTTTTGAAGCTTTTGCTACGTTAATATTTTTCCCTGTAATGTTAAAGCCTGTTTTAAGTTGCGCTAGGTTATAGCTTGCGCTGCCGCTTGCAACCCCGTCATACGCGCTTGCTTTTAAATCGCTCAAGGTCACAAGGTCGTTCGCCATTTTTAGGTTGAAACTAATATTTTGCAGAAGAATTGTTCCTGTTTTTAAATTTGAAATTGAGCCTTTTCCGTTTTTGATTATTATGTTTGTTGTTGGCCCTGCGCTTGTTTGGCTGTTTGGCGCAGAGGCGATAATTTGCATAATTTCATCTGCGTCAAGCGTTCCTGACGAGAAATTCAAATTGTTTATTGTAATATATTTTGCAAAATCGTTGTTTAAATTTAATTCGCCTCTAAAGTCTGATTTGCCAACTTTTATACCTGTTGCAGTTGCTGCAATAATAGACTTTTTAAAGTTTATAAGAGCGTTTTCAACAGTTAATTTAAAAGCCGGATAGCTCAAATTAGAAATAGCAAATTCGCCCGTAATTTCCGGTTTTGCAACTGTTCCTGAAACGTTTAAGTTTCCTTTTGCGCTAAGTTTTATGTTATCTAAAACTTTTAAAACGATGTTTAATTTTTGAGGCACATTAATTGTAATGTTTGAAATTGTCAGGTTTTTAGCGTAAATGTTTGCAATTTTACCTTTAACATTAAACACGTTTTGCGCTGAAATATCGTTAATTAATAAGTTGTTTCCTTTTAAATTGATGTCACACGCGGTTTTTACGGTTTGCCCTTTAATGTTTTGAATATCTATTATATTTATATAATTATTTGCACTTGTTACAATGTTCCCTTTTATTTTAATATCGTCAACATTTCCTTCGACATTTGCCACAAGCGGGATTGCGCCTTTATATTCAATGTTTTTTCTCATATCTTGCGGGATAAAACTTAAAATAAAGCTTGGCGAAATGTTGCCTTCGCTTGAGAGCTTAATTTCAGGTTTTTTCATATAATTTTTAATGTAGCCTGAAGTTGTGAGCGCATTTGAGCCCATTAAAATTTTAAATGGCTCAATGGTTATTTTTTCAGAGTTGCCTGTGATTTTTGCGCTAGGCAAACTTAAGCCTTGAGGCGCATTTTGAACTTTGAAATTTAGGCCGGATACATTTGCGCTAAGCTTGAAATCGTTGCCCGATGGCGTTACTATGGCATTTGCTTTTGAAATTGCAAGTGGCGCTTTTAAACTTTTAATTAAAATGTTTATATTATCTGCTTCTGCATTTCCCACGAATTCTGGTTTTTCAATTGAGCCTTTAATGTCCGCTTTTGCTTGAATTGTTCCGCCGTTGAAAGCTAAATCTTTTAAATCCGCTTCTTTCACAAGTTTCAAGCTTGTCATAAGTTTTACAATTTCTGAAATTTTAAGCGGGTCAGAACTTATTTTCAAATCCATTTTAGAATTTGTGTCAATCACGCCGTTTGCTTGGAATTTAGCATTGTTCAAAGAAGCGTGAGTGTCTTTAATTGTCATTTTATTGTTTGTAAGGTCAATAGTCGAGGCGATGTTGCTTAAATTAATGTTTGCTTTAGGGTGTGAGATATTTCCTTCGGCAAGTTTTATGTAGCCGTCAGATTTGATTTTTTTAAAATCGCTATTTATGTTGAAATCGCAGT
This sequence comes from uncultured Gammaproteobacteria bacterium, assembly GCA_964570895.1. GTDB lineage: Bacteria > Cyanobacteriota > Vampirovibrionia > Gastranaerophilales > Gastranaerophilaceae > RGIG1918. The sequence goes on from CAZMZD010000007.1 coordinate 43,260, forward strand.
TAATATAACCTTTTGCAACGATATTTTTGAAATCGTTTTTAATGTTGAATAAATTTAAAACTGCACCTATGTGGTTTTTAATTTGATTAAGAGAAGCTTGAGCGCATTTTGTTTGAAGGTTGATTTTCGTTTTTTTGCCAAGTTCTAAAAATCCGTTTGAGGTTAAAAATTCATTTTGCGCAATGTATAATTTTGTGTCAATTTTGATTTTGTTTTTGTCAAAATTCAAGTCTAAGTTGCTGTTTGGGAGTTTTTTGCCATCCAGCACAATTGTCGCTTCGTCAATTTTTAAATATCCTTTTGCGCTAAAATCTTCAAGATTATTAATTTTCAAATCAGCAAGAATATTTGCATGTGCGCCAAGTGTGTCAATCATTGCAAATGGTTCAAACAGTTCCATTTGCGCAGTTTGCGCTTCATTTTCGCTATTTTCAACTTTAGGAAGTTTTGTGCTAAAGTTTACATCGAAATTCAAATATTCCTTTGGAATATCAACCCTTGCAATTTTACCTTTTGTTATAACTTGAAGCGGGCCTTCAAGCGAATTTAATTTGAAAGTTGAATTATTTGCAGTTAAATTGAAGCTTTTGTTGATATCTTCGTCTTTTAGGTTAAGGACTATATTATCCGCAACAAATTTGATTTTTCCAAGCTGGAGCGGAAAGTCTGCACTTTTTGCATTATTTTCATCAGACGGCGTTTCTTCTTGCGTTTGAGTTGTGTTTTGCGTGAAATAATCAAGCACGGTGTATTTTTTATTTTTATACACAAGATTTAAAACCACATCTTTTGCGTAAATTTTTTCAAGATTTATTTTTCCAAAAATAATAGACGGGATATTGATTTCAATGCTTGGGCTTGAAATGCTCATAAGTTCTGACTTATCAGGAGCAACAAGCACAATATTTTCAGCTGTCAAACCAATGTCAAGTTTTGGAGTGGTTTTAAGCTTTAAGCCCTTTGTGTTAAGCGCAATAGGCGTGATTTTTGCAAGCTCTGCATTGAGCTTGGGAAGATAGTTTTCTAATTTAATTGCGTTTGGCAAAACAAAAAGAAAACCAAGGTAAATTACCCCAAAAAAGCCTGCAAGTGTTCCAAATAAGATTTTTGCAAATTTTGGAACAGCAAATTTTGGTTTGCTATTATTTTTAAAAATCATATTCCGCCCTCGTTGTTATCATATTATATTTCTGTAATTGAAATGCTTTCTATGCCTGAATTTCTAGCTTCGTCCATAAGTTTTACAACTGTGCTGTGGTCTGAATTTCCTTCAACTTGAATCATTAAGCCATCAGTTGATTCTTCTTTTTTTGCATTGAACATTGTGCCTAATTCGCTTGGCTCAACTTCTTCGTCAGATACAATATATTTGTTATCTTCGGTTATTGTAACAGTTAAAATTTTTAAATCTTTTTGATTTTCTTGTTCTTCAACAAATTGCGGAACCGCAAGCTTTAAACCTTGTTGGTCAAACATTGGAGCTATAACCATCATAATAATAAGCAACACAAGGAAAATATCTGTCAAAGGAGTAATATTTATTTCGTTAAAAGTTTGTCTTTTCATTAATTTTCAGCTCCTTTTTCTGAATTTTCTTTGAGGTTTCGTTGTTCTTTTTTGCTTAACGGTTCGCCTGCAACGGTTAATTTTTCATAACCTGCATTTTGCGCGAGGCGCATTATTTTTAATATTTCGGAACTTTTTGTTTTTTCATCGGCGCGAACAACCACTTGTTTTTCTTGTGATTCGTTAACAAGTTCGGTTAGTTTTGCTTCAAGCTTGTCTTCGTCTGTTTTTTCGCCATTTATATACATTTCGCCATCTTTTGTGATGGATACAACGGCTTTTTTATCTTCGATAGTGATACCTGAATTAATTTCAGGCATTGTTATATTATTGTCCATAGATTGAAACCCTGGAGCTATAACCATCATAATAATAAGCAACACAAGGAAAATATCAGTCAGCGGCGTGATATTTATTTCGTTAAAAGTTGCTTTTTTGCCATTTTCTTCTTGTGTTAATTTAATTGCCATTTTTTATCCTTAAAGAGCGATGTTGCCTGCTTCGCCTGAAACTTTAACTTCTTCGTCAGAGTCAATAAAGCTTAAGAAAACAAGTTTGATAAGTTTGAAATCTGATTCAAATTGAGTGACAACCGTTTGGAAATAGTTGTATAAAACAACCGCGATGATTGCCACGCCAAGACCAAATGCTGTTGCGATAAGAGCTGACGCGATACCCATTGCAACCGCTGTTGATTGATTGCCTTGTGAAGCTAAGTCTTGGAAAGTGTATAGAATACGAACAACTGTTCCGAACAACCCTAAAAATGGTGCAACACCACCGATTGTTCCAAGGATTGTTAAGCCTTTTTCTAATTTTCTTGTAGCTAAGCTTGATGAAATGTCATAAGCTCTTGAAAAGCCTGATTTTTGTTCTGTGTAAATTCTAAGCCCTTCGTCTGCCATTTCAGAAATAATTCCGCCCATTTGCGCTGAAATTCTTTCTGCTCCTGCAATGTTATTTTTTGCGAGTGCTCTTTGCAAATCTTGAATGAATGCACTAATGTTTCTTTTGTTGCGGTTATAGTAGCTGAAGCGGTTAATTGCAACTGCTACAACAAGAATTGAGCAAACAAAAATTGGTAAAAGCACCGGCCAATCGATTGCGATAGAATGTAATAAAAGTTCCATAATTTATATCCTCATTTATTGTGTTTATCTGTATCTTGCGCCTAGAACGTTATAGTCGAAGGTGAAGTCTATGTCTATGTTTGAGCCTTTGTATTCAGGCGGAAGTGGCGGAAATGGCGCCGATTGTTGAATTGCTGCTTTTGCTGCTTGGTCTGCAAGTGCAAGCCCTGATGATTTCACAACATTCATTGAAAGCAGTTTTCCGTCCCTTGAGATTTTGAAATATATAACCACTCTTTTTGATGTGTCGCCTTTTGGCGGGTTCCAATTTCTTCTGATTCTTGCTTCGAGGTTGCGCATATAAGGGCCCCAATCCGCTTGTCTTATAGCATCTACCCCCGGAGCGCCCGCAGGGTTCCCTGGGCTTGGGTTTCCGTAGTTTCCATAGCCACCGCCGGATGAACCGCGTGAGCCGTTTGTTCCTGCGCCTTGGCTTCTTGAAGCTCCTGTGCCTGTGCCTTTGCTAAATTGTGGGCTTAGGCCGGATGAGCCTGAACCTGTGCCAACTCCTGTGCCTTGCGGTTTATATCCGCCGGATTGTGCCACCCCGCCACCTTTTGAAATTGTTGTGCCTGTTGGTTGAGTTCCTCTTGGAACAGATGTTGTGAATGGGCTGCTTGGAGTTTGCACAACGCGTGGCATTTGCGCTTTTGGCATATCTGGGCCTGCTTTTTTCACCAATGGTGCAGCAGGTTTTGGCGCTTGCATTGGTTTTGGTTTAGCAGGCGCTTTAGGAGCGGGCGCAGCAGCTTCAATTTTTTTCAATAAATTAGCACTTGGCGCCGGTTTCGCCGCTGGTTTTGGTGTTGGTTTTGGCGCTGGGCTTGGTTTTATGCTTTTTGCTTGTTTGCTCGGCGCCGGGCTTGGTTCAGAGATTTTTCTGTTTGGGTCGTGAACACCGCCTGCGCGTGAGTTTCTATCTGCACGAAGATTTGTGTTTTTATTGATTGGTGGTGCTTCTTTTTTATTTACAAGCACAAATTCTATGTCTTTTTTAGGAAGCAGGTTTGGCTTTTCGAACATGAAAAGGTTAATTCCAAGAAGCGCAAGCCCAATTGAGATAAGCCAAACGGTCACAACCGCTGCGGGGTGCAAGGCAGTTGAGATTGCCAGCGCTTTTTTAAAAGAAATTTCATCTGAATTGCCCGCAGAAAAGTCATGTGGCAAAGCTTTTTCAGGTGCTTTGCTATCTTCATTTAATATATATCTGCTTGGAATTTGTCCCATTTTCCCCTTATCTTTTGTTCTTTTTATTTAATTTTAAATAAAAAAGTTTTAAAAAAATCGCCCGATTTTCTAATAATCGTATCCACTTGGCGCGCTTATTGTGATTGGTTGGTCAAAATAGATGTCAAGAATTGCGCCTGTTGGAATTTCAACCGGTGCGCCTTTATCTATCAAACCTTTAACTACGCCGCCACCTGCGCCGATTGCAGTGCCGTATATTGCGCCTTTACCCACGCTTCCGCCTGAAACTGCGCCCATTACTGTGCCAAGAATTGCACCGCCACCTGCGCCAATTCCTGCATCTTTAGCGTAGTCAATCGCATCATCTTTTTTGGTGCTGCCTTTTAGGCGCCCTGTGCTATCTGATGTTTTGATTATTGCACTAACCGGAACTCTGTAACCTTGCGGAGTTGTAATGCAATTAAATCTTACATAAATTTCGCCGTTATGTTTCGCTCTGCCAACTTTTCTAACATCAATTACTGTTCCTGAAATTGTGCTTCCTGAAGGTGCTATAACTTCGCCTTGATACATAAGAGTATCATTGAGCGTTGCCATAACGGATGAGCCTTGATATGTTGTTTCAGAGCTCAACGGTTGAGATAAAACAGCTTTTGTTGTGAGCCCTGCAGGCGTATATATAACTGAACCTTGAAGAGGCGCGTTTGCTGTTTGTTGGGTTTGTTGAACTTTATATGAATAATTTTGTGCTGCTTGAGCTTGATTTATTGAAAGAGCTAAACCGCTTAAAAGTGAAATCGTGAAAACTGTAGATACTATTCTTTTCATAACCTTTTTACTCCTTAATAAAATTATAAAACATATTTGATAAATGGCAAAAAAATTTACATTTTTAGTCTTTTAAAATGAGATTTTCTTTAAAGATAATGTACAAATCGTTTTTTTGTGTAATTGTTGTGTGTTTTCCAAATTCGTAATGTCCGGCAGGCACCCATTGTTGAAGTGCCCTAAATTGCCCAATATAGTGGATTGCTTTTGTGTAATCGGCAGGTGGTGTAAGGTCGCCACCGATTTGTTCTTTGCCGTCATAAGTGATTATTGCGTTAATATCATAGCAATCTCCACTTGGCATAATCATTTTGTCAATTTTCATGCTAAACGCTCCGTTAACTCCCTGAACAGGCATTTTCATGAAATTTATGTGGCCAGCAAAAATTGTGCTTTTTGGAATTAAAATTTCTGTTCCTTGCCACATATCTGTATAATTCACAAAATATACAAAATCGCCTTCTGTATAATTTTGTGTTGAGATTGGTTTTCTCGGGTTCACTCTCACAAGTGTATCTTTAATTATCTCAAGGGCGTTTGCCGTTTGAGAAATCATAAAAAATATAAACAGGGAGAGAAGAATTTTTTTCATAATATTATTTTACTTTTTTTTCAGTTAAAATCAACAATGCGTATGGTGGATTATGCTCTTGGGTGGGTGCTTTGATAAACTTCTTGAAGCCTTTGGGTTGAAATGTGGGTGTAAATTTGCGTGTTTGCAATGCTTGCGTGCCCCAAAAGTTCTTGAACAATCCTTAAATCTGCCCCGTGTTCAAGCAATTTTGTTGCAAAGCTATGGCGAAACATATGCGGGGTCACTCTTTTTGGAAGTTCAATTTTTGCAACAGTTTCTTTCAAAGCTTTTCTTATACTTTGATTTTGTAATCTAAAACCGTTGTAATTTGTGAATAATGGGCTGTCTTTATCTTTTGAATTGGAATTAATTAAAGGCGCGATATTTTTAATATAATTTTCAAGTTGTTTTTTTGTTGAGTCCGGTATGAGGACTATTCTTTCTTTTGCGCCTTTTCCAAAAACAGTTATTTCGCCTTCTTTTAAATTTAAATTCCCTAAATTTAAACCGGAAAGCTCGCTAATTCGCATTCCTGTCACCCAAAGAAGTTCGAAAATAATTCTATTTCTAAAGCCTGCGGGTGTTTCGATTTTGATATTTTGAATTATATTTTGAATTTCATCTTCTGTTAAAAAATTCGGCAATTTTTTTTCTTTTTTTGGAAGAACGACATTGTTCACAGGGTTAAAATCAATAATTTCTTCGTTATACAAAAACTTGTAAAAGCTTTTTATTCCGGCGATTTTCCTTGTGACGGTTGTTCTTTTATATTTCATTGTTTGAATAAAATGCAAAAATGAACTTATGGTTTTTGAATCAACTTCAAGCGGAGATTTGCTATCGAGCCAAATAATGAAATTTTTTATATCTGTTAAATAAGCGCGTGCAGTGTGCCTTGAAAAATTTCTTTCTTTAACAAGATAAATTTCAAAATCAGAAATTAATTTTTTTGCAATTTCATTGTTTGTCATATCTTTATTTTAAAGCATTTTTAATAATAATTCCAAAAAATAATACAAAGCGAGTATTCAAATAAGTTAATAAAACTTATAACATGGTTTTAATTATTTTCCCTTTGTTGTAAATTAGAACTGTACCCATTTGAGGCAAAATTGCGCAATAATTTCGAAAGTTTCGATAATATGGAAACATCAATGAGAAAAACTTCCGTTGTTCAAGAGAGGAGTGCTCTTGTTGCTGTTCATATGTATAAACAATTTTTAGATTTCCAGCAAACAGGCTTGATGTGCGCTGAAATTTTTTCAAGAATGGTTGAAGATATAGGCACGGTTGTAGATTATCTTCGTCAATCTTTCGGGGTTAGAAATGTGCCTGTTCAAAATGTTACATACGAAGTTGACAGCAATAAAACACTTGTTATGATAAACATTCTTTGGCACACAATCAGCTTTGTAAACAGATATAATATTTCCCCAAAAGCCTTGCCGCGTGCAACAAGAAGCCCTCTTTTTTGCGGAAGAATTTTTGCGCTAAACGGCAATTATTATAATATAGTTAAAGATTTGAATGACTACGAAAGTCAGATGAAAGCTATGCTTGATAACGAAATAGCTTCTCTTTATGTTCCTTCTGAAAAGGGCGAAAACACAATAATTACAATAAGACATAAAGATAACCAAGAATTTCCTGTAAACAGAATTGACGCTAGCCGCGAATTTGTTTTAAAGGTTATTGAGCTTGTTTGCGCAGGCGGGCAGTTCCACGAACAAATTAAAACAAAATTTGACTTTTAAAATATTTTCTTTAAAAAGTTAATATGTTTGATTTTTTGCTTAATTTGTTTAGTGTTAAAAATAAATGTTCTCACAGAAACGCGCTTTTAAATTCTGACGAAGGATATTGTCCGGATTGCGGGAAATATTTAAAAAAATATTATTACATAATTCGCTGCAAACATTGTGATATCAAGCGAAAAGGCGAGGTTTTATATCAAGGGATTTACCCTGTTGACAGCTATTGCGAAAATTGTGGCGGGAGTGATTTTTATGTTGAAAAGCTTGAAAAAATAAACTTTTTCGACATCAAATATGCAATAATTTCAAAAGAAGTGGTGGAAGAAGAAAAAACACTTCAAGAGGTTTTCCAGATTTGGACAGAATGCGATTTTAAAGAAAAAATTGCGGGTTATTTAATGCAAAAAGCTTATGCGAAATAATGTTTATTGTATAATTTCCTTGTACTAAATAAGGAATTAATAATGCTTGTTGTAATGAATCAAGGAATAGCTGAAAATGTTGTTGAAAAGGCTATTAAATATATTCAAGACAGAGGTTTTGAAACGCACGTTTCTAAAGGCGAAGTGCACACGGTTATTGGCGTTGTGGGCGGCGGTGCAGAACATATCGACAGGCGCGACCTCGAACTTTTAGAAGGTGTTAAAGAAGTTATCAAAATCACATCAAGCTATAAGCTTGTGAGCAGAGTTTTTAAGCCAAAAGACACTATTGTAAAAATTGGCGAAGAAAAATTCGGCGGGAATAATTTTGGCGTGATTGCAGGCCCTTGCAGTGTTGAAAGTTATGAACAAATGGATGAAACGGCGAAAAAGCTTTCTAAACTTGGGGTGAAAGTGCTTAGAGGGGGTGCATTTAAGCCAAGAACTTCTCCTTATGCTTTTCAAGGGCTTGGCGAAGAAGGTTTGCAAATTTTGAGAAAAGTTGCTGATAAATATAATATGGCAGTTGTTTCAGAAATTATGGAAATTAGCCAAATTCCGCTTTTTGAAAAATATGTTGATTGCCTGCAAGTGGGCGCAAGAAATATGCAGAATTTCAATTTGCTAAAGGAATTGAGCCACTTGAAAAAACCGATATTGCTCAAACGTGGGCTTTCTGCAACATTTGAAGAATGGTTGATGAGCGCAGAATATATTATGTCCGGCGGGAATAGGCAAATTATTCTTTGCGAAAGAGGGATAAGAACTTTTGAAACCGCAACAAGAAACACTCTTGATTTATGTGCTGTTCCTGTAATTCAAAAGCTTTCGCACCTTCCTATAATCACTGACCCAAGCCACGGTACAGGGCTTAGAGATAAAGTTGCGCCGATGACAAAAGCTTCGCTTGCAGCCGGCGCTGATGGCGTTATGCTTGAAGTTCACCACAAACCGGAATGCGCTTTGTGCGACGGCGCGCAATCTTTAACACCCGAACAACTTAAAGGCTTGTTAAAAGATGTTGGTGCAATTGCAAATGTTTGCGGAAAGAAAATCATTTTTAAATATTAAACTTTGAAACTTAAGATATAAAAAGCGCACCTTTTGGTTAATGGTGCGCTTTATTTTTATTTTGAATTTGTTGTGCTTTTTAAATATTCATCAAGTTCATTTGTTCTTTGTTTAACAAAATTTATATAGTCGTCTTGAGGCTCTTTTGCTCTTGCCTGAACATATTGTTTGTAATATTTGATTGCTTCAGGGTAATTTTCAAGTGTGTCATAAATTGTTCCAAGCCCATAATATGCAAGTGAGAAGGTGCTATCTTTTGCAAGAACTTTTTTATAACTTGCAATTGCTTCACTATATTTTTTTTCTTCTTCAAAAATTGTTCCGCTATAGTAATTTGCATATAAATTTTCAGGTTCTTTCGCTAAAATTTCGCCAAGAGCCGCGTGTGCTTCGCTATATTTTTTTGCTTGGAATAATTCTTGCGCTAAATCAAGTTTTTTGTTTAAATTTGAATTTTCAATTCCTGCTATTGCTTGTTTTGCGCCTATGTCTTTAGGGTTAATAGAGAGAATTTTTTGATAATATTTATATGCGTTTTCGCTATCGTTCATTTCAAGATAGCAAGAAGCAATGGCGCTTAAAATGTTTGTGTCGCTAGGGTTTTGCGCGAGCATTCCTTCCCAGATTTTAATTGCGCTTGGGTAATTTTTAAGCTCAAAATAGCAAGAAGCTATGTTTGATTTAATTTCAGGTGTTTGAGTTGGGATTTTTGAATATGTTGAAATTGCTTCTTGATATTTTTTCTCATTCCAATATTTTGTGGCAAGAGTATAGAGCTCATTTGCTTTTTCGTTAATTATATCTTGTTTTAAGTTAAGCAGTTCTTGATTTGATGGCAGCATAGAAAGCCCTGAAGCCACTGTTGCTTCTGCGCTTTGAGTGTCTTTATTATTTAAATAAATCTGCGCCATATTAATATAAATGTCTTTATATTTAGGGTTTAGCGCCATTGCACGTTTATAATATCCAAGCGCTTCTGTGTATTTTTCTGCTTTGTGTAATTCGTATGCTAAATTATATTGGGCAGGGAAGCTTGTCGGGTTTGAATTTGCTTCAAGTGTCAAATAATCAATGAGTTCTTGACCTTTGAAATTTGCCCTCACAAGATTTTCAATTTCAGCTTCTGCGAGTTTTGCCTCTTCTGTGTTTGGCGAAATTTGCATAATTGTTTTATAGCTTGAAATTGCGCCTTTAATATCTTTAAGTTGTGCTTGAGCTTGCGCTTTATATTTTAATAAATCTTTGTTGTTAGGCTCTTTAGATAGAATTTCATCGTAAACCAAAATCGCTTCTTTTGGAGTGTTCATTTCAGAATATAATGAAGCGAGGTTATAGAGCACAATTTTATCATTAGGATTTAACTCTTTTGCTTTTAAATATTGGATTTTAGCATTTGCAAGGTCGCCCTTTTTCTGCAAAACTGTTCCGAGGTTAATATAACCTTGTGGGTCAGAAGGGTTTTGTGCAATTCTTGAGCTCCACAAAAATTCAAGGTTTTCAAGCAATTCCGGATTTTTTTCGCCATGTTGGAGTGCAAGGCTGTAAAATTCAAGCGCAGCGTCTTGGTTGTTAACTTCGTCCATAATGAGCGCATATTTAAAATATACTTGCGGGTTTTTCGCGTTTAAGATTTTTCTATAACATTCAATCGCTCTATTTTGGTTGTTGAATGACTTATAAATATCGCCGAGCGCTTCCCAAGCGCGAGCTGAATATGTCGGGTTTTCTGTGATTTGCGCGAAGTCGTATCCGGCTTCTGCAAAAGAGCCTATTCTTCTTGCGTTTGTTGCGTTTTTATATATGCTTGAAGCTTCTGTGCTTTCTCTGTTTATTCTTTTTAAGTTAACTTCCGCCGTGCTTAAAAGTTCCGGCGCCTGAACATCGACGCCCCAATATTTTAAATAAAACAGAGCACTTTTAAGGTCTGAAATTGCGCTTTTATATGAACTTTGCTCATTTGCAAGCACTTCAGCTCTTGCAAGATAAGAAGAAACAAGCGCTTTTACAACGGTTGCGTCGTAAGGAACTCTTCTTAAGACATTTCTGAATTGTTTAATTGCAAGAGTATAATTTTTTGCTTTATAGAATGTTACGCCGTTTCTGTAAAATTCGTTATATTTTTCATCAAGATTAGCGCCACCTTGTGCTATAACAGCTTGCGTTAGGGTTAATAAACAAAGGATTGAAATAATATATTTTTTCATAAAAATTCCTCGAAATCTTCAAGAATTATACTATAAAATCGATTTTTTTAATATTGAACAAAAATACACCCCAAAATGCTAGTTTGCAATTTTTTAAGAATTGTAAACATTTCCAAAAAAATCATTAAGTTACAAAAGAAATTGCCGAGATATTATTTATCAGACAAGGATTATCACACGTGCTTAAAAAATCAAAAAAACCGGAAATAAACTTAACTTCATGTACTAACATGGTGCTTGAAGGTGCAAAAAGAAGAAGAATGACCGCGTATTCCGCAGTTAAGGCACTTAATTCAAGCACAGGAATTAAAACAAACATTTATGCTGTAAAATAATTGTGCCCGCACGGTTTTTTTATGGCTTTTTATATGTTTCCCGCCATATAGAATAGAAAACCAACCAAAAGGTCTGCAATCAAAAGAAAAAGCGTGCATAAAATAGCGGATTTTGTGGTGCTTTCGCCGACCCCTTTTGCGCCGCCTGTTGTATTGTAACCAACAGTTGCACAAACAACTGCAATAATTCCGCCAAAGAGGAAACCTTTAAATATGCTAACGAAAATGTCTTTCATGGTGAGCATAAGCCAAACGCTTGAAATGTAACGGTTTGGGTGCAAACCAATTGTGCCGTATGATATAACCATACCTGCGAAAATCCCGAGAAATTCAGCTAGTATAACAATGAGCGCAACAGTGATGCTTGCGCCGATTAGCCTTGGTGCAAAATAATATCCGACAGGGTTCACGCCAAGAACTTTCATTGCGTCAACTTGTTCGGTCACTTGCATATTTGCAATTTCAGCCGTAATTGCAGTGCCTGCGCGAGCCCCAATTGCAAGAGCTGCGAACCCTGGGGCAATTTCTCTTATAAGCGCAACGGATAAAAAGCCGCCTATGTAACTTTCGCCGCCTGTGAGAAGAAATTGATTTGAAACTTGAAGAGCAATAACGGACGATGCGATAATTACAATCATTAAAGATATACCAAGCGAATCAAAACCGATTGTTGCGCTTTGTATAATGATGTCTTTCCACTTTGCTCGCCCTGAAAATATATATTTTAAGGTGGTTGAAAGATTTATTACGCATTGTCCGATAAAGCTAATCAAAATTAATCCTTAGTAAATTTCTGTGAGCCATTCGCGGTGAATATCGAGTTCGCCACGAACTAAATCATAGTATAATTTTTGGATTTTTTCAGTGTTTTTGCCGGTGTTGCCGTCGCCAACAGGTCTGTTGTCGATTTTTGTAACAGGCATAATTTGCGCGCCTGTTCCGCAACAGAATGCTTCATCCGAAATGTATAATTCAGTTCTATCAATATCGCGAACTTCAACTTTTAAGCCAAGTTCATGTGCAAGTTCAATAACCGTGTTTCTTGTAACGCCGATTAAAATATTGCTTGTTTCTTTTGACGTGATTAAAGTGTCGCCTTTAACGAGGAAGAAATTCATTGCAGAACCTTCTGCCACATGGCCGTCATTTGATAAAACAATAGCGTCGTCAAAACCTGCAAGTTTGGCTTCTGTCACGATGAGCGCTGTGTTTGCATAAGCGCCTGAAATTTTGGCTCTTGGCGGAATTGAGTTGTCTTCAAGTCTATCCCAGCTTGAAACGCAAACGCTCAAGCCGCCTTCTTTTGCGAAGTATGAACCGAGCGGAGTTGTAAAAATCAAAATGCCGTCAGGGTTATCAATCAAGCTTGGCCCAACTTTTTGTGCCATTTTGTATACAGTTGGTCTGATGTATGCGTCAGTTCTATAATTATTTTTAACGAGTAATTCTTTTGTGATGTTGCAATATTCTTCAATAGAATATTTTGGGTCCATAAACATAATTTTGCAGCTGTTGTGCATTCTTTCGAAGTGTTCTTTCATACGAAAAGCATACATTTTGTCTTGTTTTTCGTTGTAATATGCTCTAATACCTTCAAAAACGCTTGTGCCATATAAAAAAGCGTGTGTTCTAACAGGAAGAACAGCCTCTTGTGCCGGTACAAATTCGCCATTTAAAAAATAGAATTCTGTCATTTTTCGCCTTTCTAAAATTTCTATATGTCTATTATTGCAAATTTAAATTAAAAAAGCTAGATTTTTTATTATATTTTTTTTAAAATAAACATATGTTTATAACTAATTTAATAGCATACTTAATACTTATTTATCTTGCAGTTTATGCCCTTTATTTTTTAACATTTATTGTTAAGTCTTTTAGTTCAAAGAAATTCATCAAAGAACAAGAAGCAAAATTGTTGTTAAACACTGCTCAAAACAATTTGTGCGTTATTATTTGGGCAAGCGATAAAAACAAAAATTTGTATGAACTTCTCAAAATTTTGAACAATCAAAATTATCCTAAAGCAAATTATGAAGTTCATGTTATGTATAAAAACAGCGCAAAAAACAAAACGGTTGTTCCTGATTTTGCGCACGGTGCCCGCATTCACAGCATTGAAAATCCTGAGTATTACCAAAAAGACAGAGCTCTTTCAATGTTTGTTGAAAAAATTATTTTAGAAGATAAATTCGACGCGTTTATTTTCCTTGGCGCAGACAGGCTTGTTGGCGAAAATTATTTAGACATCGCAAACAGGCTAGTTGAACCTTCAAGTGTGATTGTTGGAGCTTGTGATGTTATAAAAGAAAATGAAAGTTTCTTTAAAAGATTATTTACGGGTTCACTTAAAATTAAAACAACCCTCACAAACAACACAATTCGCCTTCCGCGCGCGATGTTTGATTTGTGTCAAACAATTGATTCTGAAAATTGTATAATATCGGCTGATATATTGGAACAAACAGGGCGCGTTTGCTTTGAAACAAGAAATGACGAATTAAAATATTCGCTTTTCCTTGCAAGCAACGACATAAAACCTATTTATTCGCCATTTTTGGTCGCATACACTTATGTAAAACATTTAAATTTAGACTCGCCTTCTCTTGGGCAAGCGTGGTCTTTGTTTAAATATTACTTACCTTATTTATTTAAAAAACAAAGATATTTTATTGAATATCTAGCGTTTATTTTCAGGCCAACCACCTTGTTTATCCTCGCGCTATATTTCACTTTGTTCGCGCTTTCATTTACTTTCAAAACAACAATACAGTTGAAATATATTCTCCATTTTGGCTTATTCCTCATCACAATCATGCTATTAAGCGTTGCGGCTTCTAAATTTAATTTCAAAGAACTTTTAGAATTACTGTTCAGCCCTGTTGCAATTTTTATCAAAAAATTCAGAAATTCAATGAGGCTTTTAGATAAAAAAATCATTAAAAGGCAAAGCGAAGAAGAAAAAAACACAAATTCTGCAACAGTTACTTCTTTAATTTCAAATGGCAAAAGAGATAACGAGTGCAAGCTCGATTTAATTAAAGAAGAAGGAATGAAAAAAGTTGTATTCAGATATAACAAAAAACAATTTGAATCTGACGCACATTTAAGAATGTGCGACGCGCTAAATGAAGTGACATCGGTTCTTGGCGAACGTGGGTTTATATTAAAAGTTTGCCAAAATTGCAAGTTTTTTGAAGCAAATAACGATGGAAATGTGGATATGTTAAAAGGTTTTTGTAAGATAAATCCGGACGAAAAAAATCCAATCGAAATCCTTATTTGGAACGGGTGCTCAGGTTTTTGCAAAAAATAAATTTCATTTTATATAAAAAAATAACCGCTCGTTTTTTGCGAGCGGTTATTTTATTTTGTTGTATTAGATTATATTTGCTTGCAAAGGTTTGCCATTTCGATTGCTGCTTCAGCAGAAGAGGAACCTTTGTTTCCTGCTTTTGTGCCTGCCCTTTCAATTGCTTGTTCAATATTATCAACAGTTAGCACACCAAATGCGATAGGTACATTGTGTTCAAGTGAAACTTGGGCAATGCCTTTAGACATTTCAGCACTTACGTAGTCAAAGTGCGGAGTGGCACCTTTTATAACCGCGCCAAGCGTGATGAGGGCAACATATTTTTTAGTTGCAGCTGCGCGTTTGCAAATAAGAGGAATTTCAAATGCCCCAGGGGCCCAAATTACATCAATATTTTCTTCTTTTACGCCATGGCGAGTGAGCGTGTCAAGCGCGCCGGATAAAAGTTTTGAACCGATGAATTCATTAAAACGTGCAACAACGATACAATATTTATCGCCTTCGCCTGCAATTAATTTGCCTTCAATAATATTTGTCATTTTATCTCCTTGTTTTTTTAAAACAATTTTATCATGGCTTAGAAATTTTAACAATTTTAATATTTTTCTTTTAATTTAAATGCGAAGAAAATTTCAAAAATGGTGAGGAAGGCAAACAGAGAAAACAGCGCAAGATAAGAATTTGTGCCGTAAATTGTGTGCCCTTGGGCGTTCGTTGTGGTTTCAAATAAATCTAAGATGTGCCCTGCAAGTGTTCCTAAAATTCCTATCGCAAAGAAGAAAATCCCGTTCATAATGCTCATCGCGCAGCTTCTAATTTCGGGCTTGTTCGTGGAATAAATAAAGTTTGCAAGAATTGGCGAAATACCCCCTGTGATTGCAAGCAAAAATATAAAGATTGAAACAAAAGGTGTGCGGAGATTGAACAAAACAAAAAATGTAATTCCAAAAAACACAACTGCGCTGATAATCGAAATTATTTTAAGGAAAATTACATAAGCACCTGTGTTTTTGTTGATAATGCTCATAACAACGCCCGATATCCCAATTATTATAATCATAAAAGATAAAATTAAAGAAGCGCTATTGTGTGACATTTGGGCAAAGTCTTGAAGAAATTTTACCCCAATTACCGTTTGAATTACATAGCAAAGCCCATAGTTTATTGCAGTAAATGTAAAGAGATTTAAATTGTTTTTGTTTGCTAAAACTTCTTTAAACGGTTCAAGGTTGAAATGAATATTTGTTCTTTTTGGAGGTGAAGGCAGAAAAATTTTAACAAAACCAAAGCTAAGCGCTAAAAATAATGTAAAATAGCCTAAAACCCCAAAAATTGTGCGCCACGAGTGGTGCTCTATAACATGTGATAATGGTGCATTTGCGCATACTCCGCCAAAATATCCGACAAAAAGAACGACAGACACAAGCACGCTCAAATATCTATCAGGGAAGCATTTTTTAATTTCTTGAACCAGCCCGAGGTAGAATGTTGCAGAACCTGCGCCAAGACAAATTCTTGCAAAATATAAAACCCATAAATTTGAGCTCATGGGGAAAATCAGTGCGCCAAGAGCGAATATGAGCCCGCCAAATAATATTATTTTTATTCCGCCAAATTTATCAATTAAAACTCCTGAAATAAGGAGCGACACTGCATACGCATACATAAAATACGCGCCAAAGGCAGTTGTTTCAGAGGCGGTTAAAGAAAGATTATTTTGTAGGGTTTCAAAAATTGTTCCTGGAATAGAAATGCGCAAAAAATTTGCCATAAAGTACAAAATTGTACCAATGATAATTAATAATATATGTATATAATACTTTCTCATAAAGCCTTCGTTGTTAATGTTTTCAGGTGTTCGCGCGCCATTACTGCAGCATTTTATCTGCAATAATGCCTAAATCGCGCAAAATGTGTTTATGTGCCACTTTTCCAGCTGTTTAAGTAAAGCTCTTGTTCTTCTGTTAGAGTGTCAATCTCAACGCCCATGGCTTCAAGTTTTAACCTTGCAATTGTTTCATCAACAGAGTGCGGGAGTGTGTATAATTTGTTTTCAAGCTTGCCGTGGTTTTTAAGAACAAACTCTATGCCAAGCGCTTGGTTTGCAAAGCTCATATCCATAACGCTTGCAGGGTGACCTTCTGCGCTCACGAGGTTAACCAATCTGCCTTGTGCTAAAACATAAATTGTTTTGCCGTTGTTTAACACCCATTCATCCAGCGCTGGGCGGATATTTCTTTGCGAAACAACATGTTCTCTAAGCCCGTTAACGTTCACTTCGACGTCAAAGTGCCCTGCGTTTGCAACAAACGCGCCGGATTTCATAGATAACATATTGTCGACATTAATCACGTTTTTGTCGCCTGTCACGGTTAAGAAAATATCTCCTTCAAGCGAAGCTTTCGCAATCGGCATAACCCTAAAGCCGTCCATAACAGCTTCAAGTGCTTTAAGCGGGTCAACTTCCGTGACAATAACATTTGCGCCCATTCCACGTGCTCTCATTGCGCAACCTTTTCCACACCAGCCATATCCGCAAACAACAAATGTTTTGCCGGAAATTAAGATGTTTGTGGCGCGGATAATGCCGTCCATTGCGCTTTGCCCTGTGCCATATCTGTTATCGTATAAGTGCTTTGTAAGGCTTGAATTAACGCCAAGAGCAGGGAATTTTAGGCTGCCTTCTCTAACCATTGCTTCAAGTCTTATAATGCCTGTAGTTGTTTCTTCGGTTGAACCTATGATATTTGGGATAAGTTCAGGATAGTCTTTGTGAATTGTCGCAACTAAGTCGCAGCCATCGTCAATCACAAGATGTGGTTTGTGTTCAAGAACTTTTTGAATATGTTTTTTGTATGTGTCTGCGTCTTCGCCGGCTATTGCATAAACCGGAATACCATAATATTTTACAAGGGCTGCGGCAACATCATCTTGAGTGGATAATGGGTTTGAAGCTGCAAGAACTGCGTCTGCTCCGCCTGCTTTCATCGCAATGCAAAGCGCTGCTGTTTCTTTTGTAACATGCACGCTCGCGCTTAACCTTAAGCCTTTAAATGGTTGCTCTTCTTGAAACCTTGCTTTTATTTTTGTAAGAACGGGCATATCCTTAAATGCCCATTCAATATTCTTTTTTCCTTGTTCAGCTAAAGCTAAATCTTTAACTTCATAATCAATTGTTGCTAATGTCATCTTTTCCTCGCTATCTTTTCGCTATTTTATTGCGTCGGCGCAATCTTCGCATATACCGTCGCTATTCAATTCGCGATATTTCCAACATCTTTGGCATTTTTCGCCTTTAGCTTTGAAAATGCCAATTTTATAGTTTTCAACATCAAGCGTATTTAGCGCTTCTTCTGAAAATTCTTTTGTGCATTCTGCTTGAGATACGATAAAGAAATCTGCAAGAATATCGGAATATTTGTTTAATAATTCAGGATTTTTTGCAATGATTTCAACACGAGCTTCAAGCGAGCTGCCGATAATTTTTTCTTCGCCTGATCTTAAAGGCTCAATTGCTTTTGAAACATATTCGCGAACTTGGAGAAGTTCAGTGAATTCTTCTTCGAGTTGTTTATTTTCATATTTAGCATTTTGTTCCGGCCAATCGCTCATAAGAACGCTTTTCAAACCTTTTCTTTGATTTTCAGGCATATTCAAGAAAATGTCTTCCGCTTGGTGTGGCATAACAGGAGCCAAAATTTCAAGAATAGTCCATAAAATATCGTACATAACAGTTTGAACAGCTCTTCTTGATGTCGATTTTTTGCCTTTTGTGTAAAGTCTGTCTTTCACAATATCTAAGTAGAACGAGCTTAAATCAACCGCTGCAAAGTTTTGAAGGTATTGGAAATATTTATAGAATTCGTAGTTTTCAAAAGCTTTGTCAACATTTTCAATTAAGATATTAAGCTTATGGAGCGCAAATTTATCAATCGCTTCAAGTTCTTCATATTCAACTCTGTCAACCTCAGGTTCAAAATCGAACAAGTTGCCAAGTAAAAATCTTGCAGTGTTTCTTGTTTTTTTGAATATTTCAACAAGTTGTTTAATGATATTGTCGCCAATTTTAATGTCGTTTCTGTAATCTACACTTGCTGCCCAAAGCCTTAAAATGTCTGCACCATAGTTTTTAATGATGTCATCCGGACGAATGTAATTGCCTAAAGATTTTGACATTTTTCTGCCATCTTCGCCAAAAACAAATCCGTGAGTTAAAACTTCTTTATATGGCGCAATGCCTTTTGTTGCAATGGCTGTAAGCAAGGAAGATTGGAACCAGCCTCTGTGTTGGTCGGAACCTTCGAGGTACATATCGCAAGGTGCGCCCAAAAGTTCATCTTTTCTTGCTTCAACAACGGCTCTCCAAGAAACTCCGGAATCGAACCAAACGTCCATAATATCATTTTCTTTTTTGAAGTGATTTTTTCCGCATTTTGGGCAGACAAAACCTTCAGGTAAAAGCTCTTTTGCTTCATATTTTACCCAAGCATCTGAACTTTCTTTTTCAAAGATTTTAGCAACGTTTTCAATTGTTTCATCGTTAACAATTACTTCGCCACAATCTTCGCAGTAGAAAATCGGAATTGGAACGCCCCAAGCGCGTTGCCTTGAAATGCACCAATCAGAACGATTTGCAACCATATTTGAAATTCTAACTTCGCCTGAAGATGGAATCCATTTAACGTTTTTAATTGCTTCCAATGTTTCTTTTTTGAATTTTTCAACTTTCACGAACCATTGAGGAGTTGCTCTATATATTACAGGTTTTTTACATCTCCAACAATGTGGGTATGAGTGGCTTATTTCTTGAGATTTTACAAGAGCGCCAACTTCGTTTAATTTTGCGATAATTTTTTCTTCGCCTTTGTAATATGGTATATCTTCAAGTTCGGGAACTTGATTTGTCCAAACGCCTTTTGAATCAAGCGGAGAGAACACTTCTATTCCATATTTAATCCCTACTTCATAGTCTTCAAGACCGTGCCCAGGGGCAGTGTGAACAGCGCCTGTACCTGCTTCAAGCGTTACGTGTTCGCCAAGAATTATAGGAGATTTTCTGTTGCATATCGGGTGGTCTGTTGTAAGGTTTTCAAGCTCTGCGCCTCTCAAGCTTCCGACAACTTTGATGTCTTCCCTTTCCCATTCGGCGTCGCTTAAGAATGTGTTAAGCAATTCTGTTGCAATGAAGTAAACATCATTTTTATATTCAAAGAAAGTATATTCAAATTTTTCATGCAAACAAATCGCCATGTTTGAAGGAATTGTCCAAGGAGTTGTTGTCCAAATAACAGCATAAAAATCTTTTTCAGTGTTTAAATTTAGCTTTGTTTTAATTTCATTTGCTGAATTTTCATCAAATTTAAATCTTACATAAATTGAAGTTGAGGTAATGTCTGCATATTCAACTTCTGCTTCTGCAAGGGCTGTTTCGCAAGAAGCGCACCAATAAACAGGTTTCAAGCCTTTTTCAACATAGCCTTTTTTGTACATTTCGCCAAAAACGCGGACTTGTTCGGCTTCGTATTCCGGCGCAATTGAAAGATAAGGCTTTTCCCAATTGCCAAGCACGCCGAGTCTTTTAAATTCAGATTCTTGTCCTCTTAAGCTTTTGTGTGCAAATTCTCTGCATTTTGCTCTAAGTTCAACAGGGGTTAGCGCGCTTCTTCCGCCTTTAATGTTTTTAACAACGGCGTTTTCAATTGGAAGCCCGTGCCCGTCATACCCCGGAACATAAGGCGAATAGAAGCCTTTTTGAGTTTTATATTTAATTAAAATGTCTTTTAAAATTTTATTTAAGGCTGTGCCTACGTGGATTTTTTCAGAGCTCAAGTATGGAGGGCCATCGTGTAAAATGAAAGATTTTTCTTTAGAATTTTTGTTGATTAATTCTTTGTAAATGTCAATTTCTTCCCAAATTTTTTGAATTTCAAGTTCTCTAACAGTTGCGTTTGCGCGCATTGCCAAACTTGTTGATGGTAAATTTAATGTGTCTTTTAGCTTTTTATCTTCCATTTTTTGTTTAATTCCCTCTTAATTTCTCTCTTGTTTAAATTTATTGAGCATTTTGTTCGTTCGAATATTCGTCATTTGCTTTCATATCAGCAATGTATTGTTGACCGTTCATAACAATTTGATAAAGTTGATTTAGGTCATTTTGAAGTTTAGTAAGAACATTTTGTGCATATTGTTGTGCGCCATCTTTAATTTTTGCGGCAGCTTCAGAAGCTTCAAGCCTTTTGTCTTCTGCTTCGTGAAATGCGTTCATTTTAATATCTGCACATTCGTCGAGCACTTCTTGTCTGTATTTTTGAGCTTTTTCTTCAATTTCTCTTAAGATATTTGATTCAGAGAGTATTCTGTTTCTGTCATTTTCAGCGTCTTGAATAATTCTTTCAGCTTTGCTTTTGGCGTCTTGCAAAATTTCTCTTTCTCTTTTAACGATAGTATCAGCATTATTAAAAGCGGATTTTGTCATATCAAACATAGCTTCAATAACTTCTTCCAAATCTTTAGATTTAACAACAATCCATCCTGGGAAGTTAATACCATCATCTTTAACTTTTTGTAATTCATCGATTAAATCATAGAATTTTTCGTACGGATAAGACATTTTATAACCTTTCTATTTTACTTTTTGCTCAAATATTCTATTACGCATTTAGGCACGAATTTTGAAGTATCTTGCCCATGTTCGGCCAATTCTTTAATTATACTTGATGATATAAAATTGTATTTTGGTCTTGTGGTCAAAAATACGGTTCCGATTTCAGGTGCAATTGCAGAATTTGTTTGAGAAAGTTGCATTTCATATTCAAAATCAGACACTGCACGAAGCCCTCTAATTAAGAACTTTGCCCCTTTTTCTTTTGCAAAATTAACCGTAAGACCTTCAAAACTATCAGCGTATGCATTTTCAATGCCTTCTTCTTCGATAGTTTGTTTGATGAGAGAAACTCTATCCGCAACACTTATAAAGGGTTTTTTGTTAGGATTGTTTAATACAGCGATGATAACTTTATCAAACATTTTTGTTGCACGAACGAGAACATCTAAATGCCCTTTCGTGATAGGGTCAAAACTCCCTGGGTAAATAGCTATTTTTAAATCATCTTTGCGCATAAGATTATTATATTACTAAAATAATATGTTAACAGTTAAAATTTTGTAACATTATGTTAAATTTTTTCATGTTCAGGTTTTATTGTTTAGTATAGATGTGTAGGGCTTAGGGAAAATTTATGAAAGTTAATGGAATTAATTATTTAGGAATAGTTAACAATCAAGTTAGAAATATACAAAAAGGAACTAAAAATTTTACTTGCGCATACACATCAGCGCCAAAATTTATGGAAATTCCTTTAAATGCGCATAAAAATTTGCTTTTTGGCAGAAATTTAACTGAACACAAAAGCTGGGGCGCAACTTTTGATGAAAATAAAAATGTTAACTTTAAAGTGTTCACGTTTTCTGATGCAAAAGATGTTTATATTGAAGTTTTAGATAAAAATGCAGATGAAAACACAGATAACGTAGATGAAAGAGATATAGTTGTTGACAGGCTTGAAGACGATACTGTTCAAAATATTTCATCTGTTGATGAAAAATCAAAAATGATTAAGTTAAACAAAAAAGGTGATGGCGTTTTTGAAATTAACGGGCAAGAAGGCATTAAAAATGGCGATAAATATAGGCTAATTATTGTTAAAGGGGATAACGTTATTGAAAAAGTTAAAGACCCTTATGCAAAAAAACAACCTAGCATTTTAGGGTGGAGCGAAATTTACGACCACAGCGCTTATAAGTGGAATGACGCAGATTGGCAAAACGGCAAAAACCCTGCAAGAATTACAAGAAATAACGGCAAATTTAATTCTTTAAGAATTTATGAATTAAATATTCCGACAATTACGCAAAAAGGTGATTTTGAAAGCGCAAAAGCAGTTTTCAAAGAAATTAAAGATAAAAATTTAGCAAATGCAGTTGAAATTATGCCTGTTGAAAATACATATTCAAAACAATGGGGCTATGATGGCGTTGATAAATTTGCCGTAAATGACAAGTTAGGCGGCGCAGATAGTTTAAAAGAACTTATTGATTACGCGCACGAAATTGGTTTGAATGTGATTATTGATATGGTTCCAAACCACATGGGCCCTGATGGCGATATGATGAAAAGAACAGGTCCTTATGAAAGAGGGGACGGCTCTTTTGGTTCGATGTTTAATTTTGAAGGAAAAGACAACAGATACGTCCGCGATTGGATGGCAAACATTGCGCTAATGTGGGCACAAGATTTTCACGTAGACGGTATTCGCTTCGATATGACAAAACCTGATTATATGGGCTCTGACTTTACATTAAAACAAATCACAACAGAGCTTAACGAGCATAACCCTGATGTGTTCACAATTGCAGAAGATGGTATGGGCAATCGTCATAAGGTTACAACCCCTCTTGTGCATAATGGCAGTCATCAAGCAGATTTAGAAAAACTTGACCGCCAAGTTGACAAAATATCCAAAGGTCAAGGCATTGAACAGCTCGATGACCTTGGTTTCGATAGCGAATGGGATTTCGTTCTTCTTCATGAATTAGAAAAAGGGCTCCGTGGCGACGTAGATTTTAACATAGACTCTTTTAATTCCGCATTCGTGCATTCAGGTCCAAGAGTTAAATATAACGTAAGCCATGATGAAATAGGAAATATGGACGGCACAAGTTCTCTTGTGAAATTTGCAACTACAAAATTAAATTTGTATAACAACATTAAGGGTTCAAGCCCTGCGGAAGTTGGGCAAAGGGCAGCTCATGCGACACATAATTTAATGAAACTTTATGCAACGGGCGAACTTGATAAAATGTCTGATAAAGAATTTGACCAAACAGTTGATTCGTATGGAATTACAAGACATATGACAAAACAAGAAGTAAAAGACGCTTACGACTTAGCGCTAAACAAAACAAAACTTGCGCTCGGCACAATTTTTTCTGCTCCGGGGCCAAAGATGTTTTTCCAAGGCGCTGAAAACGGCGGGTTAGATTATTTCAAATTCTTTAGAAAATTCAGCTCGCAAGACGGTGTTCAAACAGAGCAGGATATTGAAAACAAAAAAAGAATGGACGCCGAAAAAGGCTATGACACTTCATACGAAGCAGCTCATCAAGATAGCGTTGTGGGCAATATAAAATGCACAGATGAAGTTAAGCAAAAAATGCAACAAGCAGAGCAATACACAATTGATTTAAGCAATTTCCACGACTCAAGCGAAGCTATGAAATATGGCGAAATAGTGCATGCGGGAAGCCTAGAAGGCACAAGAGTGCACACGACTCACTTAAGAAAAGGCAATGACGAAGTTTTCTGCGTTAAAAATTTAACTGAAACTCAGCACACGAACTTGCCTGTTTATTTTCCGCAAGGCAAGTGGGTTGAAGTGCTTAACACTGATGACATAAAATATGCAGGCGAAGGTAAATACTTGAACCAAGGTGTTTTTGAAGGCAAAGGCTGGGGAACACCGGCAATTCCTATGAATATAGGTTCAAACGATGTAACCTATTTCAAAAGAATAGCTTAAGCTTTGCTCTTAATGCGTGTAAAAATGAGGAGATTATAGATATTTCTTAATTTCCCAATTTGACACGTCTGTTCTATATTCGTTCCATTCTTGGATTTTTGATGACATAAATTCATTGAAAATATGTTCACCAAGCGCAAGTTTAACCACTTCAGATTTTTTCATTATGTGGAGCGCTTCGTTCAAGCTTCCGGGGAGTGATTTAATGCCTTTTTCAGCCTTTTCTTTTTTGCTCATTTCGTAGATATTATCTTCAATAGGCGCTCTCAATGGGTTTTTGTTTTTAATCCCTTCAAGCATAATTGTAAGCATTGTTGCAAAAACAAGATAAGGGTTGCAAGATGGGTCCGGTGACCTTAATTCCACTCTTGTTGCATTACCTCTTTTTGCAGGAACCCTGATGAGCGCTGAGCGGTTTGCAAGGCTCCAAGCCATATAAACAGGAGCTTCATACCCTGGGACCAGCCTTTTATAGCTGTTTACAAGAGGGTTTGTAATTGCGGTAAAGCTTTCAACGTTGTCTAAAAGTGCGCCAATTGTCCATTTTGCTTCATCTGATAAACCATATTCTGCGCTAGGTGCGTCAAAAACATTTTTCCCGTCTTTAAATAAAGACACGTTGCAGTGCATTCCTGAACCATTAATTCCGTAAATTGGTTTTGGCATAAAGCTTGCGTGCATTCCATATTCCATAGCAATTTCTGAAATTACGTGTTTGAGAGTCACAACGTTATCTGCCGCAACAAGTGCTCCGTCATATTTAAAATCAATTTCGTGCTGCCCTGCAGCTGCTTCGTGGTGGCTTGCTTCAATGTTGAAGCCCATAGACTGCAATGTTTCAACCATATCAGCACGCACATCTTCGCCTTCGTCTTTTGGGGCTGCGTCGTAATAATATGCATTATCCGATGGTTCAAGTGTGGCGTTGCCTTTTTCATCTTTTTTGAAGAGGAAAAATTCAACTTCAGGGCCGACATTTAATTCATAACCAAGTTTTTTTGCTTCTGCCACAACTCTTTTTAAGTTACATCTTGGGCAGCCTTCAAACGGCGTGCCATCTGCGTTATGAATGTCGCAAATAATTCTTGCTTCGTTTTTGTCCCCTCTTTCTCTCCAAGGCAAAATTGCAAAAGTTGATAAATCTGGATAGAAATACATATCGGATGTTTCAATGCTTCTGAAACCTTGAATTGAGCTGCCGTCAAGCATACATTCGTTATTCAATGCTTTATCTAATTGAGAAATTGGAACGCATAAATTTTTCACGTTGCCGTTAATATCGACAAATTGCAGTCTTAAAGAAACAACATTTTGTTCTTTTATGATTTGCTTAATTTCTTCTTTTGTTAGAACTTTGCCTTGTTTTGGAATGTATGTCATATAATTCTCCAGCTATTATAATATGCTATATTATCGTATATTGAGTGAAATTAGTCAATTAAAATCGGATTATTTCTTGATGTAATTATAAAAATTTTATATAATAACTTTATGGAATTATATAAAAATTACGTAGAAGAAAATAGCACTTTTGAATTTGTGAGAGCAGGTTCAAAAAATAGAAAAAAGCATTTTATCAGCACTTTCATCAAAATTTTAGATGATGCTTATATTATCACTTTCCCAAAAGACGGTGATGAGCTTTGCAAAATTAAAGCGGGTGAAAAGGCGTCTTTGCACATCTACACAACAGAAGGTATTTTTAATTTGCCTTGCCAAGTGGTGCAAATTGCAGATGAATGTTTGAAAGTTCGCCTTATTGATACCGTTATTTTATCTCAAAGAAGGCAATATGCGCGCGTTGACATTATGGTTCCAATGCGTATAAAAATTGACTTAGACAGAAAAACAAGTGTTTACGATGTGGTCACAAAAAATATGTGCGCTCAAGGGGTTAATTTTGTTCTAAATTCTCCGCTTGATGGTTTTGGAAGAACGCAAGTTAAATTTATGGTGAAAAATCGCTTAATTCAAACTTTTGCTTCTCTTGCATATTGTAATAAAATCTACACCGCCCAAAATGAATTTGAAGAAGATATATACAGCTGTGGTCTGCACTTCACTTCAATTGACAGGCAAAATGCTAACTTCCTTGCAAAAGCTTGCTTTGCTTACGAAATGAATAAGAAAAAAGAAGAATATGACGCACTGTTCCATCCTGAAAAAGAAAAAGAACCTCAAGTCACAATAGATATTGACGGTAAAATGGTGCTCTAATGCAAAAAGAGAAAGTTCTTGTTGGAATTTCAGGTGGCGTCGATTCTGCGCTTTGTGCCAATTTGCTTAAAGAAGCAGGCTATGATGTAGTTTGCGCGATGATGAGAATATATGACGGCGCACAAATTTCAAATGCCCAAAATTCTTGCTATGGAACAGATAAAACAAAAGATATAGAAGACGCCAAGAAAATTTGTGAAAAATTGGGAGTTGAATTTCATCTGATTGATTGTACAAAAGAGTTTCAAGAGCGAGTTTTTGAAAAATTTAAAAATGAATATTTATCCGGCAGAACGCCAAACCCTTGTGTTATGTGCAACGCAAATGTTAAATTTGGTGCTTTTTTAGAAAAAGCAAAAGCAAAAGGTATTCAATTTGATAAATTTGCAACAGGGCATTATGCAAGAATTGAATTTGACGAAAAGACAGGCAGATACTTACTAAAAAGAGGAAAAAACGAGAAAAAAGACCAATCATATTTTCTGTATCGCTTAACGCAAGAAAAATTAAGCAAAATTCTTTTCCCTTTGGGCGGATATGAAAAACAAGAAACGCGCGAACTTGCAAGTGAAAAAGAAATTATTGTTGCAAAAAAACCCGATAGCCAAGATTTTTTTGATGGCGATATGACGGAATTATTTAATGTCGAGCCCGAGGTAGGAAATATTGTTGATAGCTCCGGAAAAATTTTAGGGAAACATGAAGGCATATTTAACTATACGATAGGGCAGAGAAAAGGCTTAAAAGTGGCATATAGCGAGCCTCTTTATGTGCTTGAATTAAATAAAGAAAAAAACGAAGTAATAGCAGGGGTGAAAGCTGAAACATATTATCGCGGTTTGCTTGCGGGTGATATGAATTGGATAGCTTTTGACGAGCTTAAAGGCGAAATTAAGGCGCAGTGCAAAATCCGCTCTGCAGGCGCTATGATTGATTGCGCCGTTAAAAACACAAATGACGGGGTTGAAGTTGTGTTCAGTGAGCCTCAAGCTTCAATTGCTCCTTCACAAGCTGTTGTATTTTATGAAGGCGATGTTGTGCTTGGGGGCGGCACAATAGTTGCCGGCGTTAAATAGTTTTATTATTGGAGAAGTTTTGAAGAATTTTGAAATACAAAATGAAGACTCGCGGCTTGCAATTAAAAAGCTTCCTGATAACAGTATCGATTGCATAATCACAGACCCGCCTTATTTTATTGATGGTATGGGCGATGATTGGAATGATGAAAAATTAAATAAGCTAGCTTCTAAAAGCAGCGTTATTGGCGGGCTTCCTGTCGGTATGAAGTTTGACAGAAAGCAAGGTGAAAATTTGCAGAAATTTCTTGAACCGTTGACGCTAGAATTTATGCGCGTTTTAAAACCAGGGGGTTTTTGTGTTGTTTTTTCTCAAGGCAGGCTTTACCATAGAACAGGAATGGCACTTGATTTAGCAGGGTTTGAAATTAGGGATTTGCTTGGTTGGCGCTATGAAGGGCAAGCAAAAGCTTTTTCGCAAAATCATTTTATTTTAAAAAATAAAGATATGGGAGATGATGAAAAATCTGTGCTTATCGCAGAACTTGAAGGCTGGAAAACACCCCAACTTAAGCCCCAGATTGAACCTATGGTGCTTGCGCAAAAACCGCGTGAAGGAACTTTTGTTGAAAATTATCAAAAGTGGGGCGTCGGGCTTATGAACACGAATGAAACGCTTGATGGAATGTTCCCTGGGACTGTGATGGAGGTTTCTAAAAAAACTCGCGCTAATGATTTTAGTGAAAAAATTGAGCATATGACGGTGAAGCCCGTGGCGCTTATATCGCACCTTGTTAGGCTTTTTACTCGCGAAGGGCAAACGGTCTTAGACCCTTTTATGGGAAGCGGAAGTCATGGCGTTGCGGCACTTGAATGTGGCAGAAAATTTATTGGTTTTGAAATTGAGAAAAAATATTTTGAAATTTCAAAGAAGAGGATTGAACAGTTAGCTGAGCAGGAGAAAGATATTTGTTAAATGCTCTTACACCCCATTTTGCAACAGGTTCGAGGCAAAGTTTAGCTGGCTGTCGTGCCCTGTTTCCAAGTCTTCTTTTGTGAGATAAATTTCAAAATCAGGTTTGATACCTTCTTTGTTTATGGATTTGCCTAGTGGGGTGATATATCTTCCAACAGTTAAGTTTATGCCTGTTTCGTTTGGAAGAGGGTAGACCTTTTGAACAAGCCCTTTGCCAAAAGTTTTGGTGCCAACGATTTTTGCCCTTTTATTGTCTTGAAGTGCTCCTGTTAAAATCTCGGCAGCGCTTGCAGATTCATTATCCACAATAATTACGATTGGTTTGTGATAAACACAAGCACTTTTATCTGCGCTATATGAGTTTAAGTTTCCTTTATTGTCTAAAACATGCACTATGAAACCATTTTGCATGAATAAATTTGCGCCGAAAACTGCATTTTGGAACAGCCCGCCTTTGTTTCCTCTTAAATCCAAAATCAAACCTTTAGTGTCTTTTAAATAATCAAGAGCGCCGATTAAATGTTTTGGCGTGTCTTTTGAAATGAAGCTTGAAAGCCTTATGTAGCCAATGTTTTTTTCAAGTTTTCTATATTCAACGTGGTTAATGTTAATTTCTTCTCGTTTAATTTTTTTTGTAAATTCTTTATTGCCCCTTAAAACGGTTATTTCAAGCGTCGTGCCGACAGGACCTTTGAGGTGCTGAATTGCTTGAAATAAAGTTTTGCCTTTGATGTTAAAATCATCAATTTTTAGAATTAAATCTCCTCTTTTAAGGCCTGCATTATCTGCAGGTGTGTTTTTTAGCACATTTGCGATATAAATTTTCCCGCTGTATGAAGCGATATTTATCCCAATGCCTTTTGCTTTGGAATCAATATTTTCTGTTTGAACCCTAAATTCATTTTTTGATAAAAATTTTGAATATGGGTCATCAAGGCTTGCAAGCATTGTGTTTAGCGCAAGGTAAGTGTCGTCTTGTGTTTTGATTTTTGATTTATAGCGATTTTTCCACTGTGTTATGCTTTGCCCGTTTAGGTTTTTATCAAAATAATTTTTCTTGATTAAATCAAGTGTTTTAGTAAATAAAACTTCAGGCGAAACAACTTCTGTGCTAATAATACTTTTTGCGCTGAGGTTTTCAATATATTCCCTTTCGCTTATTGTGAAATTTCTGTACCCTATTAAAAATAAAGTAAGAAAAGCGATAAAGCATATAACCCCGTGTTTTATTATTTCTAAATGTTGTTTTTTAATCTTCGCCATTGGGGTTTAATTTATATCCTCCGCCATAAATCGTTTTTATGTAGTCTTTATCTGTAACTTTGGCTATTTTACACCTGATGTGCCTGATGTGCACTCTGATTGTATCAATGCTTTCGTCTTCATTGTAGCCCCAGATGTCTTTCAACAAGTCTTTAGAAGACACCATTTGAGAATTATTTTGCACGAGTGTATTAATTATCTCAAATTCAATCGGGGTAAATTTTACTTTTTTACCGGCAAATTCAACAGAGTAAGTGTCCGGAAGAAGGACAATTTCACCGATGGTCAACAGTTCTTTTGTGCGCATTGAACTTGGGGTTTTGCCTGCTCTGTTTAATAGCGCCAAAACTCTTGCTTTGAGTTCTTCAACCTCAAAAGGTTTAGTTAAATAATCGTCAACCCCTGTGCTGAAACCTTTGATTTTATCTTGCAATTCACCAAGAGCGGTGAGCATGATGATAGGAATGTTTTTAATTTCACTTTCTTGCTGCCTGATTTTAAGCGCAACGCTATAACCGTCCACTTCTCCCATCATGACATCTAAAATAAGCAGGTCAAAATCTTCTTGCATAAGAAGCGCAAAACCTTTGATTGGGTTTGTTTCGTAGCTACAAGCATATCCTGCCAATTCTAAATTTATTTTAATAAGCTCGCAAATCGCAATATCGTCATCTATCACAAGAATTTTGTTCATAGCTTTATTTTACAATAAAAAATCACTTCTCAAGTTAAAAATATGGGAATATTACAAAATGTTAAACAACCATAAACCATGATATTACTTATGTTTGACAATAATTTATGTTTGATGTGAAATATAGTAACGAAGTAAATATATATAAGGGGACATTATGCCAACCATAAGTCAATTAGTAAGAAAAGAAAGAAAAAAAGTTACAGTAAAAACTAAATCACCAGCGCTTACAAGCTGCCCACAACGTCGTGGTGTTTGCACTAGGGTTTATACAACAACTCCTAAAAAACCAAACTCAGCTATGAGAAAAGTTGCTCGTGTACGTTTAACAAATGGTTTTGAAGTAACAACTTATATCCCTGGTATTGGTCACAACCTTCAAGAACACTCTGTTGTACTTATCAGAGGCGGAAGGGTTAAAGACCTCCCTGGGGTTAGATATCACATCATTCGTGGTACTTTGGATACTGCGGGTGTTGCAAACAGAAATCAAAGTCGTTCTAAATACGGCGCAAAAAGAGCTAAAAAATAGTCTGATTTTGGTCGGGAGCTAGCTCCTTAGTACATTTAGTAAAAGAAAGGTCAAAGAAAATGTCAAGACGTTCAAAACCGGCAAAAAGAGTTCCACTACCGGATCCAATTTACAATAGTGTGGACATTGCAAAATTTATCAATAGATTAATGACTAGAGGTAAAAAATCTATTGCTCAAAATATTTTCTATTCAACAATGGAAAATATCAAAGAAAAAACAAATCAAGAACCAACTGAAGTGTTTAAAAAAGCGCTTTCAAATGCTACTCCGTTAATCGAAGTTAAAGCTCGTCGTATTGGTGGTTCTACATATCAAGTTCCTATCGAAGTAAAACCTGAAAGAGGTTTAGCTTTGAGCTCTTGCTGGATTATCGAATTTGCAAGAAAAAGAAGCGGTAAATCAATGGTTGATAAATTAACTGCTGAAATTATCGACGCTTCAAACGGAATTGGCGCTTCTTGCAAAAAGAGAGAAGATACCCACAAAATGGCTGAAGCTAACAAAGCATTTGCTCATTACAGATATTAGTACGAGCGAAGAAAATTTTTAGCAAAATTTGTTTTTTGCAAAAATTTTCAAGCAAGCCAAAAGCGTGAGCGCACGCACGGCAAAGTTGAACATAATTATAAAACCACCTTCGTTAGAGGGTGGTTTTTGTTATCGTATGTTTATTTTTAAAAATTGTTGTCATCCTGAAAGTGTAGAAAATGAGGATAAATCCGTAATTTTCAAGCTGTTCAGGATCTTACCGGTTAATGCAACATCGCATTTTTTGTTCTTCTTTATTTTGCTAAAGCATAACCTTGATTTTAGTGCTCACGAGTTCAACATACGCCATTTGTTTTGATTTGTCAGACTGTGCCTGACCTACGAGTTTGAAAATTGACAAACATTGCAATAATTGAAGGCATGCCTTCAGCAAACATGCCAACCTACGAACTTAGTGAGCACTACAGTGTCAGTATGCCGTATGGCTGAACCCCTTGGGGTGAAAGTCCACTGTAATTTAACATACAGAACTATACTAAACTATCCATGAGATGTAGATTTCGTT
>CAZMZD010000008.1:0-60288 GCA_964570895.1 uncultured Gammaproteobacteria bacterium
GCGAAGGTTTAACAGAGCTTGAGCGCGAAATGGCACTCATTGACTTTGACGAAGCACTCAACTTCTACCGCGGTAACTCTATGATTAATATTATTGGCGAAGCACTTGGAATAACTCCGGAACAGCTTGATAAGTTCTTTGAAAGCGGGAATTATGAGGAGCTTGGGGGTAGGGGTTAATTAGCCCCTACATAAACTTCTTTTCATCATTGTCCATGGCTTGTTTAAGGGTGGATTTTAAGTAAGTTTGATATGGCATACCTAATTTTTCAGCAATACGTTTTGCACGTTTAATCTCAAATTCAGACCAACGAAAATTTACATTAGCGGTTTGTTTTCTTTCTTTAATGTCAAGTTCTGCTTGTTCTGTAAATTCAAGAATTTTCTTTTCTTCGTCCGTAGTTGGGAAATAATCAGAAATTTCTGCAATTCCAATCGCTGGGATATTTTCAGTTTTTTTAGTCATATAAAGCTCCTTGATAAAATGCTGTAATTAATAATATGTCTTGTTCTTTTAAATAAGTGTAGTACACCGTGATATCTAGTTTTTCACTATACAATTCATAACGATTATATTGCTCGTTATACTCTTCTGTTGTTTTTGTGAAAAATGCGGTTATGGCTTGTTGCGGGGTAATTAAATGCCTTATATACATATGGTATTCATACTCATTTGTTAACGGGTTTAAATCCATCTTTACAACAAATTTTTTACCCCTGATTTTAAATACCTTGTATTTATGCTTTTCCATATTTATATTATAGCCATAAGTCAACACAATGTCAATACATATAATAATAAAAATAAGAAAGTTGAGGAAAAATGATATTCAGCAAAAGTGAAATTAAAATAAGCACAGACACTGTACCTTTTGTTTGTGCGAGGGTAACTCTTCCAACACACACAAAAGAAGAGAAAAAAGAGATTGCAAAAAAGCCATATTTAAACAAAAGGAACATAACTTTTACCATCGTGACAGAGGGCGAAGAATACAAATTGTTTTTCCCTGAAGGCTACACTTGGGACGGGGCAAGCATTCCTTTTGGTTTTAGGTGGATAATTGGCGCAAAAGGTAACCCGAAATTCCTTATTCCATCAATGGTGCACGATAAAATGTGCGAGTGCCATTATTTAGTGGGGAATAATAGAAACCTTTCAAGCCGTATTTTTCGTGAACTTCTTATCGCGTGCGGCGCAAGTAAATTCAAAGCGCAAACAATGTACCTTGCGGTGGATAATTTTCAACGCACACAAAATTGGTAATTTATATAAGGCAAATTCATGCAAGATAATACAAATTAGCGCACACAGAAGAGGAAAAAATAATTTTAAAAAAGTATTAATAATTATAAAAAAATGTTGTATTATTAACCTATGAGAAAAATAATTAACAAATACTTTTTTATTACATTAGGTGCAATTATAGTAGGGCTCACGATTGAGGGCTTTCTTGTTCCGAACAAAATTATTGACGGCGGGATATTAGGCATTTCGATTATGTCCGCATACCTTTCAGAAACCGTGCTTAAGCTCCCTATAAGCCTTGGTATTTTTACATTTGTGTTAAACTTCCCGTTTTTGGTTTTGGCGTTTAAGAGAATGGGCGCAAGGTTCATCTGCTCTGCGCTTTATGCAGTCGGGATTATGTCTGTCACAATCTACGCCGCAGAACATATAGACGGTTTTTCAAAATTCACAAATGCCCCAATTTTAGCAGCGCTTTTTGGCGGCATTTTTCTTGGTGCCGGCGTTGGGCTTGTTCTTAAAAACTTTGCCTGCCTTGATGGAACAGAAGTTCTAGCCATTATGCTGACCAAAAAAACCGGCTATTCCATTGGCGAGATAATAATGTTTATAAACATTTTCATCTTCATAATTGCAGGTTTTGTATATAGCCCAGACCACGCAATGTATTCAATTCTTGCATATTATTTTGCATACAAAACAATGGACGCAGTGATTGAAGGGCTGAACGAATCAAGAGCAGTTTGGGTAATATCCGGCATGTATCGCGAAATTGGGGATAAAATCATAAAAGAATTTGACACTTCTGTCACATACATTCCGGCGTTTGGCGGTTATTCAAACAAAGAAAAAATGATTTTATACTGCATAACCTCAAGAATTGAAATTGGCAAATTAAAAGAATTAATTAAAGAAAAAGACCCATCGGCTTTTATTTCTGTCGAAAACGTGCACGAAGTTGAAGGCGTAAGAGTTAAAAAGAAAAAGCATATTTAAGCCACATTTGCCAATTTGCAAATTTCTCTGCAAGTTGTAATTCGGGATAATAAAACAAGTATATCAATTTTTCAAAATTTTTATCACAAAACAGCGGATTTCGTACAGCCTGTAGGTTAAGCGCCTGCTCGACAAACTAAAATAAATATTGTCATCCTGAATTTATTTCAGGATCTTATTAATCATGAGGCGCAATGAACAATTTTTGCGTTAACAAAAAAATCGGGAAACCATTTAGATTTCCCGATAATTTTATTTTTGCATTTTCCCTTTATAAGAAACCTTATAATAGCGGGAAGTCTGCATGAGGCGTAATTTCATCTTTAATTTTTTGGATAAATTCTCTTGCCTCGTCAGGTGCCACGTTCCAATCGATAGCACAAATTCCTCTTTGAACCCAAATAAGTTCTTTAAAGAATACATATTGAGAGTTCATAGCGTTGATTTTTGAATCAAAGTAGATATTTTGCGCGTCTATGATTTGAGTGATAGGCACTTGACCTCTTAAGTATTTAGCTTTAACTTCTTTGTAGTTTTCGCCGGCTGCAAAGCTTGCTTTGTAGTTTTTCTCAATACAGAAGTATGCTGAAACTGCCTTGTTAATTACGTCGCGGATATGTCTTTCAATTTCTGTTCTAACTTCTGTATCGTACAATGCAAGTTCTTCTCTTTCTGCATTAATACGAGCAATTTCTGCAATTTTCGTACCGCCTTCGATTGGCTTCCATTGTGCAAACACGCCAAGTCTAAAGTTTGTAGCTTTAGGATTATTCAAAACTTGGTTTAATGGAACATAACCAAGAGCTGTGCTGATTGGAAGTGCCGGAATTTCGCTTGCAAATTCTCTATTCATAAGAGATGTGTATTCTAAAGATAAAACTGCGTCAGGAAGAACGAATTTTTGGTAATACATTCCTCTTTCAAGCCCTTTCATCTTCATCGCTAATTTTAACTTAGCAAGCTCAGGCGAAACCCTATACGCTTCATCAATAAGCATTTGAGTAAACTTTTCCAAAGATTCAGGATAAGTTACATAATCAACAATATGTAAATCCCTTGTGTAAAAAGCAGGGTTTGAAGTTGTCAAAGGTTCAAGAACAAACTCTCTTTTTTGGTCTTTGTGCAAGATTTTATTAATTGCAAGCATTAAGTTATCGAGCTCTGCGTTCATTTCAAGCAAGTTTTGTTCTCTTCTGTTAAGCTCAGCCGCCCAGCGTAATGCTTCTTCTGCGCCACATTCGCCAAGCTGTTCACGAACACGCGCAATCGCAAGGTTTTCTCTTGATTCTTTAACGTATTCTTTTTGAACGGTTATCATATTGTTAAGCATTAAAGTTTCAATATATAACAAGCCAACTTGAAGCCCCATTTCTTGTTCTTGCAAGAATGCTTCTTCTTTAGCGAAGTTTAATTGTTTCTTTTTGAGCAAAATGTTTGTAACAAGCGCAGGTGAGTATATCACTTGGTCCATGCCAATTTTAAACACGCCTGTTTTTTCAGGGTAAGACAATTTAACTGATTCTGCGTAATCATGGTCATATTGTTGATAACCAAGAGTGATTGAAAGCGTTGGCAAATATTTTAACACTGCAGAAACTGCCGATCTTCTTGCCGCTTTTACTAGTGCATATTTACGTTTAATGTCTAAGTTGTCATTTCTAACATCATTAAACACTGTGCTCAAAGTTAACATTTCAGGTTTTTTAGAAGAAACCATTTCAGCTTGAGTTGCCACCCTTAAAGGCACTTGCCAGCCAATAGTGTCTGCCGTGTCTTTATTGATGTGGAAAACTTGGTCTTCATAGAATTGAACTTTTTGCGGTTTTGTTTTGTGTCCTGCAAGAACTCCGCGAACGTTAACAGAAGTTGTTTCTGCTAATTTTCTGTCTAAGTCCAAAGAACTTGTGCCAAGCAAAACGCCAAGTTCAACATCTTCTTCCCCAAGAGTTGAGAAAGATGGAATATGCTGCGCGTTCACGGCGCTAATAATTTGTTTTCTTTGGTCTGTTGTTAAGTTAAACATAGGCGTGAACACAACTGCGTCAAATTCGCCTGATGTAACTTTTGAAATAACACTATCGACATTTTTAGATGAAACCGGAACAGGCGCAGCGTTTATGCCTTCAAGCTTTTCTTTAGCAAGCTTCATCCAATCATCATAAGATTTTGTTTTGTAATAACCTTCGTTAATAAGAACTGCAACCTTGTTTGAATTAAAGAATTTGTGGAAAGTTTTAATCCCTTTAACTGATTGTTGAACAGGGTTAAAGAAGTCATCTCCAAAATCTCTTAAACCGTATTGGTCAATAGTCACAACCATTTTTTTCTTGTTATTCGTATTGTTTAAATACTTTGTTGAAAGATAGCCAAGAGAAACTACCATATTTACATCTGAAGCGAGTGCTTTATCTGAAGCAATTTTCACGCTTTCTTTTGTCCAATCGCCAACATAAACATTGCTTGAATTGAATACAGGTTTGTAATCAGGAGCAATAAGTTTTGTAATTGCATTTTTAAAATGAGTCAAAACCACAGCGTTTTTGTCAGAAGGACCATCAAACACAAATGCGTATTTGATTGTTGAAGCATTAGGTGAATACTTAATGCTCTTTAAGTCATCTGCTTTAACTTTACCAAGCACAGTGCTTGCCATTGCAGCCGGTTGAGCAATGAAAAATAAAGCGAGCAAGATAGCCGTAATTGTTTTTTTCATGATTAACTCCAACTTTGTGTCTTTAAATCTAATACCCTAAAGTTATTATAAACATATAAATATGCAAGAATATTAAAAGTGTGAAGTGGTTGAACTCGCCTCATAGCTTGATTTTTTAAAAAATTTGTCAATTGGTCAAGTGATTAAATAGTGTACAAAAAAACTTTTTATTGCTATTATTTGCAAGTGGCAAACGAAGTTAAAAAATCCGAAATAACTAAGAAAAAAATAATGCAATCCGCAATCAGGCTCTTTGCTCAAAAAGACTTTGCCTCCGTCGGCACGCGCGAAATTGCAAACGACGCAGGGGTCAATTTAAGCCTTATTTCTTACTATTTTTCATCAAAAGAAAATTTATATACAACAATAATTAACTATATAATTGATCTCGGGCTTGAATACTTAGACGACGTAATTAAAGTTGCAAACAATATTAATTACATGTCGCAAGAAGAAAAAATCCAAGCCTATATTAATATATATATTAAATACATTGATTTTGTTTATTCTGAAAAAATTTCCGATAATTTCGTGTTGTTAATGATTAAAGAACAAGCAATCACGGGGTCTGAATTTGGTCAAATATACAGAAAGAAAAGTATGGTTCTGTATAGCGCCCTTGCAAAAATTTTAGCTTCAATTCTTAATAAAAAACCGACAGACCCAAAAGTAACTTTTGAAATATGTAAAACTATGGGTGAAATCATCTCGTTCAAATTCTTAAAAAGAATTGTATTTCAAGGGCTTGAAAGGCAACAATATACAAAAAGCGATATAGAACTTATAAAAGAAATGCTATACAGTCAAATCGAACTGTCAATAAAAAATATTACAGGCAAAAACTAGGCTCCTGTGCGTTTTAAAAAATATTTTAATAAAAAATGAACAATTCGATTTTTTTCTCGTTTAGGTAAGTGTAGCAAATGGAGAGCAAATATGAAAAAATATATTCTACCGGCAGCCTGCCTCGCACTCTTTCTTGCGCTTCAAGCACCAACAGAGGCAAAACCGAATGACCATCATGACATGCCAAAAGGAGAGCCAAGAATGGAAGCACCGCACAAACCGCCACATGATAGAGGGCCACATATACAAGTAAATTATAGGTACCACACTCCATGCCGCTCGCACCACAGATACGAATGCTATGAATGTTGCCACAGGCCACCGCACGGTCATCCGGACGGATTTTTCGGCGGCAGATTAGGTTTTACAATATTTCTATAAAAAGGTAATATAAAATAAAAAACAGGTAAAAAATGGAAAACATCTCAGAAATTTTAAAAGAAGCAAAACCACTATACATTAAAAGAAAAAAAGAACGTGCAACCGCAAAATACATTTTATGCGTTATGTTCACGGCATTTCTTGCAGGAAGTTTCACGCTTGGCGTAAATATGTATAACGAACAAGTTGCGCAAACAAATTATGAAACTTCAATCATTGAAGAGATGGGTTTACCTGTTGATGAGTATGGCTTGCTTGATTGGCAATAGGTGAGAAGTTGAAAACAATAAT
Source organism: uncultured Gammaproteobacteria bacterium (assembly GCA_964570895.1). Taxonomy (GTDB): domain Bacteria; phylum Cyanobacteriota; class Vampirovibrionia; order Gastranaerophilales; family Gastranaerophilaceae; genus RGIG1918. The sequence continues at coordinate 6,473 of CAZMZD010000008.1, forward strand.
AGAAGAAAATAAATACAAAATAAAAACAATAATTAAATATATGACGGGCAACCAAAATGAAGATATAGAACAAGAAATCTATATAAAAATTTGGAAAAACCTTGAAAAATATCAAGCAGGAACAAATTTTGGTGCATGGGTTAAAACGCTTGCATCAAACGTATGCAAAGATTTTCTAAAATCTAAAGCCCACAAGGCAGACACCTTAAAATCAGACGACGAACACGCACTTGAAACCATAAAAGATAAAAACAACCCTCAAAAAATATTAGACTCAAAAATGAGGCAAAAAATAATTTTAAAAGCGGTAGACTCGCTTCCCAAAAAAATGAAAGAAGTAGTTTACTTATACGAATTCGAAGAAAAAAGTTACACAGAAATTTCAAAAAAATTAAATATTCCGGAAGGAACAGTTAAATCAAGATTAAATAACGCGCGAAAAATTCTTGCAAATGTACTAGAAAAAATATTATAAGGAGAAAAATATGAACAAAAAAATGTTAAGTTTAGCACTAGGTCTTATTATTAGCGGCGCTTGCGCAACAGCAACACTCGCTGCGGAAGACAATTTTAAACCTCAACCCCCGCATAAGCAACCGCCATGCGAAATGATGAAACCATGCCCCGAACATGACAAAATGATGCACAAAAAAATGCAAGAAGACCAAAAGAAACTTGATGAAATTTTAAATTTGACAGCAGAACAAAAAGCGCAAATTGAAAAAAATAAACAAGAGTCTAAAGCCAAAATGAAGCCTATTATGCAAAAAATGGCAAAGAAAAAATATGAACTTGAAAAAGTTATGATATCTGACGCAAGCAAAGAAGCAAAAGATAAAAAAATATTAAAAATTAAAAAAGAAATGCGCGAACTAAAAATTCAAGCAGATTCAATCAGAAAAGCTGATTTTGAAAACTTTAAATCAGTTCTTGATGACAACCAAAAAGCTGACTTCGAAAAATTTATAAAAGAAAAGAAAGCACAAAAGAAAGGCGATTTTCCAAAACCACCTAAAGGGCATAAACCAATGCCGCTTCCGCTTCACGAAATTGAAAAATAGTCCAATCACAAATGCCCTCAAGTTTGAGGGCATTTTTTTGTACATAAAATTTAAACTATTTTTCTTTAATTATGTGCATTATAGAGTGAATTATCGCCATATGCGTATCTTGAACAATTTGAATATCATCCGATGGAGATAAGATATTATATTTTGCAATTTTGGCAAGTGTTCCACCATCAAACCCTGTCATAGCGAGCGTTGTTGCCCCAAGCATATTTGCATATACAACCGCACAAAGCACGTTTTTTGAATTTCCGCTTCCTGATATTGCAAACACAACGTCACCTTTGCGCAAAAAATTCTTCAACTGCTCAATAAAAACTAAATCAAAATCCATATCATTAGCGTAAGCCGTCAAAGTTGCAATGTTGTCCGTCATAGAAATAGCTTTAAACCGTCTGTCGCAAGCACACGCTGTGTCTTTTACTAAATCGCAAACAAAATGAGAAGCAATTGAAGCTGAACCGCCGTTTCCAAGAACATAAATTGTGCCTTTTCCTTCCGTTTTTGCAATAATTTCTGCAAATTTCAGAATATCGTCTTTATTTATTTTATCTAAAGTTTCTTTTAAATTTGAAAAATATTTTTCAGCACAAGACATCATAAATTCTCCTTTACTTCATTTTACATTTTAACTGAAAATACTGTCAAGAAAATTGCATTCTTATTTTTATAATGTAAAATTAAAGTCCAAAATAAGATTGGTGAGGAAATGAGAAAATTATTTATTTTATTACTTTTGCAGCTTTGCTTAATTTGCCCTGCGCTCGCACAAAATGAAGACACCGCACAAGAGCAAACGCAAACAAAATTTGAACTATACATTCAAAAACAAGTTGAATATATGGATTTGACAGGTTTTATTCAAGCAACAATTGAAAATAACACAAATCATATTGAAAAGTTGTTCCAAAACGGGCCAAACCCTGATGGCACAATCGGCGGCGTTCCGCTTATATTTTACGCTATATATTTAGATCGCCCGCAAGTTCTTGAATTAATTTTAAACAATGGTGCAAACCCAAACAAAACATGCTTTAAAGAGTTGCCTTTGCATTTTTGCGTGTATCTAAAAAGAACGGAATGCCTTGAAATTCTTTTAAAACACGGTGCTGACATAAATAAAAAATGCATAGGAAGAAGCGCGCTTGATTTTGCAATGAGCAAAAAACAATACGACACAGCGCTATATCTACTTGAAAACGGGGCATTACCATCAAAATATGTATACAGAAAAGCAAAAAAATCAGAAAATGTTGAATTGAAAAAATTCTTAGGAATAAATGTAAATTAATTGTTACATAAATAGCAATTTTCAGCATTTAGAGGTTTTTATTAAGATAAGTTAGAAGAAGTGAGGCTAGACAACATGGAAATTAACGGAATAGGGTTAACTTTTAGAGGGAGCGGACAATATAAAGCTCCAACTGCCAGATATAGAAACAACGCAACAGGCACTAAAGGTTACAGAGTAGGAAGTTATCAAAAAGACCAATATTCAAAAGCAAAAGCTGCATATAACAGCCCAAAAACTGCGTATTATTCTCTTGCCGGCAGCAGAAATTCAACAATTGCCGGAACAAAAAATGGCTCGGCGCCAAGCAGAACAGGCGGCGGAAAAAACAATACTCAAAACAGTGTTGTTGAAGTAGCAAGTCAATTGCCTCAAATTATGAAAAGAAACCCAAATGCAGACCTTTGGACTAAATTTATTGCAATGGTAACAGCATTTACATTAATTATAAACAGCATTCCATACAGACCTGCAAAAAAACCAGATGAAGTAACACCTGAAAAAATCGTTGACGTGGTTCCAATGCCTGATAAAGAAGATACACCGGATGATCCAATCACGGCATATACTCCTACAAAACCGACAGAACCTACTAAAAACATAACTCCGGACCCTGTTACGCCTACAATGCCTGTAACGCCTACAACACCGGTTGAACCTGAAACACCTGTTACGCCGGAAACGACTGTTACACCTGAAACTCCAGATACTCCTGAAACTCCGGATACTCCTGAAGAACCTGATACACCTGATAGACCTGAACAACCGGATGACCCTGATACACCGGATACACCGGATAAACCTGATCAACCGGATGATCCTGATAAACCAATCACACCTGATAAACCAACTCCAACCCCAACCCCAACACCAGGGCCAGGGCCAGGACCGGGGCCAAGACCATCAGGCGACGACCCAATCGGCGTTGATCCGGACCCAACAATAAATACACCTGACGAAAACGACCCAAGTGGCGACGAAGGCGACCCATCAAGACCAGGAACGGTTGATAAAAGAGATCCTGAAGACCAAAACATCGATCCAAAACCACCTGAAAATGTTGACCCAACAGTTACACCTGGAACAACACAACCCGATCCAAGCGATAACGACAGACAACATGACGATGACGACAAAGACCCAGGAAACAACAACATACAAACACCTGACGACTTCGGCGGAGAAGGCGGCGGCGGAAACATAGATGACGACAACACTCCACCACCGGTTGTAGACCCTGATGGCGGAACAGATCCTGACCATACAAAAAATGATACAACAATAGACTCAAGGCCAAATTCAGGCAACCAAGGCGGTACTGAAAGCGGCAGTCAAGGTGGCTCAAGCTCAAGCACCGACACAGGAAGCCAAGGTGACACTGACACAGGAAGCCAAGGCGGAAGCGAAAGCGGCAGTCAAGGTGGCTCAAGCTCAAGCACTGACTCAGGAAGCCACGGCAGTGAAAGCAACATTCAAACACCTGATGGCTTTGGCGGAAGCTCCAGCTCTTCAAGCTCATCAAGCTCCGGCTCAAGCTCTTCTGAAGGTTCAAGCTCATCTAGCTCAAGCTCATCTAGCTCAAGTTCTTCTGAAAGCTCAAGTTCATCAAGCTCAAGCTCAACAGAAAGCTCCTCAAGCTCAAGCGAAAGCACATCAGAAACACCAAGAAACCACAACAGACAATCTGACGATACCTTCTAATTAAATAATAAACAAAATGCCTCTTTTTAAAAAAGGGGCATTTTTTTGTCTTAAAAAATAAAAAATGCAAATTACAAAATATTTGTTTACAAAAATAAATATTTTGTAATATAATCTTCATGTAGACAAAAATAATAAGGAATTTTTTAATGACGGAAGAAATACAACAAGAGGCAGAAGATTTTAAGCAACGTATTTTAGTTGTAGATGATGAAGCCAGCATCAGAAGAATTCTTGAAACAAGATTAAAAATGGCAGGCTACGAAGTTGCAACCGCAGCAGACGGCGAAGAAGCCATCGAACAATACAATAACACAAATCCGGATTTGGTAATTCTCGATGTTATGATGCCAAAAATGGACGGATATGGTGTAACTCGCGAAATCAGAAGAACATCAGACATCCCAATTATCATACTTACCGCTCTTGGCGATGTTTCAGAAAGAATTACAGGGCTTGAGCTTGGCGCAGACGACTATGTCATCAAACCATTCAGCCCAAAAGAACTTGAAGCACGTGTTAAAGCGGTTCTTAGAAGAACAAATGCAAAAGATGTTGTATCTCCAACAGGCAAACCTGCAAAAAATGTTATCACAACAGGTCAAATCAAAATAGATACAGCAAGAAGACAAGTTTACAAGAAAAACGAAAGAATTCGCCTTACAGGTATGGAATTCAGCTTGCTCGAATTGCTTGTCAACACAGCTGGTCAAGCATATTCAAGAAATGAAATTTTGCAGCATGTTTGGGCTTATCCGCCAGACCACAAAATTGACACCCGTGTAGTTGACGTACACATTTCAAGACTTCGTTCAAAACTCGAAGTAGACCCTGCAAACCCTGAATTAATCCTTACTGCTAGGGGTATCGGCTACATGTTCGCAAGATTAAACTAATATGACAATCGAAATCATAAAAAGAAATAACACCAATTATGAGAAAAATATTCTCGTGATTGGTGTTTTTCATGGGGATGAACCGCAAGGTGAATATTTTATAAAAGAATTTTTAAAAATTCCAAAAGAAAATTTTAAAAATCGCGTCATCTATATTCCAAGGCTAAATTCCAGCAATGAAAGAAAAAACAAAAACGGAGTTGACCTAAACAGAAACTACCCCACAAAAAATTGGGAATTAGGGGATAAAAATTCAAATTATTTTGGAGGCGAAACACCGGCTTCTGAAATTGAAACAAAAACCATACTAAAACTATCAGAAGAAATGAATTTTGACGCAATAATCACGCTCCACGCCCCTTTTAAAATTGTAAACTACGACGGGCCCGAAGAAAAAACCAAAAGCCTTGCGGAAAAAATATCTCAAATCGTTGGCTACCCAATCCAAAAAGATATAGGCTACCCAACCCCGGGGAGTTTTGGAACTTATATGGGGCTTGAAAAAGAAATCCCAACAATCACAATAGAAGTTGATGAAGAAGTGTTAGAGTGCGAACTTCTGCCAAGGTTTATAAACTTGTTCAACTACCTTGAAGACGAATATTAATTCAAATCATCGCGAAAAGTGATTTTTTTATTCGAGTGAGAACCTTTGACAATCCAAACATCTTCGCCAAGTGCTTCAAGCATAGAGGCGTCGTCTGTAAAATTCCCTTGCGCCTCAAGGCTTTGGTGCACTTTATAAATAAGCGAATAATCAAATGCCTGCGGGGTTTGCGCGTGATATGTCACTTCGCGCTTTGTTGTATTTTTAATTTTTCCAAATTCATCCACAATTTTAATTGTATCAATTGCAGGCGCACACACAACAACTGCGCGTTTTTCAACAACAGCAGAAATAGTAGCCGCAATAACACTCTCCTCAATAAATGGGCGCGCTCCATCGTGAATTAAAACATAATCAGGGTTAGAACACACTTTAAGCGCATTGAAAACAGATTCTTGGCGCGTGCGCCCAGCCGGTGCAAAGCGAACTTTATCATATTTGCCCGCCAAAAACTCTTGAATTTCTTCGCCGGATGGAATTACAATCTCAAGCGAGTATGGCAAAAATTTTTCAATAACAACTTCTATCACAGTCTTGTCGCCCAATTTCTCAAGCAATTTATTTGACCCAAAACGGCTCGATGTTCCACCCGCCGTAATTATTGTTGCAAACTTAAAAGTGTTCATAGCTTAAATCCTCAACAAGCATTTTACCATCAACATAAACCCCTGCGCCACAAGAAATTTCACCTATTTGAACAAGCCCTGCGCCAAGCTTATTAGCATGCTCAAAATGCTCTTTGTTTAACACGCAAAGCAAGGAGTAGTCCTCGCCTCCATATATCGCCGCTTTGAAATCATCTTTAACTTTTGGAATTTTTTTGTAATCAATTTGCGCGCAAACTCCTGCAAGTTCCACTATTTTAGATAGCGAAGTAAAAAGCCCGTCCGATAAATCCGTCATCACATAATCACCATCAGCGCTTTGTGCCACGGCGTAAGAAGTTTCAGGGAACAGTTCAGGTTTTTTATGGTATTTTATATAAGGCGAATTAATGCCCGCAATTAAATCGCAAAGCCCAAGAGCCGAAGCGCCTGCAACCCCCTTTATGCAAATAATGTCGCCTGCTCGCGCCACTTTCAAAGAAGAAACAACTCCGTATGGCTTACCAAGCGCAGTAATTGAAATCGCAATTTTATCGCCGGATGTTAAATCCCCGCCAATTATTTTTACCCCATATTCGCAGCACACAGCATTTGCGCCGCGGTAAAATTCAGAAATAAAATATTCATCTAATTTGCCCGAAAGCCCGATTGAAATATACAAAGGTTTTGAACCGGAAGCCAAAATATCGCTCAAATTAACGAGCACCGCCTTCATCCCGACTTCAAAATAATTCATTAAAGAAAAATCAAAATGCACCCCTTCAACTAAATTATCTTGAGATAAAACAAGCCCAAAATCCTCTAAATACGCGCAATCATCCCCAAGGTAGGAATTATCTGAAATCGTACTTGAAATTATATTTAAAAATTTCTTTTCTTTATTCATGTTGAATGTACTCAACCAAAATTTTAAGCCCTTCCGCGTAACCCGCTATCCCTAAACCAGAAATTTGAGCAACGGCAAAAGGTTTAATGTATGAAATTTGCCTAAACTCCTCGCGCGCTGAAATGTCTGAAATATGCACCTCAACCACAGGAAGCCCCACCGCTTTGATGGCATCTGCAATAGCGAGGCTCGTATGAGTATATGCCGCAGGGTTAATCAAAATTCCATCGAATTTTTGATAAGCCGCTTGAATTTCATCAACAATTGCGCCTTCATGGTTAGATTGGAAAAACTTTAAATCGCACACGCCATGCGCTTTTTCACTCAACAAATCATAAACATCTTGAAGAGTCGAAGAACCATAAATTTCAGGCTCGCGAACGCCCAGCATATTAAGATTTGGTCCGTTTATAACTAAAATTTTCATTTTTAAACCTCTTAAAAATTATACGACAAACTCGCCTTCAAGCAAAATATCCTCGCCCAAAAATTTTGAAGACAAGAATTTCAACTTTTTCGAATTATTTATATCGTCAATTTTTATGCCATCAGAATACGAAATCCCATCGCCTGCAATTTTTGGCGCAATGAACTGATACAAATAATCAATTTGCCCTTCTTGAATTAACCTCGAGTTAAGCCCTGCGCCAGCTTCCACCAAAACTGAAGGAATTTCCATTTTATATAAATCCAAAAACAGCTTTTCATACCCTTGGAATTCAAGCTGAATAATATTTTTTGGCATTTTACGCTCAGCGCGCGACACATATATAATTCGAGAGCCATTCTCATTAAAAACATTGAAATCAAGCGGAATTTTATGAGAATTATCAAGTATAATGCGCGTTAAGGGCACATCGCACACTAAATTTGAATTATCGGCGCAAATTGTTCCAGCTGCAGACATAATCGCCCAATTAGAAGCGCGGATTTTCCTTACATACTCGCGCGCGGGGGCTCCTGTAATCCATTTTGAAGAACCGTTTAATGTCGCAATTTTTCCGTCAAGCGTTGTTGCAATTTTTGTTGTCACATACGGTTTTTTATGCATTATATTTTTAAAAAATACCTTATTTAGCGCGCGCCCTTCATCTTCCAAAACTCCGACTTTTACTTCAATTCCCGCTTTTCGCAATTTTTCAACACCTCGCCCTGCAACAAGCGGGTTAGGGTCAAGAGTTGACACTACAACGCGCGGAATGCCTTTTTCAATTATCAAATCGGCGCACGGCGGTGTTTTACCATAGTGAGAACAAGGCTCAAGCGAAACATATAAAATCGTTTTTGAAAAATCACCGGAGTAAGAGTTAATACAATTTACCTCTGCGTGCGCTTCTGCGTATTTTTTATGGTAGCCACATGACAAAATATTTCCCTCAAAATCACACAAAACTGCACCGACCAAAGGGTTTAAGAACGTATTTCTTCCTGCTTGAAGAGAAATTTCAAAACATTTTTTCATTATAATTTCATCAAAATTCATTGAAATTTCCTCTCACAAAATCAATAAGTGAAATTGTCAGTCAAAAGCGCTGCGAGTTTTCTGAAAGATTTCGAAATATTTGAACTTTGGTTAATTTCAGACACCGCATAACCTTTGTTTATTGCACCAATTATTGCAGAATAATTATTTGGAATTTTAAAATAAACAGGCTGCTTAAGCGCAAGTTCCACATCTTCAATTTTTACTTCATCGTTTTCAATAACTCTGTTTGCAATAATTTTAATTTTATCTTTGTGGTAATTCAATTTTTTAAACACTTCAAAACATCTTTGTGCGTTTCTAATTGAAGGAAGATTTAAAATCATCGGAAGTAAAATCAAATCAGAATTATCCAAAGTCGCAATTGTTTTTTCATCAAAATTTGTCGAAATATCAATCACGATATATGAAAAAATATCTTTCGCCACATTCAAAAGTCGCGTAATGTCGGAACCTTTAACCGCTTGAGCATCCGTCAAATTTTGCGGGTCAGATAAAACATACAAAGAACTGTCTCTGTATTTTTCAAAAGCAGAAAGCACATCTTTTTTATCGATTTTATCAAGGTTATTTATAACATACGCCGCGTTAAACGAAGGGGCAAGTTCAAGAAATGTCGAAACATCGCCAAGCTGCAAATTTAGGTCAATAAGCGCCACTTTTTCCTTGCACATTTCAGCAATTTCGTATGCAACATTTGTTGCAATTGATGTTTTGCCGATACCGCCTTTGTTTGAAAAAACAGTAATAACTTTGCATTTTGAATTTTCTTTTATATTGTTCTGAATTTGTTTAACAAGCTTTGCAACAGCGTCAGAAAAATCATTTTTAATTAAAGGCTTAATCAAAAATTCCTTAACGCCGGCTTTAAAGGCTTTAACAATAAGAGAAGATGAAGTTGCATAAGATGTGGCAACAATTTTCACCGACGGGAACGTCATAAGAATTTTTTTAACGAATTCAATAGCAGAAGCCTCATTTGAAGAAATATCAAGAAAAACAAGTTGCGGCGCGCCCTCAAGAGCACTTTTGTATGCAGCGTTCACATTTTTAAACACTTGAGGTTCTGCAATTTCATCAATTTCTGCAAGATAATTAACAATAAGACTTGCAGAAGTTTCGTTTTCATCAATAATAAAAGTTTTAATTTTATCCGTCATACTTTTTCCTTTAAAACAAACTCATTTGAGCATTCAGCGCACTTAAGCCAAGGTGTTTATACGCGAGATTGGTCACTTTTCTCCCCTGTGGTGTGCGCTGAATAAACCCTTTTTGAAGCAAATAAGGCTCGTACACATCTTCAATTGTTCTAATATCCTCGCCAAGCGCAACGGCAAGCGTTTGAATGCCAACAGGCCCACCTGAATAATTCTTAATCATAATTTCAAGCAAGCGCCTATCCGTCGTATCAAGCCCGATTGAATCAATGTTTAAAGCCTCAAGCGCGCATGTCACAATATCAGCTGTCACTTCGCCGCTTCCTTTAACTATCGCCCAATCAGCACATCTTTTTATTAATCTGTTCGCAATTCTTGGCGTAGCACGAGATGAAGAAGCAATCTTTAGGGCGCCTTCGTCGTCAATTTTAATGTTCAAAATTTCAGCGCTTCTTTTTATAATTCTTGCAAGCTCTTCGTTTGTGTAAAATTCAAGTCTGTGTATAATTCCAAACCTATCACGCAAAGGGCCTGAAAGCGCCCCTGCTTTTGTTGTTGCCCCAATTAATGTAAACTTTTTAACAGGAACGCGCATAGATTTTACGGTTTGGCTTTTGCCCGTGTTAATATCAATGAAAAAATCTTCCATCGCGGGGTAGAGTATTTCTTCCGCAATTTTATTAAGCCTGTGAATTTCGTCAATAAATAATATTTCACCCTCTTTTAAGCTCATTAAAATCCCGATAATATCGCGAGGGCGCTCAAGCGCAGGGGCGGATGTAATTTTAATCGGCACACCCATTTCGTTTGCAATAACGCCCGCAAGCGTCGTTTTTCCAAGCCCCGGAGGCCCATAAAAAAGCAAGTGGTCAAGCGTAACATTGCGCATTTTTGAAGCTTCAATCGAAATCTTCAAAGTGCTCTTTAGAGTTTCTTGCCCAATATATGTATCAAAAGTTTTTGGGCGAATATTAGATTCAAAACTCGTGTCATATTCAACCGCTTCGCAAGACAAATTTTCGCCCCTTGCGGGTTTTTGCCCTTGTTTATTTTTTGGTTCGTCATCAGATATAATCATAATAATATCTTAGCAAAAAACCTCGATATTTGAAAATACTTAATAATTATTTTATTTCTGAAATCTTTTTGTATAAGTCGACCATCTCGGGCGGAATATTATCCGGAAGAACAATTTTAATTCTCAAATTTAAGCTTCCTTTTTCTTTTCCGCTCTTAAGGCCGAAATCTTTAAGGCGAAGGATTTTGCCGGTGTTTGTTTTAGGCGGAATGACCATTGAAATTGTGCCTTGTGGTGTTTCAACTTCAACTTTAGAGCCCAAAACCGCAACGTCCGGCGTAATTTCTAAATCTTTATACAAATTCAAACCGTCAATTTTATATTCTTTATCAGCAAAATTTAAAATCAAATACAAGTCACCGGAAACGCCTGTGGCGTCAGTTCTTCCTTGCCCTTTGAGCCTAACTTTTTGCCCGTCTTTAACATTATCCGGAATTTTAAATGTAATATTTTTAGGGTGCATAACAACACCCGTTCCGGAACAATGTGTACAAAATCTTGCTTGAGTGTTTCCTGCACAATAAGGGCACTCTTCCATATACTGAATTTTAACCGTTTTATTCCTGTCAGCAGAAATCAAGTCTTGAACAGAAACATTCACAGATTGGGTCATATCAAGTTTTTTAGCTTTAGCGCGTGTTGAAGTTCCGCCCATATTGCTTGCGCCACCTCTAAAACCGGCATTTTGCGCGCCACCTCTAAAACCTGCACCTTGTGCGCCAGCGCGATTTGCAAACGCACTTTCCCAATCATCAAAAGCGCCTGCATTAGGCCCTCTTCTTGAAGTACCCATCAAATCGCCAAAAATTGCACCAAAAAAGTCTGAAAAAGAACCTTCTTGAAAACCTGAGTTTGAACCGCCACCAAAGCCTGAAAAATTAAAATTAGCAAAATCAGGCGGCGGAGTGAAACTTGCGCCATCTTGCCAAGAAGAGCCAAGCATATCATACCTTTGCCTTTTTTCTTTATCAGACAAAACTTCATACGCTTCATTAATATCTTTAAATTTATCAACCGCCGATGGATCTTTATTCACGTCAGGGTGATATTTCCTTGCAAGCTTACGAAAAGCGGACTTAACTTCTGCTTCAGTCGCTTTTTTATCAATCCCTAAAATTTTGTAATAATCTTTGTACTGCATAATTAAATATTAATACCAAAAATCAAAATAACCAAAAAATTAATTATTTATTAACAGTTCATAAACTTTTTTTGAAACTTCTTCCGCTTTAATTGCCCTTGTGCACTCCGCAGTTCCAAATTTACATCTTCTTTTGTGGCAAGGTATGCATTTTTGCTCCTCAAGCGGGAATGGGCAAGATTCTGGCGGTGCGTATGTGTGTTTTGAAGTTGAAGTGAATATTGTAATAATTTTTGTGCGCCCGTTTTCACAATACGCGCCATAAGCAATATGCGCCGCGGAAGAATCAGGGCTTATCACCATATCCGCCTCGCGGATAACTTGAATATACTCTTCAAGGTTTGTTTTTCCCGCAAGCACAAAAGAATGGATGTCGTCTTGCGTAATATATTTTATTAGTTCTAAATCTGCGCTAGCTCCTGTAAACACAATGTTAAAATCCAATTTTAGAGACTCATAAAGTGCGCGCCACTCGTTTTTGCTCCAATGTTTTGTGCTCCAAGTGGTCTTTGGCGCAAAAACAATCGTTTTTTTATTCGGGTTAATTCCTGATAGCAAATTGTCCACATGCTCACATGTGGCAGCGCTTGCAGGCGGGAGTTTGATTATCGGTTTTTCATATTCACACAAACCTTCAAGACCAGAATATCGCACCAAATCAAGGTTTCTTTGCATAATGTGATAATAAGTGTGCGGCCTTTTAGATTTTGGTTTAACTAAAACATTTGCGCCAAGAGTTGCAAATTCTCTATAATCTTTATAGCCAACTCTTTTTTTCGCCCCGCAAAATGCAGTTACCACAAGGCTTTTAAACATGCCGTGCAAATCAAAAGCGTAGTCATATTTTTCAGCGCGCAAATCTTTTGAAAGCTTCATTATATCGTAAAATGTATTAGCGCTAAGCCAAGAAGCCTTCCAAGCCGTTAAATCAACATCAAAAATTTTATCTACCAGCGGATTATTTCGAAGAAGCAAAACATTTTTCCTATCCACAACCCAATGTATTTCACAATCAGGATAAGATTTTTTCAAGAAATCACAAACCGGCAAGCAATGCATAATGTCACCAATTGCGCCAAGTCGAACTATTAAAAACTTACTCTTCTTACTATCCATCTTAAATTTATATTGTCTTAAAAATTATTTTTTGTCCATTTTCCCGAGTTGTTCTTTTTTAAGATTATGAACAACCGCATCAACCAATAATTCATAAGATTTTTTCTCTGTAATTTTTTCAGAAAATTCATTAATTAAAGTTTCACGAACCATATCTTCAATTCTTTTAGAGTCTTCCGCAACAGAATTTTCACCATCAGGAATTAAATAGTCAATATATCTGGATTTAATCTTTAAATCTCTCATATGCGAACGAAATGCACTCATAAGTTTTGGGTTAAAGTCTTGAAGCTTTTTAACAATCTTTAAGTTTTTTAAATCCATATTCACCTTCACTTTCGCAAGAGTTCATGTCGCTTGCAATATATATAAGTTGCCTAAATATAAAAAATGACTATTTTTTGATAATTATTACAAAAAATTTACAATTATCATAAATTATTATATCTGATTTTGAAGATTTATCCAATAATTAATAAAAAATAAATTTTTTAAACTAAAGATAAATATAAATTATAATGAAATTAACCTATTTTTATGCTTATATATTATCGGAGAGGTAAATTATATGTTTAACGAAAACGAAACAAACAAAAACAACCCATTTTCTGAAGAAGCTACAGAAGAAATGACTGAAGAAACTCAAGCAGAAGAAACGGCTGAAGAAGTAGCGGAGGAAGCAACAGAAGAAACGCTCGAAAGCTCTGAAGACAAACTAAAAGCGGATTTAGAAGATTTAAATAATAAATATATTAGGCTTATGGCAGATTTTGACAACTTCCGTAAAAGACAAGCACAAGAGCGAGAAAGTCTTTTAAAATATGGCTGTTGCGATATTTTGAAGAAAATTTTGCCTGTATTGGATAACATCGAAAGAGGCAGAAAATCTTGCGAAAACATAGAAGACCCAAAAACTCTCAAAGATAGTTTTGAAGTGATAATTAAAAATTTAACAGAAACGCTTGAAAAATGCGGGCTAGAGAAAATTTGCACAGAAAATTGCACATTTGACCCAGAGTTTCATGAAGCAATCATGAGAACACCAAGCGCCGAAAAACAAGAAGACGAAATTATTGCAGAGCTTCAAACAGGCTACAAATTTAAAGACACGGTCTTAAGGCCTTCTCTTGTAAATGTTGCGTCTGCCCCAGAGGAAGGTAATTAATGGATTTTTACGAATTATTGGAAGTAGATAAGAACGCGTCAAAAGACGAAATTAAAAGAGCATTCAGGCAAAAAGCAAGAAAACTTCACCCTGACGTAAACAAAGAACCGGACGCGGAGCAAAAATTTAAAGAACTTGGAAAAGCTTATGAAACCTTAATGGACGATAATAAACGCGCTTTGTATGACCAATATGGCGAAGACGGCTTAAGCAACGCAGGCTACACTCAAGGGCCATTCGATTATGGTTTTGGGGATATTTCAGAAATATTTTCATCATTCTTTGGTGGCGGCATGGATTTTGGGGGCGGCTACTCTCAAAGAGCAAACTCGAATGCGCCTCAAAGAGGGGATGATTTAAGGGTTGATATAGACATCACTTTTGAAGAAGCTGTTCGAGGCACAGAAAAAGAAATTAAAATCGACCACCTCGTACACTGCGATGAATGCGGTTCAACAGGCACAGATAAAAACGCAAAAGAAACAGTTTGCAAAACCTGCCAAGGACGCGGAAAAGTGCAACAAAGCACACAAACAATCCTTGGAAGTTTCACGACAGTCACCGTTTGCCCAACATGCCACGGCACAGGTAAAAATCCTGCGGCAAACTGCAAGAAATGTCATGGTTCAGGGCTTGTTCAAGAAGAAAAAACTGTCAAAGTTAAAATTCCGGCAGGGGTTGATAACGGCTCCAAAATGAGATTATCAGGCGAAGGAAGTTTTGGTAAAAACAAAGGCCCCGCGGGCGATTTATACATAGTTTTATATGTTGAACCATCCAAAAAATTCACAAGAGAAGAGTTTGACATCAAAACAACTTTAAGAATTTCACAAGCTCAAGCAACGCTTGGAGATACAATCACAATCGAAACGTTGGATGGCGACTATGAGCTTAAAATTCCGGAAGGCACACAATCCGGCGAAAGAATAGAGCTTAAAGGGCTCGGGGTGCCAATTCTTGGCGCACACGGAAGACGCGGAAATCATTATGTTATAATATTTGTAGACACTCCGGTCAAACTTTCAAACGAAGAAAGAGAGCTTTACAAAAAGCTTTTCGAAATCCAAAAACAAGAAAAGAAAGAAAGCTTGAAGGAAAAATTGAAATCGACTTTTGCGGGAAGATAATATGCGAAAAATTTTAAAATCAACCTTTGTTATATTGGCATTTTTGCTCACTTCAACTTGCACCTATGCTTCAACTTTGCCAAGTGACTTATGGGAGTACATCAAACAAAGTTTGCCGGATGCAAGACAAAGGTTTGACTCTGTAATTGAACTACCTTCAGGCTCTTTATACATACCGCTTTACCCTGCTCAAGAAATTGTAAATGACGAAATAAAAATTGAATACACATACCCAAAAACAACAACTCTAAAATCCCTTCCTGAAGTTGTGCTTTTTAACAATAATTTTGCTCTTATGAGAGCCACAAAAAACAAAAACGGCACTTATTCTCTTACGAAAAATGAAAATTTGCCGCTCAAGGTGCGCCTTGGAATTATGCCTCAAGATATGCTTGTGCCCGCCGGTTTAGAGCTTCCTGAAAGCTTAAAAATCCTTCTTGGAGATTTGGTTATCCCAAGTAAAGACTCCGGCTCTCTCGCGCTTGATAGTGAAGATTTTATGGCGGATATCGACGACAAAAAAGCAAAAAACAGAATTATCAAGAAAAATATAAAACCAATACCGGAGTTAAAAAACAAAAAACTTTTCATCGGTCAGAATAATTCAAAATTTATCGCGGTGTATGACATTGCAAAATCAGACACAATCTACGAATTAAAGCTTCAAGGGCTTCCTTCAAAAATCGTTTCTTCAAACAGCACCAAGTTTGCAATTGTGCTTTATTTTCTTAACAAAAATGCCGATATAATCGACTTAGCGGAAGAAAGAATTATTGCACACATAGATTTTGACGACGTCGCAAAAGATGTCGTGCTGGATGAAGAAAAAAACATTGCATACATATCTTCACCCGCCGCGAAAAAGATTTACGTTGTCAGCATGAACTCCGGCAGACTTGAAAAAGAAATAAAATTAAACCAATCTCCGGACAAGCTTGCAATTTCGCCAAACAACAAGCTTCTTGCTTTCATTGACGCAGGAACACAAGATATTTACACAATGGACTTAACCTCAGAAGATTTTGTCGTTAAAAAAATTGCAAGCACTGAAAACATTTCAAAAATCGTTTTAACAGCAGATAAAGTTTACGCAATTTCAAGAACAGCAAACCTTTTAAGAGCATATTCCCTTGCAGATAACTCTCTTGCAGATGAAGAACTTTTAAGCGAAAAACCAATTGACGCCGTTTTATTTGAAGATAAAATTTACATCTTGTGCGCAAAAAATGGCTACATCAACACATACGACACACTTTCAAGCGAAGTCATCAAAACAACAGAGCTTGATAACCGCGGCTTCTACACAAAAATTTCAAGAATACCGAACACAAATTTTGCTTTTATTACAGGGGTAGACACAAAAAATTTCATTTATTTTAACCTCAAAACCTCTGAAATTGTAACCAAAAGGCAATTAAATCACGACACGCACCATGTAATTATGGTAGATAAATAATGGAAAAATACACATCAAACTTAAATATTTTTGACGATAAAACCCAAGAAGTTCTTTTAGAATTAGAAAAAACTCAAAAGGAATTTTGGAATATAGATAGAATTACCGCAAATTTTCTCTATATTCAAATCCTCTCATCGGGCGCAAAAAAAGGGCTTGAAATTGGCACTTCAAATGGCTATAGCGGAATTTGGCTTGGAAGCGCTTTTAAGAAAAATTCAGGAACTCTGACTACCATTGAATTTTGGGATAAGAGGCAAAGTGTTGCAATTAAAAATTTCAAAATCGCAGGGCTTGAAAACACAATAATTCCAAAACTTGGCTCCGCATTCAACATTCTTCAAGACATGGCACAAGAAATTAAGCATGAAGAAGATAAATTTGATTTCGTGTTTATTGACGCAAACAAAAAAGAATATATTGAATATTTCAAACTTCTTGACCCCATGCTCAAAACCGGCGCCCTTATTTGTGCAGACAATATCTTATCTCACGAAGAAAAAGTTCAACCATTCGTTCAAGAAATAACAAACAATGCAAATTACCAAACTCAAGTATTGAACATTGGAGCCGGGGTACTTTTATCCTATAAGAAAAATTAATATTAAGTATAAGATTTATAAAATTATTCTTGGTATAATATTCCTATGACAAGGTTATTTATTACATTAATTATAATAACAATGTGCTCGCTCCCGATTTGCGCAGCAGAGCCCATAGCGCAACAAATCGGAGATATTGAATATTCCCTTTGGGGCTATGAATACAACAAAGAAAGCGACCAAGAAAGAGTTTTAAGAATTGAAAAACAACTTTTTGGGGAAGGGAGCCCAAAAGCAACTCTTCAAGAAAGAATAGAAAAAATAAACGAAGCACTTGGAATTGAAACAGAAAAAGAAACCGCAAGCGTGGTTCAAGAGCTTAAAAAAATAGTCGCAGAAGAAATGACTGCGGACACAAACATAAATTACCCCGTTATAGACAGGCTCGAAAAAGAATTTTTAAGCAAACAATACTCACATGAAAGTATATACAAAAGGCTTGATAGGCTTGAAAAAAGAGTGTATGGCGCAATTCAAACAGGAGATTTAGACTCCAGAGTTTCGCGCCTTAGTGCTTCTTCAACCTACACTCAAACTCCGAACACGCCTCAAAATTCATACACATACTCGCAAAATTTTGGCAGAAACCCTGAATTTTATGCAGAAAACGGTGACGACACACTGCTTCAAATTGCGGGTCTTGAAATGTCGCTTCTTGGCAAAACATACGGGCATGACCCGCTTGCGCTCAGGTTAAACAGATTGGAGCGCAAAATATTTCACAGAGATTTTTCAACCGATTCTAACCTTACAAGAATACAGAGAATACAAGCAGCAAGCGTGGCAAAAAAAACTTCAAGATACTACGATAGCAACAAATTTAACAAATTTGCCTCAACCGGTATGCAGCTTGGCTCTTTTATCTTAATGATTTTGGCATTTATTCTTTAATATGGTAAAATGCACTTAAATAAGGAGTTTACCATGCAAAATTTAGAAAAAATGTTATTTGAAGCTGTTGAAAATAATACACCTGACGAAATTAAAAAAGACAGCATTTTTGATTATAAAAACGAAAATGAATTTACATTCAAACTAACTCAAGAACTTGTTGAAAAACTAAATCTTTGGGATTGGTTTAAAAATTATAAAAAAGAAGCAGCAGTTTCAACTGCGGGCATTCGTGGTGCGCAAAATGTCCTATATCCGCACGACACAAGGTTCCCGATTAACACAATCGGCATAACCCTTGCCACCCTTGCAAAAGCCCTTGTGCTTCTTGAAAAATACCCGCAAGGCGACATTATAAAGCTCGCAGGAAGGGAAGTCCGCTACAATAGCCCAATCTTTCTAAATATTATATCCAAAATTCAAGCAGGGCTTGGAATTAAAACAATTTTGCCAACAAACAAAAAAACAATTCCAATTTGGCTTGCTTCATTTCTTGCTTTCAAGCTCGACCTTGTTGGTGGCGAATACATCACAAGTTCCCACGGTATAAGCGTTAAAAACGCCACAAAAGATTTAAACAATCAAGGCTCGCAATTCTTGCCGGATGAGAGCATGGAATTTGTTAATAAAATGGAAGAAATTTTAAACGAAGTAAAATCCAAAGGATATTACGAAATAAAATTTGCCTCAAACGACGACGAAAACCTTGATTTCGAAGTCATGGAAAAAACCGCAAACGGCGTCACTTTATATATTGAATACTTAAAAAATGGAGTTGCGACAGAAGAAAACATTGAATTAATTAAAAATTTCCAAGGCAAAATTGTAATAGATTCAGTTGGCGGTTGCGCTTATGCAACTTTGTCCAAAATCCTTGAAAACCTTGGAATAGACGACAAATTCATCTGGTTCAACACAGAAGAAGACCCGTTTTTCCATGGTATCGGAAAAGACATTAAAAAAGATAAAGAAGGCAAAGACACCTTCTATGATTGGAGTTTAGATATTGGCGTCGTTGGAAGAAGAGCGGACGGAAGCGAATATTTCCCTGTTATTGAAACACTCAAATATGACGAAAAATTAAAAGACTTAAAAACAGGCACCGTCTGCCTTGTAACAGACCCTGACCACGACAGATTAAGCATTTTGCAAGTCGATAGCAAAGAAAACTTGGCAAAAATAAAAGCCCTCGGAATTGACACTCAAGAGCTGCCAAACAACCGAGTTTTATCGATATATAGCCCAAACCAAGCTTTCCTTATGGTTATGGATTTTTGGGCACAATCACTTAAAAACAAAGGCGTATTTGAAAACCATGAAAGATTTATCGTTAAAACCACGCCAAGCTCTGCTTCATGGGATGAATGGGCAAGCGCAAACAGCATAAAATCCATAAACACACCCGTTGGCTTTAAAGAAATTGCAAACGTAATTAAAAAAATCGAAAACCAAGTTACAGGCGACGTGCAAGATGTTGTAGTTGAAGACATCTACGGTAAGGAAATTCACCTTGGCTCAAGCCCAAGAATGATCTTTGGCGGCGAAGAATCCGGCGGTATGATAATTGGCGCAGAAAACTTTATCACCTCGCTTTCAGGGCGCAAGGCGCTTGCAATGCGTGAAAAAAGTGCAACCGAAGCGATAATTTTAGCTTCCGCCCTAACAGCAAGCCTCGACAAACCACTTTTTGAGCACCTAGAAAAAATATATGACGACAACAAAATAATTTCTCGCTTCGATGTTCGCGAAGACATTTCGTACTATAACGAAAGCGAACCCGATATCAACAAGTTAAAACTTGCCAAAACTCAAGGCGAAGCATTAAGAACCAAAAACGACCTTTTCTTCTTAACGCTCGCGCTTGCAAAAGCAGAAGGCAAAATCACAACAGACACGGCGCGTGAAATTTTAAGCGCAACATTTAGTGAACTTGATTTTGCAAACTTAACAGACATTGCGTTCGTTGGCGACGGCACCCTTCTTAAATTCACAGATAAATTTGTCGAAATAAGACCATCCGGAACAGACGCTAAAACAAAAGCTTACGCAGGCGGAGGTAACAAAGCAGAGCTTTCAAGATACGCAAAAGCCTTGGGTAACTACTCCGGCGAGAAAAATGAAACATACAAAAAATATATTTCAGATGAATTTTACAACAATGCTAAAGAAACCTCGTTTGAAATTTACAAAAAATTTGCGCAAAAACATGCAGACACAAGAAATTTCAAACCCGTAAGCTTCGATTTTATCTTGGAAAATCTTGCTTAATAAAATCAGCATGTTACAAATTGTAAAAAATACCGACAAAAAGATAAAACTTTTGTATGTTTATTTTTAAATTAAGTATGATATGCTAATAATAAACTAATATTTTACACAAACCCTTAGGAGGAATATGAATTGGCAGTAATGACAGTACCAATCAAGGAACAGGCTAAAACCCAAAAATACCTTGGAAGACACATCTTAGCAGAATTTTTTGAATGCGACCCTAACATTTTAAACAATCCGGAACTTGTTGAAAAATACATGCTCGAAGCGGCTCTTGAATGTGGCGCAACGATTGTACAAAAATGTTTTCATCTTTTTGCACCGCACGGTGTTTCAGGGGTTGTAATCATTTCAGAAAGTCATTTGGCAATTCACACTTGGCCAGAGCTTGGTTATGCCGCAGTTGACTTATTCACTTGCGGAGAAGCATGCGACCCTAAAGTTGCGTACGACTTCCTTAAAAAAGCTTTTGGCGCAAAAAACACCTCTTATTCCCAATTAAACAGAGGGATTTTAGACGAAAACAATATAAATGTTTCTCAAACTCCGTTCTACATCAAAACTCAATTTTAGTGTAAAATAGTTTTGTGGAAAGAATTTATATTAAACCAATGCAAGAAGAATATCTTGACTCGGTGCTCGAAATTGAGGCCGACGCTTATGGTGCGCACCATTGGAGTAAAGACGGTTTCAGAAATGAAATCTCAAACAATCTGGCGCACTATATTTGCGCATTCAAAGAAAACACTCAAAAAGAGCTGGAACTTGTTGGCTACTGTGGAATTTGGACGATTTTCGAAGAAGCCCATGTGACAACCCTTGCGGTTAGTTCACGTCACAGAAGAGAGCATGTCGCGCAGGCAATTTTGCTCGCGCAAATTAAATTTTTATACGAAAACATGGTTAAATATTTGACTCTTGAAGTGCGTGAAAGCAACGCGAAAGCAATTGCACTATATGAAAAATTCGGCTTTAAATCTCTCGGCAAAAGAAAAAACTACTATCAAGATAATGGCGAAGATGCCCTTATAATGTGGACAAACAACATTTTTTCAGATAGCTACAAACTCTTACACAAAAATCTCACGGAAAATCTTAATCTTGAAATAATTTATGAATAAAAGATATATCGACATTTACAAAAAAATAATATACAACAATGAAAAAACGCCCTTAAGCGTTGGAACACTTGCCGTGATGGCACTTTGCGTTCTTACCATGGTTGTTGCCAGCTTCACGCAAATTGATTTCGTGCACCCTTGGTTTGTCAAAGGGCCGGAAGGCGGTTTGCTTTTCGTTATGAAGTCTTACCCTTATGTTCCGCAAATCCCTGTGGCACTTTTTATAATCACCATTCTCGGGAAGCAATACGGCTTCCTTACCATGTTGATTTATATTTTAATGGGGCTTTTTGTTTGGCCCGTGTTTGGCATGGGTGGCGGCATAGGATACCTTAAAACAGGCTTTTTTGGCTACATTTTTGGCTATCTTCTTATTGCGATTTTTTCAGGCAACTATCTCACTAAAGAAAAAACCTTTAAAAACATCTTAATTGCAACTGTTTTGGGCGTCCTTGCAATAGATTTATCAGGGCTTGTATATTCTTTTATTCTTGCAACTTTCAAGCAAATTGATTTTGCATTCGTAGGCCATGCCCTCAAAAATTTCTCTCTTTCAAGAATTTCATACGATATTATCTTATCTATCGTAGCGATTTATCTTGGAATACTTGCAAAATACCCGCTTTGGCTCACAATGTACACAAACACTCGCCCTAAAAAACGGAAAAATAATTACAAAAAAGCAAAAAAGAAAGTTCTTGCAAAAAGAGGAAAAGAAGATTTTGACATAAATCTAGACGACATTCAGCAAGAAAAATCAAAAAAGAAACAAAAGAAGAAAAAGCCCAAAAAATCAAAAGAGTCATAGGGTGCGTTTATACGCACCGCATAACTCATACACGTCATGCTGAACTTGCCTCCTTTTGCCGAAATCTGTCGATTTCGTGCAAAATGGGTCCTCTGGGAGTGGTTTCAGCATCTTGCAATCTTTAAAGCATAATAAACAATCCTGAGCTTCGTCAGCTGGTAAGATCCTGAAATAAATTCAGGATGACTTTTTTAATTTATTACCTTGTCGCTAAATTATAATATATTATGCCGAACAGCCGTAGGTTGGGGTTTCCACCCCAACAGTATAACATCAAGTCACCATGTCAAACAGCCTGCAGCCCGTAGGTCAGGCACTATCCAACAAACTACCCGCCAATCAAATATTCAAGGCAATCATCATAAGTTTCAAACTCGCAAACCTTGATCCCCATTTTTTCCGCAGTCACATCAAGTACGGAATTATTTTTAACGGCGTAAATTAGAATATTATTCTTAATTGCGCCTAAAACACCTGCTGAACCAAGAGCGGACGAAGGAACAATTAAACCGTCCGGCGCGCGCAGCGCTCCTTCTTTTTTCTCCCTTAAATAAGAAGGTGCTTGCATAAGCCCATCCAAAACGCAAGGAAGATATGTCGCAGAAACAGTTTCTGCCGCGAGTTTAGGGTTTTCAAGCTCAAAAGAAACATCGAGCGAAGAAAAAGCAGGCGCGTGTGCAGAGGGCACATTAAATTCAGAAGATATCAAATGCGAAAGCACGCCCTCAACCCCGCCAATCGGATCAATTCCAACCCCTTGCATGTAGTCATCATCCTCGGTATCAGGAAAATAACAAACAATTGCAATGGCATTCGCCCCGCGCGCAAGCAGCTCACGTGCAGAATTTAAAAGGGTATCAGGGTTTTTAACATTCCCCATGCTCACACCGCCGCAAACCGAAAATTCAATCCCAACAGGCGCACTCGTATAATTTACTAAAATATCATAGCCCTTAACGATTTTATACGCTTCAATCGTGTTTAGATGAATATTTAAAATAGATTTAGGAATTTCGCAATCAAAAATCACGCCAAGGGTCGTTTTATCTCGCTTTGCAAGATACAATTCACCCGCCAAGTATTTATCAAACGCCCAGCCTTCAAGATAGTGCATATTATCAGTTAGCGCCGTGATAGAGCCCGCGTTCACAACATTTGGATTTACAACTAAATCAAAATGCTTTGCAAACTTTCTTGCAATTATGCCCGCGTCCCCTGCGTAGCCCCCATATTCTGCACCAATTCCTGTTGGTATTGAAAAAGCATACAATTTCTTCATAGCAAAAATATACCACAAATTTCCTGCGCCACAAATCCCGTAAAATAAGCAAAAAAAGGCTCCCACAAGGGAGCATAAACTAATCAGAAGAAGAAATTTATTTATTGGTATTAACCAAATGTTTTGAATGTTTTTTCTACGTTGTCTTTTACAACTTGTTCTACGGATTCTCTTTCAGTCTTAACTGCATTTCTTTCAGTTTCGATTTGTTCCATCTGCATATCAAGTTTCTTTTCAAGAGTTTCTAATTTTTTAGTGATTGCGTTATATTCAGCTTCTGCTTGAGCATCGTCTGCTGTGTAGTAAACTTCAGTGAAACTTCCTGTTGCTTGAGGAGTTGTATATTTGTGTTCAACAGTTTCTTCATTGTTTTTCACTTGTCTGCAGAGTGTCCATTCGCCTTTTTCAAGCATTTGTTTAATGTAGCTGTCTGCTCCGCCGTCATCATTATTTAGTTGGCGACAGCTTGTAAATTTTGCAACCCTTGATTTTGTAAAACCAAATTTTTTGTAATCCTCTTCAGATAAATGATTTTCAAAATTTGATTGAGAGTATTTACCACTTTCTGGAACTACAACGCTTCCGTTTGTGTCTACGATGTAGTAGCCGGCGTCCATAATTTTTTCAGCAGTCATGTTTTCTTGAACTTTTTCGCCGTTTTCATTGTAGCCGGTTGTAACAAAGTGTGTGTTTGAAATCTTTTCATTGTAAGTCGCAGCTGCATCTTCTGCTTGGCGAGAAGCTGCAAGCTTCGCTTGCAAAATTTGTTGGGCTTGATACTCAAGATCGTTCTGTCTTGCTGTTAACATCAAAACCCTTGTTTGTGATGCTGACATTCCCATTTTTCTTGTGCTCCTTCTGTTAGTTACATTAGGCATGACGGCATTTTTATTATTTTCTTTAGGATTTAAATTAATAATCTTTACAAAAGTTAACATGCGAGTGAAATTAAAATCGTGGTTGCAGGGTGCGTTTATACGCACTGCATAACTCATACACGTCATGCTGAACTTGCCTCCTTTTGCCGAAATCTGCCGATTTCGTGCAAAATGGGTCCTCTGGGAGTGGTTTCAGCATCTTGCAATCTTTAAAGCATAATAAACAATCCTGAGCTTCGTCAGCTGGTAAGACCATGAAATAAATTCAGGGTGACTTATGCGGTTTACCTTCGCTCACACAAAGTTGTAGGGTGCGTTTATACGCTCCTATGTTGCGACAAACACGTAGCCCGTAGGTTGGGTTTTCAGCCCAACAACACAAAACATAAATCTGATTTTTCAAATTTTTATCACTAAACAGCGGATTTTGTGTAGGGCGAAACGCGCGAAAGCAGGAGCGTTGGCAACGCCAAAAGCTCATTTTCGCAAGTGTAGACCCGAAGTGGCTCGCATGTTAACTTTTGTAACAACTGAAAAACCAACTCCCACAAGGCTTTTCAAAAAAGTATATAAAAAGTAAGCAATTTTTATGCGCAATATTTTTTTATTAATGTACGAGGTAAGAATAACAAAAAAGGAGATAAAATTATGTGTTACGGTATTCACGGACCAGGAATGTGCGGCGGTTCAGACATCTTAACTCAACCTGGTGGGTTTAGAGCAGTGACAGGCGGACCATCAATCTTTGGCTGTGGATATGGTGCTCCTGTATCATACGGTTGCTACGGTCACGGCTGGGGCTACAATGACCACTGCCCAATCTCAAGAGAAACTAGAGCAATTAAAGTTGGCGGCGCGCTAGGCGCAGCGCTTGGTGTCACAGCAGGTGTTTCGCTTTGCAAAACAGGCGCACTTCTCGGCTCAGTAGGCGGCCCAATCGGAGCATTAGTTGGCGGTGTCGCAGGGCTTGCTCTTGGCGCATTCGCAGGAAAACATTTCGCAAGAACATAATTCAAAAGAAAGGAAATAATTTTAAAAGCCCCAATCGAGGGGCTTTTTTAATGTTCAAAATTTCGCCAAAGCAAATAATATAGTGCGCATTAAAAATTCTCATTCAAAATCATTTGACTAGCAGGCCCAAACCTTGGGTTCAAACTTGCGGATTTTTTATAATATTCATAAGCTTTATTTTTATTCCCGATAAAATCTTCGAATTCGCCAAGCTTCCAATAGTAATAAAAATTAAAATCGCCAAGATAAGTCGCAAGTTCAAGCAAATTCAAATTTCTTGTCTGAACCCCGCGCGCAGAATCGACCAATTCAAGCAAATAAAAAGAGTCGCAAGGGTTATCCGCAAGCGCTTCCCTCAAATAATAAAGTTTCAAATTATTATACGCATTTTTATACTCGTCTTGCGCCCCGCCTGCCACATTTTCAACATTCGCATTGCTCAAAATTCCAATCGCAAGCTGATAATTTTCATTCAAACTGTAGGAATTCGCTCCGGCAAGCCCACGTTTAATTTTTTTAGGAGTTTCTTTATTCAAAATAGTATTTGTCAAAATCAATTTTAAATACACATCTTTCACGTCAAGCTTAAGCGCCTTAGAGTAATTTTCGCTTGCAAATAAATAATTTGCGCCAATAAAGTTCAAATCGCCAAGCACGTCTTGTGTATATGGGCTTTTTTTATTGTATGCCACCATTTTATCTGCCACTTTTTGCGCAATAGCCAAATCTTTCGTGTTAATCAAGGCTTTAAAAAGCAGGTGGTTCAGCCTTAAATCCTTGTCATTTGAAAGAAGCCCAGCATGCGCAACCTCGGCTGCCCCGTAAAAATCATTATCCAAATAACGAATTAAAGCCTCAAAATACATTTTATCGCACGGGCGCAAGGCAAGCCCTGCTTGCGCCTCATAATACGCTTTTAAGAATTCGTTTTTTAAAATTTCATTCCCAAAATCAGCATGTCTAACAACTTCAATTGCTTTTTTGTATTCACCCGCCGCATTTAAAATTTTAGCTTCATGCAGCTTGTAAACCAAGTTAACATTATTTATATGGCTTGCTCGCTTAACATACTGCAAACTCTTATCAAACTGCTCTAATTCATAAAAAGCGCAAGACATCACGTAATTTGCCATGTCGGAATTTTTCATTAAATCTTTTTGCTTATTCAAACCAAAAGACGCTTCTTGCGGCATATTTTCCTGATATATCAAAGACAAATATTTGTGCAGAATATTTTCTTCATCAGCAGTCAAAGAATATTTAATTCCATACGCGTCGCGCAGCATTTTAATTGGCATTTCAAAATCATTTTTATTGTCAATTCCTGCCAAAACCTCATCCGAGAGCAAAAAATAACCGTTAGCATATAAAAATTTAGCAAAATTCAACCTCTGATAATTGTTTCTCAAAGTGTGCGAAATTTTATTTAAATCTTCTCGTGCCGCAAGCGGGTTGCCTTGTCTTGTTTTATTCACAACACGCTGAAAATCGTCAATTAGTGCGTCCGCACTTTTCTCGTCTTGAGGATTATCTTGACTTAAAATATTATCCACAATTGAAAACAGGTCAAACGAAGTTTTGCCTTCGTCAGCAAGCGCCATCCCCCCAGAAGAAAACCCTGTAAAAACAAGCAACGAAAATATAAGAACTATTTTTTTAACTTCTTGCATAGTAACATTCCGAGAAAATTTCGACAATTCTTTTTTCATCGGCAGATTTTTCATCACCAAGCAAAATATAATCGTGAATGTTTTTCAAATTATAATTTGCAAGCACATCCACATTTTTAGTATCCACTTCAATATCCGTGCCATCAACGAAAATCTCAACGAGTTTATCAAGAGTAATGCCCAAAAATATATCAACAAGCTCTGGGTCAAAATGCTTGCCTTTAGAGTCAATCAAAATCCCGACCGCTTTTTCAATTTCCATTCTTGAACGATAGTGCCTTTTTGATGTTATCGCGTCAAACACGTCAGCTACCGCTAAAATACGCCCACCAAGCGGAATTTCCTCACCTTTCGTATTCCTAAAATACCCTGAACCATCAAATTTTTCATGATGGCTTGAGGCAATGTCCACAATATCTTTAAATTCGCCGGAAGCATAAACTTTGCTCAAAATTGAATGGGTCAAGCTCGCATGCTGCTTAATGTTTGCATATTCTTCGTCAGTCAACTTGCCTTCTTTTTGCAAAATCGAATCTTTGACACCAATTTTCCCAATATCATGCAAAAGCGCCGCTTGTTTAATTGTGTCAATTTCTTTTTCCGTCATTCCAAGCGCCTCCGCAATAAGCACGGAATACATCATGACCCTTTTCGAATGACCTGAAGTAATCTTGTCGCGCGCGTCTATAGAAGCTGAAAGCGTGTCAATAAAGCTTGCCATTAATTTCGATTGCTCTTCAATGAGCCTTTGCTGCTTATCGAACAATGCCGCATTATCAAGCGCAATGCCCGCCGTTGCCCCGATTGCAATAAGAATATCCTCGTCTTTTTGAGTAAAATTACCCTCTTTTTTATTTAAAACTTGGAACACACCGACAATTTCGTGTTTAATATTCACAATCGGCATACAGAGCACATTTCGAGTTTTGTATTCTGTTTTTTGGTCAATTTCTTTGTTAAATCTGCTATCAGAATAAACATCATCAATATTCACTGTTTCGCCGGATTTTGCCACGTAGCCTGCAATTCCGGAGTTAACAGAAAATCTAATCTCTTTTAATTCAACCCCCGTTGCAATTTTAGACCAAAGTTCGCCGCGCTCTTCATCAAGCATAAAAACCGTGCAACGGTCAGCATTTAAGGCGTGTTTAATTTCTTGCGCAATAATATTAAGCAAATTATCTAAATTTGTTTCAACAGATATTGTCCTGCCTACCTTAAGCAGTGCCAAAAAAGGGTCTTCAGCTGGGTTTGGCGGAATAAACGTCATTTGATTAGAAGCAATTTTTTCAGTTTCCAGCTCTCTTTTAAGCCTTAAAACAAAGCCGTTAACTTCGTGTGCGCAAACAGGCTCAAAAAGCGTTTGCAGGCTTTGAGAAGCCATAAAACTTTCAAGCGCAAGTTCAGAATTTTTATTTAAATATTCAACATACCCCGTCGCAATTAAGTTAAATTTTCTAGCTAGCGATGAACCAACGGAGCTTGCAAGAAATTTTGCATCGTTTAACAACAAAAGTGTTTCATAATAAGACTTTTGCCCCTCTTTCATTTGGCACATTGCAAGCAGTGACATAGAAATTGAAGCCAACTCAAAGTTTTTTATTGCCACAAAATATTTATGAAATTTTTTAACAGTTTCGAGTTTATCAAATTTTCCGTTCGTCAAAAAATCGCTATAGCAAGAATCCAAAAAATTTATTTGCTCGGCTGATGAAATATTTTCGACACTATCCAAATCTTTAAGCATAAAATACCCTTGTATACAGATAAATTATACTTTATTTTTTGAATTGTGTCGAATATTTTTGTGATAAAATAAGTTTAAGAAATGGAGAAAAAAATGGAAAACACAACTCACACAAATGTAAGAGATACGAGAATACAAAAACTCGCAGATTTAGTGGATATGGGCGTTAATCCATACCCTTATTCTTATGACAAAAACGCTAGCGCAAACGATTTGCAAGAAAAATACGCAAACCTTGAAGCCGGCGCGGAAACAGAAGAAGAATACAGTGTTGCAGGCAGAATTATGGCAATGCGCAACTCTGGTATGTTCATTGACCTTATGGACTCATCCGGCAAAATTCAAGTTTTTTGCCACAAAGACAATTTAGACGAAAAACAACTTAAATTAATAAAACTGTTTGACGTAGGTGACATTGCAGGCTTTAAAGGCACAATCAGAAGAACTCCTCGCGGAGAATTAACAATCAAAGCAAAAGAAGCAAAAATGCTTTCAAAATCGCTTCTTCCGCTTCCTGAAAAATTCCACGGGCTCACCGACGTAGACACTCGCTACCGTCAAAGATATGTTGATATGATTATGAACAAAGACGTTCGCGACACATTTAAAAAACGTTCGCTAATCATTCAAAAAATCAGAAATTATCTTACAAACCAAGGCTTTTTAGAAGTTGAAACTCCAATGTTGCACACAGTTGCAGGCGGTGCGAACGCAAGACCGTTCATCACTCACCACAACGCTCTTGATATGGAAATGTTCATGAGAATTGCGCCGGAGCTTCACTTAAAAAGGCTTCTTGTTGGCGGAATTAGCGAAAAGATTTTTGAACTTAACAGAAACTTTAGAAACGAAGGCATAGACATTCGCCACAACCCTGAATTCACAATGCTTGAGCTTTACCAAGCCTATGTTGATTATAACGAAATGATGGCGCTTGTTGAAAATATGGTGTCATCAGTTGCGCAAGAAGTTCTTGGCACAATGAAAATCACTTACCAAGGAAAAGAAATTGACTTAACACCGCCTTGGGATAGAAAAACCATGATTGGCGCAATCAAAGAATACACAGGAATTGACTTTGCAAACTTCTTAACACCGGAAGAAGCGGCAGAAGAAGCGAAAAAACTCCATGTTGAAGTCGAAGAAAATGATTCTTGGGGCAAAATTTTGGATAGAATTTTTGAAGAACATGTTGAACCAAAATTAATTCAACCAATCCACATTATAGACTATCCACGCGACATATCTCCGCTTGCAAAAGTTCACAGAGATAATCCAAGGCTAACAGAAAGATTTGAAACAAGAATTAACGGTTGGGAAGTTTCAAACGCATTTTCAGAACTCACAGACCCAATCGACCAAAGAAACCGTTTCGAAGCTCAAGCAAAAGCAAAAGCTATGGGCGACGATGAAGCTTGCGATATCGATGAAGACTTCATTTGCGCGCTAGAACACGCCATGCCACCGGCTGGCGGGCTTGGTATCGGCATTGATAGAATTATCATGTTGCTTACCGATTCCCCATCAATTAGGGATGTTATCGCGTTCCCAACAATGCGCCACTTAACAAACAACTAATCAAAAGAAGAAAATAAAACTAAAGCCGAGTTGATTAAAACTCGGCTTTTTAAATATTCAAAATGGTTTATAAACTATTTTTTATCTGCAAATTCGCTGTCTAATCTCAAGAAAACAGGTTTGATATCTCCTTTTGAAATAAGTTTTCCGGCAGGAATCATTTTAGGGTTAAGTTCGTCAAGTTTCATATCTATATCAAAATTCAATTGACGAGCGATTTCAGCCGCGATATTTGGGCAGAATGGCTTAATTAGCGCGCCAACATAAACCATCAAATCAAGAACAGAATATAAAACTCTTCCACACTCTTCCATTTTTCCTGCTTTCGCAAGTGACCAAGGCGCATTGTCATTCACGAATTTATTTGCCTCGTCCACAACTTGCAAAATTTCGCCCGCAGCTTCTGCCACTCTGTAATTATCAAAATGTTCTTTAACTTTCAAAATAGAACTGTGAGCAATTTCAGTCAATTCATTTGCACAGATAAATTCTCTTTTAATTTCTCCGTCAAAATATTTAACCAACATATTCAAAGTTCTATTCAACAAGTTGCCCATATTGTTTGCAAGGTCAACATTCACTCTTTCTTTAAATTCTTCATCAGAGTAGTTTCCGTCGCGCCCTTGCGGAGTGCAAACTGCAAGATAATATCTAAGCGGGTCAGAATTTTCAAGTTCAAACGCTTTCATAATAGAGCTTGGCGAAATAACATTTCCTGTTGTTTTGCTCATTTTTGCTTGATTTATTGTAATCCAGCCATGAGCAAAAATTGTTTTAGGAAGCTTAACGCCGAGTGCCATCAAAAGCGCAGACCAATAAATTGCGTGGAATTTCAAAATATCTTTACCAATCACTTGAACATTTGCAGGCCAATATTTGTTAAACAAAATATCGCCAATCCCTTCAGGAGTATATCCAAGAGCAGTGATATAGTTTGAAAGCGCATCAATCCAAACATAAATAATTTGACTCGGGTCAGAATAAACAGGAATTCCCCAGCTAACATTATCAATCGAGCGAGAAACCGAAATATCTTCAATGTTTTCAAGCTGATTTAAAACTTCTTGAGCACGAAAAGCAGGCACAATAAACTTTGGATTATTTTTAATGTGCTCTGCAATTCTATCTTTATATTTAGAAAGTCTGAAGAAATAATTTTCTTCTTTAGTAATTTCAGGTTTTGTGCCGTGAATTAAGCAACAACCATTTTCGTCTAAGTCTTTGTCGCTCAAATACGCTTCGCAACCTGTGCAATATTTTCCTTCATAACTATCTTTATAGATATCCCCCGATGAAAGCAATTGTTCAAAAATTCTCTGAACAATTCTTTTGTGCTCAGGATTTGTGGTTCTGATAAATTTAGAATATTCTATGCCAAGCTCATCCCAAGAAGAAGAGAACAGGGCAGAATTTTTATCACACAGCTCTTGAGGGGTAATCCCCATATTATGAGCGGTTTTTTGGATTTTAATTCCGTGCTCGTCCGTGCCTGTCAAAAAGAAATATTCATCTCTTCTTTGCTTAAAATGCTTAAAGATAATGTCTGCCAAAATCTTTTCATAAGCATGACCGATATGCGGAGCACCGTTTACATAATCAATTGCTGTTGTGATATAAAATTTATTCATTTATTTTATCCTTAACTACATTGCACCTTTAATAATTTCAACAAAGTCATCAGCTTTAAGGCTAGCGCCGCCAACAAGCGCGCCGTCGATATCGCTTTGAGCCATTTGCTCTTTAATTGTTGAAGGTTTAACGCTTCCGCCGTATAAAATTCTGATTTTATCTGCGTTTTCTTTACCTGCAACTTGCGCAACAACTTTTCTAATTTCAGAAATAACTCTGTTTGCTTCAACACTATCACAAGTTTTGCCTGTGCCGATTGCCCAAATTGGTTCGTATGCAATAACACATTTTGCAACATCAGCTGGCTCAATGCCTTCTAGCGCCTTCACGATTTGAGAAGCGATATGAGCGTCTGTCACGCCTGCTTCTCTTTGTTCTAAAGTTTCGCCGCAGCAGATGATTGGAACAATGCCGTTATCCAAAATTGCTTTAGCTTTTTTGTTAATCATTTCGTCTGTTTCGCCGAAATATTGTCTTCTTTCACTATGTCCGATGATAATATATTCAGCTTTAAATTCTTTAATCATTTCGATTGAAACTTCGCCTGTGAAAGCGCCTTTTGGTTCAAAATAGCAATTTTGAGCAGCTAAAGCCACTTTACCACAACCGCATTTTTCAAATATTTCTTCAGAAACCGCAGGAATAGATGTAAACACAGGTGCAACAACGATATCAGGCAATGCTGATTTTTCAAATTCTTTTACACCTTGCATAACGCCAACAACTAACTCGCGAGCAGCAGCTGATGTATTGTGCATTTTCCAATTTCCTGCAATAAATGGTTTTCTTGTCATTTTTTAACTCCTTCTAATCTCGTCGGTAAAGTTATTCTAGCACAAATGAGCAAAAAAAGACATAAAAAAAACTCCCTGATGGGGAGTAAATTTAAATAGGAAGGGAAGGAAGGTTATCGTTTTGTATAATGTTAATCTTTAGTTTTGTTTTTAAGTTTGTTATCGCTTACATATATATAAAGTATATACAAAACCTCGAATTTCAATTTTATTTGATTTTGTTACATTTCTTTACAATTAGACGAGCGCCAATTTTTTGGTTAATATATTTTTATGGCGACATACACTGCAAAATATAATAAAAACACGCTTTTAGCGCTTAAAGAAAAATTCGCGCAAGCAGGCGGCGCTTTTCACCAAGTGCAATACGCAGAATTTCAAGTGTGCTTAAATGGGGTTGTTGCCACATTTTACACAAGCGGAAAGTTTGTTGTGCAAGGCGCAGATATAGATGAATTTCTTGAGCAATTTTTAAATATTAAACAAGCTCCTGAAATTTTCTCGCGCCAAACAAGTTTGGCGCTCGGCTTAACCTTGCCTGAAACTGCAACCACAACCGGCACCGCAGCTGGCGCCTCAAACACAAGCGCCACATCAAACAATTTAAAAGAAAGGCCTTACCCCCACATCGGAACAGACGAAAGCGGAAAAGGAGATTTTTTTGGACCATTATGCACTTCGGGCGTTTTGTTAAACGCACATCAAGCGCAATATTTAAAAGAAATCGGAATTAAAGATTCTAAAAAACTAGACGACAAAAAAATTCTAACTCTGGCCAATGAAATTAGAAAAAACAGCGTATACAGCACAATTCACATCACTCCAAAAAAATATAACGAGCTGTATGACAAATTTAAAAACTTAAACAAAATGCTCGCTTGGGCGCATGCAACCGTCATTGAAAATGTGCTCGGCCAAGCTAGCGCCGATTTTGCCATTTGCGATAAATTCGGGGACGAAAAGCTTATCTTATCAATGCTAAAAGAAAAAGGAGGGCAAATTCAGATAATTCAAGAAACAAAAGCCGAGGCAGACACAGCAGTTGCCGCCGCTTCCATTCTTGCTCGCGCAGAATATGTAATTCAAATGGGCAAACTTTGCTCATATTACGAAATGAATTTTCCCAAAGGCGCTTCTGACAAGGTTATTGAAGCCGGGCACAAATTTGTTGCAAAATTCGGAAAAGAAGAAATGCGCTCCGTTTGCAAAGCGCATTTCAAAACATATCAAGAATTTATCTAATTTTTAAGCCCGCATGTTGCATTGCTTTTAAACCTAAAGCTCGCAAAGCAGAAGCTTTATTTTAAGCCACGCTGCGCGAAGCTCTATTTTTCATGCCCGCCAAGTGCTTCCATTTCGGAAAGTAGCGCGTGTTGCAAGTTTGCCGTCACGGTGTCATCCGTTGAATCAACCGCAAGCCTTACAATTGGCTCTGTGCCTGATTTTCTAATCAAAACAGCAGCGCCGTTTTCAAAATATAATTTTATGCCATCGCCTTGTTTTTTATATTGTTTAATGTGCTCTGCCGCTTCTTTCGTCTTTTCAAAGTCAATTTTATAGCCTGCCACATCACCAACTTCGCCTGTTAAATATTTTTCAAAATATTTAACGCCTGCTTCTTTCGCTTCTTCATCTGCAAAGCCGATTTTTTTCGCAACAGAAGTGTAACCCGTGTCTGCTTCTTCTTTAAGGTCAGCTAAAATTTGCCCTAATGGTTTACCTTCAGATGCCACGAGTTCCAAAATTTTAGAAATTGCAACAAAACCATCTTTTTCAGGAATATGGTTTCTGATTGTAAGTCCGCCGGATTCTTCGCCAGCCACAATCACTTCGTGCTCGCTTCCTTCAAGCTCAACCATTTTATCCCCTAAATATTTAAAGCCGACAGGAGTTTCTTCCACTTTAATATCATATTTTTCAGGGTCTTTTTTGTTGAAATAATCCGCGAGGACATCTATTCTTTTGCTTGTCGCGCAATTTCTTATAATCGTGCCTTTGTTCATTCCTTCATTTTTAATCATATGGTAAGCAACAAGCATAATTACATCATTTGAGTTAATATAATTACCATTTTCATCCACAACCCCAAACCTGTCAGAATCGCCATCCGTTGCAAGCCCCACTTTTAATTTAGCGCCAGAATTTTTCACTTCATGCGCCAAGTTGGCAAGGTTTTTAGCGCTTGGCTCAGGCCCTGATACGTGAGAATCCAAAGCTTTCGCCACATGCACGCCATGTTCTTCCATCATTCTTGGAAAATAATAATTCCCTGTCCCTTCAAGCCCGTCGTAGAATATTTCAATTCCGGCGTTTTTAATTAAGTCATAGTTGATTAATTTTTTGCTATCGATATATTCATTATATTCTTTATAAGGGTCAAAATAAGCAAGCTCGCCTCGTTCCTTAGCGTTTTCTAATGGTTTGCCATCACGCGCCACTTTCACAATATTTTCCGCAATAGGGCGAGTTACAACATCGGTTGCAACAGCACCTTCAGAAGTTAAGAAATTATATCCGCCATATTCCCAAGGATTGTGACTCGCAGTCATCAATACAGAAAGCGGGATGTTGCGTTCTTTCCCATAAACCGCAAGCACAGGGGACGCCGCAGGCGAAGAAAACGCTTGCTCGCCCTCAAGCATAGGTACTTCAATATCAATACCTTTATCTAAAAGCGTGTTTGCAATTTGTGGGATGTAATTAACGGTTGCAGCGCGAGTATCCCCACCAACGCCCATTTTTTCAATTCCGGAGTCTTTAGCATGGCGCGCTGTCGCGTTTGTCATTGTGTTCACAAATTCATCATTAAATTTTCCGCCGTAAATTTCTCTATAGCCCGATGTTGATGATTCATATTTTGCTTTTGCCGCTTTCGCTTCATCAAGAGATAAAAGCTTGTCATCTCTTCCTTTAAAGCTAAATGTGTCACGCGCAAGTGGCGTTAATTTTGGCGCAGAAAACGCCGCAAAGCTTGGTTTAAAGTTTGCAATTGTTCGCACAAACGGGCGAATTTGAATACTCGATACTCTCATTTTTTCCCCTAACATACAATCTTGTACAGATGATTAAAACACAAAAACAAAATATTTTGCGCAATATTTAAAAATATTAAGAAAAATTTTAAGACTTAAAAAAGTTGATGTCTTTTAAATCTTTTCCTTCAACAACGAGCCCGCATTTTGTGCAAGCAAAATACCTTCTGGTGCTATCAAGCGGAGCAAAATTATGATTGCAATTTTCTTCTTCAATATCCTCAACAGGATTTTCTTGAGGAGCAGAAACTTTCTTCTTTTTATTTCTCAATTTTGCAATTAGCTCAAATATATACATAATTTTATTATATTCTATAATTAATATTAACGGAACAGCAAAAAAATGAAATATAAGAAATTTTTATCATCAACAGTTAATTTTCATGATTTTTCACAAGTTGTAAAACTTGCAAATGAACTTGGCGTAGGAATTGAAATCAGTAGGTTTGGAAAGCTTGCAGAGCTTGATTTAAACTACAAAAAAACTCTTAAAGAATACGAAACCATTTTGAAGGATTTTGAAGGCGAGCTCACTCTCCATGGCTTTTTCTCAAACTTAAATGTCGCTTCAAAAGACACTGCAATAAAACAAATTTCAATCAAAAGATATTATCAAAGCCTAGAAATCGCGCAAACTTTAGGGTGCAAAAACATCGTTTTTCACACTTGCCGCAACAACCTTTTAAAGCACAGAGAATATAATAATTTATACTTCAAATCAAATGTTGAATTTTTCAAAGGTTTTATAAAAGAATTTGAACAAGAAGGCATAATTGCAACAATTGAAAATGTGCATGAGCCAAATCCGGATTTTATTAGAGATTTATTAGGTGCCATAAATTCTCCAAACCTTAAAGCAACGCTCGATGTGGGGCATGCTAATCTTCACGGAGAAATTCCGATTGAAGAATGGGTTAAAACATACGGAATTATGCTTCACCACATGCACCTGCATAACAATTTTAAAGACGAAGATTCGCATAGTTCAATGTTAAATGGCAATATAAACTATAAGCCGATATTTAACACAATTGAAGCACTGAACATTAACCCGCTTATTGTTTTTGAAATTTTTGACGAAGCAGCGCTTAGAGAAAGTCTTAAATATTTTAGCGAAAATTTTGAGAGCTAGTTTTTGTGCCGATATTATTCAAATCATAAACTGCACATGTATCAAAAAAACCTGCAAAATGCAGGCAAGAATCAGAAGAGTTGAGGATTTATAACTCCATTCTAACCTTGCGTGCGCACAATTTAATTACAAAAAACGGCAATTAATTTACTGAAAAAATATCTATTTTTCTATTACCTGAAAGTCCTCTTCGGTCTTCAAGGCTCTTCCCATAAGGTTTAAGAAAATTTCCTTTGAATTTATATCAGTATACACAGCTTCATAAATCGCAGTAGATAAAGGTGCCTCAATTCCAAGCTTCTTTGCTATTTCGCACACTGCTTTAGACGTTTTTACACCTTCTGCCACAGAACCAAGTTCAGCTAAAATATCATCAATTTTTTTATTTTTTGCAAGCATGGCACCAACCGTGTGGTTTCTGCTTAACGGGCTTGAACAAGTTGCAATTAAATCACCCATGCCTGAAAGCCCCCAAAGGGTTGATGGTTTCGCGCCAAATTTTGTTGCCACGCGCACAATTTCTGCCATGCCGCGAGTTAAAAGTGCGCCTCTTGCATTGTCACCCATGCCAAGCTCATCAATAAAACCTGAAGCAATTGCAATTACGTTCTTTAAACTTCCGCCAAGTTCAACGCCCACCACATCAGTGTTTGTATATAATCTAAATTTAGATGGAACATTGCATGCTGCCTGCACATATTTAGCGGTTTCGATATCTTCACATGCCACAACTGCTGCTGTCGGGCAACCGTTTAAAACTTCAAGTGCAAGAGTTGGCCCTGAAAGCACCGCTGTTTTTTGATTAGGCAAAACAGATTTTATAACTTCACTCATGCGAAGCAAACTCGGAAGCTCAATCCCTTTTGAAGCATTAACAAGAATTTGATTGTCTTGAATACCCGCTTTTTTGAGCTGTTCGCAAACAATTCTTATCGCGCTTGTTGCAACAACAAGCAAAATTATATCTGCACCTTTTATAGCACTAGCCAGGTCAGATGTGATTTGAACCTTGTCGTCAAGCTGAATTTCAAAAGGCTTTGTTGTTTTTTTATGCAGCCTTAATTCGTCTGACAAGTCCTCAATCCTAGAGTACCCACAAACTTCATCAAAATTATTTGTTAAAAGCTTGGTTAAAACCAAACCCCAACAACCAAGACCAAGAACAGTCAGTTTCATTTATTATATAAGCCCCATTAATTTTAATTCGTTTTCGATTTTTCTATCCCTAAGGCTTGCAACAGCTAATCTATAATAAGGATTTACATTATTTTGAACCGAAGACGAAGTCCCCATTGGCATACCAAATGCAGCATTAGAAAGCCTCTTTGGCTTTGATATACAATTGTAACTACGAACCGAATTAACCTTCATTTTTACTACACTCTCGTCGCCTCAAGAAAATTCTATCACGATGAGAAAAATTTTACAAGCTGGAAAATTGGCTATTTATTAAGATTAAAAATTCAATTATTAAGTTTTGTAAATACGAAAAAATGGCGTAAACACAGGGGTTTTGAGAAATTTATAAAAAAACTGAAACGTTAACTAACAACTTTTTTTATTCACATGCATTACAATCATGTAAGTTATCGTCAGAAGGAGAAACACATGACTGCAATCAATGGTATCATGCCAAAAATGACACCCGCATCAACAGGCACAAGTGCAGTAAACATCGGAATTTATAATCCAAGCACTTATAATACATCAGCTGCAGAAGCAACAGATTTACAAGCAGCACAAAGCTTGGCTCAAAATTCTCAAGTAACACAAGCTCCTGTTAATGTTTCACCAGAACAAATGCAGGCAATGATTCAAAATATAGTATCAGCAGAGGTCGCAAATGCATTGAAAAATCTAGCCTCGCTGAACGCAGGTCAAATGTATCAACCAGCAAACCAAGCGGACGGCAGTCTTGCTGAAAAAAAAAATAATGGCGTAGGCGTCACTGTTCCACCGGCTCCAAACTTCATGCCACAAAGCGTGATGAACGGAGCAAACGCAGTTGCCACAGACGCGACACCTGCCGAAGAAACACCGGCCACACCACAAACACCGGTTGAAGAAGCACCTGCAAATTACACAACTCCTCAACAAATTAATGTTGAGCAATTTCTTCAAGACTTAAACTCAGAGGATTATGCGGCTCAAAATGAAGCCTTAGTTGCTGTTTCAAACATCAGCCAAATGGATAAAACACTTGCAAGCCAATTAAACACAGAAGAATTGATGACGTCCGTTGCAAACATCGTAAACAAAGACACATCAGCTCTTGAAGGTCCTTCTGAAGAAGAATTAGCACTTGCAGAAAGAGTTAAAAACGGCGAAGAATTAACTCCTGAAGAACAAGCGATATATGACGCTCGCTCTCCAAAAGAACAAGCCGAAAGAAATAAGGTGTATGCAATTTACACACTTGCTCAACTTCAAAAGAACTTAAGAGATGAAATTGACGCTCACAACCAAGAAATTCCTGAAGGCAAAGAAACAATAACGCAAATCAAAATGCCTGAATTAATTGGTTTCAACGAAATTATGACAGCTGCTTCAAATAGCGAAGTTCCTGCGGTTAGAAAAGCTGCCATCCAAGCAATTTCTTATGTTGCAAGACCTGAAGAATCAAACGGAATTATTCAAATGTTGAGCAACTTCACAGCAGATGAAGACCCTGCAGTAAAAGAAGCTGCTGAAAAAGCAATCGCAAAAGCTTCTGAAAACCAAACCTTGGCGCAAGCTGCATAAAAACAATCGAACAATGATAATAAAAAGCTCCCAATTTAGGGAGCTTTTCTTATGTTTGCATTATTTGCGCCCGAGTTAGCAATTTTCCCGTCCGCTTCGCACCTTTAAAAAATCCCAAAGAATTTTCTTTTTCTGTAATTTGAAATAGTGTCAGGCAAAAGAATTGTTTTTTCTTCATAGGTTTTGAGCGCTTTGAGATACGCACGCATTGTGTCAATTGATGTAAAGCATGGAACAGAATATATTTCTGCGATTGTTCTAATGTGGAACCCGCTTTTTTGGGAATCACCGCCTGTTTTTGGCGTGTTCAAAACAAAAGATAGCCTGCCTTCTTTCATCCTTTTTTGAAGCTTATCCATCATAAATTTTTCAATCATTTTTGAAGGCACACCGTTTTTCTCTAAAAATTTATGCGTTCCATGTGTTGCCATAATAAGAAATCCGGCTTTGTAAATATCCTGAATTATAGGAAGAGCAGGGTTTTTATAGTGGTCGCTCAAAGAAACTAAAACTCTTTGTTTTGGCGCGCCAAATTTATATCCGCCCGCAATAAACGCTTTCAAAAGCGCTTTTGAAAAACAAGTGTCCACCCCTAAAACTTCGCCCGTAGACTTCATTTCAGGCGCAAGAGCAGGGTCAATTCTGTTTAATTTTTGGAATGAGAAAATCGGCATTTTAACAGCCACCAAATTCGTTTTAGGATATAATCCGACAGGCGCCCCGAGCTCTCGAAGCGTGTGCCCCAAGCAGGTTTTAACCGCCAAATCGACCATATTAATCCCCGTCACTTTAGACATAATAGGAACCGTTCTTGAAGCGCGCGGATTAACCTCAATCACATACAAAACACCATTTTTAATAATAAATTGAATATTCATCAAGCCTTTGACATTCAGCCTTTTAGCAATGCTTTTTGCACAATCCGCCATTTTATTTTGCAGGCTTTTTGGAATATTTTGACTTGGGTATACAGACATCGAATCGCCCGAATGCACCCCTGCGCGCTCAATGTGCTCGCAAATCCCCGGAATTAAAACATCATGCCCATCCGAAACGCAATCAAGCTCTGCTTCTAACCCTTCAATATATTGGTCAATAAGCACGGGGTGTCCGTCTGAAAATTTAAACGCTTCTTCAATATACGAAATCGCCTCTTCTTTTGTGTAGCAAAGCTGCATTCCGCGCCCGCCAATTACATAACTCGGACGAATAAGCACAGGAAAACCAAGTTTTTCAAGCGCCGCAATTGCTTCATCAAAATTTTTAACCCCAAAACCCATCGGCTGTTTAATTTCAAGCTCTTGAAGAAGCGCGCTAAACAACTTTCTATCTTCCACTACATCAATACTATCCAAAGAGGTGCCCAAAATTTTCACCCCTTCGCAAGATAAACCTTGCGCAAGGTTAATCGCTGTTTGCCCGCCAAATTGCACCATCACGCCTTCAGGGCGCTCTCTTTTTATAATATTTAAAATATTTTCAAGCGCCATTGGCTCAAAATACAATCTTGTCGCAACATCGAAATCCGTCGAAAGCGTTTCAGGATTGGAGTTCACCATAATGCTTTCATACCCTTGATTTTGAATTGCAAAACTTGCATGAACAGAACAATAATCAAACTCAATTCCTTGCCCAATCCTAATAGGGCCGGAACCAAGCACCATAATTTTCTTCTTTGGTTCAACTTTGTTCAAAATCTCTTCATACTGTATGTCTTCCAAGTCGCAATTTTCGCCATAAGTTGAATAAAAATATGGCGTTTTTGAAGAAAATTCGCCGGCACATGTGTCCACAAGGCGAAACGACGCCTCGATTTTATATTTTTTCAAATCTGAATGCTTAACGCCAGAGCATGCCACAATTTCAGAATCCAAATATCCAAATTCTTTTGCAGCCTTATATAATTCAGGGCACATTGGCTCCGTTTCCAGCCTTTTTTCAACAAGCGTTATGTTTTTAATTTCATTAATAAACCACGGGTCGATTTTTGTAATTTTATTTAATTCAGAAATGTCGAAACCTCTGGAAATCGCTTCAGAGAGCCTAAAAATTCTCATGTCGTCTTGAATTTCCAAGTCTTTCATAAGTTCTGCGTCAGACAATTTTTCGAATTTATAATGCAAAATCCCCGTTTTTTTATTTTCCAAACTTGTAATTGCTTTTTTGAAAGCTGAAGCAAAAGTTCTGCCAATTGCCATAACTTCGCCCGTGGCCTTCATTTTCGTTCCAAGAATTCTATCCCCTTTTGCGAATTTATCAAAAGGCCATTTTGGAATTTTAACCACAACATAATCGATAGTTGGCTCAAAAGAAGCAACTGTAGTGCCTGTAACAGCATTTTTCATTTCATGCAATTTATATCCGAGCGCAATTTTTGTCGTAATTTTTGCAATCGGATACCCTGTCGCTTTGCTTGCAAGGGCTGATGACCTTGAAACCCTAGGGTTTACCTCAATTACATAATATTTATTCGATTTTGTATCAAGCGCAAATTGAACATTGCAACCGCCCTCAATTTTAAGCGCACGAATAATTTTTATAGCAGCAGCGCGAAGCATTGCACAGTCGTCGTTTGTCGCCGTTTGAATTGGAGCAACAACAAAACTGTCGCCCGTGTGAATGCCAATCGGGTCAATATTTTCCATATTACAAACAATAATACAAGTGTCTGAAGAATCGCGCACCACTTCATATTCAAGCTCTTTATACCCTGCAATCGATTTTTCTACAAGCACTTGATTTATTGGGCTTTGAGCAAGCCCCTGAAGCACAATTTCTTCATATTCTTCCGCATTGTGCGCAATGCCGCCGCCGGAACCACCTAGTGTGTATGCCGGGCGGATGATAATTGGAAAACCGATACGCTCTGCAAACTCTTTAGCAGAGTCAAAATCTGAAACAATGTCGCTTGCAGGCACAGGCTCGCCAATTTCTTCCATCAAATTTTTAAAAAGCTCTCTATCCTCCGCAAGTTTAATCGATTGAATATCTGTTCCAAGCACGCGAACCTTATATTTTTCAAGCACGCCCGAATCTGCAAGTTTAACCGCTAAATTAAGCCCTGTTTGCCCGCCAAGCGAAGCAATTAAGCCATCCGGCCTTTCAATTTTTATAATTTTTTCCACAAACTCCGGCGTAAGCGGCTCGATATAAACCTTATCAGCGACCGTTTCATCCGTCATTATTGTTGCTGGGTTAGAATTTATAAGAACAACCTCGACCCCTTCTTCCTTTAAAGCGCGGCACGCTTGAACGCCCGCATAGTCAAATTCTGCGGCCTGCCCAATAACAATAGGGCCGGAGCCTATAACAAGAACCTTTTTAATTTCTTTATCCAACATAATTATTCTCCATATCTGCTACCCAAGAAGCAAAAACATCCTCTGAACCTTCAGGCACAATTCCTTCCGGCAAAAATTGAACAGCTTTAATATTCAACTTAGAACATTCAAGACCTTCAAGAGTTCCGTCATTCAAGTTTGAATATGTTATTTTCATTCCGTCTGTTAAAGTTTTCTTATCAAGCGCATATCCATGATTTTGCACCGTTAACGCCACCGTTTCAGAATTTAAATTTATAACAGGGTGGTTTGAGCCACGGTGCCCGTGAGGCATTTTCTCAACCCCAGCGCCAAGCGCCAAGCCAACCATTGCACACCCAAAAGACATAGCATAAATCGGAATTTTGCCAATTAATTTTTTAACCGTTTCAAGCTCCTCTTTATATTCCCTCGGGTCGCCTGCGCCATTTGATAAAAACAGGGCAGAATTTCCGGAATTCAAAATTTCATCAGCACCAACAGAAGATGGAAAAACCTCAAGCTGAACACCAAGCTCTGCAAGCTTTTTCAGAATATCGTCGTTAGTTCCGTAGTCAATAACAGCAAGCTTAATTTTGCCGCTATCCCCTAAAATATATTTTTTCTTCACGGAAAGTTCAGGAAAATAAGTTTGAGGCTTATAATTTTTAAGAGCGTTAAACATCTCTTCGTCCACCTCTTCCGTCGTTATAACACAAGACATTGCCCCGTAATCCCTCAACTTTTTAACAAGGCTTCTTGTATCTATTCCATCAAGCGCTATCACATTATTTTTCTTAAAATATTCCCCAAGGCTCGCCTCTGCCATAAAATTTGAGTAAAAAGGATTATATTTTTTACAAATAAAACCTTTTATGTGAGCTTTTTTATTTTCAAAAGCTTCTTTATTTATGCCATAAACGCCCATTTCAGGATAAGTCATTGCAAGAATTTGCCCGCTATATGCTGGGTCTGACACAATGTTTTGATACCCCGACAT
Organism: uncultured Gammaproteobacteria bacterium; assembly: GCA_964570895.1. Lineage (GTDB taxonomy): Bacteria > Cyanobacteriota > Vampirovibrionia > Gastranaerophilales > Gastranaerophilaceae > RGIG1918. The sequence goes on from CAZMZD010000008.1 coordinate 50,733, forward strand.
TGAAGTGTTAAAAACAAGTTCCCCAAAAACCGTGCCTTGTGCCCCAAAAGAGCGCCCTGTAAGCATAGTTTTATCTTCTAAAATTATCGTTGCTTTCATTATTTTAATTCCTCAAAAACTTTCTTTATACTTTCTTTTGGATTTTCAGATTTTGTTATCGCGCGCCCGAGCACTATCCAATCCGCCCCTTCTGAAATTGCAAATTTTGGCGTTGCAACGCGCTTTTGGTCATCAACGGAAGTGGATGCGGGTCTTATCCCAGGGCATAAAACTTTAAAATCCGCTCCGTATTTTTCTTTAATTTTCCTTGCTTCATGCGCGCTTGCAACAACTCCTGTAAGCCCTGCTTCATACGCAAGCCCTGCAAGATATAGAGCATAATCCGAGGCAGCCGCATTAACCTTGATTTCGTTTTGTAAAATTTCATCTGAAATGCTTGTTAGAACCGTTACACCAAGAACTATTGTGTCTGGCGCAATTTCGTCTGCTGCGTGCTTTGCCGCCTTCATCATCTCAAGCCCGCCAAGCGTGTGCACATTAAAAAAACTTGCCCCGCGCAAAACAAGAGAGCTAGCAGCGCCCGCCACTGTGTTTGGTATATCCATTAATTTCACATCCAAAAAGAAATTTGCGTTTTGTTTTTTAATGTAGTCTACAATTTCATTCCCAAACGCACAATATAGCTGCAGCCCGACCTTAAATGTGCCCGTATAGTCTTTAAGCTCGTCCACTAAATGTTTTGCCTCTTCAAGAGTTTTAACATCCAGCGCCACAACAATTTTTGATTTAATCTCCTCAAATTGCATACTTCACTACCTTTCCTATCATTTTCATATTGTTATATGGTGAAACTTTGCATTTAGATTTTGAGTTTTGAGCACAATACCCCCACTCAAATTCCGTATCAACTTGAATTTTTTTATTATTTTCAATTCTTAAAATTTCCTGTGGCTTTTTTGCCATTTTTTTGACAACAACATCAAGCCCAAATTGCTTATATGTAAGCGAGAATGCTGTTTCAAGCCCGATTATTCCATTTAGCGCCTGATGGTAATCGCATAATTTTTCGCGCTTCAAATGTGGCGCATGGTCTGTTGCGATAACATCGATTGTATCGTCTAAAACACCTGCTATTATTGCATTTTTATCTTCATTTGTGCCAAGCGGCGGGTTCATTTTATAAACACCGTTTTCACCTACATCATCTTTTGTGAATGTAAAATAATGTGGGCAGGTTTCGCATGTAACCTTGTAACCATCTTGTTTTGCAGCTCGAATAAGCTCAACGCTTTCAGCTTTTGATATGTGGCAAAAGTGTAGCCTTGGCGAAAATCCGCTGTCTGCAAGCTTTTTAAATACACCAAGTTGAAATTCAAGGTCGCAAACTTCATTTTCTAAGTGAGATAAAATAAGCTCGCCCGTCGAAAGCGCCTTCTCGAAAACCTTATCAGGAATTAAAAACCCGTCATTTGAAAAAGCAATAGCGCCAGCTTGACGGAGCGCGCTAAAATCAACAAGCTCAAGGCTTTTTAAACCTTTCGTTACACCTGCCACCTGATAAACCTTGCAATTTGCGCTCTTAGAAAGAGCTTGCGCTAAAATTTGAGCATTATCGCACACAGGGCAAGAATTCGGCATATTGCAAACCGTGCCAAAGCCGCCCGCAAGCGCTGCGAGTGTTCCTGTTTCAAAAGTTTCTTTATCTGATTGTTCAAAATCGCGAAGGTGCGTGTGCATATCAATTAGCGCAGGAATTTTAACTAACATGCTCCACCCCCAAAAATCATTTCAAGAATTGCCATTCGCACAAATACGCCATTTTTTGCTTGCTCTAAAATCAAATTTTTATCGTATTCCTGAAGCACTTTTTGAGATATCTCAACATCAATGTTCACAGGCCCAGGGTGCATAAGATAAGCTCCTCCAAGCATTTCAGAGCTTTTGATTTGATAATTTTTAATATAGCTTTCAAAATCAATATTTTCTTCAATACGCTCTTTTTGTATTCTAAGGCACATAACAACATCCGCGCCCTCAAGCGCCTCTTCAAGGGAATTTTCCCAAGTTACACCGGATAGCGAACTGTCTTGAAAACAATCTGGTGCCACAGCATAAACATGCGCGCCAAATTTATTTAGAAGCGCAATGTTTGATTTTGCAACGCGCGAATGCAAAATATCGCCAACTATGACAATTTTTTTATTTTCCACAGAGTCTAAATATTTTTTCATTGTGAAATAATCAAGAAGCGCTTGAGTAGGGTGAAAATCAGAACCTGAGCCTGCATTTATAAAAGACATGTGTGAATTTTGAGTCGCTGTTTCAATTAAATCCGAGGTTTTATTTCTTAAAACAATTCCATCTATTCCAAGCACTTCAAGGTTATTCAGGGTGTCAACAAAGCTTTCACCCTTGGTGAGCGAGGAAACACTTCCATCAAAATGAAAAACATCCATACCCAAATTTCTCGCCGCAACTTCAAAGGAAAACCGCGTCCTTGTTGAGTTTTCAAAAAACATAAAGGCAAGTTTTTTATGCGCAAGCAAAACTTCGTAAGGATTTTTTTCAAAATAACAAGCGCGCGAAACAATTTTTTCAATAGTTTCAGCACTAAGGGACGCTATATTTATCAAATTTTTAATCTTATTTTCCAACTCTGCTCCCCGGTTTCACAATTTCAATTCCTGCTGCACATAACGGGCAATCTTCCGGTTTATATAAAACAGGTTTCATTTGAATAATTGATGTTATATCAAGCCCCGTCTTGCCTTCAGACCTATCCACGATACAGCCGACGCCTACAATTTCAGCTTCAAAACTTTTAAGTGCTTCTTTGGTTTCAAAAATCGTTCTGGCAGTTGTAATTACATCTTCAATAATTACAACTCTCTCGCCTTTTTTTAGCGTATATCCGCGCCTTAACTGCATTTCGCCATCTTTTCTTTCAACAAAAAGGTTTCTTTTGCCTGCTTGTTTTGCAACTTCATACCCAAAAATCACAGCTCCGATTGCTGGCGCAACAATTGTGTCAAACTCAACATTCGAGAGCCTTTTCGCTAGTTCTGCAGCAAACATTTCAACATACTTTGGATATTGATAAAGTTTTGCACACTGAAAATAAGTATCGCTATGGAGCCCAGAGGTCAAGCAAAAATGCCCCGTTAGCACGCCATCTGTTTCTTTTAAAATTTCAAGTGGGTTAAATTCCATCTCGTAATGCCTCCTTTAATTCGCCAAAATTATTAAAATTATGAGTTTTCATAAATTCTTCAAGCTCTGAAATGATTTTTATTGAAATATCAGGGTTGGTGAAGTTTTCAGTTCCAATTTGAACTAAATCTGCACCGACTGTCACAAATTCAAGGACATCAGCGAGCGACGAAATACCGCCAATCCCGATTATTGGTATGTTTACGGCAGATTTAATTCGCTTAACACAAGAAAGCGCGTGCGGTTTGATACATTTTCCGCTCAAACCGCCCTCAACGAGCGTTTTTTGAACATTCTTGCCTGAAAATTCAAGTTTCAAACCCACCCCTTTTAAAGTGTTAATCGCGCTAATTGCGTCTGCGCCTGCGTTTTGAGCTGCTTGAGCGAGTTCTTCAATTTTCGTCACGCAAGGGGTAAGCTTAATTATAAGGAAACCTGAAAAAGCTTGCCTTACAAGGCTCACAAGCTCGTAGAGAGCATTATTATCAGTGCCAAATTCAAGACAACCCGATTTTACATTAGGGCATGAAACATTAACTTCAATTGCGCAAACGCCAGCAGCCTCTAATTTTTCAGCAACAAAAACATATTCTTCGAGCGAACTTCCCGCAATATTTACAACAAAATTTATATTATTTTTTCGAAGTTCAACAAGTTTTTCGCTGCAAAATTTTTCAACTCCGACATTTTCAAGCCCAATTCTATTTATCATACCGGCAGTTGTTTCAAAAATTCTCACGCCCTCATTTCCGCTTCTTGGTTTTTTTGTAATTGCTTTTGTAACAACTGCTCCAAGCCTTGAAACATCAAAAAAATCAGAGTATTCTGTTGCATAACCAAAAGTTCCGCTTGCAGTTAATATTGGATTTTTGAAGGAAATTTTTTCAAAATTTTGTCCCGTTAAATCAAAATATTTTATTCCCATACAACCTCCGAAGCCTTGAACACGGGGCCATTGTGGCATATTGTCGCATTTTGAATTTCGCCGTTTTTAATAACTTTTATAACGCACCCTTTGCAAACTCCAATTCCGCACGCCATTGTTTTCTCTAGTGCAACTTCCGCATCCAGCGCGTGTTTTGAAGAAATTTCAGCAATTTTTTTAAGCACAACTGTTGGCGCGCAAGCATAAATTTTTTCAGGTTTAAATTTTTCAATATATGGCTCAACAAAATCAAGAATTGTTCCGCCATAGCACGCAAAATCGGCACCTAAAATTTCTTCTTCTCTCGATTTAAAACCGGCAATAAAATGGTTTTCAACCTCACGTACTGCAAGAGTTTCCTTTAAATACAAAAGAGGTGCAACGCCTGCGCCTGCACCAATAATTAAAGATTTTTTATTTTCGATATTGAAACCGTTACCAAGAGGAGCTGAAAAATCAACTATATCGCCCGATTTGAGAGAGGACAAATATTTTGTGCCATCGCCTCTCAATTTGAAAATCCCCCTCAAGACCCCGTCTTGAAAACCTGCTGCTCCAAAAGGACGGCGCATGGTTTTTGGCGGACATAACACTTGGAAAAATTGTCCTGCAGAAATTTCTGATAATTCACTTTCAATTTTTATTTCAAAAATTTCTTTCGCAATTTCTTTTATGTTTAAAATTTTTCCTTTAAGATTTTTTTTCATATTCTCCGCATAAAAAAAGAGAAAGACGAGAACGCCTTTCTCTTTTTTGTATTATTTAACTTTTAGTAAACTTTATCATACTTTTCATTATAGGTCTTTAAATTTGTTTGTCAAAAAAATTTAACTTTCCTTAAATATCGCTATTTCGTAAGGTTTTAAGTGGCAAATATCCCATGCTTCAACATCATTATTAAGATTTGAAATAACTTTTTTCCATGCCAAATTTTCAGAATTTTGAGGAAGCGCAAAATATAAATCGTCGCTTGAGCCTGAAATTGCAACATAAAAGCGCGTGTTATCACATTTTGCAAGATAGCCCAAAAATTGATTTTGATATTCTTTAAAATCTGAAATTTCGCTTGCAGAAGCTGAAAAATATTTTCTTTGCCAATTTTGCGGTTCATATTCTTTTCTAAAATTCAGCGCTATTTGCCAAAAATCAAAAATTTCTTTTAATTTTGGATTTTTTTCAATACTTGAAAAATCAAGGTAATTTATGTCTGAATCATCTTGATATGAGTCTGATTTGCCTTGTTTTGTGTGCCCGATAAGATCGCCAATTTGAAGCATTGGAGTGCCAGACGAGAGAGTTAAAAGCAAAATTTGTTTTTTAATTGAGCGCATTTGTGCAAGCGTGTCGCCAAAATGATCCCCGCAAATTTCCCAGCCGTCTTTATAATATGTGTTCAAATCGCGCAGGGTGAGCCCGTCATGAGAAGCAATGTAATTTATGGCACGGGTTTTGTTTTCGTATATTTGCTTCGAACCTTCTGTTAAATTATAGATGGCTTCAGGGTTCACTTCATTTGGCCTGATTGTTGAGCTTCTAATGACATTTCTTGCAACGTCATTCCATTCATACACAAATTCCGGAAATTTGCCAAGCGCATAATTGCCTTTCCCGCCACACGTCCAAGGCTCTGTGATAAAAATAACACCATCTGTTGTTCCATCTGAAACTTTTATGCCGCGCTTTTCAAGAAGGTTTGGAAGATTTGCAAAAAGCGAGGTTTTATTGTCGTAGATAGCTTCGCCAATACTTGACGTATCCATAAGCGCAAGCCCTAAATCAAAGCGGAAAGCGTCAACCCCAAGATTTGCAAAATATGCAAGCGAATCTGCAACTAAATTCCAAACAGCAGGGTTTGTCATATTAACATCATTTCCACAACAAGAATGATTTAAAAAATTGCCGAGCTCGTCAAATTTGTAGTAATTTTCGCCATCGATAAGCCGAAGCGATGCATTATTTGCGGTGTGGTTATACACCATATCCATACAAACTTTAATTCCGCATTTATGAAACTCGTTTATCATATCTTGAAATTCAGAGAGCATATCAGCCGATGTTTCAGATTTAAAATATTTTTTCAAAAATGCAAAATAACTAAGCGGCATATAGCCCCAATAGTTTGAATTATCATCAAAATCATTGAGCGGCAAAAATTCAATCATAGTAATTCCAAGCTCTTGAATTTTCTTCGCATATTTTGCAGCCGCATAGCAAGTTCCTGCAAATTCAAGCCCAGAGTTTATAGTTAAATCTTTAATATGAACCTCCCCAATCACTTCATCTGCTATAGAGCGAGCAGAAATTGGAGTTACAATTTTTGGTTCATATAAGAAAAATTCAGATTTAATTTGATAATTTTTGAGGGTTTTATTATAGCTTAAAGCGCACGCCCAAGGGTCATACGCAAGGCGAGCTTCATCGAAAAACCTGCCCTTGCCAAAAACCCTATACGCATAATAAAAAGGTTTATGCAAATTAAAAAGAGCGTATTTTTTAATCGAAGTTTCCCAAACATTATCTTCTGATTTTTTCAAAGGAAAAGTGGCAAGAGCCTCTTCGTCTGTTGGATTTTCAAAAATCTCAAGCACGATGGAACTTGCCCCCGCTGAATACAATCTGAAATCGACTGCATTTGTGGCGGGGTTAAATGTTGCGCCAAGTTTTTTGTTTATCTCTGCCATAGAGGGTTAATTACGACTCCACTTAATAATTTTGGATAGAAATATGTTGATTTTTGAGGCATTTTATAGCCTGCGCCTGAAATTTCGCGGATAGTTTCCATTTTAGGATAAGCCATAATAAAGCTTGCTTCCGCAGTGCCCATGTCAATTGCTTCAAACGCTTCTGCTTCTTGTTTCAAATATTTAATTCCGACTTGCCCCATTTGTTCTTCTTTTGTATAGCCCAATTCTTTTGTGATAATTAATTGGTGAAGAACAGTCAAATCAAGCTTTTTCAAAACATCCGGAGCTTCAACTTTGTCAAGCGCTTCCGGTTTTAATTTCAAGATGAAAAATTTATTAACATTTTTCATGTAAAGCCCTGTTGTGATTTGCTTTTGGTTTTCTTCCTCAATTTTTGCAAGGAATTTAGCCTTCACATCATTTTTATTTTCAGAATTAAATATCATTTCTTCGATGTCATAATATTTTTTAACACCTTCGATTAAAACATAAGGCTCAACCCATTTTGTTATTATTCTGTGGGTTGGGAAAATGATTAAGTTATCATCTGAAAGATTTGTGAAATAGCTCATCACATATTGTGCTTCAGGGTTTGTATTAATTTTTGAATAGTTCATTGCGGTTTCGTATCTGTGGTGACCGTCCGCAATCAAAAGAATTTTGTCTTCCATATTTTTTTGAATTAGTTCGATATCATTTTCATCATCAACAATCCAAACAAGGTTTTGAACCCCTTTGTCGTCTGTCGTATCGATTAAAGGTTTTGTTTGCATAATTTTTTCGCCAACAACCTTATCGATTGTTTGCTCTTTATCTTCATACACCATAAAAACTTGCGACAAGTTGGCTTGAACTTCGCTCATGAGCTTTAACCTGTCTGCTTTTGGGCCACCCATCGTAAATTCATGCGGAAGAACTTTGCCGGAGTCAAAAGTTTCGATTTTATTTCTTGCAATAAAGCCGCGGCGCGAAACGTGCCTGCCCCCTTCTGTCACATAATTTTGAACAATGTACAAAATGCAAGGTTTTTCAGTTTCTTTTAATACACCTTCTTTTAACCAAGCGTCAAAATCGCGTTTTGCGCTTTTGTATCTATCTTCTTCATTTGAAAGGATTAAGCGCACAAAGTTGTATGGCGAGCGCGCATATAATTCGCTTTGATATTCAGAACTTATGACGTCGTATGGCGGCGCAATTACATCGTCCATTTTAACTTTGTCTTGATTATAAATAATTGCATTAATCGGTTTAATTTCCACTTTTATATCTCCTTGTAATCTACATGTATTATACATTTTTCAGCAGTTTCAAGGTAGTTTGTTAAGTTTTGTAACAAAATAAAATGAATTTGCAATTTTTATATCGATATATACTTTATATATATGTAAGACATAAACAAAGAAACAAACAAAGAATTCATAAAATCGCACTTCACACTAACCTTCACTTCACAAGAGAGACTACTGAAAAGTATTCTAGGGGCATTTTAAAAAATGCTCTTTTTTTTGCCTAAATTTCGGGTCGGGTCGTTAGAATTTGAGAGAATAATCTCTTGGTATTCTGCTTTATCAATGTTAAGCCCCGTGATTTTGATTTCTCTTTTTTTCTTTTTTGGCTTATTTTCCATAATTAGCCAAGTTCCTCTAAGATCTCATCAGTTATATCAAAATTCGCATAAACATTTTGAACGTCGTCATGCTCTTCGAGCCTGTCAATTAGTTTTAAAATTTGTTCAGCTTTTGTTTTATCCGTAATTTCAATAGTGTTATCAGGAATTTTAGTAACTTCTGAAGTGAGTTCTTTATAGCCTAAATCCGCAAGGGCGAGGGTGATACGTTCTAAATCTTCCGGTTTTGTTGTGATTACTATATTTTCGTCATCAGCCTCAATGTCAAGCGCGTCAAGGGAAATGGCGTCTTCAAAAAGCTTATCAAAATCTGTATCGAGAGAGTATTTAATTTGCCCTAAAGTTTTGAACATCCAACCAACACAGCCTGTTTCACCAAGGTTTCCGCCAAATTTTGTGAAATAGCTTCTAACGTCGCCTGCTGTTCTGTTCCTGTTTTCTGTCATGGCTTCAACAACCACTGCAACGCCTGACGGGCCGTATCCTTCGTATGTAATTTCTTCGTAATTGTCAGAAGTGTCGCCCCCTAGGCCTTTTTGGATAGCACGTTTAATGTTATCGTTTGGAAGCCCGCCTGCTTTAGCTTTTTCAATTGCGGTTCTAAGCCTGAAATTGCCGTTAGGGTCGCCCCCGCCGAGCTTTGTTGCAACAATAATTTCACGAGAAAATTTTGTGAACACAACACCGCGCGCAGCGTCTGTTTTAGCTTTTTTATGTTTAATGGTTGACCACTTTGAATGTCCTGACATATATACCTCATTTGATTTTCTATAAGATTATTTTAGCAGATTAATAAGATGTGTAAAATGGAAATTTTTGGGGAGTGTTATTTGATTCATGTTTTATATTATTAAAGCAAAACTCCAAGTTGTGATTATCCATATTTTTGTTGTTAGGTAAGTATACACAACCTTCGGGCTTGTTTTGACATCTTGCCAATCAATGCAACATGACGTTCATTTTTTACTCTTTCATTTTTCTTTCTTTGACACTCAAGCGCCGTAACGCAAAGAAAGAAAAATGAAACAAAAAGAAAGAAACATGGGCTCTTGTTCGGTTCCTGCCATTTTTCAAATTTTTATCTCAGAAATCGCAGTCGAGCTTTTGCGA
>CAZMZD010000009.1:0-51388 GCA_964570895.1 uncultured Gammaproteobacteria bacterium
GGTAGCTGTGTTCCAAGCGGATAAGTGCTGAAAGCATATAAGTACGAAGCCCACCACAAGATGAGATCTCTCATAGCATAAGCTAGTAAGTCCCGTTGCAGATCACAACGTTGATAGGACACAGGTAGAAGTTTGGCAACAAATGCAGCTGAGTGTTACTAATCGGACGAGGGCTTTTCCTGAAAATTGAATTAATTTTCAAACACCAATTGGTTCTTTATATTCTATGCAACTTTCAGTGTACTGAAATTGAAAATTGAATACACAAAAGATTTTGCGGTGACCAAGAGAAGGTATCCCACCCGTTCCCATCCCGAACACGGTCGTAAAGACCTTTATCGCCGACAATACTCGGAGGGCAGCCTCCCGGGAAGATAGGTCGTTGCCGCATTCTAATTTTAAAAGAACCTCGAGATTTTTCGAGGTTCTTTTGTTTTGCAATAATTTATATTTTCTGTGCTAATTTTTAATAGTATCCCACCCCCTCTCGCAAAACTTGACATTTAGTCAACTTTTGCTCGGCAGAGTCATCCCGTTCTTGGATTTTGCTTTACGCTATGTTCTTACTCACTTTATTTTACTTTCGTAAAATAGCCGTTCGTTAAACTCCGCGTTTTTTCGAGTTGGGCTCACTAGTGTTCGCTGTCACTCTACGCAAAATCCGCAACACGGTCGTAAAGACCTTTATCGCCGACAATACTCGGAGGGCAGTCGCACCCCTTGAAGATAGGTCGTTGCCGCATTCTAATTTTAAAAGAACCTCGAGATTTTTCGAGGTTCTTTTGTTTTGTATTAATTTATATTTTCTGCATTATTTTTTAAATTGTTTGAGAATTGAAATTAGGTTGAATATATTCTATAATTTTATTGAGGCGAGTGCCCGTGAAAGTGGTTTTAGTACCGCTCGGGATAGCCTCATTTTTTACCCAATTATTATATTTTTCGCTATCAATAAAAGAGCTGTTGAAATGAGCTGATTATTTTTCTCGTATGTTTCCAAAATAACGCCGTAAATTTGATTATGGGCAAAAAGCCTTCACCCGTAACTTTTATTTTCCCATCAGCAGTTTTAATAAATGTCTTATTTTCAATTTGTTGCTTATAACTTCCAACAAAACCTGCATACATTCTTGCTTACAAATAAGGATTTTTAGCAAAAGGAACAGAAGTTCTTTCTTTTGCCGCTTTAACAAGATTTTCAATTGGTGTTAATCTATCAATCCAATCTGTGTAGAATTTACCCCATTTGCTCTCGCCAAGAATGATTTTGTCAATTCTTGGTTTTAAAATAAATTTTTCAACCAAGTTTTCCTTTGTCTTGAAATTTTCCTTGGGCTTGAAGTTTTTAGCGGGATTTGGTATAATGTCATTAACAGATGCGCCATCTTGCGCAGATGCTGTTAGGTCGGACAAATCATATATGATTTGTCCGTTATTTATTAAATCGGTAAATTTTTTATTTGTAAGGCTATAATTTGTCACATAAAAATTGCCATCTGGTTTGCATTTAATAATTTGTAAGTGTGTTTTGACTTTATTATTGTCTTTTTTAAACGCCTTAATGTAATAGTTATAAATTGTTCCGCCTTCATTTGTTTGAATAATTAGGTTTGGATTTTGCATTGTTTTTAATGTTTTTGTTAAAAGGTTTTGCACCCTTGCTTTTTCGTTTTCTTCTATCAAATGTCTTAAGTTGTTTCTATCCAAAATTATCTCTTGAATAGGGGTTTTAACCGTTGCTGTTTTATTGTCTTGTGAACCCAGATATTCCAAAACACCTTTAATTGTTTTATCCCCTGTGTATATTGCAGGTTCGTTTTCTATTTTATCAATATGAACATCGATAAAATTTTTAATTAGTTTGTTTTGCCCTTTTGAATATTTGGTTATATCAAGCATAACTTCATCTGTGTTAGCCTTTTCTTTAACCATTTTTGGCACATCGACAAAGTCTGCCTCATTATTTGTTTCTGTATTGATGAGTGGCATAACAATACCAATCTGTTGGTTATTTTTTCTTATGCTTATCAACCCTGTTCCGTCTGGGTTTTCTTGGAATAGTTCATAGCCGTTTTTATCTAGCAAATATTTGCTTTGAACATAGGTAAGCTTTGGTGTTCCGTCTGCATATTCGCCCGCTTTAAATACCCTATAGCGCATTATGCCTTTTTGCAGTTGCTTGCCTAAATCTTCTAATTTATATGAAAAATTAGAGGCTTTTTCAAAAAATTTGTCTAGGTTTTCTTCCGCATTTCCTTTTGCATTTTCGTCAATTTCTTTTTCAACCTTTGTTTTATCTGCCTCGACAAATTCCTTTAGCATAAGAAAACTCCTTTCTTGCGCCGACCCGTAAATTAATGTAATACATTGGATTATTTATCCATATTCTAATTATGACGCCATTTTTAAATCAAAAGTGTGCACTTTTAGCCCAAAAGTGCACACTTTTAAAAAAGCACACTAAAAAAGTGTGCCGGTGTAATATTATAGATTGCGTATTTTGTCTATATCTTCAATTTTATCACCATATTTTGTTGCAAGTTTAGCCATATTTTCAATAGCTTTAATTTTTTCTTTCTCTGTTGCTTGGTAACCGTCCCTGTCTTTAAGGTCTAATAAGAATCTATTGGCAATTAAATAATCAGATAAATCTTCAATAGCTTTGTCTTTATCAGGCTCTATTGCTTCAACTTGCTTTGTAAAGTCTTTGATTATGGGCAAAAAGCCTTCACCCGTAACTTTTATTTTCCCATCAGCAGTTTTAATAAATGTCTTATTTTCAATTTGTTGCTTATAACTTCCAACAAAACCTGCATACATTCTTGCTTACAAATAAGGATTTTTAGCAAAAGGAACAGAAGTTCTTTCTTTTGCCGCTTTAACAAGATTTTCAATTGGTGTTAATCTATCAACCCAATCTGTGTAAAACTTACCCCATTTGCTCTCGCCAAGAATGATTTTGTCAATTCTTGGTTTCAAAATAAATTTCTCAACCAAGCTTTCCTTTGTCTTGAAATTTTCCTTGGGCTTGAAGTTTTTAGTGGGATTTGTTATACTGTTATTGACGGGGGAGTTATTTATAACTCCCTTACGTCTATCAAATACAATTTTCCCATTATTTATTTGTTTTAAGAACCAACTTTCTTTTTTAACAGGAATTGTAGTTAATACAAAATTACCTTGTTCATCTGTTGAAACATAGGTTATCTGTCTTTTTGTTTTGTTGTTACCCGCAAATATTTTAAAATATGCCCTTTTTCCTTGTTCATTGATTGTAATTATGTTGGGTCTTTCAAGCGTCGCAAACATTCTGTTTATAGATTTATAACGTGATTTATCACCCTCGCTGTTTATAATATGTTCAATGTTTCTCGCGCGCACTTGTATTGTTTCATATGGTGTTTTTACTTCTTTAGGTTTATCTTTCGTAATTCCTAAATCTTTTAATGCTTTTTCTAGGTTATTTATTTTATAATCTTCAGGAGCTTCTTCAATATAATTTTTAAATGCTTCTTGCAGTTCTTCAAACGACTTAAAACTTAAATTGGCATTTTTAGCACCTTGATAATAAACAACATCAAAATTTTCTTCATAATTATTTAAAATATCTATTGCTTCATCAACGCTTATTTTTTCATCACCGGTTAATTTATTTTCACTTGAAATATTTTCCAATAGTTCTAATTTGTCAAACTCTTCTTGTGAAAGCGTGTTTGAGATATCTTCACCATGAAAAGTAAACCCACCTATTTCATACAAATTTCTTGCGGTTTCATCATTAAATCTATGTAAACCTTTTATATTTTGACCAAAATTGTTTAATACCTTTTGTTTTAATTCATAAAGGTTGCCTTGTTCGTCTGCCATTTCTTTTAAGGCTTCATGAAGATTGACTTCTTTTAATTTATCAAGGTATTTATCTGCATATTCTAATTCCGATTTGTTAAACTCTAACCCAATCAAGATTGTATGTATACAAAAAAGGCTCCAAAATTGGAGCCTTTTTTGTGACAAGATGAATTTTGATTAAGCTTTTTTAGTGGACTTATAGCCTCTTTTAAATGCACTAGAGATTGCTTTGCCGGCTTTTTTTGCTGTGCCTGAAACTGCTTTGCCAACTTTTTTCGCGGTGCCTGAAACTGCCTTGCCGGCTTTTTTTGCTGTGCCTGAAACTGCTTTGCCAACTTTTTTCGCGGTGCCTGAAACTGCTTTGCCGGCTTTTTTTGCTGTGCTTGCAACTGCTCCGCCGGCTTTTTTCGCTGTGCTTGCAACCGCTCCGCCAACTTTTTTTGCTGCTCCGCCAACTGCTTTGGCTGCATTTGTAACGCCGCCAACAGCTTTGCCCACTCCGTAAGAAACACTTTTGCCTACAGCTTTAGCGCCGTTTGCAATGCCTGTGCCAACGTTTTTGGCGGTGTTTGCAACCCAACTGCCAGCAGCCTTAGCGCCGTTTGCAATGCCTGAACCAATGTTTTTGGCAGTGTTTGCAACCCAACTGCCCGCAGCTTTAGCGCCATTTGCAATGCCGCTACCAACTGCCTGCACACCTTCTTTTACGCCGCCTACAAGTTTGCCGGCTCCTTCAGCAATGCCTTCTACTGTTGAATCAGCTTTATCTAACAATGCGCCGCCTGCAATAAGAAGCCCATCGCCAAAAGATAGTTCGCCGTCTTTCATTGCGGTTTCATTTGCTTTATCTGTCCAAGATTGATCTTCTTCAGCAGCTTCTGTTTCTTCAGTTTCTTCAGTTTCTTCTGCAGCAGATGCTTCTTTGATTTCTTGTTTTTGTGCTGCTTCTTCGAGTTTTTTGCCTGAAACTTCGTTGGCAAATTCTTTTATCATGTTAAATGTTTCAGTGTCGTTTAAAACTTTGTTATGTATACTGTTTTTATCTGAGCTACCGTTGCTTTGTGCCCATTGCAAAATTTCTGCATCAGTAACTTCGCCGTCAGAGTCCCTATCGATATGAGAAATAAAGTTGAGTATTTCTGTTTCGTCGATATTTCCATCTTTTGCATGAATCATTCCATCTTGGTTGCCTAACCAATTTTCATTTTCTTCCATGTGGTCAAAAATAAATACGTAATTTTCATTTTGTTTTAATTGGCTAAGTTTTTCCGGATTGTTTCCAAGCCCGTTTACTCCATTCAAATTCAAATTCCAATTGTTTTTAATAGTCATCTTGTCATCCTTTCTGCATACGTATCTCTAATGATGTCTATATCGTCTAGCTGCCTAAGAAACTTTAGAAATTTTGAATTATCTGTTTACAAAATGTTACATAATTAGTTTTTGCAAAAAACCGGTGCGCTGCGCGTTTTTTGTTTTATTTGAAATTGTGAAATAAAAACCCGCACAGTGCGCGGGCTCCTCAATTTATTCAATGTTTTTCGTTTCAGTTTATCTAACCATTTTTTAGTTTTTCCAATTCTTTAAATGCTGCTTCAAGTTCTTCGTTGAAACCTGTTGCGCCTTTATCGCCGGAGAAGAAATTTTGACCTTCGTTTTTATTTTCTTGTGCGTTCTCAGGTCCTTTGATTTTATTGTCTTTAGCGCCATCGTCTGCTTTTGGGGCTGAATTTTGCGGAGTGTTTTGCGCTTCGCCTTTAATTCCCGCGTTATTTTGCGCGTTTCCTGCGTCGTTTACCTTAATGTTACTATCTTCAACTTTATTCTGATTTGCATTATTTTCAAAATTAAAACTTCCTGCTTTCATATCGGCTTCAAGGTTACACTCTTGAAGCTCGTTTTCATTTGTTTTTTGGAAGGTGACTTTACTGTCGTTTATCCCTTGAGCTTGGTTATTTCCGCCTTCCTTGTTTTGGTTTAATTTTTCAAGCTGCAAAAATTTTATTGCAGGTTGAAGCAGTTGTTTTATATCTGCCATAATTCGCCTTTCACTGTTTTATATTTTTCTTATCGTGTGAAAAGGGTTAAAACTTTATGATTTTATGAGTAATATTTACAAAAAGTTACATTTATGCAATAACGTCAAAATCCGGCTCTTCAAGCGCCATGCAGTGAATGCCTCCGGATAATTCTCTCATATTTTTCATTATCGAATTTTCATCATGCTCTGAATTTTTAACTTTTTCGCCTGATATAAAATGAAGATTTTTCAGCTCAACTTTGCCTTCGAGTGCTTCTTTTAAATCTTTTTCAAAAATTTCATCTAAAATTTTATATTCAGTGTTTCTTGTGGAATTTGTAATGTATGACATTGTGCCATCTTGGTTTTTGCTTGCAATAGCGTTCATGTAATTAATGCCGTTTTTCTTAAAACCATAGTCGCCAGCTATTCTTATCGGCACAAAACCTTCTGCTTCAAGGATTTTTATTGTTTCATCGCAAGATAAATATTTGTTATTTTCTTTTGTTTCTTTGTAATCTTCTATAATTTTTTCAGGTAATTTATCTTTATATTTTTCTATATTTTCTTCGACAAGTTTTGGGTCGTTCACTAAAATATAAGGATACCCGACAGGGCGAAGCGCCATATCTAAATGAAACGCCGGCTGTGGCATAACAATTATATTATTTTTTGGAACTTTATAAATTCTTGAAATTGTGTCGTATGCAAGCTCCCATGCTCTAATAGGAATTCCCTCGTTTCCAACGAGCATCCACTTTTCGCCATTTTCATAGTTTCCTACAAATATATTTCCGCCAACTAAATATGTGCTTGCATATTTATAATCGGTGTTAAATTTTTCTTTGAGGCATTTTGCAAAATTCCTATCATATTGTTTTTGATAAACTATCAATTTAGAAGGCGATTTTTCTGTTTTTTCTTTTTTAAAAAAGTTTTTTATATCAAACTTACTTTCGTTTTTTATGAAACATTTATCATCTTGCGCCCATCTTTCGCCGGAGTGGGTGTGGTTTTTTTCTAATTCTTGAGTAAAATTCTTGTTATCAAACGCCCAAAGGTCAATGCCTTCCTTCTCTGTTGCTTGTTTTAATTCGCTGAACACGTCAGGCTCTTGAATGCCTTGCATGTATAAATTTTTAATTGGCGCCGCGTCGTAGCCTCTGAAGCTCATTTTTGAAATATTATTTATTCTCATTTTCGCTCCATTTCTTAAAATCCGGCTCTTCAAGCGACATACAGTGTATTCCGCCATGCATATACTTTAAAATATACATCATCGGGTTTTTCTGATTATACAAGTCCGTTTTTTCTTTTATAGTTACAGGTAATTTACATTTAACATGTTTTTGATACATACCATGTAATTCATTTGTTTCTTTTCCTGATATAAAATATGATTTTTTTAAATTTTTAACGGCTTTTTGCAAGTCAAGTTCAAAAATTTTATCAAATATTTCGCATGGAGTGTTTTTGCCGGAATTTGTGATATATGATATTGTGCCGTCATCATGCTTATTTACAATTGCGTTCATATAATTTATTTCAGACGTGTTAAAGCAATAATTCCCTGCAATTCTTATTGGAATAAAACCGGCGCGTTCAAGCTCTGCAACTGTTTCATCACATGATGCGTAAATTCTTCCTTGAAGTTCTGAATAATATTCCGGTTTCTTTTCAAAAACTTCTTCAGGAATTTCGTTTTTATATTTTTTCAAATTTTCAACCACAAGTTTTTGGTCATTTACCAAAACGTAAGGATAGCCAATTGGGCGAATTGCCATATCAAGGTGAAATTGCGGCTGGCTTAAAACGGTGATGTTTTCAGGCTTCACATTGTATTCTTTTGATATATTAGCAAGCACTGTTTCTTTTGGCTTGTAAGTTCTTGTTATTTCATCTAAACCAACAAGAAGCCAATTTTCTCCGTTTTCCTTTTTGCCCATAAACATATTTCCGCCGGTTAGAAACACTTTTGGCTTTTTAACTTTTATTCCGCCAAGTTCTCTAAACTTATATGCAAAATCTTCGCAATTTTCATGTTCTTCTTTTAATAAAACTCGTTCTGAATTTTTGGAATTTGTAATAAATTTGTCATCTTGCGCCCATTGCCTGCAATGTGTAGCGCTATAGTTTGAAACATTAAACTTTTCGCAATTTGCAACGGTTCTCATCTCGTCAACTATTCCATCAGCTTCTGTGCGGTGCATATATAAATTTTTAATTGGCGCTGCGTCGTAACCTTTAAATGAAATTTTGGGGATTTTTGTGATTTGCATACTCCTTTAACGTGCCTGAATGTAAAAAATGACTAAAAGTTTAACTTTTGTTACAAATCCTTGACAATTTTTGAAATTAATTATTGACGATGAATTTTGTTTGTATTAGATTAGTCTGTAACAGCAAAATATCGGAAATGAAAAGAAATGACAACAACAGCAAAAAGACAAAGAATCAGAGTATGTTTAAGAGCTTATGACCATAAGTTAATCGATAACTCTGCACAAAAAATTGTTGAAACTGCGAAAAGAACCGAAGCAATTGTTTCAGGTCCGATTCCGCTTCCAACAAAAAGAAGAATTTTCTGCGTATTGCGCTCACCACACGTTGATAAAAAATCTCGTGAACACTTCGAAATGAGAACTCACAAAAGAATTATCGACATTTACGAACCAACAGCGCAAACAACAGATGAACTTTCAAGACTCGACTTGCCAGCAGGCGTTGATATTGAAGTTAAACTATAATTGCTTTTAAAGCAAAAAAGTCCCGAGTGTAGGGTTACACTCAAAAGTAATACTGAATGTGAACTGCGTTAATTGATAGAGTTTAAAACAAAGTCAAAGCAGCTCTTGCAAGAAGAAAGGTAAATAATATGACACTTGGTGTTATCGGCACAAAGCTTGGTATGACTCAAGTTTACGACGAAGCAGGCCTTTGCATTCCTGTAACAGTTGTAAAAGTTGATCCTATGGTCATCACTCAAGTAAAAACAGTTGAAACAGACGGCTACAACGCTATTCAAGTTGGTGTTATTCCTGCAAAAGAAAAACACTTAACTAAAGCTGAACTTGGCCACTTTGCAAAAAATAAACTTGAAAACTTCCGTCATCTTCAAGAATTCAGAGTTGAAGATGCATCTAAATACAATGTAGGCGATAAAATTGATTTATCAGTTCTCGCTGAAGTTGAAAAAGTTGACGTAACCGGAAAATCTATTGGTAAAGGTTTCCAAGGTACAGTTAAACGTCATAACTTCGGAAGAGGACCAATGGGTCACGGTTCTAAAAACCACAGAGAACCTGGTTCAATTGGTGCAGGCACAACTCCGGGCCGTGTTATTAAAGGTAAAAAAATGGCAGGCAACATGGGTAACGAAAGAGTTACTGTTACAAAATTAAGAGTTGTAGAAGTTAACACAGATAAAAATTTATTATTAATCAAAGGGGCTTTACCTGGTCCTGAAGGCAAATTGGTTACTGTGAAACCCACAAGAACTAAATGGAATTAGAGGTAAAAATGACTAAAAAAGCGACAAAAAATATGGAAAAAACAGTTCAACTGTTAAGCATTCAAGGAACACAACTTGGTGAAGTTAACCTAAGTGGCGATGTTTTTGGTGTTGAACCAAATATCCATGTAATGCACTTAGCACTTAAAAGACAATTGAACAATGCTCGCCAAGGTTCAGCTTGCACAAAAACAAGATCTGAAGTTAGAGGCGGTGGCAGAAAACCTTGGAAACAAAAAGGTACAGGCCGTGCTCGTGCTGGCTCACTTAGAAGCCCATTGTTTGCAGGTGGTGGCGTAATTTTTGGGCCAAAACCAAGAGATTATGCAACTTCACTTCCACAAAAAGCAAGAAAATTGGCTTTGAAATCTGCTCTTAGCGCAAAACTTGAAGCAACAATCGTTGTTAAAGATTTTTCAGAATTAACTGAAGTTAAAACTAAAAACATGGTTAAAGTTTTAGCTGATCTTAAAGCAGAAGGCAAAATTCTTATCATTGCAGACACTAAAGCTGATGAAAACAAAAATCTTGAACTTAGTGCAAGAAATTTACCTAATGTAAAATTATTACTTCCTTCAAACTTAAATGTTAAAGATTTGATTGAAGCTCAAACAATAATCGTTACAGAAGCTGCAGTTTCTGAATTAACAGAAAGGTTGGCTAAATAAAATGAGTAAAGCTAGAACAAATAACGAAAAATTATTCGATATTATCAAAAAACCTCACATCACAGAAAAATCTATGATGGGTGTTCAAAACGGTAAATATACATTTATCGTTGATAAAGATGCAACTAAAGTCGATATCGCATCTGCGATTGAGCTTGCTTACCCAGGTCGCAAAGTGACTCAAGTAAGAACAGTTTATATGCCATCTCACGAAAAAAGAATGGGTATGAAATTCGGAAGAACTCAATCCGGCAAAAAAGCAATTGTTACAATTGTTGGCGATCCAATCGAAGAATTGACAGGAGTATAAAATGGCAAACCGTAAGATTAATCCAACTTCCCCTGGTCAAAGAGGTATGACAAGAGCAGATTATTCAGATATCACAACTATGGTACCTGAAAAAACTCTTCTTGCTCCACTCAGAAAATCAGGCGGTAGAAATAATACAGGTAGAATTACTACTAGACACATCGGTGGCGGACATAAACAACAATACCGTGTTATCGATTTTAAACGTAACAAGTTTGGAATTATCGGTTTTGTTAAAACTGTTGAATATGACCCATCAAGAAATGTTAGAATTTCGCTCGTAGTTTATGCAGATGGCGAAAAAAGATATATTTTAACACCTGAAGGTTTAAATGTTGGCGATACAATCGTTTCTGGCGTTGATGCAGATATCAAAGTTGGTAACGCATTGCCACTTGAAAATATCCCACTTGGTACAATTGTTCATAACGTTGAACTAACTCCTGGTTGCGGCGCTAAAATGGTTCGCACAGCAGGTGCTTCAGCTCAATTAATGGCAAAAGAAGGCGATTATGTTACATTAAAACTTCCTTCTTCAGAAATGAGAATGGTTAGAAAAGAATGTATCGCTACAATCGGCGTTCTTGGTAACAGTGAATTCAAAAACCTTAAAACAGGTAAAGCCGGTCGCACTCGTCATTTAGGTATTAAACCTACTGTTCGTGGTGTTACAATGAACCCTTGCGATCACCCACACGGTGGTGGTGAAGGTAAAACAGGTCCTGGTGGACATCCAAAAACTCCTTGGGGTAAACCAGCACTTGGTGCTAAAACCAGAGATGCTAAGAAGAAATCTAGCAGCTTAATTGTTAGAAGAAGAAGAAAGTAAGGGAGATATAAATGGCTCGTTCTTTAAAAAAAGGTCCATACGTACACGACTCTTTAATTAAAAAAATTAATAAATTGAATGAAACTCAAGACAAAAAAGTTGTTAAAACTTGGTCTAGAGCATCAATGATTATACCTGATATGCTTGGTCACACCATTGCAGTTCATAACGGGAAAGCTCATGTTCCTGTTTATATCACAGAACAAATGGTTGGTCACAAATTAGGTGAATTTGCACCAACAAGATTATTCAGAGGTCACGCTGGTGACAAAGTAGCTAAACGCAAATAAGTATAAGGATTGAAAGAAATGCAACAAGCAACAGCAAAACAAACAGATATAAAAATGCCTGCAAGAAAAATCAGACGTGTAATTGATTTGGTTAGAGGTAAAACTGCAGTTGAAGCTTCTCGTATGCTCAAATATATGCCATATTTCGCAGCAAGAGTTGTTGAAAAAAACTTAAATGCAGCTATTGCTAACGCAGAGCAAAAATTTGGTGCAAAAGCAGCAGAACTTAAAATTTCTGAAATTTTTGCAGACGAATCTGTTACATTAAAACGCGCAAGACCAAGAGCGCAAGGCAGAATGTACAAAAGATTTAAAAGAACATCACACTTAACTGTAAAATTAACTAAGAACTAGGAGATAAAGCTTTGGGACAAAAGACACATCCAACCGGATTTAGAATAGGAATTATCGAACCTTGGGTTAGCCAATGGTTTGGTGGCAAAAAGAAAAGATATGCTGATTTCATCGCTGAAGATGCAAAAATCAGAAAGTTTGTTAAAAAGAAACTTTACACTGCGGGCGTATCAAGAATAGTTATTGCTAGAAAAGCACAAAATGTTAACATCACTGTTGTTTCAGCAAAACCTGGTGTTATCGTTGGACGCGGCGGTCAAGGAATTGATGAACTTAGACAAAGTGTTATTAAATTAATAAACAATCCAAATGTTGTGATTGATGTTGTCGAAGTTCAAAGAATAGATGTTGACGCGCAACTAGTTGCTGAAAATATCGCACTTCAATTAGAAAAGCGTATCGCTTTCAGAAGAGCAATGAAGCAAGCAATGCAAAGAACAATGCGTTCTGGCGCACAAGGTATTAAAGTTATGGTTTCAGGTCGTTTAGGCGGTGCTGAAATTGCTAGAAGCGAATGGGCTAAAGAAGGAAGAATTCCTCTTCAAACACTTCGCGCAGATGTTCATTATGGTTTCGCTGAAGCTGATACTATAATGGGTAAAATCGGTGTTAAAGTTTGGATTTTCAAAGGTGAATTAACTCCTGGCGAAAAAGCAGACCAAAACATCAAAACAAAAAATTCTAAACCAAATACTAAAGAAGGCGCTCGTCCACGCAGACGCCGCGACGAAGAAGTCTAAAATAGGAGCACAAAACAATGTTAATGCCTAAAAAAACAAAATTTAGAAAAAAAATGAAAGGCAATATGAAAGGTTGCGAAACAAGAGGCACAACTCTTGAGTTCGGTTCATATGGACTTATTGCTGACGGTCCGGCTTGGATTACAGCAAGACAAATAGAAGCCGCTCGTCGTGCTATGACAAGACAAATCAAACGTGGCGGTAATGTTTGGATTAAAATATTCCCAGATAAACCGATTACTGCAAAACCTGCCGAAACTCGTATGGGTAAAGGTAAAGGTTCACCTGAATATTGGGTAGCTGTGGTTAAACCTGGCAGAGTATTATTCGAAATTGAATACTCTGAAAGAGCAGATGCTATTAGAGCGCTCGAATTAGCAGCTCAAAAATTACCTGTTAAAGTTAAAATTATAGAAAAGTAGGATAAAGCAATGAAACTCAACGAAATGAGAGAAAAAACAATAGATGAACTTAAAGAAATCGTCTTAAATCTTAAGAAAGAGTTGTTTTCACTTCGTATGAAACATACAAAATTGAACCAACTCGAAAATCCTGCGCAAATTAAACAAACAAAAAGACAAATTGCGCAAGTTAAAACAGTTATAAGACAGAAAGAAATGGTGTAATTATGCCAAAAAAAGTAAAACAAGGCACTGTTGTAAGTGATAAAATGGAAAAAACAGTTGTGGTAAAAGTTTTAGAACGTAAACCACACAAAAAATACAAAAAAATTATGCACACAACTAAAAACTATAAAGTGCATGATGAAGCAAGCGTGGCAGGCGTTGGCGACACAGTTGAGATTATTGAATCAAGACCTGTTTCAAGCCAAGTTTGCTGGAATTTGTCAAAAGTTATTGAAAAAGCCAATTAATGTAAGGGTATAGAAAAATGATTCAACAAGAAACCAGATTACAAGTTGCTGATAACACAGGTGCAAAAGAACTTCTTTGCATCAGAGTTATGGGAAGCTCAAATAAAAAATACGCTGCTGTGGGCGATGTTATTATCGCAACAGTTAAACAAGCAACACCAAATATGGCAGTTAAAAAATCAGATGTTGTAACTGCGGTTGTAGTTAGAACAAAAGCTGACGTTAAGAGAAATGACGGTTCTGTTATCAGATTTGATGACAACGCAGCTGTTATTATCAACAAAGATGGCAGCCCAAAAGGAACTCGTGTATTTGGACCTGTTGCTAGAGAACTCAGAGATAAGAACTATATGAAAATAGTTTCTCTTGCTCCTGAGGTAATATAAGAAGTTATAAGGAATGCAAAAAATGGCAGAAAAGAAGAAAATTCACGTAAAAATAGGCGATAGAGTTGTCGTAACATCAGGCAAAGATAAAGGTAAAGTTGGCAACGTTAAATCTGTTATCACTAAAGACGGTACAGTTTTGGTTGAAGGCGTTAATCTTGTTACTAAAGCTCAAAAAGCTAACCCAATGTATGGCATTCAAGGTGGTTTAAATAAAATTGAAAAACCAATTGACAGCTCAAAAGTTATGCTTACTTGCCCGGCTTGTGAAAAAGCAACAAGAATTGCTCACGAAGTTCGTGATGGCAAAAAAGTTCGTGTTTGCAAAAAATGCAACAAAACAATTGATGAATAATTAACGAGATTTGACAGGCAATTAAGCAAAATCTCGCACTGTAAAGGATAAAAAAATGGCTACTAAAACAAAAGATTTAAAAACAAGATACAACGAAGAAATTAGAGCTCAATTAAAAGAAGAGCTCAAATTAGCAAATGATTTCCAAATCCCAAAATTGAGCAAAATCGTTATCAATATGGGCGTTGGTGAAGCTAGTAAAAATGCTAAAATGGCTGAAAACATTGTTAAACAATTAACAAAAATTTCCGGTCAAAAAGCAGTTGCAACAAAAGCTAAAAAATCAATCGCAACATTCAAAGTAAGAGAAGGTATGACAGTTGGTTGTATGGTTACTCTTAGAAACGAAAGAATGTATGATTTCTTCCAAAAACTTGTATGCGTAGTTCTTCCTAGAATTCGTGACTTTAGAGGTCTTTCTCCAAAATCATTTGATGGCAGAGGTAACTACACTTTTGGTTTGAAAGAACAATCTTTGTTCCCTGAAATTCACTACGATGAAATTGATACAGTTCATGGTATGGATATTTCAATTATCACAACAGCAAAAACTGATGATGAAGCTAGAGCGCTTCTAAAAAGTTTAGGTATGCCTTTCAAAAAGTAGTAATTAATAAAGTATAAGGAAATAAACAACAATGGCTAATAAAGCAATGATTTTAAAAGAACAAAAACGTGAAGCTCTCGCAGCTAAAGGAAAATATCCTAAAGTGCGTCTTCATAACCGTTGTTCAATTTGTGGCAGACCACACGGATTCCACAGAGATTTCGGTCTTTGCAGAATTTGCTTGAGAAAAATGGCTCACCAAGGTCTTCTTCCTGGTGTTACAAAATCAAGCTGGTAATCCAAATTTGTGTACTAAACTGTAGGACGTGCCTACAAGTAGAAGATAAAGGAAGATAAAATGACAATTACAGATCCAATTGCTGATGCGCTTACTCGAATTAGAAACGCTAACACAGTAAAACACCCATCAGTTGAAATCCCTGCTTCAAAATTAAAAGTTGAATTAATCAAACTTTTAAAAGTTGAAGGTTACATCGCAGATTATGAATTAATCGAAAAAGATGGTTTTAAGGTTATTTCGGTACAACTCAAATACAATGCCGGCAAACCGGTAATTTCAGGTTTACAAAGAGTTTCTACACCAGGCCTTAGGACATACTCAAAAGCTAAAATGCTTCCAAAAGTTATGGATGGCCTTGGAATTGCTGTTATTTCAACTTCAAAAGGTTTGATGACAGACAGAGCTGCAAGAGCTGAAAAACTTGGCGGCGAAATTTTATGCTATGTATGGTAATGAGCTAAATATAATCGGTAGAAAAATTTAGCATTAAAGACACAATTTATACCAAAAGGAGAAGAAAATGTCCAGAATCGGAAAAAATCCCGTTGTTATTCCAGACGGCGTGGAAGTTAAATTAGAAGGTAACAAAGTTATTGTTAAAGGACCTAAAGGAACTGAAGAAGTAGTTGTTCGCGACGAAATTGAAGTTCAAGTGGTTGATAAAACAGTTGTGTTAACCCGCAAAAATGATGACAGAACATCTCGCGCTTTGCACGGTCTTTCAAGAACTTTGGTTAATAACGCAATTGTTGGCGTTAAAGATGGTTTTGAAAAGAAACTTGAAATCCAAGGTGTTGGTTACAGAGCAAATATGCAAGGCACTGCAATCAATTTAGTTCTTGGTTATTCACACCCAATCGTAATTGAACCACCAGCTGGCGTTACGGTGAATGTTGAAGCTAACACAAAAATCACAGTTTCAGGAACAAACAAACAAGCTGTTGGCGATATGGCAGCGCTTATCCGCTCTAAGAGAGCTCCTGAAGTTTACAAAGGCAAAGGTATTCGCTACGAAGGTGAATATATAAGAAGAAAAGCTGGTAAAGCAGGTAAGAAATAATAGATAATGCCAATATAAACCGTCTGCGCAAATGGTAAGTCGCAAATAGGTTTTGGTTGAAAGGAAAACGAAATGATTAAAATTGCAAATAAAAAAGAAGCAACAAGAAAAAGACACTTAAGAGTTAGAAAGAAAATTTCAGGCACTCCTGAATGCCCAAGGCTCGCTGTATATCGTAGTTTGAAACATATTTATGCTCAAATTATTGATGACACAAAACATGTGACACTTGTTTCTTCAAGCTCAAAAGTTAAAGAACTTGGCTTGGCTCATGGTGGCAACCTTGAAGCTGCTGCGGCTGTTGGTAAAGATTTAGCTGAAAAAGCACTTAAAGCTGGTATTAAATGCGTTGTGTTTGATAGAGGCGGTTTCTTGTTCCACGGCAGAGTTAAAGCTTTGGCAGACGCAGTTATTGAAGCAGGAATTGAAATATAATTCTTGTTTATATATTTTAAAAAACCCTGTGCTTAAAAAAGTGCAGGGTTTTTGCTTAAATATAGAATGTGCCGCTTGCACGTTGACTTGTCTTGCAAGTAAAACCCCGCACTTAAAATACGGGGTTTTTTCTGAAAAGGAAAATTTAGAACTTATATTTATTTTTTGAACCAGCCCTTGACTGCATTAATACCCATTTTAAGTAAGCCACCTTGTTTGATTATTTCGTGTGTTCCTGTTGCTTTTGCAATATCGTGGGCGAGTTGAGTTTTGGCTGTAAGCGCTCCTCCTAATCCGTCACCGTATTTTTCTTTTGCTTCATCAATTGTTTCTTGAAGATGGCAGCAAGTATCTTCAATATTTGTTTCAACTTGTTCGTTTTCATCAGTTTTTGCTTCAGTTAGCTCTTTTGCTTCTTTGTTTTCTGAAATTTTTTCTGCAACTTTTCCTGCAATTTTTCCTGCGGGTCCTAACGCTAGAAATCCGCCAACACTATTTAAAAATGTTTTAACGTTTTCACCAATTGACATTTCTGACATAATAATTGTCTCCTTTCATAAAAAATACTGTAACCTTCAATAGTTCCTATATCGTTTTTTTTTGAAACTTTAGGTTTTTTAGGTACAGTGTTACATAACTTTACAAATCCAGAGCGACGTGTTTCAATTTTAATGACGGCATTTGTTTTGCTTTGTCAGGCAGTGCCTGACCTACGGGCTAGTGTGAAGGTAGAGATTCCTGTCTTAATGACATAACATTAGGCCGTCATGCTGAACTAGTTTCAGCATCTTACCGAATAATGAAACCCGACATTGTTCTTCGTGCTTCATAATTAATAAGATCCTGAAATAAATTCAGGATGACAATTTGCATACTTCATTTCTGTTTAAAATATAATGCCAATCATCACATCATCACAAAATTATAAAACTCTTCAATAGCTTTATGCGCGATGTCTTTTTTAATTTCTTCACGTCCGAGGGCAGGCGAGATATATTTTATGCAAGTTTTTTTGCCTTGCGCAAGAAGCCCAATAAACACAAGCCCGCAAGGAAGAGTCGTGTTTTTGAAAATAATATCATCCGGCCCTAAAATTCCTGTGGTTGAAATTGCAAAATCTGCGCCGTGATGAAGCTTTAAACCCTCAATCATTTGAAGTGCAACTTGTTCGCTTATAACGCCATATTCTTCAAGTGTTTCAGAAGATACTCCTAAAATCTTAGTTTTTGCAGCTTCAGAATATGTGACAAAGCAATTTTCAATGTAGTTTGAAGCGCCCGAAATATCTGTAAAATATGAGCTTATAAGCCCGCCTGTGCAGCTTTCTGCAATCGCAAGTTTTTCACCTCTTGAACTTATAAAATCGCCAATTGCCTTAATTTTTTGGTTAATTTCAGCTTTATTCATTTACAGGCACGTCCAAACAATCAAGCAACATGATGTTAAATCTTTGACCTTGGTTGATAATCACTTCGTCACCTTTTCTGAACAAATCTGCAATTGCTTCAAAAGCAAAATAGCCTGTGCCATAAACTAAACCGCCCACAACGCCAAGCGGCACGGTCACAATTTGTGCTCCTGCGAATAATTTTTCACCGGAGTTTAGCCCCCATTGAGTTGCTTTTTTAACATATTCGCCACTGTTTTCCCAATTTTCAGCAATTGCTGTGCCATAGTTTCCGCCGGATGTTACAAAGCCTTCAGGTGTAATTTTAAAATATGAGCAAAGTGCCGCGCGCATAGGGAGTTGCCTGCCTTGCGGGGTCACAACATGGTCAAATGTAAACGCCACTTTTGCTGCTTTAGAGAGCCTTTTTGCAGGTTGAACTTCACCAATGCTTCCGCGAATAAGGGTGCCCGCAGGAAGAACGGTTTTTTTGTTTTGTTTTACATTTTGTACAACTGTTGCCGTGAAAAGGTCGCCCGTTGTGTAATCTCTGGTTGTGATGGGCTCTGCCATTTCAAGTTCAATTATCGTTCCGCGCTCAAGCCTCTGTGTGCCCGTTCCTGCTTGAAATTGGTAGGCGAAAGCCGCGCTTGTAAGTAGTAAGCAACTAAAAATTATTCCAAAAAGTTTTTTCATAAAAACCTCTCTAAATGTCTTTAACGGTGATTTTTCCAAATTTTGCGCTCAAATCGTCAATATGGTGAACTATATAATAAAATGGTTCTAAGTCTTTTTCGTTAAGGTCGATAAGCGCGCCCCAATCTGCTCTTCCGTGGTGCGCTGCAATCATTTTAGCAATTCTATCAAACCCATTTGACATGCAAATTGTGAAACCATATTGCGAGTGCGTAATCCAATCTTTTTTGAATTTATCATTATATTCAATTGCGCCGGTTTCCGTGTTTATTGAATATTCGTATATTTTCCCTAAATCGTGCAAAATGCAAGCTGCGTAAAGCTCATCTTCATTGATGTTTTTGAGCTTTGGATAAAGCATTTTTGCAAATTCATAGCATTCTGTTGTGTGAACTAAAAGCCCGCCTAAATAGTTGTGGTGCATAGCTTTTGCGGCCGGCATAATTTTAAATTTGTCTGCATTTTTTAAGAGCAAACCTTTGGTAAATTCTTTTATTTTTTCGTCTTTAAAATTATCAATTTCTGAAATTAAATTTGCAAACATTTTCTCGCGCACTTCTTCCGGCACGCCAAGTTTTGCTTCTTCAACTAAATCAAAAGACACAACATTGCAGTTGTTGAATTTTTCATTAAAAGTTGCAGATTTAAGCTTGATGATGTTGCCTGTGCGGAATTTTTTTTCATCAATTCTGTTGATTGCTTCTTCCCAAAGAACGCAATTTAGAGTGGAATTATCAGACAAGTTGCGAATTTGCATTTTGCCCATTTTTGTTCCTGCTTTTGTGTCCCCGATTGAAAAGGTTATAATTTCGTAATTTGCATTCAAATCCATACACTCATTTAACCAAAAATTTTGCCTTCTGTCAAAGTTTTTGGTATAAAATAAAAATATGGATTTTAAGAAAAAAGTTACAATTTTAGGTTCAACGGGCTCAATCGGCACGCAAGCTTTAGAAGTTGTTGAAAAACTTGAAGGCGAAATTGAAGTTTTGGGGCTTGCTTGCGGAAAAAATATTGAAAAATTAAGAGCGCAAATTAAAAAATTTAAGCCAAAAATGGTTTGCGTTTCTGATTTTAAAGATGCAAACGCTCTTCAGTCTGAATTTCCTGAAATTCAAGTTGTGTCAGGTTCTGAAGGGTTAATTGAGATTGCAACAAATAAAAATGCAGATATGCTTCTTACGGCCACAAATGGTAAAGCTGGCTTAAAACCTACAATTGAAGCTATTAAATGCGGGATTGATATTGCGCTTGCAAACAAGGAAACTCTTGTTATGGCGGGCGATATTGTTATGCCGCTTGCGAAAAAAAATAATGTTAAAATTTTGCCTGTCGATAGTGAGCATAGCGCAATTTTTCAATGCGCAGACGGAAAGTTTGATTTTGTTGAAAAAATTGTAATAACTGCAAGTGGCGGGCCTTTTCTAAATTGGGAAAGGGAAAAAATTGAAGCTGCAAGGGTGTCTGACGCGCTTAATCACCCAAATTGGTCTATGGGCAAAAAAATTACAATAGATAGCGCAACTCTTATGAATAAAGGCTTAGAGGTTATTGAAGCTCATCATCTTTTTGGTATTCCGTATGATAAAATTGATGTGGTTGTGCATCCGCAAAGCATTATTCATAGTGCTGTTGAATATAAAGATGGCTCGACTTTAGCACAGCTTGGCAACCCGAGTATGCATATTCCAATCCAATATGCTTTCACATACCCGACTCGCCTTGCAGGAATTGAGAGCAAAAGTTTTAGCTTTTTAAACCAGACGCTTACTTTCTTCCCGCCGGATTTTGAAAAATTTCCATGTCTTAGCCTTGCGTTTAATGCGGGCGAATTAGGCGGCACAATGCCTGTTGTGATGAATGCTGCAAACGAAGTTGCAGTTGGGTTGTTTTTAGAGTCTAAAATAAACATTTTAGACATCGCTTGCATTGTTGAGCGAGAAATGTCTAGGCATAGCCTGATTGAAAACCCAACGCTCGATGAAATTTTTGCAATTGATGAAGAAGTTAGAAAAAATGTTATAATGTCTGTATGAAAAAAATAATTTTATTTTTAACTTGTTTTTTATTTTTTCAAAATGCGGCAAACGCCTTTTATTCGCTTCCAAATAGTTCCGTTTCTCAGCTATATTGGGGAATTGGGGCTGTGAGCGTGCCGGATAAAACTTTAATTTATAGCGAGCCTAAAATTTCTTCAAACAAAGTTTTTGAAATTGAAATTAAAGATAATAAATATTTGTGCAATGGTAAGGAGTGCAAAATTAGCCCCTTTGTTGCTTTTCAGCCTCAAAAAAAGATTGCTTTATTAATTGCAGACGACGAGCAAAATGGCTGGGCTTATGTTTGTTATAACCAGCTTGCAAAAAGTTTTGGCTGGGTGAAACTCGCGGATGATACCACTTTTTACACTTGGGCAAAATTTATCAATTTATATGGCAGAAGATATGGGTTATATCTTTTTAAAGATGTAAAAAAGAAAGATAGAATTTTGTATGCGCAGCCTTTTTCCGGCTCTCAATCTGTTGATAAATTTGAATATCCAAAGCATATTTCGCCGTGGTATGTGAGCGGAAATTTTGTTATGGTCAAATTATTGAATTACGATAATGTTCAAAAAACGGGTTGGCTCCGCTGGCGCACGGATGATGGCGAGCTTTTGCTTTTTCCCGATTTTAAAAATTAAATCCCGTATTCGATGTTGTTATAAATTGTTTTGGATAATTTTTGTATGAAACCTCTTGCGGCGTGGTCGTTGTGGCGTCTTTGAACAATAATCGAAACAATATATTTTTTACCGCTTTTTGTGTAAATAACTCCTGTGTCGCCCACGTGTGTGCCTATGTCACCGGTTTTATGATAAATAATAGAACCTGCTTCA
Organism: uncultured Gammaproteobacteria bacterium; assembly: GCA_964570895.1. Classification (GTDB taxonomy): domain Bacteria; phylum Cyanobacteriota; class Vampirovibrionia; order Gastranaerophilales; family Gastranaerophilaceae; genus RGIG1918. The sequence continues at coordinate 21,491 of CAZMZD010000009.1, forward strand.
AGCCCTTGTGGCAGAAGGGTATCGGTTTTTACTGCGCCCATATAATCTTTTATATATTCTCTGCTTTGCACATTTAAGAAATTAGGGTTATCAAGGTTATACATCAAAGTTCCTAAATCTCTTGTGCTCATTTTATTTGTGCCTTCAAGGTCAGGAAGAAAATGAGCCATTTCTGAATTTTTTAAGCCCCAATATCTAAAAGAGCGGTTAATGTTGTCTTTTCCGCCAATATAGTCAAGAATGAGGTTTGTGGCGCTGTTATCAGATTCAGTAATCATAAGTTCTGCCATTCTGTCGAACGTGGTTTCAAAATCATCTTGATAATATTGAAGATGACCGGAGCCCGAAGTTTTATACATTTTGTCAAAAATAACTTTGTTTGAAATTTCTAAATTTTTATTTTTTTCAATCTGGCTGAATAATTCAAACAATATCGGAATTTTTATCATACTAGCGCAAGGCATTGGTTTATCTGAATTAATTTCAACTGTAGTGCCTGATGTGAAATCAAAAACAAAAACAGAAGTTTTAAATTGCGGATAACTTTTTATTATGCCTTCTAAATGGTTTTTAAGTTTTGTGTTTTCTCCAATAGGAACGATTGGCGCAAGCCCGTGTGAAGCGTTTTTTGCGGGCAGTAAAATCGGAGTTTGATTAACGGTTGCATTTGACAAATAAGCACTTGTCGGGTTCACCATTGGCGCGACGTCGTAATGTATTCTTGAATTTAGCAAATGATTCACAAACATCGGCTGCATAAAATGCGTGTAATTGTATGGAATTGTATAATACGCAACTGCGCCAACAAACGCGGTGCTAATTAGTGTTTTTATTGCACCAAGAATGCTGAATTTCTTCTTTTTTACTACCTTCTTTTTTGGAAACCTTCTTATAATTGCACTTTGGTGAGCGTAATTATGCGAATATTCCAACGAACTTTGGCATTTTCTTAATGGGGTCGCCAAGTTTATTGTCTCCTTATGAGTTTTTATGGGGAAAATTCTGTATTATTAGTTTAAAACTTTTACTCTCTAAATAAATGGTGTAAATAGAGGATATATTTTAATTTTTTTTAGAAAAATATGATATAATGACAGAGTCTTTATAAAGGAGTATATTATGAATATTATTATTTACGCACAAAATGGCAAAAGTGCTTTGGCAGACGCTATTTCAACAGTTGAAGATTTTGATGTCAGAGTTTTTGCGGATGATAATATTTTAGGATATAAAGAGTTTAATCCGGCAGTTGTTGTTTTGGACACAACTTTAGATAAAATTAAACAAGTGACTGAAGTGACAAAATTTGAAACTTCGCTTCTTTGCGTTGTAGATGAAATTCCATCCGGTATGACAATCAGAGCGGAAGCTTACGACTTTATCAAAAGACCTGTTAACCATGAAGAATTTGCAGTCCGCATAAAGGCAATGTCAAAAATTATTCGTTACAGAAATTTCGCGAAGAAAATTTCAATGACTGACGAGCTTACAGGGTTATACAACAGAAAATATCTTCACCACAGGCTAGAAAGTGAAATTTCTCGTTCAAGAAGGTATGGCGGCGCAGTATCTTGTATTTTGTTCGATATCGACTATTTTAAAACCGTAAATGATTTGTATGGTTATGATTGGGGCGATGTTTTGCTTAAAAAAATTGCGCAAATGCTTGAAGGTTTAATAAGAAAAGAAGACGTGCTTACTCGCTATGGCGATGAAGAATTTATGCTTCTTTTGCCAAACACTGATGAAAAAAATGCATTTATTTTTGCTGAAAGATTTAGAAAAGATATTGAAAAAATGGAATTCATCCCAGCAAACGAAGAAGAAGCGCACCCCGTCACAATTTCAGGCGGAATTAGCGCATATCCTTATTTAGACAATATGGAAGAAGACGCAAATTCTATCATAAGATATGCTGAACACGCGCTCTATAATGCTAAACAAAAAGGCAAAAATCAAATCGTGCAATTTTCTAAAATGAACTTGGATTACTAATGATAACAAAAAGAATTATACCTTGCCTTGATGTTAAAGATGGCGTTTGCGTTAAAGGGGTTAATTTTTTGAATCTTAAACACGCAGGCGACGCGGTTGAACTTGCTGAAAAATATTCCGAACAAGGGGCGGATGAGCTCGTTTTCCTTGATATTACAGCAACAATTGATAAGCGCAAAACGCTCGTTGAGCTTGTTGATAAAATTGCTCAAAAGATACATATCCCGTTCACTGTTGGTGGTGGAATTAAAACTGTAGACGATATTAAGGCAATTTTGGCTTCCGGTGCGGATAAAATTTCAATCAACTCTGAGGCTGTGAAAAATCCAGATTTAATTAAAGAAGCGAGTTCTTATTTTGGTTCACAGTGCATTGTTGTGGCAATTGACGCTAAATATATTGATGGCGAATATTTTGTTTTTATAAATGCAGGCAAAACAAACACGGGTTTAAAACTTGCAGATTGGGCAAAACGCGTTGAAGAGCTTGGTGCCGGCGAAATTTTGCTTACTTCAATGGATAAAGACGGCACGAACTCCGGTTTTGATATTGAGATGAATAAACTTGTTGCAGATATTGTCAAAATCCCTGTTATAGCTTCAGGTGGCGCAGGGGCGGATTATAAACACTTTGTTGACGTGTTTGAAAAAACAAATGTTTCAGCGGCGCTTGCGGCTTCAATTTTTCATTACAATACTTTGTCTATTGCAAGGCTTAAAGAAGAATTGAAAAAGTCCGGAATTTCTGTTCGATAAAGCTTAAAAGGCTTGCAATATGGGCGAGATATGGCTATAATTTTTTTATGGAAAAAATTAACGTACTTATAGTTGAAGACCACGCGCTCACGCGTTTTGCCCTTAAAACTTCCCTTCGGGACCAAGATTTTATTGGCGAAATTTTTGAGGCACAAGACGCTTCAATCGGGTATGATATTTTAAATAACCATAAAATTCACATAGTTCTAATGGATTTAGGGCTCCCCGGAATTAATGGTGTTCGCGCAACTCAAGAAATTAAAAAAATCCACAAAGACATAAGGGTTATAATTATCACATCGCATAGCGAAAAAGTTGAAGTTGCAAAATGTTTAGAAGCCGGAATTAGTGCATATTGTTCTAAAGACATAAAACCTGAAAAGTTAATTGAATTAATTAAAGATGTGCGCGATGGCTCTATGTGGTTTGACCCTGTTGTATCTGAATATGTGCAACAAGCAATGCGCGCGTGCAATGGCGGAAAAGATTTAAAAGTTAACAAAAACATATATAATTTGACTGCAAAAGAAAAGAAAGTTCTTGAGCTTATCAAAGAAGGCAATTCCAACAATGAAATTTCGAAAAAATTAAATATAAAAGTGAACACAACAAAAGTTCACGTATGTTCAATTCTTCAAAAATTGGGCGTGGAAGACAGAACTCAAGCGGCAATTAAAGCGATAAACGATAATATTTAAGGTGAAAAATGAGCGGTTTAGGTAATATTTTAATAGTTGATGATAATGCAAAACTTTTGGCTGATGCGCTTCCGATGTATGGCTATGAAGTTCGCGTTGCAGATAATGGCAAAGACGCAATTAAAACGCTTGCAAAATCTGATATTCAATTTGATATTATTTTACTTGATGTTGTTATGCCGATTATGGATGGTTGGGAAACTTTAAAACTCATCAGAAGCCAAGAAAAATATAACAAAATTCCAATCATTATGTTAACATCGGTTGATGAAGTTCAAAAACAAATTTCCGGTTTAAAATTTGGCGCCGATGACTATATCGTTAAACCTTTTGTTTTACCTAATCTTTTGGCTAGAATTGAAGCTTGCTTAAGGCGCACAAAATGGGGCATAGAAAGCGCAAAAGAGCCAAAAGCTCCAAGCAAAGTTTCGCTTGAAATGTCTAATTCGCTCACAAATAAAGAAACAGAAATTTTAAAATTGCTTGTAAAAGGCGCAACAAACGCTGATATTTCTGATAAACTATTCATAAAAGAAGTGACGGTGAAATCTCACTTGAATAATATTTATAAAAAATTAAATGTCGAAAACAGGGTGCAAGCGATACTCCTTGCGCAACAAATAGGTATATTATAAGGAAAAAAATATGGCTAAATACTCAAAAGACGAACTTTTTAAATTATTATTAACAAACATTCCCGAGTTTAACAAAATTAAAAGCTCGCAAGGAAGCCTTGATTTATCTGAACTCGAGCTTGGTGAAGTTGAAATTTCACATGCAGATTTTTCTTCTTGCGATTTAACAGGTTCTGATTTTTCGCAAAGCACTTTAACTGAGGTTAATTTTAGTGAAGCGGATTTATCCGGCGTGAATTTTTCAAGAGTGAATTTCACGGAATGCGACTTCACTTTTGCAAATTTAACAGGCGCAGATTTGAGTTATTCAATAGTTAATTATTGCAATTTTTCTGAAGCTGATATGACAGGCGCGCAATTAATTGAAGCAGACCTTACGGACAGCGATTTTTCAAATTGCGAAACTTTGAATGCGACAAGATTTGATGATGGCACTGTTTGGCCTGAAAACGACAAATTGCCTGATGAATTTGACACAACATACGCAAAAGATTTGTCATCGCTAGATGATGAAGACGACAATCAATCTTCATTCGATTATTAGTCTTGCTTGTGTTATAAAATTATTATGAAGAGGTTTTTTGCGACATTTTTAATAAGTGCTTTGACTTTGCCTGTGTTTGCATTTGAGGGCGAGGTAACGTTAGGTGATAATGTTCAAAAACACGAGATAATTTATTCGAAAAAACCTCAAAAAATTTCAGGCAGTCTTTTTATTGACAATGCTGAAGAAGCTCAAATGATAATTAATAAACAGCAAGAATCTGATGTCAAAGATTTAGAAAAACTTTGGGCGGCGACTGCTGAAAAAAATCAAATTATCAAATTTTCTCTTCAAAAATTGGCGATTCCTGAAGAACAAAGGCGCATTCATTCTTCTTTGATGGCAAAAAGCCTCTCTGCGCTTATATCTGGCGCTTCCATGCTTCCTTCTTTTATGGGTTCAAGTTACGCGGTTCAATCTGCTTCTTATGCTAGCGCAAGGCTCGCAAACAATTTGATAAATCGCGAAAATTATAACAAGCTGAAAGACTCTCCGCTTACAGATACCGAGATGATAGAACTTGCAACACTTATCGAAGATTTGCAAGATAATATCGTAAACAGTTATTATGGCTATAAAGGGAGCCTCCTTCGTTTAAAAGAAATTAGAAGCCAAATGTTACTATATAACAAAAATTATAACACTGCACTTGATATGAATGACACGCTTGAAATTGCTGTTGCCTCGGCGCTTTGGGATAATGTGAAAATAAAAGAAGCGGCTGAAATTGAAAATGTTAAAAAATACCAAGCTTTACTTGAAAGATATGCGGGGCAAAAAGCTGTGAACGAGCTTGAGCTTGTGCAATATAATCTCGATATGGCAGGGGTCGATGTTAAGGATTTAAAAACCAAAGTAAAAAATATTAACGAGGTGCAAAAATGAGAAAGTTTTTTGCGAGCTTGTCCTTAATGTTTTTTATAATTGGTTTGAGTGTGCCTTCATACGCCCTTGAGCTTGATTATCCGATGTCGCCTGAAAATAGGATGGGTTTAACAGACGCTCCTGAAGCGCCAATTGAGCATGTTGCAAAAACAGTGCAAGAAGTGAAAGCCGTGACGGATAAAAAAATAGATAACTCTTTAACTTACGCAGATTTGAGCTTGAAAAAAATTGCAGATGATATTTTGTATGATTTAGAACTCGAAGAAAATCAAATGCTTTCCGACCTTGAAACTTTGTGGATGGGGGTCGCAATAAAAAGTGAAACTGTGAGATATGCGATTTACAAACTCTCTAACCCTGACGAAAACAAGCCGAATGAAACTATGCTTAAAAAAATAATTAAGCCGATTGCAAGTTTTTCGACTATTGCGGGAACTGCGCTTAGCTCCAACCCTTTTGTTGCGACGGGTGCTATGGCGGGCGGAAGTTTGATTGGGGCGCTTTCGCAAAATCCTAATGACATAAATTACAAATTTACAAAAGTGACAGATACAGCAATGGTTTTGCTTGTTCGAAAAATTGATACATTGCAAGAAAATTTGCTCATTTCTTATTTTGACTATAAGAAAAAAGAAAAAATTTATAATATGCAGCTTGAGAATTTAAAAAAAAGAGAGCAGATTTTTGAAGCTTCAAAAAATGCACCGCGAGAAGAGCAAATTATTGCCGATGTTTATTTGAGAAATGCTCAAAATGATTTAAATTCCGCCAAAACAGAGCTTTGGAGCGCAAGACAAGTGCTTGTGCAAATGGCAGGCGAAGAAGCTTTTAATTCGATTTGCAACAAGAAATAGTATCATAAAAACCGCGCCAAAAGCTGCAAAATCGTAAAATTGCAAAGCTGTGGCAAAAGTCACAAAACCATAAAAAGCCGCAAAATCACAAAGTAATAGCCGCAAAGCGCTATATTAAATATCTTTTCAAGCTTTCTTTGTCAAAAATTTCAATGCTGTCTTTGTTGTGTATGAAAATTAAAGTGTTAATAACAGATTTGAAAAGAGAAAATTCAGGGTGCGAAAATTTAGTTCTCAAATCTTCAATATTTTCTGCGTAAAACTCTGTGATGACGGTTTTTTCTTTGAGCGCAAGAGAAGTGAAATAGTCAAAACCTTCTTTTGTTGAAATGCCTTCAAAATAAATTATATTTGGCGATTGAAACTCAATGAAGCGCATTGCTTTGTCGAGGTTGAAGCCAATATTTTCACTCAATTCGCATTGAAAAATGTTTGGAATTTTGTATTTTGCGATAGATTCAAGCGTCATGACCGTTTTGTTTTCAGGAATTAAATCGGTTAACATTGAATAAATCAAGTGTGTTTTGCCGCTTAAAGAGCCTCCGCAAACAAGAACTATGCCGGATTTGTTTAATTGTTCTTTTATGTAGTTTGCTTTTTCAGGCTCAAAAATCGAGCTGATATTTCTTGGCGGGTGATAAATTTTAAGCGCAATTCTCTCGCCCATAATGGTTGGAAAGGCGGAAACGCTCGCCGTCAAGGTTTTGTTATCTACGTTGAAATTTAATTTTCCAAGTTGCGGAATTTCGTTTACCGTTGGGTCCAACCCTGAAATTGTTTTTAGCTTCGTGATAAAAGAATTTGCAAGGAGGTTAGGAATTGCCCCGATATCTTGAAAATCGTATCCGACTTTAACCTTTACCGCTAAATTTTCTTCATTTTGTTCAAAATAAAGTTCGTGAACAGATTTAACAATGGCGGTTTTTAAAATCGCCCTTAAAATATTTTGTATATTTTCTTCACTCAAGTCGTTGGCGTGCAGTTCTTCTCGCCAATCGTAGTTTGTGTCGTCCGCAAAATCAATGTCTTTAACTTTGCTTGAAGTTTCATAATATTCATTGATTTTTCTTAAAATCCCGCTTTCGCTTGTGATAACAGGTTCTATAACTTTTTGAGTTCTCTCGATAATGTTTTCAATTGCAAACAAGTCGAGAGGGTCGCTCATAGCGACTGTGAGTGTGTCTTCAATTTCAAACAAAGGAAGAATTTTGTATGCAAGAGCCTCTTTGAAACTGATAAAATCTAAACATCTTTTGTCTATTTCGTAGCCATCGAGGTCAACGTAAGGAATATGAAGCTTGTCTTCTAAAAACTTTAAAAGAGTTTCTTCGCTCATAAGCCCTGAATTTATAAGCGCTTGCCCGATGTTTATATTTTGCGCATAAGCAAGCTCTTGAGCATGCTCAATATCTTCAAAACTCACATATTTATCTCGAACTAAGTCATACTTTAGTTTTTCGATTGTTTTGTTGCTTACAAAATCCAATTAAACCGCCTTTAAATGTTGTTCTATTTTTTCAAACACTGTTGAAAACTCAAATGGTTTTGTGATGTATTCATCGGCACCGGTTTCTTCGCCAATTGCCTTGTCTTGTTCTTGCCCGCGTGCGGTAATCATAATAATTGGAATTTTTTTGTATCTTGTGTCAAATTTCAAAAGCCTGCAAATTTTGTAGCCATTGATTTTTGGCATCATAACATCAAGAATAATAAGGTCCGGAGCTTCTTCTTTTGCAAGCCTCAAGCCCTCTTCTCCGTCGTATGCCCAAATGCATTCATACCCTTTTTGTTTAAGCATGAATACCATAGTTTCAACAATATCTTGCTCATCGTCTACAATTAAAATTTTAGCCAATTTTATACTCCCAAATTTTATTAATTAAATTAAATATTTTCCCAAAGTCTTCCCTGCTGTCTTCAAAGTCTGCCTTTTTAAACACTATATCACACTTTTCCCATTTTGAAAAATTGGTTTTAAGCTCGCTTTTGATTGCTTTTTGGGTGAAGACGGTAACGTTTTTATCTATTTCCGGCGTGAAGAGCCATCTGTGCATATACTTTTCATCTTCAAGAGTTAGGCTTGTTGTTTGTTTTGTGTTTTTGATAAAGCCAAGTTCTGTTATTTCATCATAAAAACCGCATTCTTTAGCTTCTCTAAGGTACATCAGGCAATATTTTTTGGTTTCTTGAAGATTGCGCGAAGTATCAATTTCAAATTTTAAAATGTCTGACATAACAGGCAAATATACACAAAAATCTGCGCCTTTATCTTTTTCGCTAATAACTTCAATTGCGCCAAAATGACTGTCCGTTAGGTGTTTTGTAATAGATAAACCAAGCCCGATTCCGCCAACTTTTCTTGAGAGAGTATTTTCGATTTGAGAAAATTTATCGAAAATCTTTGCTATATTTTCTTTCTCTATCCCAACGCCCGTGTCTTTTACGGATATTTTTATATAATCCCCAATAATTTTTGTTTTTGGCATGATTAAATTATCTTTATTGATTTTGCCTGCGTTTGTTTTAGTGACATTAACTTCAATTTTTCCGCCTTTTGAGGTGAATTTTAGTGCGTTTGATATAAGGTTGGATAAAATCTGTTCTATTCTTCTTGAGTCTACATAAAGTTTTGGCAAGTTTTCTTCAAAATTAAATTTGAGTTCAATCCCTGCATTTTCGGCACTTTTTGTAAAAGTTTCTCTAACAAGCTCAAGTGAAGGTATAATTTCGCATTGTTTGAAATCGATATCCATTTTTCCTGTTTGCACTCTTGATAAGTCGAGCAAATCTTCAATAATATCTGATAAGCGGAGCATATTTCTTTTTGCCATTTTGATAAAGTTTTCAGCGTCTTTGCTTATTTCACCGGCTTCTCCGGATAACACAATCTCTAAACTGTTGTTAATTGGTGTAAGAGGTGTTCTTAATTCATGCGACACGATTGAAACAAATTCAGATTTAATTTTTTCAAGTTTTTCAAGCATGACATTTTTTTCAATAATTTCTTCATACAATTTTGCACTTCTAAGCGGAAGCGGAATTTGATTTGCAATCGTTTGAAAACAAGTTTTATCTTCAGTTGTAAAAGGCTTTTGCCTATATATTTCAATAATTCCAAAGAAATCTTCCCCGACTTTAATTTCAGAAGTTAATTTATCAAAATTAAAAACTTTGAGGTCATAAATTTGCGCAGAATTTCCTGTGTTTTGAATTAAATTCACATTTTTTAATTCAATTTCGTAAGGAAGACTCTCGGTCGAATACAGGTTTTTATATTCCAAAAGAAGCCTCAATTGAAGTGCGTCTTTTAAGCTTTCGGTCGGCTGATGAAGTGAATTGATGTAAATATCTGCAAATTTATCTTTGTTAAATACAAGTAGGGTTGCAACATCAAAATTTAAAGTTTTCTCAAGCCCTTCGAGCATGATTTTGCAAAGTTTCTCTCTGTTTAATGTTCCCGCTAGGCGCGAACTTGTGTTGTAGAGCGCATTTAGAGAATACAAATTTTTTGAAATTTCTTTATTGTTTTTATCTAATTCATCGAGCGAATTTTTAATTTTAAGATGAGAATTAATTGTGCCTTCTAAAATATTTTCTCTTATAGGCTCAAGCACAAAACCATCAACTTGATCTAAATAATCCGGCTCATCAAACGCGCCAATAACAAGAAGAACTTGGATATTAAACCCTTTGAAATCGGCTTTAATTTTTCTTGTGATAAGCTCTGCTTGCGGAAACTTTGTGTCAATAATTATAATATCCGGCATAAACTCTTGGATTTGAGTGAATATCGAATCATCGCTTCCATGTGAAAACAAACAGCAGTGCCCCTTGTCTTCAAGAGAGTTTGTGCAATTAAAGAGTTTTTTAGTTTCTTCGGTTATTATAAATATATTAGACATAATTATATTGTATACGGCATGGAGCCGTTTGGCACATTTGTAATATAACTTAAATCTACAATATATTTGAAGTTACGCTGAAGTGAACTCTCATATTAGAATGGTCTTCAGGTTTGCGGCCAACAGGAACACCAAAGTATACGTTTCCTGATAAGTATTTAGTAAGTTTTAATACTAAACCGCCGCCAACGCCCATTATATAGTTGGAGTCTTCTGAAGAATATCTGTCGCCATACCAACCGATATCATAGAAAGCTGCAAGCCTGATTGCATCATCAACAAAATAAGCTTTTTCAGGAAGCATTCTTCTTAAGAATGGGATTGGAAATCTAACTTCAGCGGAAGCTGTAAGACCATAGTCACCAAGCAGTGTTGCTTCTTGATAACCTCTAACTGATGCGATACCGCCAACTTGTAATTTTTCACTGTACCAAACATCTCTGTTTGTCCATTGTCCGTTAACTTGGAAAATACCAAGAGAACGCCATGGGAGAACTTGCAATCTTGTTAAGTTACCGGATAATTTGATAGCTTTGTTGCATGGCAAGCTTTTATCGTGTTCAAAGCTGTATCCTGGGCCGGAGTAGTATGATGATTTAGCGTCAAACCAAGGTACACCAAAGCTTGCACCAACATTACCTAACCATTTGCCGTAAAAGTCATCTTTGATGTTAGATAAATTTACACGAATGTTTCTGGTTTTGTATGGGAAGCCAAGGTCTTGCTTGCTGCCTGATGTCATATGTGTTGTTTTTGTGTTTCTTAAGTCAAACGAAACATCGCCATACATTTTGTAATTTTCAGTTTCAATTAATCTTCTTGAAAGACCTACGAAGAATGAATGTGATTTACCCTTGATATCATCAAGCCCCATATAGTCGCCCAAGCGGGTTCCTGAATATGAATAACCAAGGTTTAATTTAGTTTCTTTTTTAGCGATTGGCACTGTGTATAAAATAGCTTCGCTTGTTGTTCTTCTTGCAAGAGAAGTGATTGATAATAATTGATCGCCAAAGCCCGTTAAGTTATATAACCCGCCAAAAATTGTAAATCTGTTTAAACCAACGGCGGATTGACCTTGGTTGTCAAATCTTAAGCCAAAATCGAGCGGAAATCTGTCTTTTGCTTCAAAATTCATATCGGTATATTCAACGCTTTCTTCGTTATCTTGAAGAGTAACTGCGCCTTTGATGTAGCCGATTGAGTTCATTTCGCTCAAGGCATTTTGAGAATCTCTAATGTTTAAAATGTTGCCTTGAATAATATTATTGTCTTCTAGGAATTGTTTTGTAATATATTTATCGCGCGCCCATTTGTTTCCTTCAAGGGTTACGTTTCCGTATTTGCCTTCGATAATATTAATTTCAATGTCGCCGGTGTTGATGATTTGTGGCGGAACATAAGCAAAAGATGTAATGTAGCCTGCGTCGTGGTACATATCAGTGATTTTTGCCGCAATTTGCATAACATCAGATAAAGTTACTTCTGTTTCTATAAGGTCGCAAACTAGGTGGAGAAGTTCGTCTTCGGTGAATACGGTGTTTCCTTTATAGTGAACTGAATTGAGAATGAAAGCTTTTTCCGCGTTTGGAAGGTTATCCATTTCTTCTGTAACCTTCTTTTCCATTGTTATTGCTTCATCGGCGTTTTGTTCTTTTTCTGCACGTTTCTTTTCTTCATATTGTTGCATTTGAATAAAGTTTTTTTGGTCAATAACCCCTGGGTCAAATGAACCAACGCCTGCTGTAGAATATGGGTCAACAACGGCCAAAGTAGTTGATGTATATGCACTTACACTGAGTGCAAAAGCGCATAATAATAGTTTTAAACGCGTATTTCTCAATTCCTTCTCCCTTCTGGAATAGTTTTTCTTACTATAAATATATGATACACATGCTAAATAAGCAAGCCCCGTAACAAAATGTTAAAGTTTGTAACTATTTTTGCAATTTTTTGGCAAAAAAAACGCTTCATCCGTTTTTTTTAGTGTAGAATTATCTCACGCAAATTATATTAGAAGAAATAAAGAAGGGGAAAACAATGAAAAACAGGATTTTCGGACTATTTTTAATCACCGCCTTCATGTCATGCCAGCTTCCGACATTTGCTGCACTTGAAGGAGTGGTTCCTGATTTAAACAAAATTACAGGTGGTACCGTAACAGGCACTACTAATGGTTTAGACATAAGAGCAACGAGTGGTAAAAATGGCGTTGTCCAAAGCGATTGGAACTCTTTTAACTTGGGTTCGGATAAAGAAGTTAACCACATTTTTACAAATTGGTCACAAACATTTATTCATAATGTTTTAGATAAAAACCCATCTCAAATTTATGGTACTTTAAAACAAACTTCTTCAGACCTTACAAAAGATTATGCGGGAACAGGTAAAGTTTTCTTAATTAACCCAAACGGCATTTTGTTTGGCGATGGTGCAAATGTTAATTTAAACGCATTTACTGCAACAACATTTAAACCTGAAAAACTCCAAAATCTTGGCGATATGACAGCTGCTGAATTAAGCGCATATAATAATAATCTTAAAAATTATTTTGGTCCGGATATCAATATTAAATTCTCAAGCACAGATGATAAAATTGGTGCATTAATTAAATTAGACAATGCTAAATTTAACATTGATAAAACTGCAATCATTGCAGCAAAAGACATTGAAGTTGTAAATGGTTCAGAAATCATTACAAACATTGACTACAACTTCTCTTCAGACTTAGCAAACAAACCGCTTAACTTTGACCAATCGTTCAGCAACGTAAAACTTGCAACAGGCGGCGGCGTTGAAGCTAGCTACAAATTAAACGGCTATGTTTATAACGAAGACTTCTCAGTTGCTAAAGGTTTAGATGGCGTTGATTATAACATCACAATCGGCAGCACTGATGTAAACGATAATACTTATATTGAATCAGGTAACATCCTTCTTAAAAACCGCGGTGTAACTTACGATAAAACTCAAGAAACACCGGCCGGTTCAGAAGGTTCAAACATTTTGGTTCAAAACTCTTCACTTATCGGCAATAAATTAATCAAAAACGCAACAGGTGATATCGATATCACAGGTAACAACCATGTAAAAATCAAAAATTCATTATTAAGAACATATAACACTCACGAAGAATTAAATGAAAACGCTAACACAAATGATCAAAAAGGCGGCGAAATTAATATCATCGGTGGTGGAAATGTTTTAATTGATAAGTCAACTCTTCAAACAGCATTCTCAACAAAAGACACTGCGGCAGTTGGCAGAACTCAAAAACCTGGTGACATTCAAATTCACTCAGTATACGGAAACGCTGATATTAACGCTTCAGAACTTTTATCAAGAGGTAATATCAGAATTAAATCAGCACTTAATTCAAATGTTACTAACTCAAACCTAATTGCTTCTAACCCACAAGCAAATCTTGCAAAAGATATTACAATTGAATCAGGTAACGATGTAAACATTGGCAACACTTTAGTTGATGCTGCAATGGGTAACATTAAAGTTAAAGCAGCTAAAAAACTTAATGTATATAAAGACGCAAATGGCGCAGTTGGCAACCGCTCAATTATGTACGCAGGAAAAGACATCAGCCTAATTGCAGAAGATACATTAATTCAAAACACAAACTTAAGCTACAACAACTTAGCATTATATGATGTAGATACAGAAGCTGAAAACAATGTAACAGTTAAAGACAACTCTACATTCGAAAAAAGAAACGCAGCTGAAGGCGAAGGTATCACAATCGATGTTAGAGGTAAATTAACTCTAGATAATGCAAAAATGAAAAAAGCAGTTGTGACAGAAGCCGGAAAAGGCACTTGGGCAGCTAATGCAGATAACCAAGACAAACTTTCTTTAGTTGCAACAAAAGATATTGATGTAATCAACAATTCAAATGTAACTTCAAAATCAGATATCAACATTACATCTAAAAACGAAGGTTTCCACTTCTTCGACTCTAAATTAAATGCAGAAAATAATATTGCAGTTAATATTAAAAATGCGTTTATCGCTAAAAATGCAACAGACCGCACAGGTATTTCAATGGACTCAACTGCTGAAATGAACGCTAAAAATGTTGTAATCACAACAAAAGGCGACACAAGCAATATTGAATTTGCTCAAGAACCACTTGAAGCAATCAAACATACAAACTCACTTGCTCTAAACTCTGAAAAAGCAAATGTTAAAATCAATGCAACAAAAGATTTAACAATGAACAACACAAGCTTAACAGCAGAAAACGGCGTTGTTAGAGTTTACGGCGCAAAAGCAATCACAATGAACAATGGTTCAATGAAATCAAAAGCAAACACAATAATCACTGAAGCCGGCGACATCAAAGGTGATATCAATCTTAACAACGGCGCATTCCTAGCTTATGCAGGCGTTGGCGAAGGCAAAGATGATGCACAAATCCTTGCAACTAAAAACTTCAACAACGATGTTGACCTTAAATTATCAAATGTTGCAAACCGTGACGCAGGCGTTAATATCGGTGGTAAAGTTGTAACACTTGACGCTAAAGACAATGTTCTTTCAATCTCAAGAATTGTATCAAACAAATTGAACCTTGATGCAAACGATAAATTCATCGCAGCAAAAACAACACTCACTGCTGACGACATCGCAGGACTTGACCAACCTGCAGCAAACACAAACCCTGAAACTTTACCAGGGGGCAATGCTGAAGGCAGAGCATATATCGAAGTTAAAGACTTCGGCGGCTTCAACTTAGACCCAACTGCATACTCAATTGATGAAAACGGTAACTATGTAGGGTTCTATACAGCAAGCTATATGCCAACAACATACGAAGGTCAAGACGCTCACGCTAAACACTTCATTGACTTACAAGGTCAAACAGGCGATGAAAAATTCTTACTAGTTTACACTAAAATCAACGGATTTGACGATACTCCTCCAGCACCAATCGTGCCAGATCCAAATCCAAACCCAGGGGTAACACCAGATACAACTTCGAATGATATCGATGTTATTAAAATCCCAAGACCAACTGAAATCCACGGTTTACCTGAACCAATAACAAACTCAATCACAGACCCAACAGTTGGAATGGTAGCGGCAGCGGCAGCAATTACATTCGATGATGACAATGACTCTGAAGAACTTATAAGAGTGGTTGAATAACTAACAAAGATGATAAAAGGCAGGGATTAATTCCCTGCTTTTTTTATTTTATTTTTTAATATATAATTAACCTATGTTGAGTAAGATTTATAAGTTTATATTTGCAATATTATTTTTTGCGTGCGCAAATGCGGTTTGGGCACAAACTGAATATGACGCTAAACTTCAAACGGCGCAAGAAGGCTATATGAAAGCGGACGGTAATGCAGAGCTTGTTAAATATAGAAATGATTGCAAAAAATTATATCTAAAAAATTATTCATACTACAAAAAAACAGGCGATTTTGATAATGCCGCAAAAAGCCTTATGGGTGCTTTGAGCTTTATGAAGCCGGACACTCGCGAATATATAGCGTATGAAAAAAAACTAAATGAAACACTGAGTAAAGCGAACATTTTATTTGAGTCTGATGAAGATAAATTAAATTTAGCTTGGGTTTTGAATAAAGAAAATAATAATTATCCCGCAAAATATGTTTTATCAAAAATAAGCGAAGCCCAAGCGGATAATTATAAATTTTATGAAATTTCAGGTGATATATACTTTGCTATTAAAAAATATAATTTAGCGGAAGAAGGCTACAGCAGATCGCTTTCTTTGAATGATAAAAACAATTTTTTGAATTTAAAATTTGCACTTATGTATGACTTTAGAGGCGAGCAAGCGAAAGCTTGCGAGCAGTATAGAGCTGCGCTTGAAGGCACGCAAGACGCAAACATAATTAAAACTATAATCTCTGTTTTTGAAGATAAAGTTGCACGCGATCCGAACAATCAAAACGCGTATGAGATTTTAGGAACGGCTTACGCGCTTATCGGAGAAAACGCAAAAACTTATTCTCTATATTCAAAAGCTCTTGAAATCAAGCCTGACGATGTTTTTTTAAGATATATTTTAGCAAACTTTTTGCATAACATTGGGCAATCTGAACGTGCAATTGAAATATATAATTCAATTTTGGATAACGATATTTACGAACAGCAAATCCGTGCAGGTAAAGCAAAATGCTTGGTTAAGCTAAACAGACAAAAAGAAGCAATGAAAGAATATCAAACAATTCTTTTATTCTATCCAAATTCGCAAGAAGCAAAATACGGCATATATCAAATTTTGAAAGACAAAAAAGAGCCACTGCAGATTATGCATGCTTTTTATCCCCTGAACAATAATTTCCGTCCATCAGCAGAGTTTATTGCAAATTTTGCAGACGAACTTTTAATTTTAAATAACACAAAAGAAGCTGAAAAATATTATCTTCTTGCTTATTCCGTTAATCCAAAAAGCAAACAAGTGCTTGTAAAATTGTATAATTTCTATGCACTTAGTGGTAAAGACAATATTGCTGATGGCTACATTGAAAAAGCTTATTCTCTCTATCCAAAAGACAAAAAAGTTATTGAGTTTTACACTCTTGCAAATAAAAGTTTAATTGATAAAAAAATAACTCAAGCTTTGTCTTATATCAGTGAAAAGCAGTATAAAATGGCGTATGATACATATAATCAAATTAGCCCAAAATCTGATGATATATATTTTGCAATGGCAAATTGCATGAAAATGGCGGGCGACACTAAACTTTCAATTGAAAACTACAAAAAAGCGCTTGAGATTAACAAAAATAATTTTAATGCCACATACGCCCTTGCAATGGTTTATTATGAAAAAAATGATTTAGATAATGCACGTGTTTATCTTCAAAAATCTCTTAAAATTGAGCCAAAAAATGTTCCTGCAAGAACTTTGTTGAATGTCGTTGTGCAAAAGCAAACAGACGATATTTTAAACGCGGCATTTATGCAAAACGATTTGAAAAATTATAAAAAAGCAGATGAAATCATTGAAGCAGGGCTTAAAAAAATTCCTGATAATGCTGAACTTTATTATTTTAAAGGCAAAAATAAAGAAGACGCAGGCGAAGTTTTATCTGCAATTAGAGAATATGAAAATTCGATTAAAGCAAATTCAGAGTTCACAATGTCTTATTACAGGCTTGGCGTTTTGTATGAAAAAATAAACGACAAAAAGAAAGCGCTCGAAGCTTTTGAAACATTCTTGAGTAAAAACGCTGACCTTAAAGAAGAAAATTCATATGCGCTAGAGCGGGTTGAAGTGCTCACAAGAGAAGTGTATTAATATGCAGGGGCAAGTTTTTAAAATACATTCTGATTTTTATTATGTAAATAATAATGGCTCTGTTTTTGAATGCAAACTTCGCGAAAACATCAAAAAGCAAAAAATTGATGTCTGGGTGGGGGATTATGTTGAGTTTGAAAACGGGGCAATAAGCGCGCTTTTAAATAGAAAAAATCAAATTGGAAGGCCGCATGTTGCAAACATCGACACTCTTCTTATAGTTTCAGCGCTTAAAGAACCGGAGCTTAATTTAATTCAGCTGAACAGATATTTAATTTTTGCAAAATATTATAACATTCAAACTGCAATTTGCTTTAATAAAGAGGATTTAGAGGAAAACCTCGGTTTTGAAAAGGACATAATGAAATTATATTCCGACCTTGGCTATGACATATTTTTTACATCAGCAAAAGAAGAAACAGGAATTTTGCCGCTAAGAAAATATTTAAAAGGAAAATTGACTGCCTTCGCTGGTGCTTCAGGAGTTGGAAAATCAACGCTCATAAATGTTTTGGCGGGTGAAAATTTAAGAAGAACAAACCTTGTGAGCGATAAAACAAAAAGAGGAATGCACACAACGCGCCACGTGGAAATTATCGAAAAAGACGATATGAAAATTGTGGATACCCCCGGGTTTTCGCAAGTGCCGTTTGACTTTTTAACGCCAGAAGAACTTGTTAAGCTTTTTGATGATATTGTAATCTACACCCAAGACTGTAAGTTTAAAAATTGCTTGCATAAAGACGAAGCGCATTGTGCCGTGATTGATAACAAGGATAAAATCGGCACTTTAAGGTATGAAAGTTACTTGAAATTCCTTGAGGAAGCACTTTCTTACAGGGAAAAAATCAAAACAATAAGCATTAAAAAAGAGGCAAATTTTAAAGAACATCAAGGAAAATTTGCTCCTAAAATTTCAACAAAGAAAAGAGAAGACTCAAGGAGAAAGGTCAAACAGACGATTTTAGACGAGCTCAATTGACAATAAGCTTTGTCTTATATATTATAATAAATGTATTTGGAGACATGGCCAAGTGGTAAGGCAGGAGCCTGCAAAGCTCTTATCCCCGGTTCAAATCCGGGTGTCTCCTTTTTTTGACGAAAAGGTTGCCTATGAACGAGATTTTGGTTTTATATATTTTAAAAAGGCACGATTTTACAATTTACAGTCTTCAAAAAGCAATCGAAGAGTTGTTTTTCCCGTATTATAAACCGTCTGTCGGCTCGCTTTCTCCGATTTTAGACAAAATGCAAGAAAAAGGTTTGCTTGCGTGTGATGAAAAATTTTCAAAAGGTGGAATGCTCTCTAAAAAGTTTTCCATAACCCAAGAGGGGTTAAAACATTTTAATGAGCTTGTTATGAGTTATAAATTTACGGGGCTTGCAAATGTTCTTCGCGAAGTTTCAACTTTTATGATTATGTCTGAAGCATTTACGGGTGACTTCAAAAAAGAGTTGCAATTAAAATTAAAAGATAATCTTTTGGTTTTGAAAAATAGGTTGGACGAAACCTTGAATAATCCGTATCTTGCCCTTCAAAACAATCAGCTTGCAGTTTTATCTTCAACCAAAACTCACGTTCAAGACCTATTATTACAATTAGACGAGGTAAAATGAAAAGGCTTGGCGCGGTTATATCTTCTGTTATTCCAAATTCAATTGCAGACGAACTCGGGCTCGAGATGGGCGATGAAATTCTTGAAATAAATTCTTCTATCCCTTCAGACCTTATAGAGTACAGTTTTTTGGTGCAAGATGAGGAACTTGAAATTCTTGTTAAAAAGAAAAATGGCGAAGAAGAACTTATTGAACTTGAAAAAGATTATGGCGAAGATTTAGGAATTTCCTTTGAAACAGCTGTTTTCGATAGGGTTATACCTTGCGCGAACAGGTGCATTTTCTGTTTTGTGGACGGTCAGCCCGATAATTTGCGAGATAGTTTGTATGTTAAAGACGATGATTGGCGCTTGTCTTACCTTCAAGGGACTTATGTCACAACTACAAATTTTCGCGAAAAAGATTGGGAAAGACTTGAAACTTTTAAATTTTCACCGCTTTTTATCTCAATTCACACGACAAACCCTGAACTTCGCGTTTCTATGACAAGAAACAAAAATGCGGGCAAAATTCTTGAAAATCTGGATAGGCTTTCAAAAATTGGTATAGATTTTCACGCGCAAATTGTCTTGTGCCCTGATATTAACGACAAAGCGGAGCTTGCAAGGACGCTTTCTGATTTGAAAAAATATAAAAAACACCTGAAATCATTGGCAGTTGTTCCTGTTGGTATTTCAAAGCACCACTGCAATCAACTCAAAAGGCTTGATAAAGAAGGCGCAATCGATATTATTGAACAATTGGATAAATTTAATGCCGATATGAAAAAAAATATCGCAATGGCATCAGACGAGATTTTTCTTCTTGCTGAAAAAGAAATTCCCCCAAAAAAATATTATGGAAAATTTTTGCAAATTGAAGACGGGGTTGGCTCAATCAGGCTTTATCTTGATGATTTTGAAAAGCGCAAAAAAACTTTGCCCAAGAAACTGAAAAAACCGCTTGAGCTCGGAATTATAACAGGTTCAATTTCAAAATTTATTTTTGATAATATTGCAGACGAATTGCAAATTGAAGGGCTTAAACTCTCTGTGCTTGAAGTTAAAAACAGGTTTTTTGGCGAAAGAATTACAGTCACGGGGCTTATAACGGCAGGCGACATTATCTACACCTTAAAAAATATGCAAAATCCGCCAAAAAGAATTGCGCTGCCTTCTGTTATGTTAAAAGAAGGTTCTGAACAATTTATTGACGGGCTTGAAATTTCAGATATCAAGCGCGAATGTGGGGTTGAAATTTCCGTTGTGAAAGACTTTTACAGTTTTAAAGAACTTGCTGATATTATAAAAAAATCTTAATCAACTACATGAATGATGAAAATTTTCGCCAAAAGTGCGAAACTTTTTGTGTAGGAATGGAATAATAGGACTTATCACGTGGTATCAGCAATCGGCGGATTTTCCAATTATATGGCAACTTCTGGGATTTTCAACACTCAGAAGGCAACTTCTCCTCAAGAAGATTTGAGAGAGCTTTCTTCTGTTGCGAGTTCCTATTATAGCATTTCAGATACGGTTGAGCCTTTAAAAACATCCACTGAAAGCGATTCTCGCTGGTTGTATCAAGCGGTAAATAATGAGCTTGGTATGCCATCAGGAATTGATATCGACGGAATGGCAGAAACACCTGCAAAAATAACTGTAAATTTAAATGGCGTAGGTTCGCACGGTTCTTCAACTCCTAATCCAACTGAAGCGGGTGCTCCTCAAGGTGGCGCAGGCGGCGCAAGCGCAGCAGGTGGTGCAGGTGGTGCAGGTGGTGCCTCTGGCACAAGCGAAACGGAAGATGAGTCTGATGATCCGATGGATTTAAACGGTGATGGCGAAGTCACAATTCAAGAAATTCAACAGTATTATGCGCAAAAATCGGATGAAGCAGTTTCCGAATCTTTGCAATCTGTTGGTTCAAATTTAAACACTGTTTTAGAAGATAACCTGACTGAAAATAATAATTTAAATTCTTATAAAAATAAAATTCAAAATTTTGTTCAAAAAGCGGCTGCAAGCGCTTATAAACAAATAAATCAAAACTACTTAAATAGCTATGTCGCGTAGAACATAGCTATTTTTAAATTATTTTGTAGTTTTTTCGAGCGAATTAAATTCTGTTATGCCAAACTCCGCCTTTTCTGTCAACAAGTGCGTCGTAGAAAGACCAAAATCTGAAAACGCCTGTTAAGCCAAGAACTGCGTGAGTAACATTTTTGTCTGTGTCTGCGCCGTTAACAAATTGCCCAATCCCTGGCCAAAGAATAAGCGAGCAAAGAGAAGCACCGATACTCCTGTTTGAAACTTGCCCTGCTGTTCCGTGTGTGCCTGCAAAACATGGCGCGGTAAATGATAACATTACGCCCAAAAGCGCGATTGATAATAATTTTTTCATAATAAAAACTCCAATTATTCTAAATATATTTTACTATTCTATTATCCACAAATATATTTGTAAATCGGAGTTTTAAAATTGTTACTTTTCTTATTTTATTTTGAGTAAAGTTTGCTTGAAGTGACTGCAATTCTTGGCGCAACTTCGCTTGCTTGCATATATGGTTCCGCAAGTTTTAAGATTTTTTGGCATTCTTTTCTTGAAAGTCTGTCGTTTGCAATGTTTTTGTCAAAAATTTCTATCAAATGGTTGATAACCATTTTCCCTTTTTGAGTTTGCTTTGTTGTGTCTAGTTTTGCTTTTTTTCGTGTCGCGTCTTGGCATTGCCATTTTAAGAAATTCTTAATTGCGCGGTAGCTTCTTGCAGGCAGAATTTGTTTTCTAACAAAAGCTTCATTGTTAATTTTGAAATTACCTGTTCCTTGTTTGAAAAAGTCTTCAAGAAATTGCCCTGCCTCAGGGCCGTGTTCGCTTGCAATTGCTCGCAAAAATTTAGGAGTTAAATTCTTTATAACAAGCGCGCCGCCGCCGTCTGCAAGGTTTGGAATTTCGTCCATAAATTGTTTTGCAACTTCTGTGCCTTGTTTTGTGAGTGTCGCCATGCCAAATGTTGGTTTTGAATAGCTATTTGTGTTAAATCTTACTTGCATTTCTTTCTCCAAATTGTTTGTGTCTGTATAAAACTTCTAAATAATAAATTTTGCGCCCAATTTTTATAAAAAGGTAAGATGTTCAAAAATAATTTTTAGCGGTTTTATAAAATTATGCAAATTAGCTCTATAAAGATATATCAAAATAAAATGTTCTCCCCTCCTTTGGGTAAACCGGCGTTTGCGGGTAACGAAAAAGACTTAAATAAAAACAGAGGGCTTGCTTCCGGCTTGAATAAGTTTAAAAGCTTGGCTGGCGATAAATTTTTTAAAAGCCCTAATGCGGTGAGCGCAAAAGATAAAATATTCCAAAGGTTTAACGCGGAGTGTGATATTATCTGCGATGAGCAAAAAACAGCAAGAGAAGAAAATGGCATTCTGACCACAAATTTTGACCCTTACACTACATACAAAAAGACTGAATTTGTGCTCGATGAAGATAAAAAATTAAAGCAAGTTGTTATAAAAAATGTTGATGATGATACAAAATCTGTGAAATTTGATTTTGATGAAGAAAAATTATCCGGTGCAACGTGCACAATCAACGGCAAAAAAATAAAATTAAACACAAAATCTCCTGATTTTGAAAAATCTTTTCTGCAAGCAACGGATTTTGATTTAAGCACAGGCGTTTTAATTGGCGATATAGATAACATAAAACTAAAACATGGCCATATTGCAAATCATTTTGACTCTATAAACAATGTCGTTTATGGAAAAGCGTCAAAAAAATTAAGCAATGCGCTAAAAGAATACGAAGAAAAATTTGAAGGCAAAAAAATATATGCAGACCACAACATAGATCCTGTTGTCATAAAAAATTGTATTGAAATTTTTGATGACATTCCGCTTGAAGATATACCACAATCCATTGTCCTTACAAACTTTATACAAGATGGCGTGGCTGGGCAATATTGCCAAACGGAAGAAATTGTTATACGTCCAACGAAAAATAAAGAAAATTTTGCAAAAAGACTGTTTCATGAAATGCAGCACAGGAAAGATTATCTCGCAGGAAAATCCCTCGGGCAAAGAAAAACAGGCTATGCTTTAATCTATGGCGGCGAAATTATGAAAGATTGCGACGGGCAAATTCTTGAAGGCAAAATTGAAAAAGCTGAATATAATATAATTTTTAAAGACAAGAAGCTTAAAAAATTAATTGAAGATAAGGTTTCAAGATATGCAGCGACAAACGCAACGGAATTTATCGCTGAAATCGGAACTATGATGAGGCAGGGCACAATTGGCGTCACCGAGAGCATGAAAACCGATAACACATTGTATTCTATAAAAAATAATTATAAAAATGCGGAATTCAAAAACTGCACAATTAATGAAGATGAGTTTAAAACTTTAATTAAAACATACGGGCTTTTAGGCGGCATACCTGAATTTAACAATGTGCTATACTGCAAAGACGCAATCGCACTAACGCAAGAAGATATCTTTGCACCCGAGTGAAACTCGAGCTATGGCGCGACTGCGCTTAGCAAGAGCGAGCGAGGGCAAAGGTGTGTGAGGCACATGTGCGGCCGCGAAGAGCTGGCGGGCTTGTGCGAAACCGTACTCCAATAAGCGAAGTTAAAATGCGAACAAGAATGAAAAGTATGCTTGATAGCCTTTTACTGCAACAATGAGCACGATTATGCCGACAGCTAAAATCATTACAGGTTCTAAAAGTTTTAACATAACTTCCAACGAAACTTTTAACTTAGATTCGTAATCGTAAGAAACAGCATGGAGCATTTTTTCGAGCTCACCTGCTTTTTCGCCTGTTGCAATTTGAGAAATTGCATATTCTGAAAATAAATTTGTGGCACTAAGCGCGGTTGTTAATTCGCAACCTTGCTGCACTCTGCTTGAAGCAATTTTTAATATTCTGGCGTCTTCAGGCATATTAACAACAGAAGCCGCTAAATTTAGGGCTTCCCCAATTGAAATCCCTGCGGTGTATGCAAGGGTGAGCACTGAAAAGAAATTTGAATATGAATAATTTTGAACTAAATTTCTTATTGGTTTAAATGCGGTAAGTTTTGAAGTTATTTTCGATAGAAGCGCTTTGTTTTTAAATATTAAATAAACTACTCCTGCAAGCGCAAGAAAGACAATTGCTATCTGCATGGCGGCTCTAAGTGCAATTGCTGTTATGCAAACTTTTGCTCCGGAAGCGCTTTGTGTGAAAATTTCGACAATAAAAGTTTTGAATAAAAGTGCAACAAAAATCGCCAAAACAAGCATTAAAGCAGGATATGCGGATTTAGATATCACGTCATTTTTGATTTTTTCTTGTGTTATTAAATTTTTTATAATGCTTGATAAAATTTCTTCTAATTTGCCTGATTCTTCGCCTGCGACGATAAGCATTGTATATGCTGCGCCAAGAGCATTTGAGCAGGGTTTCATAGAGTCTTTTAAGGAATAGCCTTTTTTAATTCCTATTAAAATTTTTGCGCAAAGCGCTTTTACTTTTTCGCTTTTTGACGAGTCGCGTATTAATTCAAAAGTTTGAAGCACGGAAGAGCCGGATTTGTACAATGAGTAAAAAGAATTGAAAAAATCCTTTTTTTCTTGAATTGAAAGCGTTGTTTTGCTTGAAAAATTAACGTTTGAAAAATCGGATGAAGTTTTTTGAGCTTCTTCTTTAATCTCAAGAATTACATAGCCTTTTTGCTCTAATTTGCTTGCAGCGTCTGATAAACTTGCGGCGCTAAAATTGCCTTGTGTTATCTCGCCGTTTTTATTTTTTGCTTTATAGAAAAAATTTGCCATAGGGTCATTATATATTATTGTTTGATTTTTTGCTACATTGAGCGCTTAATTTTTAAAATTTTAATTAAATTTGTATATAGGTGGCAAAAAATTTTTTGTTCATGTTTATAAATATATATGAATGTTGGTGCTGTAAAAATTTTTCAAACAAAAGCTTACGGGTTTAACTCTTCTAAAATGGTGCCCGTTGCTTTTTTGGGGAACAGAAAAGTTGAAGATACTTTTGAAAAAACAAGCTCTGCTTCTGAATTCCCGTTGACTAAAAAATATGGGCTGAATGTTGCTGATATGGAGGTTAAATCTTCGACTCCTATTTCAATAAGTGACAAACAAAAAGCTGTTTTTGTTGAAAAATTGCTTGAAGGGCATGAGCTTGCGAAAAAGAATGTTGAAACAGGAAACATTGCCCAAGTGGGCTTTTCGAGCAACTTGTGTTTAGCAGATAATTCATGGCACTTGGCAACAAATTTTAATAACACAAGAAATGATATATCTTCAATTTGCGGCGAAAGGTCTGCAATTATTGTTGCTTTCAATGATTTTCTAAAAAATTTAGTCAATAAAAACGACACAAAAGCCACTCAAAAAGATTTCAAAATTAAATATATAGCGATGTCTACAGCGAAAAACATAGGGGAAGACTCGAATGCTTCGCTTCCTTGTGCGGATTGTTTAAGCTGGCTAAACACTGCCCGTTTTCTCGATGACAACACAAAAATAGTGTTTTTCACAAAAGATAAAGAAACAAATAAAATGTCTTTAGAATTTAAAACCCTAAAAGAAGCTTTGCCTGCAAGAGGGATTGATTTGATTGATTCAAAAGCAGATATGGAACTTGATGAAATGCCGCTTGTTTTTACGGAAGATGCAAAAAGAATTGCAGATGAAAAAAATCTAACAAACGAAAACATTTTAAACGTCTTAAAAGAGGCAAAAAATGCTTATGGGGTTGATAATTTCACTCCTTATTCAAAACAAAAAGTTGGCGCGGGAATTTGCGTTAACGGCAAAGTTTATAGTGCTTCAAAAATAGATTGGTCTAAGAGATGGTTTGTGGAACCTGTTGAGCTTGCAATGACGAAATCAATTGAAGAAACCGGTGATTTAGTGACTCCTGAAATTATTGCTTATTACGGCGACAACAAAACAGAGTGCGAAGGCGGAATTGTGGACGACGGAATAGTCAGCCTTAAAACGCTCGGCAGAATAAAAGCCATAGATAAAGAAAACGAAACGCTTGTTATAACAATAAACAACAACGATGAAATTGATGTGCGCTCAATTAACGATTTTATCCCTAAAAAATCAACCTTCAAACAAACTTATTTAAGATAATTTTGTTTGCGCACACAAGATAAATATTGACATAAACTGTATAATTTTCTATCATATTTTAACAAATACTTTTGAATAGAAAGGTGTTAATTATGCAAATTAAAGATTATCAAGTTGCAATATTAGGGGTGGCAATTGCCCTTGGGTGTGTTTTTTCGACTTGTATTTTATCCAATGCGGTTGTTAAATTCCAAAAAATGCAAAATCAAACAATCAGGGTGACAGGAAGCGCAAGCCAAAAAGTTATGTCAGACTCTGCTTCTTGGACAATTAATGTTAAAACAACAAAAAGCACCTTGAAGGAAGGTTACACTCGCCTAAATTCTGACATGAAAAAAATCAAAGATTTTCTAATTGCAAAAGGCGTGCCGGAAGCGGATATTACAACAGGCTCAATTAACAGCTATGAAAATTACAAAAGGCTTCCAAATGGCGGAATGACAAACGATGTAGACACATACACCGTTTATCAATTAATCACGGTTAAATCAAATGACATTAATAAAATCACCGAAATTTCAAAACATGTTAATGAATTAATCAATAAAGACATAAATTTGACCGCAGAAGGTGTGCAATATTTCGTATCAAACCTCGATGACATAAAAGTCAAAATGGTTGGCGAAGCTGCTAAAAACGCAAAAGAGCGCGCAAAAAGTATGGTCGCTGGCACAAACGGCAAAATTGGCGTGATGAATAGCGCAAGAATGGGCGTTTTCCAAATAGTTCCTGTTGATTCCACAGAAGTTAACGACTATGGAATTAACGACACATCATCAATCGAGAAAAAAGTTGTTGCAACCGTGAGCGCTACGTTTACCGTAAAATAAATGTTTTAGCGCGGCAATTAAGCTTTTTTGGAAGTTTTTTCGCATAGAATATTATTGTATTTTTTTATTTTTTCATACAGCTCGGGCTTTTCTTTGTCATAGCCTTTTGCTTTAAAAACTTTTTGCAAGCTATCCATAATGTTGAAGCCAAAGCCTTTTTCAAGCGCGGAGTGATATGCTTTTTGGAAATTTTCCGGAACTTTGTATGCATAGTTTTTTTCAGGGTGTATTATTTCGTTAAAACCTTGCATATCAAATCTTTCCCTGCGCCCGAAAACATCCATATAGAAAAATTGATTATTTTTTGACATCATAGGTTCTGCAAATTTAGCTTTTGAAAATTCCACAGGGTCTTGCAATTTGTTTGCATCAAGAGAAAGTTCTTCTGATAGTGGTTTTATTGCGCCTTGCTTATGGTTTTCGCGGCGTATTACGTATTTATCTTCATCCTCATCGTAATATCTGATTCTTTCAATCTTGTTTTCTGCAATTTGCCTAAGTGGCTGCGGGTCATGGTTTCCAACCCCTAAAATATATTCATCAGGCGACCAACCTCTATTTAAAAATGCTTTGTTGTATCCCCACTTGTCCCCAGGCTCGTTATGCATATAAGTATTGCCGTATATTTTAACCCTGTCTTGCAGTGGCTTAATTAACGTATCATCGCTATTAAACGCCTGAAAATCTTTTCCATCTGCGTCAAATTCATAAATCAAATTTTTCAAGTCAAAGTCTTCGCCCTTCACCTCTTTGACCCATTCTTCAATGTTTTTCAAGATTGAATCTTGCATGTATTTTCTATTTTTTTCTGCAATCTTGCGTTCGTTATCAGGTGTAATAACAGGAGTTACATAAGCCCAAGCGACATCAAAGCGGATAATATCATATCTTTTTGCATATAATTGAATTTTACGTTTTAAAAGCTTGTAAGCGTCGCTATCTTTGTCTAGGATTGTGTCATAGTCCAACGCGGGCAATTCCCAATCGGGCAGCCCTATGAAATGGTCTTTTTTAAATGCTTTTGGAAATGCTTTGACCTCGTCTTTTGAAAAACCGATTAAGCAATCCCCAGCGAGCTTTATGCCTTTTTTGTTTAATTCTTCTTTCCCTTTTTTCAAATGCTCATCGGCAAGAAATTGTTTGAATTTATAAAAATCAATATCAGGTTCATCTTCTCTTTCAAAACTTAACCAATCATCATTTTCGCGCACGTAATCCGTGTATCGCTTTTTGAGTTCCGATGAGTCATCGAGTTTTTTAAATCTTTCGTAAGCTTTTTTGAGTGCTGCGTTTTGTGCGCCATCGGCGTCCATTACGTTTTTAAAATTAACAATAGAATCTTTTTTTGGGCTCGTGTTGTTTTTGGCAATTTCGGTGAGCTCTTCTTTTGTGAGCAAGTTTTCATATTCAGGAGTTGTTAATAATTCAGGTGATATTTGATGGTTGCCAAGCCCAAGCGCAGAGCCGTTATACGCGCAATACATTCCGCTTGTGTCTTTGACTTGCCCCGCAGGTAAATCTTCTACGATATTAAAATCAAGATAATTATGCATATAATCAAAATATTCTTGTGCTTTTGGGGAAGCTATGTGCCCTATTCCGGTGTTTAATTTGCTTGCTTGCGGTAAGCAAGAAGTCGGCATAATAAAAATTGATTTGCCTGTTTGCCCGACGGTTTCTTTAGCTTCTTTAAGTACCTTTTTGTAGTCTTTAAGTTCGTTTTGCGTGAGCGCTCTTTTAAACGCAATCGGTGTTTGGATTTTTGAAATTCGCATAAATACCCTCTTTTTTTATCTTGCTTACTTATAAAACTCCTAAAGATATTTTTTTGCTAGCAGCAGGGCGTGTTTGTATTCACCACTAATTGTTAAAAGCGATGTATAAAATTTGCCTGAAAACCGCTTTTGCTCTCTTTGAATGCAAAATTTAAGTTTTATTGGATTTTGTGTATAGGTATTTGAATTTATGCTACAATTTTTTTATGAAAAAGGTTTTATGTTTTGGCGATAGTAACACTTATGGATATATACCATCCACGCATGAAAGGTATGACAAAAACGTTCGCTGGACGGGTGTTTTGCAAAAATTATGCGGCTCTGGTGTGAAAATAATTGAAGCGGGGTGCAACAACAGAACGGCTTTTTGCGATAATTCTGTTGGCATTATGCAAACAGGCGCAAAAATTTTCCCGATTTTTTTGTCGCCCGATTTGGATTATATAATAATTGCGCTTGGTATAAATGATATGCAAATGTGCTACGAATTTGAAGAAATTGATATTAAAAATGGGGTTGAGAATTTAATTAATATGGCGCATAATGTGGCGCCATGTGCTGAAATATTGCTTGTGTGCCCGTGTGTTTTGACAAAAAATGTTCTTCTAAGCCCAATATTTTCACAAATGTTTAACCAAAATTCAATTGATAAGTCGCATAAACTTCCTAAAATATATTCTCTTGTAGCAAAAGAGAAAAATTGTAAGTACTTAGATTTAAATGCAATCACGCAAGTTTCGCAGCTTGATGGGCTGCATTATGAAGCCCATCAACACAAAATAATTGCAGAAAAAATATATGAATTGTTGATGAAATAAGTTGCGGGATGTGTTTATGCGCGCCTTGCAACCAAAAAACCACCCAATCTGGGTGGTTTAAAATTCGGAGAAGCCGGGATTCGAACCCGGGAAGCAGATTACTCCACTTAACACCTTAGCAGGGTGCCGCTTTCAGCCACTCAGCCACTTCTCCACA
>CAZMZD010000010.1:0-29255 GCA_964570895.1 uncultured Gammaproteobacteria bacterium
GAAACGCTGACCAAGACTCTAAATTCATCCGTCAATCAGGTGGTAAAGGTCAATATGGTCACGTTAAAGTTAAAATCAGCCCTGCAGGCGAAAACGAAGGCTTTGTATTTGAAAACAAAATCGTCGGTGGTGCAATTCCTAGAGAATACATCGAACCTGCAAGAAAAGGTATGGAAGAAGCTCTTGAAGGTGGTATCTTAGCCGGTTATCCTATGATTGACGTAAAAGTTGAACTTTATGATGGAAGCTACCACGAAGTTGACTCTTCTGAAATGGCGTTCAAAATCGCTGGTTCTATGGCAATCAAAGAAGGTACTAAAAAAGCTCAACCATGCATTCTTGAACCTATGATGAAAGTTGAAATCGAAATTCCTGATGAATTCACAGGCACAATCATCGGTGACATTTCTCGTCGTCGTGGCCGTATCGAAGGTCAAGAACCATTAGGAAACACAGGCAACGTAATCGTTAGAGCAATTGTTCCGCTCGCTAACATGTTTGGTTATGCTACAGACTTGAGATCAAACACACAAGGCCGCGGCACATTCTCTATGGAATTCAAATGCTACGAACAAGTTCCAAGAAACGTTGAAGAAGAAATTATTGCAAAAGCAAACGGAAAATAATCCAAAAATGCAATATAATAAAAAGCGGCTCTTTTGAGTCGCTTTTTTAATTTGTATTAACAAATTGCGGAAATTCAGATTATTGCACACCTAAATATTTTCTTGAACGCGTGCATGGGTTGTTCCATCCGGTGCATGCCCCGACATCCCCGTTTTCTTCTACTGTTAGCGTAATAATGTCGTATGCTTTTTTGCTATCCATATCAACATCTTCCGAAAAATTTCGTGCGTCAATAGAATCAACGGTGGTTTTAGTTGGCCCGTCTGATCCGTTTAAATCCACATTTAACACAAAAGTGCACCCAAAAGGCGTTCTTTCGCCTGCAGTATAGCAGCCATTTCCTCCCTAGCCGTAAGAGTAAAATATCATTCCA
Organism: uncultured Gammaproteobacteria bacterium; assembly: GCA_964570895.1. Taxonomy (GTDB): domain Bacteria; phylum Cyanobacteriota; class Vampirovibrionia; order Gastranaerophilales; family Gastranaerophilaceae; genus RGIG1918. Next base: position 1,001 of record CAZMZD010000010.1, read on the forward strand.
TCAGGAGTTTGTATTACTGCTGCATTTGTATCGCTATCTCTTTTAATTGCTTTAAGCGTGCTTGTTCCGTCCTCTTCTCCGTCCAACAGCCATTGAAGAATTTCAACATGTTCTGCAGCCCCCATTGGCACGCTTGCAATCTTTAAATCTATTGCATTTTGAAGAGTTGATTGAGCTTTCTTTGCTAGTGCTGCGAATTTCTTTTCGCTTGATTGTTGCATGATTGCAGGGATTGTGACTGCTGCAATGACACCAATTATTGCAAGTACTAAAAGTACTTCTGCAAGCGTGAAAGCTGTTTTTTTATTATTCATATATTTAAACCTCGTTTAAATTAGTAAGTAACCCTCGATATTTTTAATGTCGTCTTCTTTTGGAAAAACTTTAATTTTAAATGAATGTTGAGTATGGCATTATCACAAAAAACAAACGGAAAATAATCCAAAATGCAATATAATAAAAAGCGGCTCAAAAGAGTTGCTTTGTTGCTTTTTTAAATTAGCCCCCAATGTTTTGTGAGATAAAATTCTTTTCCGAGTATAGTAATAACTTTATATTGTTTTCTTGCACCGTTTCTTGTAGAAAAAATATTTTTTAAAAACGAATTTTTAATTTTTCTCTCGTTTTCAAGTCTCGGTATCAATTTGAAAACTTCTTCTTTTGAAAAATATTTTAATATTATTGTATCTAATTCTTCATTTGTAATGCTGCTTTGGCTTTCGGATGTTGATATCCCGCCAAGTTTAAAGTTTGAAACTATATCAGGTATTTGTTCGAATTTTGCTCCGTTTGCAATAAATTCAAGCCATTTTTCATAATCGCTGACGATTTTATATTTTTCATCATATAAACCAAACTTATCAAACAACTCTCTTTTTATAAAACTTGCTTGATGATTTACCCCTCCCTCAAAGAAAAATTCCTTGTCAATTCTTTTTGGAAGTGAACTAACCCAATTTAAGCCGTTGTCCTCGCGAATATGGTTTGCGTTTCCGCAATAAACATCCGCTTTGCCATTTTTCAGATAAGTGTAAACATCCTTTAAGGTATTTGTGCAATAATATGAATCGCCTGCGTTTAAAAAATTTAAGTATTCTCCGCTTGCAAGTTGAATTCCTTTATTCATCGCGTTATATACGCCATCATCCGGCTCTGAAATGAATTTATTAATTCTGTATTTATATTTTTCAAAAATATCTTGAAATTCTTTTCTGCTACCGCCATCTACAACTATCCATTCAAAATCTTGCCAAGTTTGATTTACAACACTCTCGAGCGTTTCTTCAAGATTTTTTTCATTATAGTTGACGGTAATTACTGTTAATTTTTTCATACTTACCAATAGCAGCCGTTTTCCACTTTTTCTAACCCTTTTGGTCTTTCATCTTCGCTTGGGCGCACCCAATGTTCGTTAGTGGGTATAATTTGTTCTGTTTCCCAACGTTTGCCCGTTATACCAAATAATATTTGACAAGCTCCGCCCATGTGTACGGCTTTTTTGCCGAGTTCTTTGCAATAATTTGCTAGGAACATTCCATAAGCACCACAGCCTATGAGTGCAATATCGAAATCAATTTTAGATATTTCGTCCTTCATATAATCTAATGCATCAAACCAAGTTTCAAAAGGTAAATTTTCTTTTTCGTCCGCAATGCTTTGTACGGCCTTTAAAGTGATTAATTCAAAATCAGGAAGCACATCTTCATTGTTAAATAATAATTTCCTTTTTTCATATTGCGATTTTATTGTTTTGGAAAACGGATGTACGACTAAAACTTTCTTTCCTTTTAAAACCCTTGACCACGGCTTTTCTGATTGGATGTTCAAACTGCCAATAGAGTTGATTGTGGCAAATTTATAGTTTGTGCCAAATTTTTTCATAATTTCGAATTCAGATTCAAAAAAATTAATTCCTAAAATATCAATGTTTGGAACAATTTCTAGCATTTCTGACGCAAACCTTGAAATGCTGTTATCATCAGCAGGAAAAAAGCCTGCATTGTTTGTGATGCCAAATTTGTTTTGAAAACTATATTTTCTAATTTTATTATTTTTGATAAATTGGTCCAAAATATCTAGTTCCAAGGTTCCAAATCTGCACACCAAGCTTGGTTTATTCTTTATTAATTCTTTGTATATTAAATCCACTCCGCATTGTTTGTCGTAAATGTATTTGAAGTTTTCATAGTTTCTCAAAATTTCAGGAACGCTCCTGTCTAATATTTCGTTTCCAAAGTATTTGTTTCTTAAAACTGCTCTTTTTTCTTTAGAGGGCACAAAGTTGATTAAAAATTTTAATAAACAATTCTTTTCCATATTTTTTGTTCCTGTTTAAGAAATATATATGCCATGTTACCACATAAATATTTTAGTAAAGTGATGTGTTGCGTAATTTTATATACATTCTTAAACCTGTATTCTTGTAATAGAAAGTAGTTTTTATGAATATCAAGGTTTTACTCGGAAAAAGAATTAAAGAATTGCGCGTGGCAAAGAAAATTACGCAAGCGCAATTAGCAGAGGCTATTGGGGTTGAGCCAAGAAGCATTAGCCGTATTGAGTCCGGTTTTCATTTTCCGAAAGATGAACACATTAAAAGCATTTCAGGGGTTCTTGGTGCTGAAATTGAAGATCTATTTAATTTTTCACACGTTGATAATAAAAACATAAAAGAAAAAATTGAAGTTTTGATAAATTCTGCCACACAGAAAGAATTGGTCTTGATTTATAAAATAATTAAAAATATATTGAAGTAGTTTTAACAAGTTGTAAAACTCCAAAAAATTGTTTATAATATAGATAGCTTATTAGCTCGAAGTAGTTTTTGAAAGGCTTTGAATGAACGAAACTCAGTTCCGCAACGATTTAAACGCTCTGCTTGATATTCTGCCTCAAAAAATTAAAAGAAATATTCAAAGCGGCCTGCTTGATGACGCAATTGAAATTGTGCTTGATATTGGGCGCATTCCAGAAATTAGGTTTGGCAATGGAAAAATTATGTACATAGGTTCCGACGCCACAAGTCGCGAAGATATTGACTATATTGTGTCCCACGTCGCAGAATTTACTTCGGACAACCGTTCAGGCATTCCCGGAACTCTTCACAGAATTAGTGCTATAAGAAACCGTCAAGGCAAAGTAATTGGGCTCACTTGCCGTATAGGTAGAGTAATTACAGGCACAATTGCTTGCATTCAAGATTTTGTAAAACAAAATAAAAGTATTCTTTTCCTTGGGCGCCCCGGGGTCGGCAAAACGACGAAACTCCGTGAAATTTCTCGCCTTGTGGCAGATGAAATGGGAAAACGCGTTGTAGTTGTCGATACTTCAAATGAAATTGCAGGCGATGGCGACGTTGCGCACCCTGCAATCGGAAAAGCCCGCAGAATGCAGGTTCCGCAGCCTGAATTTCAAAAAGACATTATGATTGAAGCGGTTGAAAACCATACGCCCGAGGTTATTGTGGTTGATGAAATCGGGAACGAATTTGAAGCGCAAGCGGCAAGAACAATCGCGGAACGTGGTGTTATGTTGATTGCAACAGCGCACGGCAACACTCTTGAAAACCTTATTAAAAACCCTGTTATGAACGACCTTGTGGGCGGTGTTCAATCGGTTACTTTGGGTGACGATGAAGCAAAACACAGAGGCTCGCAAAAGACTGTTTTAGAGCGCGAAAAACACCCGACTTTTGATATTGTAATTGAAATTATAGATAGAAACACTCTTGCGGTTTATAAAGACACGGCAGAGGCTGTTGACCACATTTTGCGCGGTTGGCCAATCACTCCTGAAATTAGGAAAGTTGACCAAACAACCCCAATTCAGCCTTCCAAAGAGGAAGCGCCTAAAGAACATAAAGAAGATGAAAAAAGTTCTTTGAGCTTTGGTTTTAATCGCCAGAAATATATTGACGCGACGAAAAAACATAAAAAGTTCTATATTTACGCAGTTTCTCGCTCGATTGTGGATAAGATTATTGAGCGGCTTGATATTTCAGCTGAAATTGTGCGGAATATTGAGGACGCAGATTTTGTAATTGCGCATAAGAATTTTGCAAAAGGTGGCACGAAAATTTTATCTGTTGCAAATGAATATCATCTTCCGGTGTTTTTTGTGCGCACAAATTCTATGTCACAAATTCAAAAAGTGCTAAAAGACGCGCTTAATTTGACCCAAGGGGATATGGAAGAGCGCCCTGTTGTTGGGTATTTAGATGAAGCGGAAGTTGCGCTGAATGAAGCCCGTGCGGCGATTGCAAAAATTCAAGAAGGTTCTGAAGCAATTGACCTTGAGCCGCAACCCACGCACATTAGAAAACTTCAGCATGAATTAATTGAGGCACACGGGTTGTCCTCAAAAAGCATAGGGGAAGACAGCTCCCGCCACATCAGAGTGTGCGAACCTGAGTGAAGTTAAAATCGTAGCCCGTAGGTCAGGCACAGCCTGACGAAACAAAACCGTTGGTGAATATAAACGCACCTTGCCGCTGTCATAAATCTAATTTTTTAAATTTTTATCACAAAAGCAGAAAGAGGGAGAGGTTTTGCGGTCACAGCTATAATTGTAACGCACAGGGCATATTTTTGTTAAATAGCTTTTCGCAAAAGCTCGACTGCGATTTCTGAGATAAAAATTTGAAAAATGGCAGGAACTAAGCAAGAGCCCATGTTTCTTTCTTTTTGTTTCGTTTTTACCAAAGGTATCACCTTATTTCTAACACTCGCAAGCTCGCGTAAGAACTAAGGGGTTCTTTCTTTGCGTTACGGCGCTTGAGTGTCAAAGAAAGAAAAATGAAAAAGAACAAAAAAATAAATGTGATGTTTCATTATTTGATAAGATCCTGAACAGCTTGAAAATTACGGCTTCACCTCATTTTCTACGCTTTCAGGATGACAGATTATATTTTTGCGCCACCCCATTCAAACTCTCCCCCAAACGTACTATTTCCCACCCCGCAACCTTTAAAACCTCTCAAAAAACATCTATAATCAAGCTAGAGATATTATCGATATATAATAGCCATAGTTTAGACTACCGCTATCAGTACTTCCAACAGTAGCGTAGTATGGCAATTAAAGTTCACTCAGACAATTTAATATTTTTAAATAACCTGAACCAAGCGAGCGATAGGTTGGCAACGGCTATGGGAAGGTTATCAACCGGCGCAAGGATACAAAGCGCAGGCGATGACGCTGCCGGTTTTATGATATCAAAAGGGTTGGAAGTTACTCAACGTGGACTTAATACAGCTAACAACAACATTCAAACAGGCGTTTCGCTTCTTGGAATTGCAGAAGGCTCAATTAAAACAATGCTCTCTTCTCTATACAGAGTGCGCAATTTAGCCCTTCAATCAAGCAACGGCGTATATTCAGACACAGAAAGAAGTGCAATGCAAATGGAAGTGGATTCTTTATTCGACGAAATCGTAAGAACAAAGAATACGACTGAATTTAACGGAGTGAATTTATTCGGGCAACAAATTTATAAAGATAAATCTGAAACTTTTATCGATAATGAAACAACGGCGGCAACATCTCTTTTAAGCTACACCCCAAGCGCAAATGGCGCAAACAGCGCAGCCACATTAACTACATCAGCTACACAAACATCAACCACACAGAGTGAACAACAAGGCGCAATTTCGCGCGCAATCAATGAAAGCGAGCAATCTCAAGGCGCAATCGCGCGCGCCATTTATGAGGGCGAACAACAGGGCGAAGTTTCCCTTTTAAGCGCAAACCCCACCACACGAGCCTCTTCAAGAAGCGCTTCAAACCTGATTGAAGGCACGATAAGCCTTTCTTCAGGTAAATCTAAAACCTTATCTTTTGGGGATAAAGTCTATACGTTTACAGACTGGGGCAGCGGAAAAACTGCAAACACCTGCTCTTATTCCTATAACACTGAAACGGGAAGGCTCACCATCTCTGACACTTATGCTATGGAAATCATAGCAGGCTCCGGCCAAGAAGATGACATTCTTGTTAACAATGCTGGAAACTATACTTTTGTATACGCAGGCGATATGGACGATAGAATAGAGGTTAATGGCAATGGGACAAGTATACATATTTACGGTGAAAATGGCAACGACACGATAATTGACAACACAACAACTGAGTACTGGGCAGCAATGCACGGTGGCAATGGCGACGACACCATATATTTAAACAAAAATCTAGGTAGAGCTTTTGGAGGCACGGGAAATGACACAATTTATGTAAATGGAAACAAAAACACGGTTTACGGGGAAGCAGGCGACGATAATTTTATAGTTCAAGGCGATGGAAATTTTTTGCTTGGTAATACAGGCACAAACACAATGACAGACAATGGCACAAACACAGGATATTATAACATCTCTGGGCTTGAAGACCATAACCCAATGTCTGGCGAAATTTTGCTTGGAACCAATAAAGTTGACTTAAAATTTGAAGATAAGGTCTATACAGTATCTGTGCCTGGTAATTTAAGTGTTTGGTATTCATATAACGCCGCAACTAAAACGGTTACGTTTGGTGGAAGCTACGCCAATATCGTGGCTGCAGATAATCAAATAAACAATGTTATTCTTAATAACTCGGATATGATATACACCGGCGGCTCTGGCGGAGAAGACAATATAACGGTGCGAGGCGGACAAACAACAGTAAACCTTGGCACAGGAAAAAATACTGTTACGTTGGCTAGCAACTACAACTCAATTTATACAAACGGCGGGGAAGACACAATTAATATAAAATCAGAAAATAATTATGTTTCTTGTTCTTCATCAGGAAGCGCCAATATCACGGTTGCAAGCGGCAAAAACAACAATATCATCAACGGGGGGGGGAATAGCAGCCTTACCATCACAACCAATAGCACATCCACAGGGTTCATAAATTGCTCTGCTTCAGGTTATAGCGACTATCTTCCATCAAAGGGCACGCTATTTTTAAAACCAACCGAAACATTTGATCTTACATTTATGGAAGGAACTGAACACGAGGCAAGCTACACGATAAAAAGTCGATATTCAAGCGGCAGCGTCAATGTGTCTAAACTTAAATATTCATGCGATACAACAACAGGGTTTATAACATTTGATTCTGGCCACAATTCAAATGCAATAACAGTAACCGCGCATGATGGACAAGACGATAAAATAACAATATCTGGCAACAATGTTTATTTATACACAGGCGATGGCGATGATATTGTAAATTCATACGTTACCTATAATTCGCAAATTTACACAGGGGATGGAAATGACACTTTAAACATTTTACGTTCAGGCAGCGTAAACAATCGACCTCAATATTATACGCAGGCAGGGAACGACACGGTAACTATTGCGGATGGAATTGCATATACCAACCTTTACACAGGCGATGGCGACGACACAATCGAGGTAAATGGCTCTGTAAACTATATATATGCAGGAGACGGAGCTGACACCATCACAATGAACAAGAGCGGAAACTCAATTTATGCAGGAGATGGCGACGACACTGTGTATCTTAATGCTTCAAACGATGGATGGGTTACTGACCTTGGCGCAGGGGATGACACCGCATACATCAACGCAAACAATGCAGGAAACATTGTTGGGGGCGATGGGGACGATGATTTCACGGTTGCAGATGGTGTTTCAGGTGCATTTGTGGACGGAAACGCTGGCATGAACAGGCTTTTAGGCGACGCGAGCGGCACATACCGCTATAACATTGAAGGTTACGAGAACATGCTTCCTAAAAAAGGCTCTATTGCAATTGCAGGTTCTGACACGATTGAAATTGATATCCTCGGGCAAACATACACGGTATACAACAGAAACACATTGTCTTCCATTTTAAAATTCGATTACAATGAAACCACAGGGCAGATGACATTTGACGGCTCAGGCTTTACTATAACATCAGCCGCGGGGCAGGCAAATAACGTGGTCGTAAATGGCGATTATATGTATTTTTATGGAAGCGATGAAAACGACACAATAAAAATGACAGGCGAATCATCTGCCGCTTATGGCAGAGGCGGTGACGACACAATCACAATTGAAGGTGGAAAATCTTATGCATACGGGCAAGATGGCAACGACACAATTTATTTAAACGGCGCGCAAGATTATGGTTATGGCGAAGCGGGAAATGACACAATTTATGTAAATAGTGTAAACGCAAGAGCTGAAGGCGGGGCAGGCGACGATAACATTATTTTAAACAGCGTTTTAAATAACAGCTCTTCTTGGGTTAAAGGGGGAGATGGCGCAGACACAATAACGGTTAATTCTGCAAACAATGTAGGCGCAATTGAAGGTAATGCAGGCGACGACACAATTATTGTGAACGCCGCAGGGAACACGGTTTCAGCAGGCGCAGGCGCAAACACATTAGAGCTTGGCGTGGATAATGTAAATTACAATATTAACGAATATTCAAGGATTGTGACATACGGAAACACGGGCGATTTTGAAATTGCCGCAGGCAAAACAATTGAATTTGTGATTGCAGGGAAAACATACGCTATTCAAAATTTAGACTCAAGCGCGCAAACTTTTGCATATAATTATGACGAAGGAAGCGGGGTTATTACGCTCGATGGGGATTACCTTGACATAACATCAGCAGCTGACCAAGAAAATAATGTGGTTATAAATGGGGAAGAAACAAAATTTTATGGCGGAAATTTAAAAGATATTATTGTGCATAATGGGGATAATGGGTATGTTTCTGGTGGCGATGGCGATGATGTTATAACATTAAATGGCAATTCAAGCCAAGCATTTGGCGGCTATGGCGATGATACAATTATTTCAAACGGGGATGATTGCACGGTGCGCGGAAATGCTGGGGATGATAAAATCACAATAAACGGAAACGATTCAAGAGCATACGGACTCTCCGGCAACGATACAATTTTGGTGTATGGGGATAATTCACGCGCTTTAGGAGGTGCTGGCAATGATAAAATTACAATATTTGGCAAAAATGCAGATGTGGCAGGCAACGCAGGAAATGACACGATTATATTAAACGGCGTTCTTGAAGATGCTGACATAAGTGGAATTGTCGCCGGCGGAGGCGATGACACAATTATTATAAATACGACAGGAAATAACGGCGAAATTGTGGCAGGCGACGGAAACAATACAATTATAATAAATGGTTCAAATAATTCAGATATCGAACTTGGCGATGGTAATAATACAATTACAACAGTTGGGAATAACAATATTTTCGCAATAGGCAATGGCGATAATATAATAACCTCAAACGGCGACGGAAACATTCTGCATATGGGCGATGGGAACAATACAATAACCTCAACGGGCGATGATAATATTTTCGCAACAGGCAATGGTGATAACACCATCACAGGCTATGGTAATAATAACGGATTTGTGACAGGCGATGGCGCGGACTATATCAAAGTGATAGGTAACAGTAACACAATTGCAACTCAAGGCGGAAGCGACACCGTGCTTGTTGATGGGAATGGAAACGACATTGACCTTGGCGCAGATAACGACAGTGCAACAATTTTGGGCGACTCTAATGCAATTGATGGCGACGAAGGGTACGACATAATTACAAATGGCGGAACAAACACCACAATCACAAACTGCAACGAGCTTTGGAAAGAAGCTGACCCGTTTGTATTCCAAGTGGGCACAGAAGCAAATTCAAATTCCACAATTGAAGTTTCCACAGGTTTTGTTATCCCAATTATTGACTTGAATGTCTTAAATGCAGATAGCGCAAGGGCTTCGCTTGAAGATATAGACAAAGTTATTGAAACTTTGAACAAAAAGCTTGGCGAAATTGGGGTTTCAAAAAATAGATTGGATTCAGCGTATAGTGCAAATGAAGTTGCGCAAATCAATATTACTGCGGCGCATTCAACCATTGTGGACGCAGACATCGCGCAAGAAAGCATGGAACTTTTAAAAGCGCAAATTCTTCAAAACGCAGCCGCAAGCTTGCTTATGACCGCAAGGGATATCAACAGCACCTCGCTTTTGAATATTTATAATTCAGTGGGGAATTTGAGGTAGGGTTATACGCGCAAGTTATTTGACGCTATGGCATTTTGGTTTGTCAGGCGGTGTCTGACCTACGTTCTCCGTATCCGCCCTGCCAAAAATCCGCAGGGGTAGGTTGGGCATACTTGCCCAACATCATGATTTTGCGCCGCCTAGGTGTAGGTTGGGCATACTTGCTGGGCGACTTAAATATATAAACCGTCATCCTGAAAGCGTAGAAAATAAGGTGAAGCCGTAATTTTCAAGCTGTTCAGGATCTTACTAATTGATGGAGCTCAAAAATTATTTATTGCGCCTCAAGGCTCATAAGATGCTGAAATAAATTCAGGATGACGGTTTTGGTTTGTCAGGCAATGCCTGACCTACGGGCTTTCTTTTCCTTGCGGCGAATGAGCGAAAAAGAAAGGAAAATGAAAGAAAAATGAAAGAATAAGAAAATATGCCAAGGCGCAATACTTGTAAGATCCTGAAATAAATTCAGGATGACAGGGGTAGCAGCTTGCAATAAAATTTCGTCATGCTGAACTTGTTTCAGCATCTTACCAGCTGATGAGTCATAGGGGTAGGGTGTGCTTATAGTTTTGTCAGACACTGCCTGACCTACGTTCTCCGTATCCGCCCTGCCAAAAATCCGCAGTTCAGCATGACGGTTAAAATTGCGATGTTGGGCAAGTATGCCCAACCTACGTGTTTGTTGCAATTAAGGTGCGTAGAATTGCAGCCTACAACTATGGCTCAATTGCAATTTTTATGCAGCCATCTTGTTTGCTTTCAAAAAGTTTGTAAGCTTCCATTATGTCATCAAGCTTATATGTGTGCGTCACTAAAAAATCCGTGTTGATTTTCCCTTCAGATATCCATTCTATTAGTTTTTTTGAATGAATGGCGTCAATTCCGCCTGTTTTAAAGGTTAAATTTTTGCCATACATCTGAGGGAGCGGAAGTGTCAAATTTTCTTCATAGAGCGCAACAACAGCAACAATTGCATTGGCGCGCGCAATTTCGTAACTCATTTTGAAAGTTTCAGGGGTGCCGCCTGCTTCAATCACTTTGTCCGCACCTCTTTTTGAGGTAAGCGCTTTTATTTCGTGCAAAATATCGCACTCATTAGGATTTAAGAAATAATCCGCAATTCCTTGTTTTTTTGCAATTTCGAGCCTTGAATTATTTATGTCAATTGCAATAATCTTGTTCGCCCCCATAGCACGAGCGCACATCATACAGCACATTCCAACAGGGCCTGTGCCAATCACTGCAATAGTGTCATTGGGTTTAATTTCGCACATCTCTGCACCAAAATAGCCCGTTGCTAAAACATCGCCCACAAACAGAGCATTCAAATCGGTCACATTATCAGGTAAAATGTCAAGCGCGTTATCTGCACAAGGCACGCGAACAAATTTTGTTTGGCAGCCGTCAAGCCTACAGCCAATTTCCCAGCCGCCGACTTCGCAATTGTTGATATAGCCCCGTTTGCAAAAATAGCATTCGCCGCAAAAAGTTTCGCAATTGGCGCTCACCCTGTCGCCAACTTTTAATTTTTTAACTTCAGAGCCCACTTGAGCAATTCTTCCCACGTATTCATGCCCTAGAACAATGCTGTTTTTTGCCCTTGGCACTTGCCCATGAATAATGTGCAAGTCGCTTGTGCAAATCGATGAAAGGGTCACTTCCAAAATTGCGTCTTTTGGGTCTAAAATCTTTGGAATATCTTTTTCAATCAGTTTAAAATTATTTTCAAAATCCGTATTATAAACAAGAGCCTTCATTTTCACCTCGCGTATTTTTTATTCTAACATTTTATTTTAAATTCACAAATAACTTTTGGAAGAAGGCCGCCGGTTGCGCAACAATTGTAAAAGTTACACTTGATATTATTTTTTGTTAATTTTAAAATAATTAAGTTGAAAGTTTTCGCAAAATTTTATATTTTGGCTGATAATGATTAGATTTTAGATTGTATTTTGGACGGATAAAATGAACAATTTTTTCATTGGGATAATAATTTTTATGGCAAGCGGTTTTTTGGCAAAAGCAGTTGCGCCCAAGTATAAAGCAGCTTTTTTATCAATTGTTTGTGCGCTCGCTTCTCTTTTCTTGCTAGAGCCTGCAACTAATGTTTTGGCAAGCGGAAACATATTAGAAAAATCATTTAATTTTAACCCGATTTTTCAAAATGTTACTTTTTCAATTGACGCACTTTCTGCGTTTTTCATTCTTGTTATTGTGTTTGCAAGTTTGATGTCTATTTTTTATTCAAAAGGCTATCTTGCTCACTATGTAGAGCAGGGTAAAAGCCTTAATTCGCACCTTGTTTTTCTCCCAATGCTCGTAGCTTCAATGCTTTTGGTTGTTACATGCTCTAATGCTTTGATGTTCCTTGTTTGCTGGGAGATAATGTCGCTTAGTTCATTTTTCCTTGTGATTTTTGAGGGCGAAAAAAAAGAGGTTTTAAAAGCCGGAATTAAATATCTTGTTTTTATGCATATTTCGGTGATTTTTATAATAATTGCCTTTGCACTTATGGCGCTAAATTCCGGCTCTTTTGAGTTTAGCGAGTTTGCAAAAATTTTGCATAGCAATTCTCACCTTGCAAACCTTGTTTTCACCCTTGCATTTATTGGTTTTGGCACAAAAGCAGGTTTTGTTCCGTTTCACAATTGGTTGCCAGACGCTCACCCTGCAGCGCCAAGCCATGTGAGCGCAATTATGTCTGGTGTTATGATTAAAACAGGTGTTTACGGGATTTTAAGAATGCTCGCTTTAATATCTCATCCGAACGAATATGTTGGCTATTTAATCCTTGTGGTTTCCGTTATTTCCTCTCTATATGGGGTTTTATACGCAATTGGGCAGCACGACTTGAAAAGGCTTCTTGCTTACCATAGTATCGAAAATATCGGGATAATAGGAATTGGCGTAGGCGTTGGCACTTTGGGGCTCGTGTGGAATAATCCGTTTATTGCAACAGTTGGCTTTGTGGGCGGCATTTTGCACATCTTGAACCACTCTATTTTTAAAGAACTACTCTTTTTAGCGGCAGGCAATGTTTATATTAAAACTCACACGAAAAACATTGAAGTTTTGGGCGGGCTTATAAAATCTATGCCGCAAAGCGCGATTTTATTTTTAATCGGCTCGGTTGCAATATGCGGACTTCCGCCATTTAACGGTTTTATTAGTGAATTTTTAATTTACGTTTCAATGTTTAAAGGGCTTAGCGTGCATAACTTCTTCTCTCTTTTAACTTTACTTTTTTCAATTGCGGCGCTTGCACTTGTTGGCACAATGGCAATATTATGTTTTTCAAAAGCGTTTAGCATAATCTTCCTTGGAAACCCAAGAAGCGGCGAAGCTCTTCAAGTTAAAGATGATGTTGAAAATTCAATGGTTATGCCAATGACAGCGCTTGCAGCGGTCACTCTTTTAATCGGGCTTTTCCCAAAACAAGCATTTGAATATGTATCAAAACCGGTTCAGGTTTTTGTGGGCGGCGGGTGTGAGCCTTGTTTGCACGTGACTTCGCTTCTTCAAACAATATCCGGCTACGCGCTTGCTCTTTTAATTTTTATAGTTGTTTTGGTTGTTCTAAAGCTTGCTTTAACTAAAGGAAGAGTTGAGCTTCATAACACTTGGGGCTGTGGCTACAATAGAGGAAATAACCGCATGCAATATAGTGCTTCTTCTTATGCTAACCCATTTCTTACTATGTTAAAACCATTATTTAAAAAAGTTTTTGATGTTGAAAAGCCAAGAAAACTATTTCCTAAAAAAGCTCATTATAATTCGCATATAGATGATATCGAAGAAGCATATTTAATTAATCCTATCGTGCGTTTTGATGAATGGTTTTTATCGAAATTTGAGGCAATTCAGAGCGGGAACATTCAATCTTACATAAAATACGGAATGATTTTCCTTGCGCTTGTTTTGATTGGAAGTTTATTGGCAGGGTAAAAATATGATGATAAAAATTTTAAACATAATAATACTTTTAATTGTCCCATTTTTGATAATGGGTTTAATTAACAAAACAAAAGCTTTTTGGGCAGGCAAATGTGGTGCTTCAATTTTTCAGCCGCTATTTGACTTTATAAAATTAATGAAAAAAGATTTTGTGATAAGCAATACAACATCTGCAATTTTTAGAATTGCTCCGCTTATAACTTTTGCCACCGTTCTTTTTGCTTCGCTTTTTATACCGCTTGCAGACGGCAGCTCTATTTTAAACGTTCCTGCGGGTTTAATCGTATTTGCATACACCTTAGGGCTTGGCAAATTTTTAGCTTTAATTTCCGCAATGGATACAGGAAGCAGTTTTGAAGGAATGGGCGCTTCAAGAGAAGCTTGTTTTACATCAATTGTTGAACCTGCATTTTTTATGACAATTGCTTCAATTATGGCGCTTAGCGGAAATTACACTTTCGACTCTTTAAAAATGATTATTCAAAACGCGGGAAATTATGGAATTTTGATTATAATTTTTGCGGTTGCGGTTTTGTTTTTGATGATATTAATCGAGGGATCTCGCGTGCCTGTTGATGACCCTAACACTCACCTTGAACTTACTATGATTCATGAAGTTATGATACTTGATAATTCTGCTTCAGATTTAGCCTTGTTTAGTTTTGCAAATGCAATCAAAATGCTTCTTATATCTTCACTTATAGCATACATTGTAATCCCTGCGGGAATTAGCTTTGGGCTTAGCGTTTTATTGTATTTAGCTGTGCTTGCAATAATTTCTTTGCTTATTGGAACGGTTGAATCCTCCATGGCGAGAATTAGAATGTCGCATGTGTTTGAATTTATATTTATAATGAGTTCTTTGGCGCTCGTTGTTGTTTCTCTTGTTGTTGCCAAAATGTTTGGAGATGTGTAAATGGTAAATGGTTTTATAATACTTTTTGGGCTCACAATGTTGTACCTTGCTGCAACAAGCAGGATTATAGCTCATATTAGAATTTTAATTGTTCAAGGCGTTTTACTGTTTTTAATATGTTGTGCGGGTGCAGAGCATATGAACTTGTTTAATTTTTTGTTCTTGCTTCTTGAGACGTTGATTGTGAAATCTGTTCTTATACCGATGTTTTTGTATAAAGTGCTTAAAAAAACGCATTCAAACAGAGATGAAGCCCCAAACATTCCGCATTTTTATTGCCTTGTTATTTCAAGTTTAATATTGCTCGCCGGTTTTTTGGTTTCAAATTACTGCTTCTCTTCCGTAAAAATGATATCTTCCCTTTATTTTGGCGTGTCGGTTGCAACAATTATAATCAGCCTTTGGCTCATCACGATTAAACATAAAATCATATCAAATGTAATTGAATTTATCACGATGGAAAACGGTATATTTTTGCTTTCTTTATCTATCGCAAAAGAAATGCCAATGCTTGTAAACATTGGTGTTCTGCTTGATGTATTTATTGCGGTTTACATTTTGGGCTTATTTGTAAATGCTATAAACAAAGAATTTAATGATTTAGAAGTTTCACACTTATCAGATTTGAAGGACTACGAATATAATGATTAATACAATTTTGATATTTCCAATAATTGCAAGTGTTTTGATGTTTATATTTAGAAATAAACATTTTGCGACACTATTGGTGAATTTATACGCTATTTTGCACACGGTAATTTCAGTTTCATTTGCAATGGGTTTAAACTATGGCGCAAAAACACGTTATTTTGCCCTAGATAGTACAAACTTAATTTTCCTTCTGGTTTTGTCTTTTGTATATTTAATGGTTGCAATATACAATACAAGCTATGTTAAAACCTTTGATGTGAAAGATAAAAGAGTTGTTAAGTATTCGTTTATGACTCTTATTTTTGTGCTTTCAATGACGGGCACAATTTTAAGCACAAACCTTGGGCTTGCTTGGGTTTTGATTGAGGCAACAACGCTCTCGAGCGCTTATTTAATTTATTTCAACAAAACAAAACACGCAATTGAAGCCGCTTGGAAATATGTTTTTATATGTTCAATCGGGATTGCGCTTGCGTATGTCGGTATTATATTCTTGAGTATTTCAACGGGAAATATCAACACTTTGAATTTTACTGAATTATATAAATATGCAGGGCAGTTTGACCCAATATGGCTAAAACTCGCGTTTATTTTTATGCTGTTTGGCTTTGGTGCAAAAATGGGGCTCGCACCTGTACATTTTTGGTTGCCGGACGCTCACTCTGAAGCGCCAAGCCCAATTTCAGCGCTTCTTTCTGCGACTTTATTAAACTCTGCATTTTTTGTGATTGTTAAAATTTATAAAATGATGACCGTTGCAAATTGCGTAGATTATGCAAAAACAATGTTTTTTGTGATGGGCTTTTTGTCTTTGTTTGTGACCGCTGTTTTTGTTTATCATATTAAAAATTATAAAAGAATGCTTGCATATTCTTCTATTGAAAATATGGGGATTTTAGCAATTGGTTTAGCGCTTGGTGGCTGGGCTTATTATGCCGTTATTTTACACCTTATAGGGCATTCGCTTGCAAAGGCTTCTTTCTTTTTAACATCAGGAAATGTGCTTGAGCTTTTTGGAACAAAAAGAATAAAATCGATTAATGGTTTAATGAAGGCAGACAATAAAACGGGTTGGCTTTGGGTTGTGTCTTTTCTTGCAATATGCGCGTTTCCAACATCAGTTTTATTTATAAGTGAATTTTTAATAATAAAAGAAATGCTCATCCGCGGAAATTATGCACTTTGTGCTTTGTTTGTTCTTTTGCTCACGATTGTTCTTTATGGCATTGGTCAGGTTGTAATTAAAATGGCGTACGGCAAATTAAGCGAAGAAAAAGCAAAATTGGTGCTTGAAAACAAGAAAAAAATTACAATGCTTATGTATATTCCGCAATTTGTGATGTTACTCCTTGTTTTTGTGCTTGGGGTGTACATTCCGCCGTTTTTAAACAATATAATAAAAGCTGCAGTTTTAGGGTTTTAAAATTAGGGTAAAAATATGGATAATTGGTTAAAAATAAAAAATAATGAAAGAGTGGACTTGGCGCTTATTCCGGTGCTTCCGGTATTTGAACTGCGAGAAGAAATAATTAGCCTCAATAAAAGGCCGCTTGCATTTTTTGGTAAAGATTGGGGCAAGGGTTATGTGCGTTTGTTTGTTGTTCTTGCGGATGACAATGCGGGCGAAATGTTCGTTTCGTCCACTATTTTTGACTCTTCAATGCGTGAGTATGAGTCTTTAACGCAAGTTATCCCGTCTTTCCACATGTTTGAAAGAGAATTTTATGAACAATTTGGAATAAAACCTCTAAATCACCCTTGGCTAAAGCCCGTAAGACAAAATCAAGATGACTATGAATTTTTTGAGATGACAGGTGAAGAAGTGCACGAAGTGGCAGTCGGGCCAATACATGCGGGTGTTATTGAACCTGGGCACTTTAGATTTATGTGCCACGGCGAAACTGTCTACCATCTTGAAATTATGCTTGGTTATCAGCACAGAGGGGTTGAAAATTTAATTCTTGAAGCACCTTCTAACCAGCTCGCAGAGTCTATTGCGGGGGATAGTGTTGTTGCGTATAACACTGCGTATTCTCAAGTTGTAGAGGCGCTTCGCGGTATAAAAATTTCAAACAAGGCTGAATTAATTAGAAAAGCAGCACTTGAGATGGAGCGCATGGCAATTCATATTGGCGATATGGGCGCAATTTCGGGCGATATTGCATATTCTATGGGCGCTGCTGTTTTTGGAGTTACAAGAACTCTCGGGATAAACACTTTGCTTGAATGGTCAGGCAGCAGGTTTGCAAGGGGTTTGGTGGCTGTTGGTGGTGTGAATTTTGACCTTTCACCGGAGCTTATAAAATCCACACTTAAAACTTTAGACAAGGTTGAAGCGGATGTTGTGCGTATGACAAAAACTATGCTTAAAAATTCAACCGTTATGTCCCGTCTTGAAAAAACAGGCACGGTGAGCAAAGAGCGCGCCGAGGAAATTGGGCTTGTGGGAATGGCGGCAAGGGCTTCTGGCTATGCGCTTGATTCGCGCTTTGATTTTCCTGACAGGTGGATGACTGAACTTGGGTTTAGTCAAAAAGATTTTAAAGCCCAAGGGGACGTTAATTCAAGGTTTAAATTAAGATATAAAGAAATTAAACAATCAATTTCAATGGTTAGAAAGATTTTGAACAAGCTTAAAGATTATAGTGATGAAAGCATCTTGTGCGCTTCGCCATCTGATTATATTCCCGATTCTTTTGTTGTTTCAATTGTTGAAGGTTGGCGCGGCGAAGTGGTGCATATTGGGATGACGGATGGATGTGGCAATTTAAGCCGTTATAAAATAAAGGATCCGTCGTTTAATAATTGGTACGGGCTTGCGCTTGCGGTTCGAAACAATGGCGTTTCGGATTTTCCGCTTTGCAATAAAAGCTTCAATCTGTCGTACTCCGGATTTGATTTATAAGGATAAAAATATGTTTGACACATTAAAATCAAGAATTTTTCAAGGGCAACAATTTATAAAAGATATCGTGCGAGCGCCTATGCGCGAGCAGTTTAGGGGTTTTCCAAAATTGGACGATGCAAAATGCGCCACTTGCAATAAGTGTTTAAATGTTTGCCCGACGGGCGCGCTAAAATTAAATCCGCTCACAATCGATATGGGAAAATGCACATTTTGCGGAGCTTGTAAAAATGTGTGTGAAGCTGGTGCAATTGATTTTTCAAATTACTATAAACTTTTTTCAGATAAAAGAGAAAATCTTATTGTGACAGAAAATATGACAGAAGCAGATTTTGAAAAAACCGCGCTTGAAGTGCGTCATGAAATTGTTTCGATGTTTTCACATTCACTAAAATTGAGGCAAGTATCAGCTGGTGGTTGCAATGGCTGCGAAATGGAGCTTAATGCTTGCTCTAATGCTAATTTTGATATGGGAAGGTTTGGGATTGATTTTGTTGCTTCTCCTCGTCATGCAGACGGGATTGTTATAACGGGGCCAATTTCAGACAATATGGCGTTTGCGCTTGAAGATTGCTATAAATCTGTGCCTAATCCAAAAATTGTTATTTTGTGCGGAGCTTGCGCAATATCAGGCGGGGTTTTTCAAAACAGCACAAAATTGAACAGAGAGTTTTTAGAGAAATATCCGATTGATTTATATATTGCTGGTTGCCCTGTGCACCCTCTGACATTCATAAATGCCGTTTTGAGGTTTGTTAGAGGGAAGTAAATATAACCTGTCATCCTGGAAGCGTAGAAAATGAGGAGAAGCCGTAATTTTCAAGCTGTTCAGGATCTTATTAATTATGATGCGCAACAAATAATGTGGAGCTTTATTAGCTTATAAGATGCTGAAACAAGTTCAGCATGACGTATTTTTGTTGTATTGCACTAAAATATTTAACCTGTCATCCTGAATTTATTTCAGGATCTTATAAGCCTTGGGTGTAACGGACAATTTTTGCAAAAAACAAATTTTGCTAAAATTCGCTTGTGGGGTACGGTTTCGTTTTCGCCCTACGCAAAATCCGCTTCTTGGATTTTGCTTCACGCTTCGCAGTCACTCACCAAATTTGCTTTGCGCAAATTCTCGTTCGTTTTGCTCCGCGCTACTTCGGGTCTTCGCTTCGCATACGCCCTACGCAAAATCCGCAAAATAAAGCCACAGTGGAAAAACTGTGGCTAACTAACAAGGATGACAATAAATTTGTTTATAATTTTTTAATTATATTTAATTTTCTCTCTCTGATATGTTATTCGTCTTATTTAATTTTTAGTTTAGCCCTTTTGCTTAAATATCCTCTATATGATGTAGTTACGCCAAAAAAGCCTTGCGGCACAAGGCTTTTTGAAAAAACATATTATACAAAAGGTGTATTTTAAATTTAATTTGTTACAAAAATTAAGGAATGAAAGGAGTGTTTATTGCAATAAGTCTTGCGCAAGCGCAGAAAATTGCAAAATAAACAGCTAAATTTCTTGCCAAATAAAATCTATACATAAAATAGTGCATATTGTGTTTTTTAATTTCTTCCCAATTTTCCATAACGCCCATATACCATCTTGGCCTTAATTCTTTATCTTCGAGGTTGATATATGCTTTCATAGAGTTTATAAGCTCAACGGCAATTGGAATTGTGATACAAGCAAAAATCATAATTCCGTTTATCAAATAAAGAGAAACTAATATTCCAAGGTTTAAATATGCGCCAAAAATCAGCCAGCCAAGAAGTCTGATTGCATTTTGCTTATTTTGACATATCATAGCAAGGGTCTTTTTGCCACATTTTTCATCATTTTCCCAATCCATAATTGAATGCGTGTGAGCAAGCGCCACAATTAAAAGCGCAAGCGAAAGTGAAAAATGCGCAAGGTTCAAGCTTGTGTTTCCTGTCATCACATAAAAACAAGCGTTAGGTAAAATATACCCAAACAATATGCCGATAATTATCTCGGCTGAATAAAATTTGCTTGAAATTGGGTAAAGTAAAATAAGAATTGCTGAAACGAGCGCTATTGTAAGGATTTTTGCTCCGTATAACATAAAAAAGTATGCTCCGCAAACAATTGCAACGCCAAAGAGTAAAATATCAAGCGCAAGAGCCACTTTGAGCGGAATTGTGCCGTTTAATATTAAACGCGCTTTTGCACTGTTACAAAAGTCTATCTCATTTAATTTTTCACCTTTTTTAAGCCTTAATGTGACATCTAAAATATCGTCAAACAAGTTTCCGCCAAGGTGTAAACAAATCACGCTGATAAGCGTCAAAAATGCGTTTAACTTGTTCACTTGTTCGTAATTTGCCCAACAAAGCGAAACAAAAAACGCTGAAAGCGTTATAGGGAGCACGTACGCCCTTGTTAGCTCTGCAAAGTTTTTCATAATTTTTTTAATCATACTCTATCCCTTTATGTTTGCAGGTTTAAAATCTGAAATCTCTTTCGCCCGCTTCAATTTTTTTCAAATTATCTGTCAAAATTTCTTTAACTTTTGAATTTTCAAACTCCGCAAGTTCTTTTTCAATTAATTTTTCGCCCACAAGTTTTGTGCCTTCGCTTGCGTAGTCTTCAAGGTATTCTTTAAGCGTTATAAGCGCGTTCGGGTGGCAGCAATTTTGAATTTGTTTTGATTTGCAAATCTCCATAAATCTTTCGCCTGTGCGCCCTTCTCTATAGCATGCCGTGCAGAAACTTGGCAAATAGCCAAGCTCCATAAGCCATTTCATAACTTCGTCAAGGCTTCTTGTGTCTGTCACATCGAATTGTGAAGAGTCTTCTTCCGTGGTGTTTCCTTCCGCGTAACCGCCAATTGATGTTTTAGAACCGCCTGAAATTTGTGAAATGCCAAGGTTTAAAACTCTGGCGCGAACTTTTGCTGATTCTCTTGTAGAGCATATCATACCGGTATATGGTACGGCAACTCTAATGCAGGCAACGATTTTGCAGAATGTGTCGTCATCTATTCCGTTATCAAATTTAGTTGGGTCGATGTCGTCTGCGTGCCTAATTCGCGGAACGCTGATTGTGTGCGGGCCAACGTTGTGCACTGCTTCTAGGTGCTCTGTGTGCATTAAAAGCCCTGCAAATTCATACTTGTATCTTTCTAGCCCAAATAACACGCCAAGCCCAACGTCGTCAATTCCGCCTTCCATTGCCCTGTCCATTGCCTCCGTGTGGTATGCGTAATTGTGCTTAGGGCCTGTCGGGTGTAGTTTTTCGTAAGAGTCTTTGTGGTATGTTTCTTGGAATAGAATATAAGTCCCAATTCCTGCTTCCTTTAGTTTTTTGTAATTTTCAACGGTTGTTGCCGCAATGTTCACATTCGCTCTTCTTATTGCGCCGTTTTTATGATGAATGCCATAGATTGTTTTAATACTTTCTAAAACATACTCAATTGGGTTATGGATTGGGTCTTCGCCTGTTTCAATGGCTATCCTTTTGTGCCCCATATCTTGAAGTGCGATGACTTCTTTTTCTATTTCTTCTTGGGTCATTTTTTTTCTTGGAATGTGCCTGTTTTGCGCGTGGTACGGGCAATATACACAACCGTTAACGCAATAGTTTGATAAATATAAGGGCGCAAAAAGAACTATTCTGTTTCCGTAAAATTCTTGTTTAATTTCTCGCGCTAATTCAAAAATTTCTTCATTTTTTTCTTTTATTTCGCAAGCAAGCAAAACAGAGGCTTCTCTGTGCTCTAGCCCTTTTTTTTCTTTGGCACGTGTTATAATTCTATCTATAAGTTCGACATTGTTTTTATTTTTTTCAGCATACTCAAGAGTTTCCATAATTTCGTCATGGGATATAAACTCCTCTGCCTTAAGTGATTTTTTATTATACATTTTACTTTCCTTACCTTATATATAATTTTATATCAAAATTTAGTATTTTTAAGCATGCTTTTATGTTTATTTTTTAAAATAAATGAATTATTAAAATATTATTTTTTTAATTAAATTGTGGCTTCAAAGCCTTGTATAGCTTGAAAGTTTAAAATCGCACATTTTTAATAGGTTAATTAGTTTATAAAAATAAACATAATTTATGTTAAGAAAAATTGCCTTTAATTCAAATAAATACTTGCATTTTAATATTTATGTAATAATATTTTTTTACATTCGTCATTCAGAAAGGTACAAATGGCTAAAGATGATGTAATTGAATTTGAAGGTAAAATACTAGAAGCATTGCCAAGCGCTATGTTTCGAGTTGAACTTGAAAACGGTCATGAAATTCTAGCTCATGTATCAGGTAAAATCAGAAAGAACTTCATAAGAATTCTTCCTGGTGACATGGTAAAAGTCGAAATGACTCCATACGACCTTACAAGAGGCAGAATTACATTTAGAATGAAATAATAATAAGGAATAAAACAATGAAAGTTAGAGCATCTGTAAAACCAATGTGTAAAGATTGCCAAGTTATTAAAAGACGCGGCAGAGTTACAGTTGTGTGCAAACACCCTAAGCACAAACAAAGACAAGGTTAATTAAAGGTAATTTAGGAGAACATAAATGGCAAGATTGGCTGGGGTAGATTTACCTCGTAACAAAAGAATTATAGTAGGACTTACCTATATTTTCGGTATAGGACCTGCAAGAAGTGCAAAAATTTTAGAAGCATGCGGTATTTCACCTGACATCAGAACAGATGATTTAACTGATGACGATATTAGAAAATTAAGAGATGAAATCGCTCACTATTCAATCGAAGGTGACTTAAAAAGGGAAATCACTCTTAACATTAAGAGATTGAGCGAAATCGGTTCATTCAGAGGTATGCGTCATAGAAAATCATTACCATGCAGAGGACAAAGAACAAAAACTAATGCTCGTACTCGCAGAGGTAAAAAATCAGGCCCTATCGCTGGTAAAAAGAAATAATCATAAAGGAATATTATAATGGCTAAACCTACAAAAACGAAAAAGAAAGAAAGAAAGAATGTATTACAAGGTGTGGTTTATATTCAATCAACCTTCAATAATACAATTGTAACTTCAACTGACACTCAAGGTAATGCTGTTGCATGGGCTTCAGCAGGTGGCTGTGGTTTCAAGGGTGCTAGAAAAGGCACTCCGTTTGCTGCTCAATCTGCAGCTGAAATCGTTGCTAAAAAATCACTTGATTGCGGTATGAAAAAAGTTGAAGTTTATATCAAAGGTCCCGGTTCAGGTCGAGAAACGGCAATCAGAGCAATTCAAGCAACAGGTCTTGAAATTACATTAATTAAAGATGTAACTCCAATTCCGCACAATGGTTGCAGACCACCTAAGAAACGTAGAGTATAATATAAGGAACTCATAAAATGGCTAGATACAAAGGACCTACAAACAAATTATATAGAAACTTTGACGTTGTTGATTTGTCAAACAGAAAATTAGCAACTTCAATGAGACCTAACCCATCAGGTCAACATGGTGCTAACAGAAAAAAACTTTCTGAATATGCACTCCACTTAAAAGAAAAACAAAAAATTAGAATGACATACATTGTTTCTGAAAAACAATTTGCTAAATATTACAACACTGCTTCAAGAAAAAATGGCGTTACAGGTACAATCCTTTTGCAACTTCTTGAATCAAGATTAGACAACGTAATCTTTAGAGCAGGTTTTGCGATGACTCGTAAACAATCACGTCAAATTGTTTCACACGGGCATGTTCTTGTTAACGACAAAAAAGTAAACATTCCTTCGTACTTATTAAAAGAAGGGGATGTAGTTACAGTTAAAGCAAAAAGTTCAGACTTTATTAAAACTGTTCAAGATTCAATCGATTTAGCTCTTAACTACGCTTGGCTTACGGTTGACGCTGAAAAACAAAAAGTTGTATTTGAAAGAATTCCACAAAGAGAAGAAATGGATCCAAACTTCAAAGAACAACTTGTTATCGAATACTACTCTAAATAATAGTTAGTTAAGGAGAATTGATTAATGGAATTAAAAATTAAAAATACAAGCACAACAGCTGGTTCTGACGGCGCTCAATATGGTAAATTTGTCATTGAGCCGCTAGACAGAGGTTTTGGTGCTACAATTGGTAATTCATTAAGAAGAGTTTTATTATCAAGTCTTGAAGGCGCAGCAGTTACATCTGTTAGAATTGAAGGCATCACACACGAATTTGTTTCAATTCCTGGCGTTGTAGAAGATGTTGTAGATATTATGTTGAACTTAAAAGGTTTGGTTTTCAAAGTTGAATCAAATGATGTTCACCATTTAAGATTAGACGCTGTTAAAGCTGGCCCTGTTCTTGGTTCAGACCTTGTTCTTCCGGCAGGCGTTAAACTTGTTAACCCAGACCATGTTATTTGTAACTTAGCTGAAGGCGGTTCAATTCACGCTGATTTAGTTGTTGAAACCGGCAAAGGCTATATTACCCAAGATATTACAAAAGAACAAAGAAACGGTGTGCCAATTGATATGCTTCCAATTGACGCAGCATTTATGCCAATTAAAAGAGTTAGCTACTTAGTTGAACCTGCTCGTGTTGGCGATGTTCTTGACTACGATAAATTGACTATCGAAATTTGGTCAAATGGTTCAATTGATGTGAACGTTGCACTTAGCAAAGCGGCAACACTTCTCATTGAACACTTTATGCAAATCGCTTCTATCACAGGCAAACCACAAATTGCTGAACCTGTTATTGAAGTTGTTGAAGAAGCTCCTGTTGAAGCTGAACCAAGCTTCACAATTGAAGACCTTGAACTTTCTGTTAGAGCATACAACTGCTTAAAGAGAGCAAGTATCAACTCAATGGCTGAGCTTTTGAAAAAATCAGAACACGACTTATTAAACATCAAAAACTTCGGTAAAAAATCTTCAGACGAAGTAATTGAAAAATTACACGAATTTGGTCTAGATTTGCAACCAAATCCGGAAGGTATTGATGACTTGGAATTAATATAAGAAAAGGAAATAAAAATGAGACACCAATGCAAAAGAAACAAACTAGGAAGGGCGCAAGACCAAAGAAAAGCGTTATTACGTTCACTTGCAACTGAATTGTTTGTTCATGGCGAAATTACAACAACAATGGCTAAAGCAAAAGCATTGCAACCATATGCTGAACAAATCATTACTTTTGCTAAAAAAGGTGACCTTGCTTCAAGAAGACAAGCTCTCAAAAAAATCTATGATAAAGAAAGCTTGCAATATATTAACCTTGAAACAGGTGAAATCAAAGATACTTTAGCAGAAGGCGAAAAACTTCCAAAACTTACTGTTTTAAGACAATTGTTTGGCGTTATCGGTAAAAAATATGCTGATAGAAATGGCGGATATACAAAAATTTTCAGACTTCCACCTCGCAGAGGGGATGCTGCTGAAATGGCTTTAATCCAACTTTCTTAGTCAATGCAGAAGTATTTAATATATCTTCAATACCTTGGGGCTCGGTATTGCGGAAGTCAGAAACAAAACAAAAATCTTGAGCCCAAGCAAAACACAATCCAAGAAGAACTTGAAAAAGCTCTTAGCACATTGAAAAAACAAAATACTAGCACTATTTTTTCAGGCAGAACAGACGCAGGCGTGAGCGCATATTCTCAATGCGCACATTTTGTGTCAGATGAAATTGAAGATTTGAACAAGTTTCAATACTCTCTAAATTCTCTTCTGCCGGACGACATTGCGGTTTTAAAAATAGTCCCTGTTCCCGATGATTTTCACGCTCAAATGAGTGCGAAATACAGGCATTATCAATATAAAATCAGAATGTCGAATGTTAAACCGATTTTTGACAATTGCTGCTTATACACAAGGCAAAAGTTGAATGTCGAAAAGCTAAATAACATGCTTTCTTATTTAGTTGGCGAACATGATTTTAGTGCTTTTAAATCTCATTCCGAAAACCCTGCAACAGTTTGCACTTTATACAAAGCAACTGCAAGCCAAAAAGATGGTTATATTTATATTGATGTAATTGGCAACAGGTTTCTCTATAATATGGTGCGAACAATAGTTGGAACGCTTTTAATGATTGAGAAAAAGAATTTAGACGAGAGCACAATGCTTGAAATTTTAAATTCTAAAGACAGAACAAAAGCCGGAATGACTGCTGACCCTATTGGGCTTGTGCTCTATGAGGTCGGATATGAAAATTACAAATAATCAGATGAAAGGTAAATAAATGAAAACTTACAGTGCAAAACCGCTTGAAGTTGAAAGAAAATGGTATTTGATTGATGCTGAAAATCAAACTCTCGGCAGACTTGCAGTTATCATTGCTGACATTTTAAGAGGTAAAAACAAACCACAATATACTCCGAATGTTGACACGGGCGACTTCGTTGTTGTAGTCAATGCTGAGAAAATTGTTGTTTCAGGCAAAAAAGAAACTGACAAAATGTACTACCACCACACAGGTTACCTTGGTGGCTTGAAATCAGAAAGTTTCAAAGATTTAATGGCTAAAAACCCTGTTAAACCTTTAGAAAAAGCTGTTCGTGGTATGCTTCAACATAATACATTAGGCGATGCTCAATTTAATAAATTGAAAGTTTATGCTGGTCCTAACCATCCGCATGAAGCTCAAAAGCCTATTAAATATGAATTTAAAGGAGAAACTAAATAATGGCAACTAAGAATACGCAAGAAATTATTAAAACAGGCAGAAGAAAATGCTCCATTGCGGTTGCTAAGCTTGTTAAAGGTAAAGGCAGAGTATTTATCAACGGTAAAACTCTTAAAGGATACCTCGGAAATCGTCCAACTCTTGAAATGATGATTTTCAGACCATTAGTTTTAACTGATAGCGCTGATAAATTTGATATCAGAGTTCGTGCAGTTGGCGGCGGTGTTTCTTCTCAAGCAGGTGCAATCAGACACGCAATTTCAAGAGCATTACTTGAAGTTAATGAAGAAAATAAAGCTGTATTAAAACAAGAAGGTTTGCTAACTCGCGACCCAAGAGTTAAAGAACGTAAAAAATACGGTAGAAAAAGAGCTAGAAAACGCTTCCAATTCTCAAAGAGATAATATTATTTATACAATTTTTAAAGGTGATACCATGCAAATTATATTAAAAAAAGATGTACAAAATTTAGGCGAAGCAGGCGACGTAGTTAACGTTAAAGATGGCTACGCAAGAAATTTCCTACTTCCTTCTAATTTAGCACAAGTTGCAACAAAAGGTTCTCTTGAAGCTCGCGAAAGAGATATTGCAAGAATTAAAGCTAAAGCTGAAAAATTGCACGCAGAAGCACTTGAAACTGCAGAAAAAATTGAAAAACTCGAAGTTATCAAACTTTCTGCAAAAGCTGGCGAAAGCGGAAAATTATTCGGCACAATCACAACTAAAAAACTTGCTGAAGAAATCCAAGCGCTTTGCGGCGTTGAAGTTGATAGAAAGCTTATCACGCTTGATAACCCAATCAATAAAATTGGCAACTTCACAATGACAATCAAATTGACTTCAAAAGTTAAAGCGGTTGTTGCAGTTAATGTTGAAGCTTCTGAAACAGTTAAAGAAACAATTGTTGAAGAAGTTGAAGCAACTGAAGAAGTGGCTGAATAAGTTATATGCGCCCTTAATTGGGCGCTTTTAAAAATCTGTATTTATTGTAAAATAAGTACAGAGTGCCTGTAGCTCAGCTGGCTGTTAAATCTTTTACGAAGTAAAAGTTTAATGTAAGTTCAAAAACACTCTATCCAGCTTAGTGAAAGGATTTGAAAATTAAATATTATGCGCCTGTAGCTCAGCTGGCTGTTAAATCTTTTACGAAGTAAAAGTTTAATGTAAGT
>CAZMZD010000010.1:29355-50925 GCA_964570895.1 uncultured Gammaproteobacteria bacterium
CCAGCTTAGTGAAAGGATTTGAAAATTAAATATTATGCGCCTGTAGCTCAGCTGGATAGAGTGTTTGGCTACGAACCAAAAGGTCGGGAGTTCGAATCTCTCCAGGCGCGTATTATAAATATTAAAAAAGACCTCATAAGAGGTCTTTTTTAATTCAAAATTTTGCGCCTTTCGAGATTACATCTCCTTGCTCCTCGCGTTAAACGAGTCTACACAGCAAGGCTCATCGCCTTGACTGTTTCGCTCTCTGCTGTGGTGCGCTCAGCTGGTCTTGCTAATTTCTACGACATAAATGTCTTGAAATTTACGCAATCCTGCGCATACTTTACTCGTAAGGCTCGTCCCTCGCCAACGATTAAAGCATCCATGGCGCGTTTATATATTAAAAGACCTCAAACGAGGTCTTTTTTTAATTCGAAATTTTGCATTCTTTGGTAAGTCCTAAAACAAAATATTAGGATTTGTTTCCCTTCTGCCATCAGGTGAAATTGTGGTTGCCTTCACGTTATCTTCGCCACCTCTAAAATCAAACTCAATTCTATCTGGCATAAAGTTTAAATTTTCTTTGTTTGGGGAATAGAAAATGTAGCCATTATAAACAGGAAGCCTTTTTGTTAACATTTTAACCTCGCTCGGGTCAGCTATTTTTTCGCCATCTCGTGTTTTAATTTTGCATTTAAACCCGTCTTCATCACAGCTTGTTGAAACCGCATTTTCTCCGTACATTTTGCCGTTGTATACGTATATTTTTTCTGTTTGCGTGCCGACAATTACAACATCGCCATCTTTTCCTAGTGCTTTTGCGTAATTTTCAATCCTTTCTTTATGAGCCGGTTTTATGGTTTTTGTTGCGCCATCTAAAAAACGCGCTTGCCCCATAAAACTTATTTTGTTTATCATAAAATTTTCCTTTCTATAATTATTTTAATTTTCTACTTTTTATATCGCGGTATATTTTAATTTCGTTTTTTATTTTGTTTTCATCTTGATATTTCCCGTCAGAGCGCCCTTCGTATTTTTTTAAAATCATCTCTTCTTTATGCAAATCTCTTGTGATAGATCATTTCGCATTATTTGTTCCGTAAGTCGTTCTTTTTGTTGTGCCAAAGTTCACGGCGCGCGAATTTGAATAATATTTCACGGGCGAGATTTTCATATTTGATTTAAAACTTGTAAATAATATTTTTTGACAAAACAAAATTGCGCACCCTGCTAAGGTGCCTCTTAAATTCTCTTAAACCTTTCAAAAATTAAATTTTTAAGTTAGAATAGTTGTAACCCCGCGTTGGAAGGATAAAAAATGATTGAAACACTCGAAAATACTTTATTTCCGTTTGTGGCGCAATTTAATGAATATTTATCGAATTATATCCTTGTCTTTTTGCTTGTGGGGGTTGGGCTTTGGTACACAATCAAAACACGTTTTGTTCAGGTTAGATGTTTCAAAGAAGGGCTCACAAACATTTTTGGCGGGATAAAACTTTTTGATAAACATCACCACGAAAGTATGACTTCTTGGCAAGCGCTCTCAACTGCAATTGCGGCGCAAGTGGGCACAGGGAACATTGTTGGTGCGGCGGGCGCAATTTTAATTGGCGGCCCCGGGGCGATTTTTTGGATGTGGGTCATCGCGTTTTTTGGAATGGCAACAATATATGCAGAGGCTTCTCTTGCAATAAAAACAAGGGTTGTGGAAGAAAACGGAAAAATTAAAGGCGGCCCTGTATACTACATCACAACCGCTTTTAAAAACAAATTTGGCAAATTTTTAGCAGGTTTTTTTGCAGTCGCAATTATCCTTGCGCTTGGTTTTATGGGTTGTATGGTGCAATCAAATTCGATTGCAAACTGTATGCAAACGGCGTTTAATATTCCCGCTTGGCTAATTGGCGTAATTTTGGTTATTACTTGCGCCGTAATTTTTATCGGCGGTATCAAAAGGCTTGCGCTCGTTGTTGAAAAGCTTGTTCCAATTATGGCGATATTTTTTATTTTGGGCTGTTTTGTGGTGTTGATTGTCCGCGCGAAATATCTTCCTGAAACTTTTGGCTTGATATTCAAATATGCCTTTCACCCTCAAGCGATAATTGGCGGTGGTTTTTGGTATGCGTTTAAAGAAATGCTAAGCCAAGGTGCAAAAAGAGGCTTATTCTCAAACGAAGCCGGTATGGGCTCCACTCCGCACGCGCACGCGCTTGCAAATGTTAAAGACCCGCACCACCAGGGTACGGTTGCAATGGTTGGTGTTTTTATAGACACTTTTGTTATTTTGACCTTGAATGCGCTTGTAATTATTTCAACTTTATATGTTTCAGGTGGCGCGCTCTCAAGTGGCTACACAGGCGCAGTTACTAATGTTTTAAATAAAACAAACCTTGCGCAGTGCGCCTTTGGTTCAATTTTTGGCGAAACTTTTGGCGCGGCGTTCGTTGCAATTTGTTTAATGTTTTTTGCATTTTCAACAATTCTTGGCTGGAATTTGTTTGGAAAAATCAATATGTTGTACCTTTGGGGCAAGAAAAATCCGCACAAGGTTGAGCTTATTTATATGTTCCTTGCGCTCTTTTTCATTTTGCTCGGCACCCTTATCTCGAGCGATTTAGTGTGGGAATTAACGGATATGTTTAACAATTTAATGGTTATTCCAAACGCCATTGCGCTTTTTGCCCTCACTAAAGTTGTGACATCTGTTATGAAATAACTTATTTTTTGCCGTCGCTAAGTAATTTTACAGTTACTAAGTAATTTTACAGTTACTAAGTAACTTATTTGCGGTTTGCTAAAATTTGTTGAATTTTAGAGTTGTCGCCGTATATACAAGGCGAATCATAAGGGCGAGAAGGGTATTTTCCAAAATCCGGTTTAATATCAAGCCCGTGCATTTTTATAAAATGCTCCACTTGTGACCTAATTGCAATTGGTTTGCCTGAACAGCAGTGGATAATCCCTGTAACTTCTTTTTGCTCAACTACGGCTCTAATTTGCTCTGCAAGCTCGTTTATCTCGATATAGTCAAATTCATTTTTGCCATCGGTAAACGGGAATGTTTTTTCGCCATTCGCTGCCATCTGCAAAATTTTAGAAAACACGGAGCCGGAACTTTCTAAATCATCTCCGTATGTATAGAAAAATCTTAAATGCTGATGTATGGCGCCCTTTTCTTTAGCATAAGCTTGAATAATTCTTCTTACGGCATCTTTTGAAATTCCGTAAAATGTTTGCGGGTTTGTGGGTGTGTTTTCTGTAACTTTTCCTTCAAAATACCCGACTTCATGCGTTGAACCTATTGTCACAACTTGCCCGAGCCCATCATCTATAAGATTTTTTATTAAATTAAAAGTTTTAGAAATGCTCTCAATGTGCCAAGGCGAATTGTGGCGTGCCACATCTTTGCAGGCTAAATGTATAAAAACATCAGGTTTCCCAAGTTTTTCAAAAAGCCCTTCAGTTTCAGAAAAAATATCTAAATTTATATATTTTGCGCGCGGGTCAATGCGGTCGTGTTTAATATCAAGTGCAATAACCTCGTGCCCTGCATTCACCAAGGCTTTAACAAGGTGTGAACCAATATATCCGTTTGCGCCGCTTAATGCTATTTTCATAATTTTTCCTCTTTATATCCAAGTGTATTTTAAGATTTGCAAAGTTTTTCCTAGTTTTTTTGCTAGTTCGCTTGATTTATGGCACTTGTGACAAATGTTATTTATATCAATAATTTTGTCGCAAGGGTAATAAGTTTTAATTTTGTTAAAATCTAAATTGTTGTTTTTCAAATTGTCGCGAATGCTTCTTGCAAGCACATTAAAAATCAGTTCGCCTTTATAAACATACAAGCACCCGGGGTTTATGACAAAATCTTTCAAAACTTTTGCAATATGGTTCGCGTCTTTTTTGTTTTCAGAAAGTATAACCCAATCTGTTTGCTTGTTGATTGCACATTTTGCTTTATCTGCTGTTGTAATTTCAAATGTCCTTGGGTAATAATTTCTGTTATTTGCCGTGGTTCTTATGTTTGAGCCTGCTTCCATATAATCATTCGCGTTTGCAAAAGATTTGTATTCTGATTTATGTTCGTCATATTCTTCTTTTTTGTGCACGCAGAATTTGCCTTGTTTAATTTTTGGAGAGTTCACTTCTTTTAATTTTTCATACAAAGTTTCTGAAATGTCGTCTATATCTTCTCCTGCTATTCTTTTCGGTACATCAAGGCAAAGTGAACATAATTCGCACCATTTCAGCTGTTCGCCAAATTCATCCGGCGTGCGTTTCCACCATCCTTTTTCAACTTCCCAGCCGCCTTCTCCGTTAAATAGCATATCAAGCGCCCCTGCAATTTCGCAAAAAAATGCGCCTTTTGGGGTAACTGTTGCAGACCAAGTGTTTTGCGCAAAGCAAGCATCTCTTTTTTGATAAAATTCTTCATCAGATATCCCTAAATCTTTGCGCGACATCAAAATTGCTTGGTGCAAGCATTTATTATCGTGGTCATTTAAAAGCTGCCAATCGAAAGAATCGTTAATCGTTTCAAAATGCCTGTAATACCCCTTATTAAGTGATGACCAAAAGCCGATTTTTGCCGCTGTGTTGTCTAAATTTTCCCTTATGTGGCACAGCATATTAGAAATTGGCGCCCTTGAAACTTCGATTTTTTTGCCAATTCTTTTTTCTCTTAAATAATCGATAAATTTTTCAATTTCAGGGTGAAGAGTTGGCTCTCCGCCAATAATCCCAACGCAGCCTTCGTATCCTTCAAAAGAATCCACGGCGCGCTTAAATGTTTCAAAATCCATAAAGAAAGGTTTTGTGTGGTGCCCGCAAAAGCGAGTGCAATTTGAGCACCTGTTCACGCAGGCGTTCGTTATGTCTATTTGAATTATTTTCATATCTTTTGGGCTTTTCATATATTCTCCTTTTAGGATTTAAAACCAATAGCACTGATTTATTCTTTTTAAAATCGTAAGTGCACCGATTGATTTTTTCTCTTCTTTAAATATTGTGTTTTCAATAAAAGCGTTATATCTTTTAATTATTTCTCTTCGAGCAAAAAATGATTTATTCCATTCAAACATATAAATCATTTCTTTGTTCACCCTGTCGCTGAATGTCATTTTGCATTTTTTAAGCAGGTTATATTTTTCCATGAAATTGTAAATAAACTCTATAATTCTTATTTTATCAAACCTTTTTTCGCTCGCTTTCCCCCTTCCGATTGTGAAAGTGAAAGAGGATTTGCGAAGAGCATAGTTGTATAATTTGTCCTCTAAGCCATAATATTTTTCAGAAACCGCGGAATACGTGCAGCAAAATGCGTCATCTTCCCCTGAAACTCCGTCAGGAAACCTTATTCTGTATTTATCAATCAATGATTTTTTATAAATTTTGTTCCAGAGTAGCACGTTTATGTGGCATTTCATTTTGTCGCAAAGGTGATATTTGCCAATAGGTTGCGAGTTTACATAATCTGCAAGCGGTTTATCAAGATATGTGTTTTCAATGTTTGCTCTGCATGTCACAAGGTCTGCGTCATATTCAAGCATTGCGCTTAGCATTTTTTCGCACATATTAGGCTCATACGTGTCGTCATTATCGCAAAACATAATATATTCGCCGCTTGCCCCATCTAGCCCTGTGTTTCTTGCAGTTGCGGGGCCTTGGTTTTTTTCGTGATGGAATAATTTAATGCGCGGGTCATTTTCTTGCAGCTTTTGGATGATTTTAACGCTATTATCTGTCGAACAATCGTCAGTGCATAAAATTTCAATGTTAGCGTATGTCTGCGCGCAAAGCGAGTTCAAACACTTTTCAATATAAACTTCCGCATTAAATACAGGTATTATAATTGATATTAAAGGGCTCAATGACATTAATACCAAACCTCATTAAAAATTTCTAAAAGCGGTTTATTTAAAAGCGGTTTAATTTTGATTTTTTTATTTTTCACAACTTTATTTTCTAAAATGTCGATAATTTTAACAAAATACAACGTGCCAACAAGAATATAATCCGGCGCTAGTTCGTTGATTTTATCGGGCGCACAAATTGGGAATTTATCTCCAAAAAATTTATCCTCTTGGCAAGTTTCATATTTTTTATCCGAAATGCCTATGATATTTAAGTTTGACAGGTCATAATTTTCATAGATGTATTGGAATAAATTTCCTGTGCCGTAAATTAAAACTTTTTTGCCTTTTAATTTTTTCTCAATTTTTTTCAAATGTTTTGCGAATTTAATCTTTTCAAGATATTTAAAATACTCGCTTGCGTGCAAATCATTTTCAAGAAAAGCGTAAATTATCTCTGCTTCCACGCCCATAAGGCATAATTGCTCGCGCGCTTGCTCGGGTGCTTCAAGCGCTAGCAAAACGACATCTGCACCTGCTTCTTTGACGCATGTCGGCGGGATGGCAGGCTTGCCTTCAAATTCGCCTTCGCCTTCAAATTTTTTATCAGCGTAAGCAATTATATTTAATTTTTCTTTTAAATTAAATGCTTCATTAAGTTTTCTGTAGGCTTTTCCTGTACCATAAATCAAAACTTTTTTATCTTTAATTCTCTCTAATAATTCGTTAAAATTTTCACAAAACTTTTTGTTTTGAAGCTTTGTTTCAATATAATTTTTTTGCATACTAACCCCGTAAATCTATAAATAAATTGTAGCAAATAATGCACTCATTGCAAATTTTAAGCATTTCTTAAAACTTTTTCTATTTTCTTGTAACGATTTCTTAATATTGCTAAAGAATTTTGAGAATATATCCGATACGAAAAGTGAAATATTATGAGTACGGGGGATAATATGCCTAACGAAGATTCATTAATTAAAAAAGTGTTCACAAACGTAGCAAATGCGGCAAGTGCAATAACAGGAATTAATTCTGATACAAATAAAACAGAAGAAACAAAAGCAGAAGCTAAAGAACCTGAATTTGTATTAGAACTCGCAGATGAATTACTTGGCGATTCCCTTCAAATATCATCGGATAGCTCTAAGCCAATAAAAGCAGAACAAGAAGCTAAACAAAAAGAAGCAAAAGAAATAGTCCAAGAAATGCTTACAAAACTATTTGATGAAGATAGTATTAAAAAAATCGCAGATAAAGACTCAAACGGTATCACAATTGACGAAGCAAGAGATTATTTATCATCAATCGCAGGAAACGATGGCGATGCCTCTTCTTTATCCATCGATGACATTGAAAAAGCTCTTAAAGAACTCGGAATTAATCCAGAAGACATTTTGAACGAAAAAGTACGTGAACTTTTAGATAAACAAGAAACAGCAGAAACAAAAGAAGCCGAAAAAGCAAAAGAAGCAGAAAAAGTAAATAAAGCCCAAGAAGCTAATCAATCTCAAGCTTCAGGCGGTTCGTCAGGCGCAGGTGGTTCATCAGGTGTTGGTGGCGGCGGTTCATCATCAGGAACATCAGGCGCAGGCGGCGCAAGCTCTTCATCAGAAACATCAGACACCAAAAACACAGACAACATGTCTGCCGATGAAATTAAAGCAGAAATTCAAACAAAAGAATCTGAATTATCAAAATTCCAAGAAGAACTAAGCGCAATCACAAACGGTTCAGACTCTGAAATTAAAGCCCTCGAAGATGCAGAAGATGAGGCTTATGAAGCTTATCAAGAAAAAATGCAAGATGAAGCAGGCTTCTTAGAAGGCAAAATCGATGGCGCTAATCCTAAAACAATAAACGAACAAAAAGAAAAAGCGGAAGAAGCTCAAAACAAGCTTAACCAAAACCAAGCAGACACAATAGCTGAACAAGGCAAACTAGATAGCGCAAATAGCAAAATCTCAAGCTGTGATTCAAGAATTGCAAGCCTCGACGCTTCAATTGCCTCTCTTCAAGAAGCAATAAATTCAGCCGAAGAAGGAAAAGATACATCAGACCTTCAAGCAAAACTTTCAGCTGCTCAAAGTGAAAAACAAACAGTCGAACAAGAAAAACAAAAAGCAGAAGCTGAACGTGACGCAGCTCAAAAAGAACTTGACCGCTTATCAAATGAAAAAACAACTCTTGAAACAGAACTCAAAGAAGCAGAAGATAAATTAACAGAACTTCAAAACAAATATGAAGAAAAACACCCTGACGTAAAAGAAGCAAGAGAAGCTTGGGAAAAAGCTAAAGAAGCAGTGCAAGCCAAAAAAGAAGAAAAAATGCAATCTGTTCAAGACAAAATCAAAACCACACAAGATGAAATATCAAGCCTCAACCAAAAATACACTGAAGCCTTAAATGCGGAGCATGAAAAAGATTATAACGCGCAAACTGCCTCGACAGAGCTTAACGAAGGCATTATGAAAGGCGAACTTGCAGGCAAAGAAGAATTAATTGTTCAAATTGCAGACGAATATGGAATTGAACCGGAATTTTTCGCCGCTATAATCGGGCTTGAATCCGGCTGGGGCACAAGCGCATACGCTAAAAATAACTATAACTATGGCGGCGTTACGGGCTCTGGCGATGCTGGCTATACAACACGCGAAAGCGATGGCTATAAATTTGCAAAATATTCAAGCCCTGAAGCAGGGCTTCGCGCAATGGCTAAAAACCTCGCTTCATACCCTGAAAGATATTCTGATGTTAGCGCGGTGAACTTCGATAACGTTGACGCTATCGGCGCACATTATTGCCCCGGGGGTCAGTGGCCAAGCTTGATTGCAGGCACTTATAAGACAATCAAAAAAGCTTAGTTTTATAAACAATACGAAACCGCCTGTTTTACAATTTGCAAACGGGCGGTTTTTTATTTGTTAACTTATGTAAAAATTTTCTTCAAAGTTTTAAATGTTTTGCTGAATTATGCCGTTAACTTTTTTGTTAAACAAGGTGGATAACTGTATGTAGAGAAAGGAGCATTTCTAATGCCTAACGAAGATTCATTAATTAAAAAAGTGTTCACAAACGTAGCAAATGCGGCAAGTGCAATAACAGGAATTAATTCTGATACAAATAAAACAGAAGAAACAAAAGCAGAAGCTAAAGAACCTGAATTTGTATTAGAACTCGCAGATGAATTACTTGGCGATTCCCTTCAAATATCATCGGATAGCTCTAAGCCAATAAAAGCAGAACAAGAAGCTAAACAAAAAGAAGCAAAAGAAATAGTCCAAGAAATGCTTACAAAACTATTTGATGAAGATAGTATTAAAAAAATCGCAGATAAAGACTCAAACGGTATCACAATTGACGAAGCAAGAGATTATTTATCATCAATCGCAGGAAACGATGGCGATGCCTCTTCTTTATCCATCGATGACATTGAAAAAGCTCTTAAAGAACTCGGAATTAATCCAGAAGACATTTTGAACGAAAAAGTACGTGAACTTTTAGATAAACAAGAAACAGCAGAAACAAAAGAAGCCGAAAAAGCAAAAGAAGCAGAAAAAGTAAATAAAGCCCAAGAAGCTAATCAATCTCAAGCTTCAGGCGGTTCGTCAGGCGCAGGTGGTTC
This sequence comes from uncultured Gammaproteobacteria bacterium, assembly GCA_964570895.1. Lineage (GTDB taxonomy): Bacteria > Cyanobacteriota > Vampirovibrionia > Gastranaerophilales > Gastranaerophilaceae > RGIG1918. The sequence goes on from CAZMZD010000010.1 coordinate 38,821, forward strand.
ATCAGGTGTTGGTGGCGGCGGTTCATCATCAGGAACATCAGGCGCAGGCGGCGCAAGCTCTTCATCAGAAACATCAGACACCAAAAACACAGACAACATGTCTGCCGATGAAATTAAAGCAGAAATTCAAACAAAAGAATCTGAATTATCAAAATTCCAAGAAGAACTAAGCGCAATCACAAACGGTTCAGACTCTGAAATTAAAGCCCTCGAAGATGCAGAAGATGAGGCTTATGAAGCTTATCAAGAAAAAATGCAAGATGAAGCAGGCTTCTTAGAAGGCAAAATCGATGGCGCTAATCCTAAAACAATAAACGAACAAAAAGAAAAAGCGGAAGAAGCTCAAAACAAGCTTAACCAAAACCAAGCAGACACAATAGCTGAACAAGGCAAACTAGATAGCGCAAATAGCAAAATCTCAAGCTGTGATTCAAGAATTGCAAGCCTCGACGCTTCAATTGCCTCTCTTCAAGAAGCAATAAATTCAGCCGAAGAAGGAAAAGATACATCAGACCTTCAAGCAAAACTTTCAGCTGCTCAAAGTGAAAAACAAACAGTCGAACAAGAAAAACAAAAAGCAGAAGCTGAACGTGACGCAGCTCAAAAAGAACTTGACCGCTTATCAAATGAAAAAACAACTCTTGAAACAGAACTCAAAGAAGCAGAAGATAAATTAACAGAACTTCAAAACAAATATGAAGAAAAACACCCTGACGTAAAAGAAGCAAGAGAAGCTTGGGAAAAAGCTAAAGAAGCAGTGCAAGCCAAAAAAGAAGAAAAAATGCAATCTGTTCAAGACAAAATCAAAACCACACAAGATGAAATATCAAGCCTCAACCAAAAATACACTGAAGCCTTAAATGCGGAAAAAGAAAAGGAATACGCGCCTAATGAGTATGACTTTGACTTTGATTTTGATGAAAATATGTCCGATAGGCAAAAATCTGAAATGGAATCTTTCAAGAAAAATTATGAGCAAAACAAAGAAAAATATGAAAAAGTGGCAGAAGCAACCGGAATGCCTGCTGAATTAATTGCAGCTATCCATTGGCGTGAAGGCTCCGGCGACTTTAGCACATACCTCCACAATGGCGAAAAACTAGGCAAAACTACAACGCTTGTGCCGGCGGGAATTTATTTTGACGATTGGACAGACGCGGCAATTGATGCAATCACGCGAGAAATGCCAAAAGTTGCAAATTCTCAATATGAAAAAGGTAGCTTAGACTATTACCTAGACTATGCAGAGCGCTACAACGGCACGGGCTATAGGAATAAAGGCGTTGCTTCTCCTTATGTTTGGGCTGGCACATCAAACTATACATCGGGCAAATATGTGGCCGATGGTGTATATGACGCAAGTTATGTCGACCAACAGCTTGGCGTTGCAATTATGATGAAAGCACTTATGGTATAAAAATCGGCAAAATTGGCTTAATTATGATAAAATTTTTAAATGAAAAAAATATTTGTAGTTAAATCAAAACAAACCGATGTATATAAAAATTTAGCACTTGAAACTTTAATGCTTGATTTTGCTGAAAAAGAAGGGAATATTGCCCTTCTTTTTCTTTGGGAAAACGATAAAACCGTAGTGATTGGCAAAAATCAAAACCCATATTCAGAATGCAATGTTGAATTATGCAAGGCGGATAATGTGAAAATTGCGCGCAGAATAACAGGTGGCGGCGCCGTTTACCACAGCAAGGGCAATTTGAATTTTAGTTTTATTTTGCCAAAAAAATATTCAAAAATAGATTGTTTTAATATCTTGCTTAAGGCTTTGGTGCAAAATGGCGTGAGGGCAGAATTATCCGGAAGAAACGACATTTTGTTTGAGGGTAAAAAATTTTCAGGGAATGCTTATCGAATTAAAAAGCAAGCTTTCTTGCACCATGGAACAATTCTTTTTGATATTAAAAAAGAGGAAGTTTCAAAATATTTGACTCCGAATAGAATCAAATTTGCAGATAAATCTGTAAAATCTGTGAAATCGCGAATTACAAACTTGAAAGAAATTGCCCCTGAAATATCTCTTTCAGATTTTAAAAAAAGCGTCATTTCTTGTTTTTTGGATTATTTCAAAGAAAAAAGCGCAGAAATTGTTTGCGACTTCAAGTTTGACGACGATGAATTTAATAAAATATATGGTGCATATTCTTCGCCGGATTGGATTTTTTCAAAATTTGAACCGGCACAGAATCCTTCTGTAAAGCTCCCTTGCGGAATTTTGGAGTATGATAAAAATCTGAATATGGTGCTGTCTGATATGCTCGAGGTTGAATTAATTGATGAAATTAATAATATCTTGAAAAATGAAGACGAGCCTATTTCTGCGCTGAGTGCATTATATAAAAATGTAAATTTTGATAAAAATTTGGTTATTAAGATTGCAGAATTTTTGAAAAATATTGTATAATTCTGAAATACAATATAAGGAGTTTTGATTATGAAAAAATTATTTGCAACACTTTGCGTTTTTTCTTTTGTAGCTGTGACTGTAGCAAATGCGGCTCAAACAACATATACTGAAAAATTTATTCAAAGTAAAACCGCAGGCATTGTTAAAAAAGAAAAAGAATTGCAAACAAAACAAGACGCTAACAAAAAAGCACTTGAAGCAAAACAAAAAGCAATAAAAGACAAGCAAGAAGCGGATAAAAAGGCTCTTGAGGCAAAGAAAAAAGCTTTGAAAGAAAAACAAAATGCAAACAAAAAAGCTCTTGAAGCAAAACAAAAAGCAATAAAAGATAAGCAAGAAGCAAACAAAAAAGCGCTTGAAAAAAAGAAAAGCGAAGCTAAAGCAAAACAAGACACTCAAAAGAAAAAAGTTGAAGAAAAGAAAAATGCTTGGAAAACTTTAACTACATACTAAAAAACGAAGCCCTCTTATTAAAGAGGGCTTTTAAATTCTGCACTGCCAGCCGGAAGCGTGGCGCAGGTGTTTTCAAAAATTATTTTTCTATATATAAAGTTTGCGTTGGGTAAGCGAGCGAAATTTCTTCTTCTCTGAATTTTTTGTAGATATTTAAAAGTAACTCGCTTTTTATGGCTCTGGCTTTCGCTAAATTTGCAGTTTTTGCGTACGCTTCAAAAGTTATATCGATTGAGCTTGAATTAAGAAGCGGCACATAAATTTGAAAGCCATCATAAATTTCTTCATTTCCACTTAAAACGCTTTCAATAATTCTCTGTGCCCTTGTTATTTTTTCGTCTGACGTTTCGTATGTTATGCCAAGGGTTTCTTTAATTTTTCTTTTGGTGATTTTTGAATAGTTGTAAACAGGCGATGTTGCAAGAGTTTCGTTAGGGATGTTTACAAGCACGTCTTCTGTTGTTCTTATTTTTGTTGAGCGCATGTTAACGTCTTCCACAGTTCCTTCATGCTCGCCAACTTTAATATAATCCCCGAGCTTATAAACTTTATCAAACATTAAAGAAATTGAGCCAAAAATGTTCGCTATCGTTTCTTTTGCCGCAAAGCTAACAGCAAGCCCTGTGATGCCGAAACCTGCGATGAGCGAGGTTAGCGAGTAGCCGTGTTTTTGCAAAATTGCCGTCACCGCAAAAAACACAAAAACAACTTTTAAAAATTTTGTGATAAATGTTTCAAGGTTTATAAAATTTGCATAATTTGACGCTGTGCTTATTTTTTTGCTTATTTTCTTGCAAAATTTATCTATCACGACAAATACAATGCAAGTTAAAAACAGAAAACAAATAAATTCAAGTAATAACAAAACTCCTTCAGACATACTTTCCCCCTTGTTTTCTAAATTATACAATGGGTTTTGGGAAAAAGAAAGGGTGAGGAAACCTAAATGGCAGATTTTTGGTAGAGTGAAGTATAAAAATCCGTCATCCTGAAAGCGTAGAAAATGAGGCAAAGCCGTAATTTTCGAGCTGTTCAGGATCTTGTCAATTTTGAAGTACAACAATTATTGTCGGGTTTCATTTTTTGGTAAGATGCTGAAACAAGTTCAGCACGACGTATTTATTTTTTGCGTCATAACTAAAATATTTAATCTGTCATCCTGAATTTATTTCAGGATCTTGCAAATCATTAAAATGCAACATTTATTTTCAACTTTTCAACCAAAAACTATCCTCTTGTCTAGTTTTTTATTTTTTTAAAGTGGCAAAATTTAAATACAAAATATGAAAGGAAATTTTATGTCATTTGAACCACTTACAGAAAAAGGAATTCCACTCGAAAAACAACTCAGATATTGGGAGCAGATTGCCAAAAAGCCATACAATAAGGCAGATGTGGATTGTTACACAAGAACAAGACAGATTTTGATGAACGGTATTGAAATTGAGGCTTGGGGCTTTAAACACCTGTTTTCAAGGCTTTGCCCTGATGTCGATGACTGCAAAGTGGTTTCTAATATTAGACGAATTGAAGATACGCAGCAAACGACCATTAATTGGCTTGCGCCATCGTGCCAAACCGTGCTTGAAACAACGCTTGGCTATGAACAGGTTGCGGTGGATTTAACCGCGTGGCTTGCGCAAAATGAGCCTGACGAATACGTAAAAGAAACTTTTAATTTTGGCTTGCTTGAAGATTTTGACCACTTGTATAGATATAGTCAGTGGATTAATATGCTTGAGGGCAAGTGCCCTAATTCGATTTTGCAAGGGCAAACAGATGTGATTTTAGGGCGCCCGACACAACATCACCATAATGAAAATTATTTAAGAATTAGAAAACCTTACGACAAAGGCACTGCTAAACCTCAAACAAAAGTTAATATTTTAACGGTCTTGTCTGCTGAACAGCAAACGCATAACTATTATGCGGAGCACGGTTTTGCGTATGCAAACAAGGTTTTAAGAGAAACTTACGCTGAAATTAAAGACGTGGAAGAAGAACATGTAACTATGTATGAATCTTTAATCGACCCGCGCGAGAGCATTTACGAAAAACTTTTACTCCATGAATTTACCGAAGTTTGCAATTATTACACTTGTTATGACGACGAAGTGGACGACAGAATAAAAGGCATTTGGGAAATGTTTTTGAATTTTGAAATTGAGCATTTAAAAATTGCCGCTGAATTATTTAAAAAATATGAAAACCGCGACCCTGATGAAGTTATCGGGCACAAAATTGTTATCCCTTCGCGCTTTAAATCTCAAAAGTTCCACGTGGAGCACACTTTGAGAAATGAAATTGATAAAAGATTGGGCGACGAATGCAGTTTTTCTTATTCTCATGTTTCTGAACTTCCTGACGATTGGGCAAGTTACAGAGTTCAAGAAAAATTTGCTGAATTTGGCGCGCCGACAGAAGAAACGATTGATTTAACAAAACATTTCCGCGGGCGCGATATCGTTATTGCAAATGAAAATTTAAAAAGAGATGAAATTAAACTTTTAGACAAAGCGCTTCAAAAGAAGGCAAACGCCAAAAACACAGTCACGCCTGAAATGCTTGATATGATGATTAAAAATTTCGAGGCAGAGAAAGAAAAGAAGGCGGAAAGCTAAACTTTTTATTTTTTAAAAGTTGTAAGCAGTAGCAGTAGGGTGCGTTTATACGCACCTTATTTGCGACAAAAATTGTAAAACGTAGGTCAGGCACTGCCTGACAAACTAAAATAAATATCGTCATCCTGAATTTATTTCAGGATCTTATCAGCCTATGAAGCTCAACATTGTTTGTTGCGCCTCAAAATTTGTAAGACCTTGAAACTAGTTCAGGGTGACGGTTTATAGTTTTTGTCAGGCACTGCCTGACAAATTAAAACAAGCTGTAGGTTGGGCATACTTGCCCAACAAGTTAATTAATAACCCGTCATCCTGAAAGCGTAGAAAATGAGGCAAAGCCGTAATTTTCAAGCTGTTCAGGATCTTGCCATTTTTGCAACCTGACATTTTATACCTTCTTCATTTTCTTTCTTTGACACTCAAGCGCCGTAACGCAAAGAAAGAAAATGAAGCAAAAGAAAGAAACATGGGCTCATGTTTAGCTCCTGCCATTTTTCAAATTTTTATCTCAGAAATCGCAGTTGAGCTTTTGCGAATAGCTATTTAACAAAAATATGCTTCACTGACAGTAACTAATATTGTGACCGCAAAACCTCTCCGCTTTTTCTGTTTAGTGATAAGAATTTTGAAAAATTAAATCAAATTAAAACTGTAGGGTGCGTTTATACGCACCTTATTTGCGACAAAAATTGTAAAACGTAGGTCAGGCACTGCCTGACAAACTAAAATAAATATCGTCATCCTGAATTTATTTCAGGATCTTATCAGCCTATGAAGCTCAACATTGTTTGTTGCGCCTCAAAATTTGTAAGACCCTGAAACGAGTTCAGGGTGACTACTTATATATTTTATCATAGCCCGTAGGTTAGGCTTTCGGCCCAACATCAAAAAAACATACTGTGTTCCGCCTCAACAACATAAAACCCACATGTCGGTTTTCACCCCAACAAAATAAAGCCCTCATCTCAATTGTAAATTTTTCGTAACATCGCTATCGCTAGATAGCAAAAAAAAAACAAAAAAACTTAATTACTATATAAGGAGTTTATAAAAAGAGGTATAAAAATGACAGTTAATGGTATCAATGGTATTTCACAAGTTAATTTTAAAGGCGCAGAGGCTCCGCAAGGCGCAGACGTTTCTGTTTTTGCAAATCAAAGCGCAAACTTAGAAGCAGCACCTGCCGCCGACACTTTAGAATTAACCGCTCAAGAACAACCCAAAAAGAGTAAGAAGGGTTTGTTAATCGGGCTTGGCGCTCTTGCTGCGGCCGCAGTTGCAGTTGGGATTGGTATTAAAACAGGCAAAATCAAAAACCCTCTCAAGAAAAATGATATCGAAAAAGCCGGCGAACAGCTTAAAAAAGGAGCAGATGAAGCCAAAGAAGCCGTGGAAAAAGGAAAGAAGAACTTGCAAACATCACAGATGAAATTAAGGATAAAGTAAAAGGAAATAAAGATTTTTCAGGCACGCTAAAGGGCAAAAAGGGCGATGATTTAGTCGAACTCGTATATGAAAACGGGAAAATTAAATCTTCTCTTGTGCAAGATAAAGACGGAAACAAAGTTTTATCTAAAACATTTGAAACATTGGAAGACGGTTCTAAAGAAATAAGTATCAAAAACGGCGATAAAAGCACTGATATTAAGCTTTTTTATGATAACAAAACAGGAAAAGTAAATAGTATATTCAAAAAAGGGAAACATGATTTCGGCTCAAGGATAGATTTGCTTGATGGTAAAATACAAGCAAAAGCAACCGGGGGACAGTGTACAATAGAAAAAGCAGAAATTTTTGACTCTAATGGTAAAGTTGCAAAAACCATTAAGGTTAGTGATTATATAAATAATGGCACTTGTGTTGATATTATCTCAAGCGATGAACCAGAAAAAATTATTACTGCTAAATGCTTGAATGATAATCCTATCAAAACAAAGGTTGCAGATTTAAAATTTGGCGAACCTAAAAAGATATTATATACAAAAGATGGAACAAGCCTGCTTATTGCTGATAACGGTAGTAATAAACAGTACTCTTTCATACAACCTGATACAAGAAGTATAGTATTGAGTGTGCAACCCGAAAACACCACGCTAACTAAAAATGGGAAAGCTGTCCAAACTGTAAACTTTACCGAATTTGGAAGCAATGGAGAATGTTTGAATAGTGCTTTATTTGTAGATGGTAAACCGAGAAAGGGCGAACCATATTTAGTATTGAATTCCAAAAAAGCATTCATCCCTCAAATCAATAATCTCCTTGAGTTATTAAAAAAAGAAAAAATACAACTCGATATGCCAATTGAAGATATTGAAAAATCAATAAAGAAAATATAAAGTCTAAAAAATATCCGCAAAACAAAACCCTCCAAGGATTACTCCCTAGAGGGTTTTGTTTATTTTAGCAAACTAATTATTTCATCAATTCGCCAACTGATTTGTATACAGCCATGCGTTTTGCTGCATCTTCTTCAGCTTGTTTATAGAGCGATTCAGCCGCTTCAGGGTTAGTTTTGAGAAGCGATTTGTATCGGCCTTCAGATCTGATGAAGTCTTGGTAATTTCCTTTTGGATCTTTAGCGTCCCAAGTGAATGGATTTTCATTCGCTGGGTTGTATCTGTAAAGTGGGAAATACCCTGCTTCAACAGCTCTTTGTTGTTCTGTTTGAGTTTTGCTCATGTCAATTCCGTGAGCGATACAAGGAGCATAAGCGAAGATGATTGATGGTCCGTTATATGCTTCTGCTTCTTGGAATGCTTTTAATGTTTGGTTTCTATCAGCACCAAGTGCAACTGAAGCTACATAAACATAGCCATAAGACATGCTCATTAAGCCCATGTTTTTCTTGTATGTGCGTTTGCCGCCTGTTGCAAATTTAGCAACTGCGCCTGTTGGAGTTGATTTAGAAGCTTGACCGCCAGTGTTTGAGTAAACTTCTGTGTCAAGAACAAGAATGTTTACGTTTTTGCCTTGAGCTAACACATGGTCGATACCGCCGTATCCGATGTCGTTTGCCCAACCGTCACCACCGATAATCCAAACAGATTTATCTGTGAAGTAGTCTTGAAGTTCGATAACCTTTTTAAGGTCAGAGCAATCAACATCTGCATATTTTGCAAGAGTTGCTTTTGCTGCTTCTTGAGCTTTAACTGCTTCTTCTGTTTTTGAATTGTCGAAGTGAGCCATAGCTGCTTCAAGTGCTTCTTTTAAGTCTGCAGGTGTTTTTTCACATTCAAGAACTTTTTCAACATAAGTTTTTAAAGTGTTTCTGTTTTGGTCAACTGCGAGCCTCATACCAAAGCCAAATTCAGCGTTATCTTCAAATAATGAGTTTGCCCAAGCCGGTCCTCTTCCTTCTTTTGTTTTTGTGTAAGGAATTGTTGGGAATGTGCCTGAGTAAATTGAAGAACAACCTGTTGCATTGGCAACGATTGCATTGTCGCCAAATAATTGTGAAACTAATTTAACATAAGGTGTTTCACCACAACCTGCGCAAGCGCCTGAGAATTCAAATAATGGTTTTCTAAGCATTGCGCCTTTGATTGTTTTTGTTGTATTTTTGCCCATTACGTTATCCGGTGCTTCATCGAAGAATTTTTCGTTTTCAACCTCGCCTGCTTCAACTTCTTTTTCAATTGTTGACCAAGATAATGCCGGTGTTTCAGGTTTATTTTTGTTGATTGGGCATTGGTCTAAGCATACGCCGCAACCTGTACAGTCGTTGCAATAAACTTGAACTTTGAATTTTTCACCGTTTGCGTTAGGTTTAGCGTCAACTGCATTAAAGCTTGCAGGAGCTTTTTCCATAGTGTCTTTTTCAAAGAGTTTAGTTCTGATTGCAGCGTGTGGACAAGCAGAAGCACAAATGCCGCATTGAATACAAACATCTGAATTCCAATGAGGAACTCTTGGTGCGATACCTCTTTTTTCAAGGCAAGCTGTGCCTGTTGGGATTGTGCCGTCAGCAGACATAGCTGAAACAGGGATATCGTCGCCTTTTTGACGCATTGATGGTTCAATGATGTCTTGAGTGAATTTGTCTGCGTTGTCTGGAATTAATTTAATTTCATCAGCGCAAGCAACTCCGTCTAAGCTTGCAGGAATAACAACTTCTTCAGTTGAGTTGACTGCAGCGTCGATAAGAGCCAAGTTCATATTAACAACATCGTCGCCTTTTTTCTTGAAGGTTTTCTTTGTCATTTCTTTCATACCTTCTAAAGCTTGTTCGAATGGAATAATTCCTGAAACTTTGAAGTATGCAACCATCATAACTGTGTTTGCGCCTTTGCCGCGAAGCCCAGGTTGTTCTTTGATTAATTTTTCAGCGTCAACATTGTAGAATTTAATTTTCTTATCAATGATTGTTTTTTGCATATCTTTTGTTAAGTGGCTGAAAGCTTCTTCTTTTGACCAAGGTGAGTTGAGCAAGAATGTGCCGCCTTCTTTAATGCCTTTTAACAAGTCATATCTGCCGATGTATGCGTGAGCTGAGCAAGATACGAAGTCTGGCGCAGTGATTAAATATGTTGATTTAATTTGTTTGTCGCCAAAACGTAAGTGCGAAACAGTAACGCCGAATGATTTTTTAGAGTCGTAAGCAAAGTATGCTTGAGCGTCTTTGTCTGTATATTGACCAATGATTTTGATTGAGTTTTTGTTGGCACCAACTGTACCGTCTGAGCCTAAGCCCCAGAACATGCAGTTTGTTGTGCCGGCTGGTTCTGTAACGATGTGTTCTTCGATTTTTAATGAAGTGTTTGTAACGTCGTCTTCGATACCAACTGTGAAACCGTGGAAACCATTGTTTTCAGAGTGTTTGTAAATTGCAAGAACCATTGAAGGAGTGAATTCTTTTGAAGATAAGCCATATCTTCCGCCAATGATTTTAATGCCTGAATTTTCAAGCGCTGCAACAACGTCTAAGTATAATGGTTCGCCAATTGCGCCAGGTTCTTTTGTTCTGTCAAGAACTGCAATTCTCTTAACTGTTGCAGGAACTGCTTTTTTAAATCTTTCAACATCGAACGGTCTGTATAATCTAACTTTAACCAAACCATATTTTGTTCCGCGAGTTGCGTTTAAGTATTCGATTGTTTCTTCGATTGTTTCACAGCCTGAACCCATAGCAACGATTATGTCCGTAGCGTCTGGTGCACCAACGTAATCAAATGGGTGATATTGTCTGCCTGTAACTGCGGCAACTTTATCCATATATTCTTGAACGATGTCAGGAGTTGCATTGTAGAATTTATTAACAGTTTCGCGGCCTTGGAAGTAAACGTCTGTGTTTTGTGCGCCAACTTTACAAATTGGAGCTTCAGGGCGAAGCGCTCTTTGTCTAAATTCTTCAATGTATTGTGGTTCAACTAATTTAGCGATGTCTTCGTAAGAAATTTCTTCGATTTTGTGAATTTCGTGAGATGTTCTGAAGCCATCAAAGAATTGTAAGAAAGGAACTTTTGACTTGTATGTTGCAAGGTGAGCAACAAGAGCTAAATCCATTTCTTCTTGAACACTGTTTGCTGCAAGCATTGCATAACCTGTGTTACGGCAACCCATAACGTCTGAGTGGTCGCCAAAAATTGCGAGCGATTGAGCTGCAATTGCACGAGCTGAAACGTGAATAACATGCGGTAGCATTTCGCCTGCTGCTTTGTGCATAACAGGTATCATCAATAATAAGCCTTGAGAAGCTGTATAAGTTGATGTTAAAGAACCTGCTGCAAGTGACCCGTGTAGAGCGCCTGCTGCACCTGCTTCAGATTGCATTTCAGCAACTGAAACTTCTTTACCCCAAATGTTCTTTCTGTGTTGAGAAGACCATTCATCAACCCATTCTCCCATTGTTGAAGACGGAGTGATTGGGTAAATTGCGGAAACTTCACTTAATGCATAAGCGATATGCGCTGCTGCATAGTTTCCGTCAACTGTGATTGTTTTACCAGCCATAATAAATAATTCCTCCTTATTTTACTGACTTTTCGCTAATTTCTCTCATATACAAAAAGATACCGCGAAAACAACAAAATTACAAGGAAATTATCCTTAAATTCCCATGAAAAAAGACCGATAAAATCGGCCTTTTTTGTTATATGTTCGCATTAATTATTTGAAATATTTTGCGAAATCATCCGGTTTTGCTTTTGTTTGTGCTTGGGTTACCGGCGTTTCCACTTTCACTTCTGCTTTTGCAGCAGGTGTTTTTGCAGCTGCGGCTGGTTTTGGTGCTTTAGGTGTTGCTTTTTTAGCACCCACTTTTTTAGCTTTTTTGTCTTTGCCGCCAAAGAATTTTTTGATTGCTAAGCCAATTGCCACAACTGCGCCTGCGATACCTGCGCCAATACCAACTTTTTGGGCTGTAGTGAGTCCTTCTGGAGGTGTAGGAGGTGTAGGAGGTGTAGGCCCATCATTGGTAGGCCCTTGTGGTTCTTCTGTTCCGCCTGTTACGCCTGTGCCATCTGTAGGTTTATTTCCTTCGCCTGTTTCAGGTGTTTCATCTGTGGCATCTGCCTTTTCGCCTTTGCCAGGTTCAGGTTTGACTTCAGGTTTAGCTTCAGGTTTAGTTTCAGGTTTAGTTTCAGGTTTAGTTTCAGGTTTAGTTTCAGGTTT
>CAZMZD010000011.1:0-46586 GCA_964570895.1 uncultured Gammaproteobacteria bacterium
GAGCGGAGTCGAACGTAGTGAGCGAGCTCGTCCCTGTGAAAAATCTGACGGAATGCAGAATTGCCGGAGGTAATTCGTAATGGAGTGCAAAGATATTGAACCGTCAATAATCCAAGACAGCAGAATATTAAAGCTTTGCAAAAGGTTGGATAAATTCTCATTTGAAGATATTTCAACAATCGCAGATGACATTGAAGAATCGGTTTTAAGCTTATTACTTTTAAATTTGGTTGACGAAAAACGATTAACTTTAAACAACGAAATTTATTTTTATAACAAGAAAGTTGTTGTGTCTAAACAAACATCAAAATCGCCATTATTTTTTCAATTTCACACAAAAGAGGATATGGATTATATTTTAAAAGGATTTTGTACTGATGTTGAAATTTTTAAAATGATGGATTTGTTTGGTTTTTCAAAACATCTAATGAATAAAAGTTATCAATATTTTAGAACAACAATCTATGAAAAACAAAAACAAGAACTTTTGAAATATTTTGCAAAAACTCCCAAAATCGCACAAGAGAGAGTTTATATGAACACAAAAGTCTTTTTATATCTTTATGACAACAAATTATTTGTGTCAGAAAAATATCTTGAATCAAAAAACGCAAGAAAACACACTGAAGCAGAACGCCTTGAAATAAAAAATATTTATTTAAGAAGTTATAGAAAAGTCTTAAGCCGTTCATTCGCTCATAAATTTCATTTGCACTTAGCAGAAGAACTTTGGAAATGGGGAAAAGAATTTGATGAGAGGTATAAGTTGATGAGAGATGTACTCAATATTTGATAAAATTGCCGATTGATAGTTGTTGCATAAGCAAGAGTTGATAGATTTTGCAAAGAAAAATAATATTGCAATTTATGAAATGTATATAGATGATGCCTTCAATAAATTTCAAATGAATTATTGTAAGATTTAAGATGTGTTTTGTATAAATATAGAGGTTGACACCCTATTGTTATTTTTTGTTCAACAAAACGCCTGTTGAACACTTTTTGAACAGGATTTTATCATTGTTTAGACTAAAAAATCTTTGTTCCCTTCCACTTGAATAAAAAACGCATTCAAAAAATCTGCTTCTGCTCTTAAATTTTTAATAATCGGAGTTAAATTGTATAACTCTCCAATTTCTTGTTGTGCTACACAAAATTAATCAACTACAACTGCTATCTTATAAATTACTTCAGCTTTTTTACTTAACAACTTAATCTATACTCCGTTTGACACACAACGCATTGCTGACAAAGATAGAGGGAAACTAGTGAAGAACGTAAAGAGGTTACATTAAGACATAATTAAGAGCACAATAATATGTTTTTAGTATAATAAAAAAGAAGGTAAAATATGAGATTAAACGTTTTAGATTTATTTTGTGGATGTGGCGGTTTATCTTGCGGATTTATGCAAGCCGGATTTAATGTGCTATTAGGAATCGATAATGATGAAGCTGCATTAAATACATTCAAAAAGAATCATAAAAAATCTAAAGTGGCAAACATAAATTTAGCAGACGATGATATATGCGAACAAATTGAAGATATTATTTCTAACCAAGAAATTGATGTTATTATAGGAGGTCCTCCATGCCAAGGATTTTCATTAACTGGACCTAGAAATTTTTATGATAAACGCAATAAGTTATATCTTGCAATGGTCAGCACTGTTAAACATTTTAAGCCTAAAGCTTTTTTAATAGAAAACGTTACAGGTATGGCTACGTTATATGGCGGTGAAGTAAAAGATAAAATTATAGAATGCTTTACAGAGCTTGGTTATAATGTTAATGTTGAAGTTTTATGTGCTGCCGATTATGGAGTTCCGCAAATAAGAAAGAGATTGGTGTTTGTTGGCATTAGGAAAAATATTGGAATATTTGAGTTTCCTAAAAAATTAAGAACGCCAGATAATTATGTCTCTTGTGAAGAAGCTCTTTCCGACTTACCTGCCTTGGAATCAGATTTAGGAACAGAAGAGGCTGAATATGGAAAGGTGCCAAAAACAGATTATCAGAAAAAAATGAGGAAGGATTCTAAAAAATTGTATAATCACGTGGCAACAAACCACACAGAAGAAGTAAAAAGCGTAATTGCGTTAGTTCCTGAAGGAGGAAATTATAAAGATCTTCCTCCAGGGGTTGGAACAAGTCGTAAATTTAATGAGGCTTGGACTCGTTATCATAGTAAAAAGCCATCAAGAACGATTGATACAGGACATCGAAATCATTTTCATTACAAATATAATCGTGTACCAACAGTAAGAGAAAATGCCCGTTTACAATCATTCCCTGATGACTTTGTGTTTTATGGCACAAAAACACAGCAGAATAGGCAGGTTGGCAATGCTGTTCCTCCAATGTTAGGTTACAATCTTGCTAAACAAATAAAAAAATATATAATGGAAGATAATGAAAAGAAGTAAAAAAATAAATTATTTAGATTTATTCGCTGGATGCGGAGGCTTAACAGACGGTTTTGAACAAACTGGCTTATATAACGCTTTGGCTTGCGTTGAATGGGATAAATCGGCATGTGAAACATTGTCCAAAAGGCTCTATGAGCATTGGGGCTATAAAAATGCCAAAGACTTTGTTTTAAGATTTGATATACAAAGAACAAAAGAGCTTATAGACGGTTGGGATAACGATACAGAGTATGGATCATCAAAAGGTTTCAATAATTTCGTTAGTAATAATGAAGTTGACATAATTATTGGAGGTCCTCCATGCCAAGCATATTCTATAGCAGGAAGAATACGTGATGAACATGGAATGAAAAATGACTATAGAAATTACTTGTTTCAAAGTTATTTAAAAATTGTTAATCAGTATAAACCAAAATTATTTGTGTTTGAAAATGTTTTGGGAATGTTGAGTGCTGCTCCAGATGGAGAATTAATAATTAATAAAATTAGAGAAGGATTTTCTTCTATTGGATATGAATTAATTGCAGATATAAAAGATAATGCAGTATTTGATGTTAGTGAATTTGGGGTACCTCAAAATAGAACTCGTGTTATTTTAATTGGCATTAATAGAAATTATTTTAAAGAATATGATTTACAAGCTATATTAAAGGATTTTTATTCAAATATAGCTAGCAAATATAAAGTAAAAGAAATAAAAACAGTTAAAGATGCAATAGCTGATTTGCCAAAATTTAAACCATTGAAAGAACCAATAAAAATTTCAGGAAAAAAGTATTCTCACTTCCCTACAATGACTGATTTTTATAACAATACTCCTCGTTTTCATAGTCAAAGAGATATTGAAATATTTGAAGAATTAGCAAAAGATGTTTATTATGGTTACAATAAATATTCATCAATACAATCATTAAAAGATTTGTATACTCAAAAAACAGGTAAGACATCTAGTGTGCATAAATACAATGTTTTGAGTTGGGATAAACCAAGTAACACAATCGTTGCACATTTATACAAAGATGGTTTACGTCATATACATCCAGATTATAAGCAAGCAAGATCTATAACTGTAAGAGAAGCTGCTCGTTTACAATCTTTTGATGACGATTTTGAATTTTTAGGAAGCCAGGGTGACCAATACAAAATGATAGGGAATGCTGTGCCTCCTCTATTCGCAAAGGTGCTTGCATCTGCCGTTAGTGAATTTCTTGAAAAATATCAAGTTGCGAATTCAAACTTACAATTATTAACAAAATAGTATTTGTTTATTTTTTATGAGATAATCTATTTATTAAAATAAGGAATGGCAAATGTTATATAATAGAAATCTTGAAGAAATTATATTTGATAGACACAATATCATTGATACTGATGAGTTGGTTATCATTTCTGGTTATGTTGGTCCAAATCCGATACAGAGATTAAATCAATTGCCATTTAAAACGACTATTATATATGGAATGTATGGTAGTGAAGGTATTAAGAAAAATCTTCATGAAGCATTGTTACCTTTAAATAACGATAAAGTTTCTATATTATATTCAAGTATCCCAGTACATTCAAAATGTTATATATGGAAAAAAGATAGAAAGATTGTACACACATTAATTGGTTCAGCAAATTTTTCAACAAATGGTTTAACTACACCATATAGAGAAGTTTTAGCGGAAACAACTAGAGATACTTTTGAACCTTTGCAGTTATACTTAAATGAAATATTGAATAACAGTATAAATTGTGAATCTCATGTACAAACAGAAACATCAAGTCAACGTATTTCAAATGTTGTTCCTATTAATCCTGATGTTTGCGACATGATTTTATATGATAAACGAACCGGTGAAACACAAAATGCTGCAGGAATTAACTGGGGGCAAAGTGCTACAGCCCATGTGAACAAAAACGATGCCTACATTGCGATATTAAAGGATAATTTACGTCAGTACCCAAATTTATTTCCGCCAAAGCAAAGTATGCCAACGCAAGAAAATGGCGGTAGGCCACAAAGACACAATGATTCAGTTGAAGTAATATGGGATGATGGAACTACAATGGAATGTCTATTTGAAGGAAATCAAGAAGATAATGGTATAATATATCCAAAACAAATCGCGTCTGCTCCGTCAAAAGCACTATTAGGTGAATATTTGAGAAGTAGAATTGGTGTGCCATCTGGTGCAAGGGTTACAAGAAGAGATTTAAAAAAATATGGTAGAGACTATATAAGTGTATCCTTACAAGCAGAGGGTATCTATTATTTTGATTTTTCGACAAATATTTCAGGATAATTAATTATTACTGTCTCAACCGATTCTTGTAATTCTGGCGATAACTTATTTAAAATTTTATTACTTATGTGCAATTTATCTCCATTGAAAGAAATATAATTTGAATATTGAGATTTACTCAATATTATCGCTTCTTCACGTAAAAAACCAAATTTTTGTAACATTATTACCAATTTATTGCTTGTTCCATATTCAACATATTCATACCAATCATTTAATAACGGCTTGTTATGGCACTTTATGTAAGTTTCGGAAAATCTTAGAAAGTACATAGAAAATTTATAATTGATTATATTGTCAATATTTTTCATAGTCTCATTTATTACAATATTTTTATGTTCAATAGAATTATTAAAATTAACTAATTCTTTATGCTGCGAATCTCGTATTAAACACTTATGTTCTAAATTATATAAAAGTGCCTTCCTGATAATCTCATGTAGCCCATTACCTTGCATCCATTGAAGTAGTATAACTGCATAATAATTTAATCTATTACCTTTGCCTAAAGTTTCTTTTTCGTAGACTGACCATTGGAATATATCTGATAATTTATTCAAAAAATCCAAACAACTGTTGTAGTCAAAATCTGATGGGTAATTAATTTGACTATTCTTTATCGCATTAAATAATGAATCCTTTTGTTTTACAGAAATATTTATATCATCATCTTCTTGATTATAATTTTTAAATATATTCTTAATGTCAATTATATTTTGCGGAGACAGTACTTTTGCATTTTCAAAATCCTTTACAATATAACTTTTATTATTAGTACATATATCGTGCAACAACATATTTAAGCATTTGATAGCATACTCATATGTAACTTCAGTTAATTTTTTATCTTTGTATTTTTCACCATTTTCTAATAAATTTGTTTTTCCTTTAAGCAGAGTCTCGACAATATATTTTTTGGTTCTTGTGGCAATTGCTTTATTTGGAAGTAATGTTTGACTTGGTAATTGTTGTAATAATACTTCATTAAAATAATTTTGAGTTTTTTCATCTTCAATAATAACAAATACATTGCCGAATTCATTAAGTGATACTCTGCCAGCTCTTCCAATTAAATTAAAAGCATCTACAGTTGAAAGTTCAGCTCGCCCTTTTTTATAATCAAACACAAAAAGATTATCTACTGGAACATTGACACCTTCAAGAAGCGTGCTTGTGCAGAAACAATATTTAATATAACCCAAACGCAAGAGATTCTCTATTTTGGCCCTAATATCAGAAGGCAAGGCTCCGATATGATAAGCAATGCCACTTCTAACAAGTGAAGCTAAATAATATTCTTCATGTATTTTATTTTCAATATCTTTAGCTACTTTTTCTAATTCATTTTGCATATCTTCTGATAAATTTAATGCATTGCTTTTTTCTACGAAGTTCTTTAATTCTATCGCCTGATTTATAGCTTTTGCTGTAGAAGAAACATAAACTAAATTACACTTTTCGTTTCCCAAATCCAATAAAATATCTAGTCTATTTTTATAGTTTATTTTAATAGAATTACTCTTTTGAAATTGATTTAAGACGGGATTATAAATAGATATGTCTTTATTAACTATATCTACATAAATTTTATTCTGTGCCACTGGAGAAAACTTAAAAGAGTGTCCAGATGAAATGCTATCGCTAAAGTAGTTGGTAAGCTTTAAATATATATCTGGATTAGGAATGATTGGAGAAGAAAAATATATTCGCACGCTATTATTTTCTTTCAACATATCCAAAATTTTATAATATATTATGCTTCTTTTATCTTTGCTTGAGATTTTATGTGCTTCATCAATAAATAAATATTGGAATTTAAGTTCTGGATTTTCAAGCATTGAATAATATAATCTTTCAGGTGTCAATATTGCAATGAATTTTTCATTACTTGTGATTGATGACAAAGTTGTTATTATTCTATGCTTGCCAATTCCAATAAAATTTTTAAATTCTTTAATCATTTTATTGGCTATTTCAGAAATTAAAGCACGAGTTGGCACCAATATTACAAAATTATTTGACGTATTATTTTGTAATTTATTTAATATAAATTTTGTGATTACAAACGTTTTTCCCATAGAAGTTGGGGCAGAAAAACTATAATATTGGTTACTTTCAAGTGATTTGAATACTGCCATTTGTGTATCAAAAAAGGATTTATTTGAATTAGGAATATTATTTTGAATTTTGTGCGTGTTGTATACTAAATCTGATAAAAATTCCTCATTTATATTGACTAATAAGTTGTTATCTTTTAAAAATTCAATTGATGCAAAATTAGAAACATTTTTATATATGTTTTCTTTAAATATTTTTACACTATCTTCATTTTGAAATATTTGAGAAAGAATTATTACAATTTGTTGCGCTATGTTTTGATAATCTTCATTATCAGAAAGTGATAAAATATCCGCATATCGTAATAATTTGTTATATTTCGGTTCATATTTTTCTGTTTGATTATTATTTACTAAAATTTTTATGTAATCTATTAGTAGGTCATTGTATAAGTCTAAAAAACCTTGTTCTTGAAGAATATTTTCATATAAGAATTTAGAAAATTGCTTAGCCATTTCTTATATCTCCCCAAGTAAAATTTGATTCTTTTTCGGTCAGCTGTTTTATAATAGTTTTTCGATCTCTTTGTGCATCATGAAATGGTAAAAAATAAAAATTAAATTGATAATTCCTAATATTGTATTTTTCTATTTCATCTATAATTTTCTGTTTATATTCTAAAACTTGTTTTAAATTTGCTTGTTTTACGTTTTGTTTATAATTATCATTATTGTCAGTCAAGCCATCATAATTAATACTATATCCAATAAAGATGCCGAATATAGTTTCTTTATCTTCTGCATCTTGCCCTAACAAATACTTTTTTAAGATTTCAGCTTCATCATCTTCAACTAACTGATTCATTAAATGCGTATCGAGAAGTCTAACATCCTGACTATTGCTAGTTAAATATGTATTAATGGAAGTAAAGGCTTCTTCAATACCATCTTTTAATTCATTTTTAACTTTTGCTTCTCCTACTACTAATTGTAATATTTTATTTCCTTCTATATCTATTCTGAATTTGAAATGAATACCATCTGCACCTTTAATATAATCATTATTGCTTGTTTTTAATTCAACTTTACTAAACAATTTTGGAGCTTGTAAATCTTGTTCAAGAAACAGATACAATAAAATTTCCCCAAGTTCTCCTCCTGCCCCTAAATCTTTATCGGAATTAATTTCTCTTAAATGATCTAATGCTTCAAGAACTAATCGTCTAGCCTTTTTAACATTATTTTGCACCTCTAAATTTTTTCTGCGGTTGAAAACATACTGACAAATATTATCTAAAATATATTCATATAACTTATCGTATGAAAAAAGTTTGTCATGTATTTTAAGAATATAAAGATTTAATATATTATTATTCCCTCCACAAACAACATCTTCTGTTGATAACTTTTCAAATATATTAAAACCTTCCGTATCTGAAGTATTTTGTAAATTAACCCCCATTTACATATCCTTAAAATTATACATTGCATATTAAATCTAATCTAAAAATAGGTAAAATTCAATAAACTTAACTTTATTTTAAGTTTTCTCAATGCACCATGGCAATTTTCTCAATATCGTTGTAAATTTACACAAACACTTGAGAAAGAAATAGGTAAACATCAAACTATTCCAAATTTCGCATTTCATCTGTCACTCTTTCGCATTTCATGTGTCACTTTACAACGCTTTTGTCATCGCTATATTCACAACGTATACTGATTTAATATCCTTTTGTCGTCGTGATATAAATAAGTTACAAAATTTTGAAATCTGTGGCGGTTTATGTCTTCGACTTTTATTTCCCAGCCTTCATCCCCTGCAATTTTTATCATTCTGTCTAAAAATTCTCTAATATTTTTACCGATTAAGCTGCGTGTCAAATCACCGCTGCGTTTGTATATCGCAGGTAGCCTTCTGGAATCTATAAATGGGTAAAAATCTTGTATATAAAGCTTTTCGCGAACCCCAACTTTCTTTTTTATGTCAACGAGATTAAATTCTTTTTTATTCTTGTCATATAAAATATTATTAGGGTTTATGTTGTCAATTTCCATACTATTTTTTCTAAGCTCGACGATATCTCTGCAATATTTTACAAAAGCTTCATCCGGAACTTTTTTGAGTTTTTCCATTTCTTGAAGATATCTGATGGAGCTTATTTTTGAGCTTATTTCCCAATTTTTCCCATAGAGAGGCTCTCCTTTAAGCCTTTTTAATACTTGACATTTGCCATCCTCAATGGACGCTATTACATTTGGGTTTTCGTCAAAGTCGCTGGTTCCTAATATGGAAAAATCCGGTTTGTTTTCATGCTCCACTCGAACAACCCATTCAGGATTATTTTTAACGCCATAAACAACCGCTTCGTTTCCTCTGTTTATCTCGGCGCCCAGCTTTAAATCCGGCAAATTTTCATCTTTAATTATCTCTTTTGCTCTTTGCCTGTTCGCATGTTTTGTAAATATGTCATTCTTTTTGAAGCTAATTTTATCATTCGCGCCGCTATTTAAAGTGAACGTATCGCAAGGGGTGTCTAGCGCCAAGCAAAAGGGTGCAGCACACTTTTTATTTGCGCATTTTGCGGGCAACGGTTCTTTAATATTTATCAAATTGTTAATTTTTGCTAGCATAATTTTGGCACTTCCATCATTAGAAAGTACCCTAAAATTAAAAAATGCTAATTTTCTTCTAAATTTTAAATCTTTGTTACAATTTTTTTGTTGTGGGGTTTTTAAATTGTTTAAATGCGAAGCGTCTATCTCTTTAGGCTCTGTCCAACCTTCCCAATCTGCTGATATTCAAACCCGCGCGCAAGCATTTTTTCCATATTATATTGGTTTCTGCCGTCAAAAATTATTGGCTGTTTCATAAGTGATTTAATTTTTTCAAAGTCGGGCTGTTTAAATTCATTCCACTCTGTAATCAATAAAAGTGCATCTGTGCCAATAAGCGCTTCATATGCGTTTTTTGAATATGTAATTCTGTCTGCAAAGTGTAATTTTGCACTCTCATGTGCTTTTGGGTCGTAGGCTTGAATTTTTGCGCCCATATCAAGCAAGGCGTTAATTATTGTGATTGACGGTGCTTCTCGCATATCGTCTGTTTCCGGCTTAAATGCAAGCCCCCAAACGGCAAAAGTCAGCCCCGCCAAATTTTTGCCAAATCGTTTTGTGATTTTTTCAACGAATAATTTTCTTTGTTTTTTGTTTGCTGCGTCTGTTGCTTTAACAATTCCCATTTCGCAGCCGTTTTCGTCCCCCGTTTTAATTAAAGCTTTTACGTCTTTTGGAAAACAGCTTCCGCCATAGCCAAGTCCGGAAGATAAAAATTTGTTCCCAATTCTGCTGTCTGTTGCCATTCCTTCGCGCACCATTTCAACATCTGCGCCCACTTTTTCGCACAAATTCGCAATTTCATTCATAAAAGAAATCTTCGTTGCCAAAAAGGAGTTTGCTGCATATTTTGTCATCTCGGCAGATTTTACGTCCATCGTGATAATCTTGCTCTCTGTTTTTATAAAAGAAGAGTAAATTTCTTGTATAGCGCGCGTTGCTTTTTTGGAATTAGAGCCAATAATAATTCTGTCGGGGTGCAAAAAATCGTTCACCGCGCTGCCTTGTTTTAAAAATTCCGGATTATATACAATGTCAAAAGGGTGTGTTGTGTGTTTTTTAATTAGTGCAGTAATTTTTTCTGCCGTGCCAACAGGGACGGTCGATTTATTCACAATGATTTTATACCCGTTCATTGCTTTTGCAATTTCTTCTGCAACTTTTAGCACATATTGCAAGTCGCAAGAGCCATCTTCTCCTTGGGGAGTGCCAACAGCAATGAAGCAAACTTCTGAAACCTTAACTGCGCCATCAAGGTCAGACGAAAATTTCAAACGCCCTTCTTGTGTATTTATCTTTACGAGCTCTTCAAGCTCCGGTTCGTAAATTGGAATAACCCCTGCTTCAAGCTGATTTAGTTTTTCTAAGTTATTGTCAATGCAAATAACATCGTTTCCAATATCTGCAAGGCACGCCCCTGCCACAAGCCCCACGTATCCTGTTCCAATTACTGTAATTTGCATTTGTTCCCTGACCCTATTTTTCTTTATTATAGTTTTTAAATTTAAACTTAGTCAAATTTCTTATCAATTGTTATTTAAATAATTTTGTATCGTAGGTCAGGGCACCGTCCGTCAAGGTAAAGAAATTATAGTGTACATAAACGCACCATACAACTTGAATATATAAATTGTCGTGCTGAATTTATTTCAGCATCTGACCAAATAATGAAACTCAACATTGTTTGCTGTGTTTCAAACTCGTAGGTTAGGCGCCGCCTAACAAAACAAAACGTCATTCTGAACTTGCCTCCTTTTGCAGAAATCTATTGATTTCGTGCAAAATGGGTCCTCTTGGAGTGGTTTCAGAATCTTGCCGGATAATGAAGCTAGATATTCCATGTTGTGTTTCAAGGTTGACAAGACCCTAAAACTACTCTCCAAAGACCTGTTTTGTGTGAAATCGATAGATTTTGGCAAAAAATGGCCAAGTGAGGTAAATATGTTGCCCTGTAAGTATGTCTAATCTGCGGACTTTAGTAAAAATGAAATAAGTAGAATTAATGCTACGCCGCGTTAACTAATAAGATGCTGAAACGAGTTCAGCATGACACCTCTCGTTTGTTTGATTTTTAAATTTTTATCACTAAACAAAAAGCGGAGAGGTTTTGCGGTTGCAGCATTGATTGTGTTTTGTGGCCCGTAGGTCACACACCGCCTGACAAAATCAAAAAAAAGCCCTCGAACGAGGGCTTGGTTTAGCATTTTCTCTGTTATATAAAACCTTTGAATAATTAATGTAAATATCTAAAATAGATGTAAATTGAGCTTGCAACAAGAGATATTGCAACCACCGGCACACCGTATTTCATAAATTGCATAAAACCAATTGGGTGCCCATCTTTTGCCGCATTTTCTGAAACAATAACATTTGCCGCCGCGCCAATGATTGTCATATTTCCGCCAAGGCAAGCACCAAGTGATAATGCCCACCAAAGAGGGAAAGTATATTCAGCCCCCATTGCTTTTTGAATTTCAACAAGCATAGGTGACATTGTTGCGGTGTACGGAATGTTATCGATAACACCTGAAATTATGCCGGAGCCCCAAAGAATCATCATCGAAGTTGCTTCTTGGCTTCCGTTTGTCACTTTGAGTAGCCATTCAGCCATGAGTTTAATCCCGCCTGAAGCTTCAAGCCCGCCAATGATTATAAACAAACCAATGAAGAAGAAAATTGTGTTCCATTCAACTTTTTCTAAAATTTCAGTCGGTTTTTCAAATAATAATAAAATGCAGGCGCCAATCATTGCAATAACGCAAGTTTCAATGTGGATAATGTCGTGCAACATAAAGCCCAAAATAACGAGCCCCAAAACGCTCATAGAGCGAATCATATGTTTTTTATCCGTAATTGTTTTTGAATTATCAATTTCGGCAACTTTTTTCATATTTTCTTCAGTTGCAACTAAATCTTTTTTAAACACAAGTGCAAAAAAGCCAAGAGCAAGAAGTAAAATAATTGCAACAATCGGGGTTGCATGAATGATAAAATCCATAAATGTAAAGCCCGCAGCGCTTCCTATAATGATATTTGGCGGGTCGCCAATCAAGGTCGCTGTGCCTCCGATGTTTGAGCACATAATTTCTGTAATCAAAATCGGAACAGGGTTAAAGTTTAATTGTTTTGCAATTGCAAAAGTTATTGGCATAACTAAAATAACGGTTGTTACGTTATCTAGAAATGCACTAACAACAGCCGTAAATAAGCCGAGCACACAAAGAATTTTAATCGGGCTGCCTTTAGTTAGTTTTAAAAGTTCGTTTGCAACAAATGTAAAAACGCCGCTTTTTGTTGCAATTAGAACCAATATCATCATTGAAACAAGTAAAAATATTACATTAAAATCAATGAAATTCACAAAATAATTTGGGTTTAAAGCGTCGCCCACTGTTTTATTTTGGCTCACGAGTCCAAGAATTACGGTGAGCCCTGCGCCAATAAGCGCAATTGTCACTTTTGGGATTTTTTCAAGTGCTATAAAAATATATGCAACAAGCAGTATCAATCCCGATATCATAACTGCATTCGCATTTATAAAATCCATTTTTCTCTTACCTTTCTAATTTTAACCAACAAAATATTTAAGAATAAGCATTGCAACAAGCATAAAAAGCGTAAGCAAAATTGCCCACAAAGGGCCCTTATCGCCGCTTGTCACGGTTTTGTTTTCGTTATTTTCCATAAATATTCTCCCTGATTATGCTTTTCTTGAGCTTTGAATTGCCATTGCGATTGCCGCTGCAATTTTATCTTTTTTAGATACGCTTTTTTTCTTAGCACCTTTAATTTCGGGCACTTCTTCAGGGAAGAATTTGCTGATATATCTTAATACTTTTGAATTTAGTTCCATGACATAAATCATTACAACAAGGAATACAAATACTGTTCCCATGCCGATTGCCATAATAACTACGCCATCTTTCAACAAAGTTGAGTCCATTATTATTTCTCCTTTTAAATATAAATACTTGTCTAGATGTGCAAGTATACTTAAGGAGCTCTTATCTGATGAATTTTTTGCTTTTCGGTTGATAAATTTTGAATGAAGCAACCGATATATTGTGCCCTATCTGCACCTTGGAGGCAATTTGTTTGGTTTGCGGATAGAGCAAGTGGGGTCGAGTTAGAAATTTCTTTTGTGTTTTTTTCTTCGTATGAGCTTGTTTTGGTGTCTAAAATATTATTTGCCACAAAATCAAACGACTCTTGGCTGATTGTTTGAATAGTATCGCTCGTTTGAAGGGTTGGCGCTTGGTTGGCATTAGACTCTAGCAACAGTGAAAATGCCAGAGTAAAAAATAATATAATTATGCCAAGCAATCTTTTCATAAGAAAATTATACAATAAAAAAATTATTCAAAATAATTAATTGTATATATCTGCTCCGGTGTTATTTTTGCGTGCCCACCTCTAATTGGAATTAAAAGAAGCCCGAGCCCAAAACAAAAAGTTGTTATATAGACTGTCGGATATAGCCATAAAGAGCGGTTTGCGCCGGTTTTATTTATTTCGCCTGCAAGCGAAATTCCGTTTATTGAAAAATTGCTGACTGCCAAATCTGCCGGCACGCCCCAAATTTTATTTTGAGAAATAGTTTCAACTCTTGCGCGAACTGCCGTTCCTTTGGCGTATGTTTTATTTTTTATTTTAACATCCGATACGGTTTCAAATTCAATATAGTCGCCTTCATCTATTTCATGCTTTGTTGAAAGCCGTTTTTTGATTTTGATTTTTATAGCTTTGCCACCCGTGCTTGTGCTAAACTTTCTTGCTCTTTTTTCTGTGGTGTTTTTAGTTAATTTGACAGGTGTATCATAAATTTCGATTTTTGGTTTTGCGTGCGTGTTTTTGTTTTTATTATTTTCTGCAAACTTATCTTCAATAATTATATTTTTATGCGTTTTTATTTGCTTGTTTTTATCGAGCGAATTTTGCGCAAAATCATCAACGATAACAGGTTTTGAAGCATTTTTTATCGCAAGGTTTTTGCTAAGCGTAGTGTTTGCAAAATCATCTTGAATTACGCAGTGTGCAGGTAAATACAATGTATTTAATGAAATAATAAGCGCTATAAGTTTTTTTAACATGCGCTCACCTATAAATAATTCACAGGTCGTTTTGATTTTGTTTCAATTTTTTTCTGAAATTTTGCTCTGTTTTCTTTTGACGTGAGCAAGAAATTTTGGTAATAAATATTATTTTTATATGCGTTATTTGCTAAATATTCAGGATATTTTTTGTAAATATATTCATAAACTTCCATCATTCTTCTTGTTGTAAGCGGATGAGTCGAATACCAATCGTACCTATGTTGTGAGAATGTTTTGCTCATAACAACAATGAACGCCACAGGGTTATAATCAGCGTTCACCATATAATCCACAGCTTTTTTATCTGCTTTATATTCATATTTTTTAGGCGCAAAATGATATGACCAAGAATAGAACAGCCCTCTCATAATTCCATTGTAACTATCCACGCTATGAGCTATTTCATGAGCTAAAACGGCAGCAATTTCATCATCTGATTCAAGCCTGTTATACAACCCTCTGTATAATACAATTTGCCTGTCAGAGCTTCTGGAGTATGCATTTTTTGTGTCTTTTGTGTCAAAATCAAAAACCGCCCTTTTTTCAATTCCGTTATAGTTTAAAAGCCTGAAACCAATTTGGTCAATTTTCATCTGAGCTTTTTTAACAGACTCGTTTGTTACAAGCTCGTTGCTTGCAGCATAAGCATTTGCGCAAAATAACATAAGAACAGACAACATAACAACAATCTTTTTCATATTTACCTTCAAAAATTATATTTAACTTGAGTATAATATATTTTTCTTGTTTTGTATATTTTAAATTTTTATTCGAATTGGCAATTTTATTTATTTAGATACTTTATATTTATGTGAAAATTCAAGCGATATCCCCATATTTTATTCAAAATACAAAAATGCAGCAGGCGCCAAAGTTGAGGCCTCTGCCTTTTGACACTTTTTCTTTTTCCGGCACTAGTGCACCTAAACCAAAAGCCGCCCCAAAAGATGACAAAGAACTTCGCTTTAGAGAATATGTTGAAACAACGGCGGAGTGGGTTTTAGATAGCGAAAAGTTTTTAAATTGGGCAAACAAAATTGATTATAATAAACTTATTCAAATAGCGCCTTCTGTCGAAAACTTTGAAGGTATGCAATTTGAAGATTTTTTATCATACCACTTTAAAATCGGCACAAAAGAATTTACAAAAGAAAATTTAACTTGTAAAAATTTTGAAGACATTTTAGCTTCCGACCTCATAAAAGCAGATAAATTAGCCTCAATTTTAACATTATACCCCGCAACAAAAAGGGCTATTGGCGAATTGCCTGCCGGCTGGGGCCGTGGCGAAGAACAATTTGATAAAGTGGTCGGCGCGATAAATAAAATAACTGAAACAGTTGATGTAGCGCGCGACACAGCGTTTTCTTCTTCCGAGATGATGTTTATCGTAAAAACCCTGTCGGACGTTCTTGATAAAAACACATCTTGCCAATATTTAGGCCGCGGCGCCTTTGGGCACGCAATAAAGGTAAGCGTTAAAGGGGTAAAACCTGTTGTGTTAAAACTGTTTAAAGGTGCGCCAAAATATTTGACTGAAACACATGGTGCCGGTTTTGAGCCTCAAGTTGGTTTTTACGCGCGCGCTCACAACCTTCCAAACTATGCCAAGTTTCACTTTGGGCAAGTTTCAAACAAGCATGAATTGGGCGGGTTTTACGTTGCAGACTATATTGACGGAAAGCCAAAAATTGAAGAAAAGCCTAGAATGGAAAAGCTCGGGCTTCACCTTATGGGCATTGATGACATAGACCGTTCAAATATAATTAATGGAAAAATTGTAGACTATGGCTCAAGTTCTCTTGCGGTAGAACCTGAAATATTTAAAATTGCAGAAGAAATTGTGGAGAACACGGCAGGCAATTCTATTTTTGGGCTTAGGTCAAAAAATGTTTCAGAGTATCTAACTAAAACATATAGAGAATTGTCTGGCGTCGATAGGCTAAATTTTATGCAAGCAGTGAATTTTATTGCTTTTAACGCGCACGAGCCATTTGACAGAGAATTTGAAAGATGGCTGATTGAGTCAAGATATTTAGATGGAATTTGCTAATTTATTTAGCCTCTTCTTTCTTTTAGAAGGTCCATATTGCCTGCATATTCCAATTGGTCGATATGTTTTAATTGGCTTCCGTTTAAGTATGCGCTTCCGCCAATATATTTTATTTGTCCTAAATCTTGAAGTTGGCAATTGCCAAAGCAATTCATATCTTTGCCGATATATTCGAGTTTGCCTAAATCGGTGATATGTGAATCGTATAGGTTTAATTTTCCGCCGATTTTTTCAATGTTGTCTAATTTTTCAAGGTTATTGTCCGTAAAATCTGCGTCGCCTGTTATTTCTTTAATATCGAAAGTGGTATCGTATTTCCAGCCTCTAAAGCTTGCATTGCCATCAATTTTTTCAATCAGTGACAAAAGCCCTTTTGCGCTTGTGCCGTATTTTTTGAAGTAATCTAAAAATTCAGGATTTGTATCAAACTTTGAAACTTCATAAAGCCCGCTTTCAAGTTTTTTGGGGTTCATTCCCATATATTCCATAATCTTTTCGTAATCATTTGTTTTGATTGCCTCAGGGATTGCGTTCCATATTTCGTTTGCCCTTATGGCTTCTTTATAGTTCTCTTTGAACCTGCTATTTGGGTCTTTTGAAAGCTCAAAATTGTGCTCTTTTATAAAATCTTCCACAATTGGCGCATATTTATATGGAATATGAAAATCATTTTTCTTGCCTTGTATGTCAAAAACTTCTCCATTTAAAATTCTTGCGCCAAGTTTTGCTTCATTCGATTTTTGGCAGATGTAGAAACTATCGTTTTCAAGTGCCCCGCGCGCTTTATAGTCCTCTGTTGTGCACCACAAATCGCTGCTCATAGCTTTTAATTTCTTAATGTTCTTTTCAAAATTTTCGGGGTCTTTTTTTTGAGAAGGAATTTCTATCCAGAATTTTTCTTTGTAATCTTCGTCGAGCCCTAATTTTTCTTTTTCTTCGTTAAAATATTTTGTTTTTAAATTTGTTTTATATTGTTTTGTGAAGTCGAAGCCGGATTTTGCCTTGTTTCGATTAATTTTGACCTCATTTTCAACGTTTTCTATTGTTTGCTTAAATATTTCTTCATTATATTCCACGGGCTCTTTAATGTGTTTATTGGTCAAATCTTTTGTTATCGATTGAAACACAATTAGCCCAAGGCAAGGGTTGCTTGAATATTTGCTCTCTGGCGAGAATAGGGCATTTTCCCAATCTGCAAGTATTCTTTTTTTGCTTTCGTCCCTATGGTACAAGAGGTCCGGTTTGTCCTTAAGTTTGTCGTCGTCTAATATTTTCTGAATTTCGCCTTTTGCCCAAGCATTTAATTGCTCTTGATTTTTAAATTTTTCAATCGGCGCTTTAAATCTTTCGACTGCAATTAATGAAAATGCGTCTAGACTTGATTTTTTAAACTCTTTTTCTTTTCCGCAAAAGCTTACTGTGTCACACTTTAAGGGCGCAAGCGAACTTGGCTTTGTGAAAACCGCCAATTTTCTATTATATAAATTATTTATTCCACAAAAAGAAATCCTAACCATACTTATATAAAGTTTTTTCTCGTTCAAAAATTGCTATTTTTCTTAACAAAACTCAATGAAATATCGCGCTTGCCTGAAAAATATATTATAATTGAATATATCAGGTAAGGTGTTGTGTTTTATGAAAAAAGTGTTGGTTGTGTCGGCTAGTCCTAGGCGAAACGGTAATTCTGACTCGCTTGCGAATGAGTTTATTCGCGGCGCGGAAAGTGTGGGTTGCGCCACGGAAAAGATTTTTATTGCAGACTATAATATTAATTATTGCACAGGTTGTGGCGTTTGCTTTTCGTGCAACAGGTGCTTTCAGCACGATGATATGTCGCTTTTGCTTGATAAATTAGTGCAGGCGGACACAATTGTGCTTGCCACCCCTGTATATTTTTATAATGTTTCAGCGCAACTTAAAACTTTTATTGACAGGTGTTGCCCGCGCTATCACGAAATTAAAAATAAAGATTTTTACTATATTTTAACGCAAGGTGAACCGCAGGAATATTTAATGGATAGAGCTGTGACTGCGCTTAGAAGTTTTAGCATTCACTGTCTTGAAGGCACGGTTGAAAAAGGAATTTTGCGCGCAACGGGCGTTTATCTGATTGGTGAAATTGAAAAAACAAAATATTTAAAACAAGCTTACGCAATGGGGCAAACTTGTGTCATCCCTGCTCGCACACCCGATGCAACTAAATTTAAAATAAAGTAATTTAGCAGGATGGCGGCAGACAGTAGGGTGCGTTTATACGCACCGCGCAATCATTTGTTTTAGTTTGTCAGGCAATGCCTGACCTACAGCCTTAGATTATTGGGCAAGTCCGTAGGTTGGGCATATCTGCCCAACAATATGATTTAAATAGTCATCCTGAAAGCGTAGAAATAAGGTAAAGACCGTAATTTTCAAGCTGTTCAGGATCTTATCAGTTAAAGTAACCCAGCGTTTGTCGTTGTGCCTCAAATCTTGCAAGATGCTGAAACCACTCCCAGAGGACCCATTTTGCGCGAAATCGACAGATTTCGGCAAAAGGAGGCAAGTTCAGCATGACAGCTTATGGTTTTTGTCAGGCAATGCCTGATCTACGGGTTGCTGCTAGGTGCTTTATGATGTTGGGCAAGTATGCCCAACCTACGTGTTTGTCACAATAAAGGTGCGTATAAACGCACCCTACGGCTGAAATGAATTCAGGATGACGGTTTTCATTTATTTAATTTTTTAAAATTTTTATCACTAAAGCAGAAAGAGGGAGAGCTTTTGCGGTCACAGCTTTAGTTGCGGTACATAAGGCATATTTTTGTTAAATAGCTATTCGCAAAAGCTCGACTGCGATTTCTGAGATAAAAATTTGAAAAATGGCAGGAACCAAACAAGAGCCAAAGTTTCTTTCTTTTTGTTTCGTTTTTCTTTCTTTGCGTTACGGCGCTTGAGTGTCAAAGAAAGAAAAATGAAAAGACACAAGATAAACGCTATGTTGAATTATCTGGCAAGATGCTGAAATTCTCTTAAATTTCCTTCACGCTCGAATAGTTCCGCCTTCGTGACTTTGTCACTGTCGGCTCCATATTCTCGCTACCCGAACTCGCTCATTTACGGGAATGAGTTTTTTGCTTCGCAAACACTCCCGCTTCGCAGCTTCGTTCGTACGGAAATTCGCAAATTCAGGGTGACAGTTTATATGCCTAAGTCATTGGGCATACTTGCCCAACAAGATAACCTATAACAACCAAACCAAAACCTACGCTAACACAATCTCGCCTTTTTCAAGTGTGCCTTTAACGTCGATAACTCTTTGGTTAGAGCTTCCGACCCACTCAATATTATTATCCTTAAGTGCTTCGACAAATTCGCCCTCTGCAATAATATCAATGAGCTCAATGCCTTCTAAATCTTTAATTTCTTCCCAAGTATAGCCGGTGTAGAGCCAAATGGTTTTATCTGGGCACAGCTTCCGCACTTTCTTTATCAGCCTAAACACTTCTTGTCTGTTGCTTGGAAACAAAGGGTCGCCCCCGCTAAAAGTTATTCCATCTATAAATGGTTTATCGAGCGCTTCAAAAAGCTCGTCTTCTGCATTTTTATCAAAAGGTAAGCCGCCATTTTTGTCCCAAGTGATTGGGTTTTGGCAATTAGGGCAACAGTGGTTGCACCCTGAAACCCACAAAACAACCCTTATACCTTCGCCATTTAGCATATCTTCTTTTGTAATATCGTGGTAATTCATTACATGCTAACCCTGTCTTTAATTTCTTCCATTTTTGCGGCATTTAAGCGGGTGTCGCCTTTGACTCTGGAATAAGAAAGGTATCCGTTCATTCTGTCGATTTTTGTGAGATTTTTACTCCCGCATTTTGGGCAAACATCCATACTTAATTCTTGGTGCCCGCAATCATCGCAATATGCTAAAGATAAATTAACTCCTTCGTAAAACCCTTTGTCCATCGCCCTTTTGACAAGCGTTTCGATAGCTTTTGTGTTATATGAAATAGGATATTTTACATATTGAATTTTTCCGCCGTTCAAAAGTTCCCAAAATCTTCCCTCTAAGTCTTGTTTTTTGATAGGCCCGATTTTTTCGCTCACGTGGCAATGGAAACTGTTAGACACGTAACCTCTATCGGAAACTTTTTCTTTTACGCCATATTTTTTGCGGAATTGTTGAACTTGCAAGCCACAAAGGTTTTCAGCAGGCGTGCCATAAATAGCATACAAATGCCCGTCTTCTTCTTTAAATTGGTTAACCTTTTTGTTTATATATTCCATAACTTCAAGCGCAAATTCCCCATCTTCCACTAAAGATTTTCCATTGTGAAGTTCTTGAAGCTCGTTTAGCGCCGTTATTCCAAACGAAGCTGTTGAAGATTTTAAAATCGGTTTGATTTTCTCAGTGTGTTTCAAATTGCCGCCGTAAAAACCGCCTTCGCAAAAAGCTAAAGGATTTATTGAAGCGCGCATTTCGCCCAAATATTCATAAGTTCTTTTGTGCAAGTTTCTAATCATCTCCATATAATAATCGAGAGTTTCATAGAAATCCTTACCTTCTTTTTGAGCTTTTGCGTATATCATCGGCAAATGTAAGCTGATTGCGCCAATATTAAATCTGCCAACAAAAATTGGTTTGTCGTTCTCATCGGCCGGTTCCATTCCGCCTTTTTCATACCAAGGTGAAAGAAACGCTCTGCAGCCCATTGGCGAAATGACTTTTTTGTATTTTTTATACATACTTGCAATATAGCCTTCGCCTGTTAATGAAAGCCAATCGGGGTACATTGCTTTTTTAGAGCATTCAATTCCTTCGTTGAATAATTCTTCAAGCTCTCCGCCTTTTCCGTGTAGGTTTTCGTCATACAAAAATACAACTTTTGGGAACAATACGGGCTTTTTGTTTCCTTTTTTGCCTTGCCCCTCTCTGCGCACGGTTAACATCATTTTGGAAGCCATTTTTTCAAATTTTTCGGTGCCAAGCCCCATAGTCATTGTGATGAAAGGATAATCCCCACGGCTTGAAGCAACTGTGTTGAATTTATATTCCCAACCTTGGAAGCCGTCGTGCAAATCACATTCAACATCTTTCATGGCTTCTTCTTCGGCACGCTCTTTTGAAACGCCCAAAGAAACATATTTTTCAACATTTTTGTTGAAAGTTTTTTGGGCGTATGGAGCTAAGATTTTATCAACTTCAGGCACTGTAAACCCGCCATATTGTTGGCTTGCGGCTGCCATTACAATATCGCCAATCACATCGAATGCCACCTCTAAGGTTTTTGGTTCATTATACCAAAGGTTGCCCATTTCAAAGCCGCCTTTTAAGACATTTGCCACATCAAACAAGCAGCAATTCATCGTGTCGCGCCTTGCAGACATATCGTGAATGTAAATATAACCGTCGCGCGAAGCTTGCAATTCCGGAACGGTTAAAAAGAATTTTTTATACAATTCTTTATTTAATTCGTTGAAAATTAATGAACGTTTTGTGGAAACAAGGGTGGAATCCGCATTGGAATTTTCTTTGTCCCCAATATACATAATTTTTTGGCTTTCTTGATACACTTTATCAAGCATATTAACAAAGTCAATTTTGTAATCTCTATAATTTCTATAACTTTTTGCAACTTTTGGGTTTAGGTTTTCCAAAGCGTTTTCAACAATGCAGTGCATTTTAAAAATTTCAATTTCTGTTTGTTTTGTTTTTAAAACGCTGGAATTTACATAATTACAAATGCAATTAATTTCTTCTTCCGTAAAGTCTACAAGCATTCTTGCGGCAGATTTTTTAATTGCACTAACAACTTTTTGAATGTTATAAGCTTCTTTTGTGCCGTCTTTTTTAATTATTTGAATGTTATTAAGTGCAATTTTGCTTTCAAAATTAATAAAATTCGACGGTTTTGAAGCCTCTAGTGCATCCGGTTTTGTTGTTGTAACGCTTTTTAAAAAAGTTGTTTCGCTTTGTTGTTGCGCTTGTGTGGCGCCACCTTTAAAATTGTTCATCCCTAAATCTCCTGTCTCGAGGTTGTTTATGATATAGCGTTCCGACTATAACGGCTGCGGACCAGTGGATGATTTGCACATCGCTTTCCTATATCGTTTTATTAATTTTATCACGGAGCATACGGCATGGAAAAAAGATTATTTAAAAATTAATCCATGTGCTGTACATGTGCTCAAAACCCTCATTGCTCAAGCGCAAACAAGTTCTTTTTGGGTGAATAGAGCCGTGTTTTCAAACGAATTTTCTACGCTTTTTGTATTATTGTAATAATCAATAAATGTTTTAATTTTTTCTTCTAATCCGTATTTTTCAGGCTCTAATGTCCAAGGGGAAGCCGGTTCGGATACAATAGTTGATATAAAATATCTATCCACAAAAGCATGGCGCTCTTTAAGCTCTTGTGCATATTTTTCGGTTGCAATATTATCTTCCTTGCTTGTCATAGGTAAAATTGAAAAATATAACTCTGATTTTATTTCTTTTTTATCCATATAATCTAAAATTTCTTCGAGTTCTTTGTTTGAAAAATAGAAAGATTTATGAGCGCGTCTTAAATCTTCACTATAAAACTCTGGGCTTAGCGCCATTATTGAATTTTTTGAAAACGCCTTTTTGTATAAATCTATAAATTTTTTATCCGGCAGAGAATTAAGCGTGAACGATGTTTCTAATTCCCCATTAAATTCTTCTGCGATTTTTTTCATTAAAATCATCAAATGTTTCCTGTCTGATGGATTAGGGTCAAAAACAAATCTGAAATTTTTAATTCCGCATTCATTTTTAAGAGTTTTAATTTCAGAGATGACATTATCAGGGCTTCTGTATGAAACAAAATCTCGCCCGCTCACAAGCTTTACCGCCTTACACCCGCCACCGCACCAAGTGCAATTTCCGCTGCACCCGCGCCCAAGGCACACGCCTTGGCTTGACATCGGCATAGCTGTCAGTTGGTCGTCTTTGCTGTAATCCAAGAAAAAAGGCATTTTGGCGTTCGTTTCATAATTTCTTAATTTTTTAATGTCAAAAAACTCATACGAATTTAAATCTTCATCACTTGCGACAAATTTTTCTTCATTTAAAACAATCTTGCCCCCATCTCTCCAATATAAATTTGAAACAGAGGATAAATCAGAGTCGTTTTCATAAATTTTTCTTGCAAGCTCTCTTATTGGCTTTTCGCCTTCCCCTCTTATAATTGCGTCGATAAATGGAAAATTTTCAAGTATTTCTCGCGCATAATAAGATGACGTATACCCACCAAGCGACACAAAAACATCGGGGCACTTTTCTTTAACCGCTCGTATGGTTTCAATTACATCATAGCATTGAGGGTGCCAATGTAATGAAAATGCGAGGAATTTAATATTGTTTTCTTGAACATAATTGCTCAATAAAAAGTTTTTATCTAAATATTTTTCAACGCCTAAATGTACAATTTCGCTGTTAAAACCTTCTTTTTCAACTTCTTTTGCAAGAGAATACAATCCCATTGCGCAAAAATTAATGGTTGAACAGATAGAATTTGTCGTTGTGTTAATGCTGAGCTGCGGTGTGTGCACAAGTGCACAGTTAAAATTTTTCATAAAATCTCCTTAGTCGCGTAAGTGATGAAAATTAAGCATTCCGACTATAACGGCTGCGGACCAGTGAGGGACTAAGTTAAAACTGCACCCTTCTTTCCTTAATCTTCAATTTAATTTTATTATAAATATATTTTGAAGCAATAAAATAATTTTTTGTTGGGGGTTTGTATAAAACAATTAATATAATACAGGATTTGTTATTCGAAATTAAAATCTTTAATATTTTCAA
This sequence comes from uncultured Gammaproteobacteria bacterium, assembly GCA_964570895.1. Lineage (GTDB taxonomy): Bacteria > Cyanobacteriota > Vampirovibrionia > Gastranaerophilales > Gastranaerophilaceae > RGIG1918. Next base: position 24,346 of record CAZMZD010000011.1, read on the forward strand.
TTTCGCTAGAATTTCCCCAATTTTCATTATATAAGTTTTGTTTAACAAATTTATGAAACGTGGAGTGCTCCCAATCTTTTACAGATTTAACATAGCCATGTTTTACGGGATTATAATGAATATAATTTATTTGATTATTTAAATCGTCTTCATTAACTATGGTGTGTTCAAAATACCTTCTTTGAAATATGCCCTTTTCTCTTTTGTTTGTATATCCTGTTTTTAAAATGTCGGTTGGGCATACTTGCCCAACATTTCTTGAAAAATAATGCTTTATTGAAGATACTATTTTGGGGTATTCGTTGATATTTTTGGGGTTTATAATCATATGAATATGCTCGGGTAAAACACATATTGACACAATCTCAAAATCATAATTCTTTAGAGTATTTTTGAAAGCTGTGCGCAATATGTCAATGTTTTTGATAAAAATCGGACGTCTTTCGTAACTAGTTAAAATTAAGTGAACAAAACTATTTTGTATAAACACCCTGCGATAATTCATTGTTAAATGATACCATAAATATTTTGCTGTTGGGCAAGTATGCCCAACCTACCTCTTTTTTCATCGGTGTTTGAACAAAAAGAAAAAGTGAACACATAAAATATTATACTATGGATATCAACTAGGCTACACCCTAAAAGTCGCATAGTTGACATCATACAGCAAATAAAAATAAGGAGTGAAAGGGATTCGAACCCTTGGTGGGAAACCCACACAACCTTTCCAAGATTGCACCATAGACCACTCGGACATCACTCCTTATTTTATAAAATTTTCAATTATTCTTTTTCAATAATGATTTTATCGTTATCCATTTTCATTGTCAAAGTGTCGCCTTCAGTATATTTTCCGCTCAAAATTTCTTCAGCGAGCACATCTTCAACTTTCTTTTGGATAACCCTTCTCAAAGGCCTTGCGCCGTACGCTTCAGAATACCCTTCTTTTGCAAGATAATCTTTAACTTCATCAGTAACTTTGAGATTTAAGTTTCTTTCGCCCAATCTCTTGAACAAATCTTTTAACATTAAATCAACAATTTCTCTGATTTCTTCTTGTGCAAGGTGCGCAAACACAATGATATCATCTATTCTGTTTAAAAATTCAGGTCTGAAAGATTTTTTCATTTCTTCCATAACTGTATCTTTTAATTTTTCATATTTGTCTTTTTTAACATCTTCTGCAGTTGAGAAACCAAGCTTTTGGGTTGATGTTATCATCGAAGCACCAACGTTTGATGTCATGATGATAATTGTGTTTTTAAAGTTTACATGGCGCCCTTTTGAATCCGTCAAACGGCCGTCATCTAAAATTTGCAGCATAATGTTAAACACATCAGGGTGCGCTTTTTCAATTTCGTCAAACAAGATAACAGAATATGGTTTTTTGCGGACGAGTTCAGTCATATGGCCACCGTCATCATAACCAACATATCCCGGAGGCGAGCCGATAAGTTTCGAAGTCGTGTGTTTTTCCATAAACTCGGACATATCAATTCTTATCATATTGTCTTCAGAGCCAAAAATGGTTTCTGCAAGCGATTTTGCAAGCTCTGTTTTACCAACCCCTGTAGGCCCTGCAAAAATAAAACTACCAATCGGTCTGTTTGGTGCTTTAAGCCCAACGCGTGCTCTTCTAATTGCTTTTGCAAGTGAAATAACGGCTTGACCTTGCCCGATAACTCTTTCATGAAGTGTATCTTCAAGTTTTAAAAGCTTTTCAGATTCGCCTTCTGTAATTTTTGTTACCGGAATACCTGTGATTTGCGCAATAACTTCTGCAACTTCTTCAACCCCAACGGTTGGTTTATTCATATCTTGCGCCGTGCGCCATTCAGATTCAATTTCTTTGATTTTTGCTTTAATTTCTTTTTCGATATCTCTTAAATCCGAAGCTTTTTGAAACTCTTGGTTTCTGATTGCTTCTTCTTTGTCTTTAATGGTTGCTTTAAGTTCTTGTTCAAGCTCTTTGCCTTCTTCCGGCAAGTTTGAAACATTTAAGCGAACTTTTGAGCTTGCTTCGTCAATGATGTCGATTGCTTTATCCGGCAAAAATCTTTCAGTGATGAATTTTGAAGAAAGTTCAACCGCAGCAACAATTGCTTCGTCTGAAATATTTAATCTGTGGTGTTCTTCATATTTAGATTTCAAGCCTTTGATAATTTCAATTGCTTCTTCATTACTTGGTTGCTCGATAATTACGGATTGGAAACGTCTGTCAAGTGCAGAATCTTTTTCGATGTGTTTTCTGTACTCATCAAGCGTTGTTGCGCCAATCACTTGAATTTCACCGCGAGATAATGCAGGTTTCAAGATGTTTGCAGCGTCAATTGCGCCTTCCGCTGCCCCTGCGCCAATTAATGTGTGAATTTCGTCAATAATAATGATGATATTCCCTGCGGTTCTGATTTCGTCCATAATCTTTTTAAGACGTTCTTCAAATTCACCTCTATATTTTGTGCCTGCAACAAGAAGCCCCATATCAAGCTGAATAACTTTTTTATTTTCCAAAATGTCCGGCACTTCGCCATCAACAATTTTAATTGCGAGCCCGTTTGCAATTGCGGTTTTACCAACCCCGGGTTCACCAATCAAAATAGGGTTATTTTTAGTTCTTCTTGCAAGAATTTGAATAACTCTTTCGATTTCTTTTTCTCTGCCAACAACAGGGTCAAGCCTTTGTTCGGAAGCCGCAAGAGTTAAGTCTGTGCCAAATTCATCAAGCGATGGTGTTTTTGCTTTCGCAGAGCCAACATTTCCGGCAGCAGCAACGGCTCTTCCGCTTGTTGATTGACTTTGCGCGTCTGAAACCTTTGTTTCGCCCAATAGTTTTATAACATTTGCTCTGCATTTATTTAAATCGACACCAAGGTTTTCAAGAACTTTAACGCCAACCCCGTGCCCTTCTTTAATAAGCCCGAGAAGCAAATGTTCTGTTCCGATATAATTGTGCCCTAATTGGCGAGCTTCATCCCAAGAAAGTTCTAAAACCTTCTTTGCTCTAGGTGTAAAAGGTATTTCAACAGCAACGAAGCCGGAGCCTCTGCCGATAATTTTTTCAACTTCTTCGCGAGCATCTTTTAAAGTAATGCCCATGGATTTCAATGTTTTTTCAGCAACTCCTGCGCCTTCGCCAATTAAACCCAAAAGAATTTGTTCAGTACCGACGAAATTATGCCCAAGGCGTCTAGCTTCTTCTTGAGCCAACATGATAACCCTAATTGCTTTTTCGGTAAATCTTTCAAACATTATCTATCCCTTGATTAAATACAAAATCATATTAACACAAAACAAGCGCACAACACAAGTAAAAAGCTTAATTATTTATTTTTTCTTGTATTACAAAAATCGCGTCTGACGAGAAGAAATTCGCAATGTGTTTGTTTGCTTTTATTAAATTGCTGCGGTAGCTTTTTTTAAGACCGGATGTAAAATAAATCGAATTCAATATTTTAATATTTTCAACTTTGCAAAATTCGTGAAAGTCGTTAATTGTGAGCAAATGAATGTTTGGAGTGTTATACCATTCATAAGGCAGCATATCTGATTTTGGCATTTTGCCTTTAAGTAGCAAATAAAATCTGACTCTCCAATATGCAAAATTCGGGAAACTTACGATTGATTTTTTCCCTATTCTTAAAATTTCTTTGAGCACAAAATCCGGCTTCACAGTGGATTGCAAAGTCTGATTTAAAATTACATAATCAAAACTCTTGTCTTGAAACTGTTTCAAATCTTCGTCAATATCCCCTTGAATAATGGCAAGCCCTTTTTGCATAGATTCAATTGCTAAATCTTGATTAATTTCAACCCCTGTGCCAACCACACCTTTTCTTTTGATAAGTTCTTCAAGCAAATATCCATCTCCCGAGCCAAGGTCTAAAACCCTTGCGCCTTCAGGAATTAATTTCATAACTTCGTTGTAATTAATAAGCTTATCCATAAAATTATTTTATCAAAATAGTTTTCTCTAATCAAATTTTTATTCTTGTTAACTATTGTTAAATGTCAAAAAAATGCTATAATCAAAGTTAAAATAATGTTATTGAGGTAAAAATGTCAAAGAATGGTGCAGATTTTGGTATAGGTATTTTATTCGGAGTGTTAACCGGCGTTTTGATTGGAACTCTTATTGCGCCTTGCGAAGGCGAAACGACGAGAGAAAAGTTAAAAGACGCTATCGACGATTTTAAAGATAGAATTTCTCCGGAGCTTGATGAAGCGAAAAAGCAAGCTGTCGCGCTCATTGAAGAATCTAAATGCAAGCTTGAAAAACAATATGAAAAATTTAATAACACAATAAAAGCTCAAAAAATGGCAAAAGCTAAAGAGCGCGAAAATGAATTAGAAAGCTATTAAGGATTAATTATGAGTCACTTAGATGTTAGTTTAGTTATTTTGATTTATGCTACAGTTGCTGTATTGCTTGTGATTGCAGGCTTTTTGGTTAAATTGTTATTTGACCTTTCAAGCCTTGCGCGCACGACTCAAAGCGCAGTGGAGCTTGTTCAAAATGAACTAGAGCCTACTTTAAAAGAACTTCAAGAAACTGCCGTTAGCATTAAGTCTATTGCCAATACGGCTGATGAAAAAATCACTTCTTTGAAAGATACTTTTTTTGGTGCCATCGAAAAAACCACCTGTATTACAAAAAAACTTAAATCCGTTTTATCAGGCGTTGCTCGTGGCATTGGCGTAGGTATTAAATTATTTAGAAAGTAAGAAAGGAAAATTATGTCAGTATTAAGATTTATGGCAGGCGTTTTGGTTGGCGGCGCAGTTGGCGCGGTTTTAGGTGTTTTGTACGCTCCAAAATCCGGTGAAGAAACTCGCGAAGATATTAAAAACAGCGCACAAGAAAAATACTCTAAAGCTCAAGACGCTGTTCGTCAAATTCAAGACAAAGCAGACACCGCGCTTGAAGAAGTGCAAAAGAAAGGCGATGAAATTATTGAGAAAATTCAGTCTTTAATTAATAAACAAAAAGAAGGCGAATCTTACTAAAATTTTATCGATATACATGAAAAAAGTATATATTTTTAAAAGCAAGCAAAATAATTTTTTATGCTTGCTTTTTAATATCCTTGCACCGCAAGTATTTTCAGGTTTGTTAAGTATTGTAACGAAATAATTTAAAATTGAAATTCAACAAAGTATATCGTTTTTATATACGTGTAAGATTTAAACACGACACGATATTATAAAGGAGATATAATTATGGCAGCAGTTCAAGGAATAGGACAACAAGATTATAGCAAACTAATGAAGCTTCAAAATTTGGATAAATCCGATGTTGCAGCAGTGGTTGCTCAAAATCAAGAATTGTTTAATAATCCTTTTATTTCAAACATTGGAAGCAGCGTTGCTTCAAATGAAGTTAAAAACAATTCTCCGGTAGATACTGCGGCGATAATTGCGGAAAATAAAAAGAAGCAAAAACAAGAAGAGCAAGGCGCAGATGTTTCAGCGGTGCTTGCAATGTCAAGTCAACCTCCAATTACAGATTCATCGCTCGGAAACCGCTTGTGTCTTGACGCCGCCTAATTGGCGCCAAGGGGCATAAACTAATCAGAAATTATTTTGTTGGCAGAAAAATTGGTAGTAAACATTAATTAGAGAGAGAAAAATGGAGAACAATAAACTGATAAATACGGCAGTATTTTCATATATTGCAATAACTTTTGTTTTATTCGTTTTCACTTGCTACTATGTCCATATAGTAATGGAAAGCTCGGGTGTAACGCAAGTTATTGCAGGTTTTGCAGGATAAAATCATATTATTAAATTATACTCGCCATTCCGATTTTAAAAAATCAAAAAATATAGTATAATATTTCCATGCAAACAGTTGAGAAAATTGACGTAATAGTTGTTGGTGCAGGCCCCGCCGGGGTTGCCGCCGCAGTAACCGTCGCAAGAGGCGGAAAAACCGTTGTTATGATTGATAGAGCTGATCTAGCAGGCTCTAAAAACATGTTCGGCGGTGCAGTTTATTTAAATTCCATAAAAGATTTATTTCCCATAACTTGGGAAGAAGCTCCGTACGAGAGCTATATAAGCCAAAACAGATATTCGTTTTTAACTGAATCATCTTCAGTTGAAATTAATCACAAAACTTTGAATTATCCGTCGGCGGCAACAGTTTTCAGGCCTAAATTTGATTCTTGGCTCATTGAACAAGCAAAAAAAGAAGGCGTTTTTTATGCACCTAAAACCACTGTGCGCGCTCTTTTGTTGGATGATAAACGAGTTATTGGCGTGAGAACGGATAACGAAGAGTTGAAAGCCCGCGTTGTGATTTTGGCGGACGGTGCTCAATCTAACTTGGCACAAACCCTAAAACTCAGAAAACCAATGAAGCCAAAAGATTTGATTTTAGGGGTTAAAGAAACTTTTTATCTTGATAATGCAAAAATCAAAGAAAGGTTTAACCTTGTTGGAAATCAGGGAATGCTTTGCGAATATTTTGGCGGGCTCTCTGACGACGAAACTAAAGGCTATCCTTTTGCCATGGGCTTTTTATACACATTTAAAAACCATATTTCGCTCGGTATCGGAATTAATGCGGAAGATTTAATTAAAATCAAAAAAACGCCATACGAGCTTCTTGAAAGATTAAAATCCCATCCGGATATAATTCCGTATCTTGATGACGCAAGAAGTATTGAATATAGCGCACACACGCTCCCTGAAGCAGATTTTAACCATCTTCCAAAGTTGTATACTCATGGCGCAATGCTTGTAGGCGACGCGGCGGGGCTTGTGAACAATGTTCACTTTGAAGGCACTAATTATGCGATTTATTCAGGAATTTTAGCCGGCGAAACAGCGCTTGAAGCGGTCAAAACAAATAATGCTTCAAAGAGTGTTTTATCGAAATATGAAAAACGTTTCAAGAAAAGCTTTATGTACAAAGATATGAAGTCATATAAAAACGTAGTTCCAACTCTTCGTAAAATGACAAACTCTGTTTTTCTGAAATATCCTAAAAAAATGGATGAATTTTTTACATTATTTAATATGGTGGACACTATTCCAAAAGCAACTAAATTCCGCAGTTTTGCCTTTAAAACAGGTAAGAGCATTGCAGGTGATATTCCAAAAATTGCAAAAACTGTCCTCGAGGTGCTAAAATAATGAATGATAAATTTAACAAAAGAATAATAGAAGATAAACTATCGCACGTTAAATATAAAGCAGACAAAGTTCCGCACATAATTGTCGACGAGATGGTTTGCGAAAAATGCACAACAAAAGAATGTCTTTATGTTTGCCCTGCAAGAGTTTATTCAGAAGAGAACGGTAAAATCAAAGTGGAATATGAAAATTGTTTAGAATGTGGCATTTGTAAAATTTCTTGCCCCAAAAAGGCAATCACTTGGTCTTATCCTGAATCCGGTTATGGTGTAGTTTATAAGTATAGTTAGCGGAGTTAAAATGAATCAGTATTTTTCAAGATGGTATGATAAAGATCCTGTTCTTTCAATGTCGATGAGAACATTATCTACGTCAGATGACGCAACCCAAATTTCAGTTGCGCTTAATTTGATTAAAATAATCATCGAGCATTCAATTCAAGAACATGAGTTCAATAATGTTGAAGATATTGTTGACGCGGTTGAAAACGGGATTATCCAAAGAGGAAATTGCCGTTGGTATGATATCGATTCTACTGTTAGGACTGCAATTCAAATGCTTGAAAAATGCTCGCCATCCACAAGACAAAAAGTGGCAATTGATATGGCGCAGCTTGTAATTGAAAAAATAATTCAAGATGACGACACGGAAGACGACACTGAAATGGTGGCGCAGAGCGAAAATGTAGACAAAAACTTGCTTTTAGATTTAGAAATGCTTTCTAAAGACGCGCCGGACATCGAAATAATTAATGATATTGATAACTAATGAGCGATTTTGAATTACTTGAAAATTTAAAAAACACGGTTGAAGCAGACCCCACAAATTTTCAAGCAAGGCGCGAACTTGCGGTTTTGTGTATGGATATGGGGTATGAAAAAGTTGCTCTAAATCAATTTAATTCGCTTTCTCAAATTTTTACGCAAGACGCCGATATTTTCTTCAATATCGGGATTTGCTGGGAAAAATTAAAAAATGATAAAATGGCTCTTAAGGCCTACCAAAAAGCAATCGAGCTAAACCCAAATGAAATAGACTATGTTTTCAACCTTGCTCTTGTATATGAAAAATTAGGGCAGCTGGATGAAGCTAAATATCAGTTTAAAAAAGCAATCTGTATGGACCCCGAAGACCATAATTCTTTCTTTTGTATCGGCTGCATATTTGTAAAAGAAGGTAATGTGGAAAACGCTATAAAGTGCTTCAAAAAAGCAATTCAGTATAATTATAGCGACTATTTTGCCCATTTTTATCTTGCGCAAGAATACAAAAAAAATGGAAATATTGAACTTGCAATTGATGAATACAACAAGGTTTTAGAGCTTTCGCCGGATTATGCTTGGGCATATTTTAACCTTGCTCAAATATATTATGAAAAAGGCGAAACCACGCTTGCAATCAGAAACTTAGAAGCAAGCCTTGAAAAAAATAAAAAGGATGTTGAAGCATATAAAATTTTAGCGAAAATCTATTTGCAGCTCGATGAGCCTAAAATGGCAAAAGAAGTGTTGCTTCACGGGCTCGAGCTCTTAGAAGATAACGGCGATATTTTCTACGCTCTTTCAAAATGCGAAGAAAAACTCGGAAATATGGAAGAACGTGTCGAATATCTCAAAAAGGCAATAACAAACGCACACAGCCTTTCGTATAGCATAAAAACACTAACAAGCGAGCTTAAAAAATGTCAGAAACTCATATAATTCAAGAAAAAATAGCGCTCGATGATAATTTCGACAAATATTATTTTGCAATCGCTTCCATAAGGGAAGTTATGCCCGTTCTTAAAACCGCTCTGCTTGAATATTTTGATTTAAATCCCGTTAGTTTTATAAATGCAAACGAGGATGACCTCAATCTTTTTGCCGAAAATTATCCCGAAATTAAAATACCAAGAAATTTTCTCTCTAAAATTAAAGAGCTTGATGTTGATAAAATTTATGATGAAGTGATGTCATCCGGCTTTGATTATGTCACAATTCAAGACCCAAGCTACCCAAGAATGTTAAAAGAAATTCAAGATTATCCTTGCGTTCTTTTTTATAAAGGAAAATTTACTCCTGAAATTTTTGAAAACACTTTAGCGGTTGTTGGCTCGAGGCGCGCAAGTGAAAACGCAAAAAGTGCGCTCAGGCGAATTATGTCCGGCATGCAAAACGCGCCGCTTACAATAGTTTCAGGGCTTGCATACGGTATTGATGCCACAGCTCACCGCCTTGCGCTTGAGATGAATCTTAGAACAATTGGTGTTATAGGAAGCGGGCTAAAATATCAATACCCAAATTCTAACGCGGATTTATACAGAGATATTCCCGAAAATAATCTGATTCTTTCAGAATATTTGCCCGATGTTCAGCCTTCAAGTTTCCATTTTCCGCAAAGAAACAGAATAGTGACGGGGCTTTCGCTTGGCACTCTTGTTGCAGAAGCTGCGCTTAAAAGCGGGGCAATGATAAGCGCTAATTTAACTCTTGAACAAGGTAGGGAACTTATGTGTATCCCTGGGCTTATCACAAACCCTAATACAGAAGGAATTTACAAGCTTCTAAAATCGGGCGCAGGGCTTGTAACTTGCGCAGATGATGTTTATGAATATCTAGGGTTTGATTTTTCGAGCACAAAAAAACAAGTTGAGCTAACGGAAGATGAAGAAAAAATTGTTTCAGTTTTGCAAATTGAAGAGCAAACCATGGAAAATCTACTCGAAAAAACTGAAATTGATTCAAATACATTAATGGTATACTTGACAGGGCTTGAATTAAAGGGTTTAATAAAACAGACGAGGGGAAAATATTATATTACGGATTAAAAATGTCAACTAAAACTGAAAATACATTGGTGATAGTGGAATCACCTGCAAAATCAAAAACAATTAAGAAAATTTTAGGTTCAAACTACACAATTGAAGCAAGTTACGGTCATATTAGAGATTTAGCTCCAAAAGGGCTTGGCTTTGATATTGAACATAATTTTGCTCCGACTTTTGTAATTATTCCTGAAAAACAAAAAGTTGTAACCAATTTAAATAAGCTTGCAAAATCGGCAGACACCGTTCTTCTCGCTTCCGACCCTGACCGTGAAGGAGAAGCGATTGCTTGGCACATTAAAGAAGTGCTTAAGGTGCCTGAATCTAAAATCAGAAGAATTGTTTTTAACGAAATTACCCCAAAGGCCGTGCGCGAGGCTGTTGAAAACCCGCATGAGATTGATATGCTAAAAGTCGAAGCGCAAAAAACTCGTCAAATTTTGGATAAATTAGTTGGTTTTAAAATCAGTCCTATTCTTTGGGAAAAGCTCAAAAACTACAGGCTTTCAGCAGGAAGAGTTCAATCTGTTGCGCTTAGAATTATCTGCGAAAGAGAAGATGAAATTGACAAATTCATTCCTCAAGAATATTGGAAAATCGTTGCAAATCTTGAAAAAGATAAATTCCCGTTCAGCGCGGAACTTCAAAGAATTTCAAAAAATGGCGACGATAAAAAACTTGAAATAAATTCTGAAGAAGAAGCTCAAAAAATCTTGAAAGAGCTTGAAGGTGCTCAATATAAAGTTAAAAAAATCGCAACTCGTAACACCCAAAGAAAGCCGCAAGCTCCATACATCACATCAACCCTTCAACGCGAAGCGAGCTCTAGGCTTAATTTTGGCGTGCAAAAAACAATGCAGGTTGCGCAAAAATTATACGAAGGCATTGAGCTTGGCGAAGATGGCGCAGTGGGCTTAATCACATACATGAGAACAGACTCCACTCGTATATCAGACGACGCGCGCGAGGCAGCAAAAGGCTTTATAACCTATAATTATGGCGATAAATATTACCCGAAAACGCCAAACTTATACGAGCCAAAGAAAAAAGCGAACGTGCAAGATGCGCACGAAGCAATCAGGCCAACTTACGTTGAAAAAACTCCTGAAAGCATAAAAAAATATTTAACGCCCGAGCAATTTAAGCTCTATAAGCTTATTTGGGCAAGGTTTATGGCATCTCAAATGGAATCTGCTGCAGTTAAAAATATCACAATTGATATTGATGCAGATGGTTATATTTTCAAAATCGGTTCTTCAAAAGTTGAATTCGATGGCTTCTTGAAGGTTTACACAGATGACGAAGATGAAGCGCCAAGCCAAAAACACCCTGATTTAAAAGAAGGCGATGTTTTGGATTTTGTTTCGCTTGAGTCTTCTCAACATTTCACACAGCCACCGGCTCGCTACTCAGAAGCTACCCTTGTGAAACAGCTTGAAGAATACGGCATAGGCAGGCCTTCAACATACGCTTCAATTATTACAAAAATTCAACAGAGAGGCTATGTTGAAAAGCTTGAAAAAGCCTTGAAGCCAACAATTCTTGGGCGCACAATTTGCACTCAACTACTTGAGCATTTCACAACAATTATGGATTACAAATTCACAGCTGATATGGAACTCAAGCTTGATAACATTGCAGACAACAAGGCAGACGGCGTGCAGGTTTTGAACGATTTTTGGAAACCGTTTGAAAAAACTCTTAGCTCTGCACAAGAAAACATGGGCGCAGTTGTAATTAAAGCGGATGTTAAATGCCCTAATTGCGGGCGCGATATGGTTGTTAAAACAAGCAGGTTTGGCAAGCAATTCCTTGGCTGCTCGGGCTATCCCGAATGTAAAACAATGATGCCATACGGCGATGGTAAACCAATTGAAAAAACGCCGGATGAGCCAACCGATGTTAAATGTGAAAAATGCGGTGGCGAAACAGTCATCAAAACAGGGCCGTACGGCAAATATTACCAATGCTTAAACGAAAAATGCAAAGCAAGAAAAGGGATTGTTGTGTCATCAGGCGTTGCTTGCCCGAAATGCGCCAAAGTTGGGCGCGATGGCGAACTTATCCAAAGAAGGTCAAGATACGGCAAATATTTCTGGGGCTGTTCAAAATATCCGGATTGCGATTTTGTCGTGTGGTCTGAACCTATAAAAGAAAAATGTCCTGATTGCGGAAGTATTCTTGTTAAAAAATTCTTAAAAAAAGGCAATTTCTACGCTTGCTCAAATAAAGAATGCAAATATACAAGGCCGATGCCTGAAGAGGAGTAAAAATGAGTTATAAATTTGCTATCATTGGTTTTCCTATCAAACACTCTTTATCGCCTGTCATCCAAAGGGCGGCGCTTGAGTCTGTGGGGCTTGATGGCACGTATGAAATTATAGAAACTCGCCCTGAAAATTTGGTTTCGACTGTCAAAACCCTTAAATCGCAAGGCTATAACGGCTTTAATGTCACAATCCCTCATAAAGTTCCAATCACGCTTTTTTTGGAGCAATTTGATGATTTTGCAAATGTTACGGGTTCTGTAAATACGGTTAAAATAACTGATGAAAAGACCCTTTATGGCTATAATACAGACGTTTACGGTTTTATGAGAGCAATTCCCAAGAATTGCGACCTTCAAGGCTCGACTGTTGCGGTTATGGGCACGGGTGGCGCTGCAAGAGGTGTTTGTGCTGCGCTTTATCAGCTCGGCGTTCAAAGAATTGATATGTATTCAAGAAATGTTGCGGATTCCCACATCGATGTAGAAGGCATTAGAACCCGTTTCAAAGATTTAAAAGTCAATCTTTACCAATATCAAATGCTTTACAACTTAAATATATACAAAATGGTTGTAAACACTACTCCTATTGGTATGACGGGGCACAGCCAAGGCACTTCGATTTTAACTGATGATATAGTTGCAACTCTTCCTGCGGAAGGCTACATTTATGATATTATCTACACCCCTTCAAAAACAGAGCTTATAAAACAAGCAATAAGAAGCGGTAGAAAATATATTTCAGGGCTCGATATGCTTATCTATCAAGGCGCAAAAGCGTTTGAAATATGGACAGGTAAAGTTCCTGATGTAGATAAAATGAAAATCGCGGCGCTTGAATATCTTTCATAGGCTCGCGCATTTTAAATTTAATTTTGCGTGCCATTCAAGTCGGAATATCTTTCATAATTTTCCTAGACTATTTTATTTTTTAATATATAATAAGAATTGTAAATATTTACTAAGTCAAGATTATGAAATGTCCGAAATGTAAAACGGAAGTAAACCCCAAAGAAGCGATTTGCCCCAACTGCAACACTCATCTTGTTGTTGCTTGCCCTCGTTGTGGCTCAAAAACAAGAATTGGCTCGTCGTCGTGCTCTAAATGCGGTTTTGTTTTTGTTAAATTTTGCGATGTTTGCGGAAGCGCAAACTATTTGAGCGCAAAGCAGTGCAGAAAATGCTACCACGAATTTAAAGAGCAAGAAGAAGTGCAAGAAGAGGTAGTTTTGCCTCAAGCTGAGCAAGAAAACCTTGAGCAAGCGCCGCAAGAACAAACGCAAGCCGCTCCTGTTATTAAAGAAATTCCGGAAATTGATGAAGAAATCAAATCAAAACCTAAGGAAGTCGGGCAAACTTTCGCAATTTTTATTGATTTTATTAATCTTGTTCACACTTTTTCAAAATTTAAAGATGTAGAGTTTAAAGAAAAGGTCATTTTAAACATCCGCGCTGCCATAAAAATCGCTTTTGGCGCTCCGTCAGATTTTGTTCCCCCGAACTTTGCTCACTTTAAAATTGAATACAAAAAGAACGTGCAAATTTCTAAAAAAATCGCTAAATTTAAAGCCGAAATGCAAAAATTTAACGATATTTTGCAAGAAACATTGGGCGAGCGCATTTTGTATAAAATTATAATCGCGGAAGATGACAAAAAGCAATTTAAAAACATCACCCAAAACAAGCTTGCCGGAAATAATTTTGACGTAATAGTGACAAATGCTTTGTATGATTCTCTAAAATGGGAAATGAATTTAATTAAAATTTCCCCTGAAGCATACAAAATGATGCTTTTTGAAGATATAAAGCGAGATAATAATTCCAAAAAAGTTTCAGATTCCAAAGCTCTTGAAACAATTTCTAATATCTTGAAAAACCGCGACAGTGCCATCTCTGTAATTTCTGTCAGCGCTCCGCGCGGTGTTGGCAAAACTTATCTTGCAGATTGCCTTCAAACAAGTTTTTCGTCAGATGACATTCTTTTCTTGCGCGGTCGTTGCACTGCGCTCACTCAAATCAGCCCCATAGGGCTTGTTCAAGATATTTTCATAACTCTTTTCAATCTTTCGTTTTTATCAAGCAGACATGAGAAAAAACTGAAAGAAATTAGAAACATTCTGCAAAAAGCAATTTCAAGAAACCCTGATATCACAAGCGAGCAGATAGACACGCTCATAAACCTGCTTTATCCTGTGCGCGAAGATATTTACGAAAATATCCACACCAATAAATCAAAAACATTCCAAGATTTAAAAATAATTTTAGATATCATAAAATCCGGCAATCGCGTCGTTATGGTTGTTGATGATTTTGATTTGATTGACGAAACAAGCTATGAATTTTTGAAATATTTAATTGAAACAGGCTTCTTTAAAGACGGTTCAAAGCTTATGCTTCTCTACCGCAGAGATGGCTCTGTTTTAAACTATTTGCACACTGATAAGCTTGATAAGCACGAAATTTTAGATGTTGTCCTTGCGCCAATTTCTCTTTCTCAAATGAGAGATTTTCTGCTTGATAAATTCAACCCTGAAAAGAAAATACCAGACATTGTTTTGAGTCAGATGATAAATAATGCAGGCGGCAATTTTGCATATCTCGAACAAGCTCTTTCTCATTTAGTTGATATGGGAATTGTGTCAAATGAAGGCAATGCGCTTGAATTTGACAGGAAATACTCTGACTATTTTGTTCCGCCAACTTTTGATGAAATTTTAAAACAAAGGTTTGTTCTTTTGCGTGAAAATTCGCGTAATGCCTTCAAATTGCTTGGGCTCGCATCATACCTTGGCGGCAAGTTTAATAAAAATTCAATAATAAAAACTCTTCATTTTAATGATGATGAGTTTGATGAATACGCGCAATTCTTGATTGACGCTAATTTCATAGTCAAACTTTACAAAAACACATACGCTTTCAAAAATAATCTTGTATGGACATATATCTACGACTTTGCAAAGTCTGATAATCTTCTTGAAGATTTAGGCAGAGAATTTTTAAATAATATTATTAATTCAACTGTTGCGACGCCCACAATCAAAGCGCTTCTTGCACAAAACACGGGTGACAAAAAGCTCACCTTTGAACTCTGGACTCAAAGCCTCAAAGTTGCTTCATATATTGGTGACATCGGTCTTTATATCACATCTCAAAAGCAAAGTTTTGAAAACATAACTCAAAACCATAAAGACTATGACATCACGCGTAAAAACATATCTGAAAGGCTCGGCAAGCTAGTATACACAAAAAATCCAAAAGACGGCATAAATTACCTCTCAAAAGCGATAAATTTTGCCGAATCTGATAATAATATCCCAAAAGTGGTTGAGCTTACGGGTTATCTCATCACAAGCGCTTCAATTATTCAAAACTACCATGGCGTAATTGAAGCTGTGGATAATATTTTAAAGATTTACAAAGGACCAAAATTTGTTTTGGAACGCGCCCTTATAAAATCCAGAAAACTAAACGCGCTTAATTGCATTGGGGATTGGGAAGAAGTCGTTTCAATCGTGAACAATGAAATTACTCCAATTTTCCAAGACTATCTCAAAAAGCCAAAGAAAATTGATTTTGCGACTTATAAAGACATTTACAACACTTGGATGTTTGCAAACATCGCGCTTGCTCTTGCCTATACGTACCAAGGAAACGCCGTTGCAGGCGAGCTTTTGGCAGATATCGAAAAAGAACTTTTCAAATCTAAAAAATCTTCAGATAAAAATGATAACATCGACATCAAAATAGAATTTTTGATTGTTCGCGCTTTCAATTATTCTGTTCACGGCAATTTGCAAATGTCTGAAGAAATTTTGCAAAATATCGTGAAAGATTATTCTTGGGCGATAAAAGACCCGCTCATTGTTTCAAGATGGAATTTTGTCGACATCGTAAATAAAATTATTTCCGCATCTTATGAAAACATCGGTGAAGAGCTCTTTAACGCGGTTGCTTTTGCAAACAACTGTGGCGACTCTTTCAATAAAAACATGTTTAAAACTTTCTTGTCCTATGTTCTTTTAAGGGAAGAAAATTACATTAAGGCGCTTAGCATAAGCAAAGAACAGATGATGTATTTTGCGGAAGAAAAACTTGCCCTTGGCGCTCTTATGTCTTGGTATGTGAGCGCTTGTGCTACATTTAAAACAAACAATCCAAAAGAAGCTATAAACATTTGCGAAAACTCTCTTAAAATTGCGCAAAGTTCAAAAATTAATTCATTATTCTTCACGGCGCTTTTCCAAGAGCTCCTTGCGCAGTGCTATATGACTCAAGGCGATTTTGAAAGCGCTAAGATGTATAACGAAATGTCGATTGAAATTTCAAACGAAAACAACATTTCCTTCTTGCAAGTGCTCACGCACAAAACGCGTGTTCTTATTATGCGCGAAATGATAATCCGTGCAGACGACCTTAAAAAACGTGAGCTTTCAGCAAAAACCAAAAAATTGCTTCAAAAAACAAAAACTCTTGCAAAAATCTTAAACATTCCGCACTATATTGAAATGGTAAACAAAGAAATTGTTTCTTTTGAAGCGTTTTGCAAGTTAAATAACCTTGAAGATAGAACAAGGAAAAACAGGCTTTAATATAAATATAGTTCATAACTTTTAAAACTTGGCAATTTTCGACTAAAAATCGATATTACTTGGCAAGTAAATTTTTTTTCATGTTTTGTCTTATTGGAAAATAGTTATGTAAAAATAGGATAACAACATGAGAATTAACAAGATAGTTTCAAGCCAAACCGTTTCGCCAAGAACGCCTAATTATTCAAGCAAAAATAATAAGTCTTTTTCTGCAGCTGCTCCTCAAATGACTTCTCTTCCTATAATGAGTGCCCCCATTTTAAATATGGTGAAACCTTATCGTTCATTATCTTTTATGGGAAAAACCGTGCACATAGTTGATGGCGGAAATAACGCGGCAAACATGCAACATTTTGCAAATGCAATTAGTAATGAGATGGATATTGAAATGCACGATGTCCAAACAAACAGCAGTGACGACAATCTAAAACAGCTCAAAAGTCTTGAAGTAAATTTAAAAAAATTAGCAGACAAAGATGTTTCCGGCTCTTATATTGCAATTCCTGCGCTTGCAACTGTTCCAATTTCAAATTTGCAAGATCAATATAATATGATTATGGGTGATGATAAAAAATTTACGTCAGCAAATCTTAAAAACTATAAAGAAAATCTATTAATGTTTTTGAAGAAAATTTATGAAAACCCTGAAAAATGCTCAAGATATATTAGTTACATGGATCCTATGGGGCAAGGTATGCAATATGCTTATGGGGTGATTGAGCAAATAAACAAGCTTGTTAAAAAGGGTGCCAAAGTATATGTTCCATCGGCTCACATGTATGAACAAACTATAAAATGGAATGCGTATGCTGAAGATTTTGAACCTGAGCTTTACCACTATATTGCAACAGGTGATGATAAAGACGACATAATTCGAGATAAACTTTTTGATATTAAACGTAAAAATTGTTATGACTTTAACTTGTTAGCTTTGTCAGATGCGCACGTTGTTGGCGTTAGAGGTCAGGATGACGCGTTTGACTACATTTTCGCAGGCAGTGATGATTTTGTGACAGATAAAGAACGTGGTGTCTATAATTTTACTCCTATAAGAAAGGACAAAAAGATTGTTGGATACAGCTATACCGACACCAAAACTAACCAATATCCATACAACGAATTCCCATTTAATGATAAGATTGCAAGCATTGCAAAATTTGTTGGTCAAAATTGTAAAAAAATTATTGCAACTGAAAAAGAAATCAATGAACTTAAAAATGCAATAGAAAATAAAGAAAGTACGGAAAAATGCGCCGATAAACTCTATCCTATTGAAAAAATATTTTCCAAAGAGGAAATTGAAGCAAAAAGATACGATTTAGAAGGCAAATATGTTGATAGAACCTTGCAATCATTTTTTGATGTTAATGATAACCACGATGTAGTTTTCCCAAAATTCAATTGTGAAGGCACAAGAAAACCAAGCGTATTTCCAATGTGGGGCAGCTGCTTTTCTATTTTTAATGCAATTCAAAGAGATATATTGAAAACATATAGGCATGAAAATAGGGATGTAATAGAAGAACATGGCAAGTTAATACAAGAAGATATCAAAAAAGCTCAAGAATATATACAGTCCTCGCAATTTTCGGACGCAGAAATTCTTTTAAAAGAAGCAAGAAGAAAAGACGAGAAATTTGCAGAGGAACATCCGGAATATATCCGCAGTTACCTACCGGATAAATTGCTTGGAGATATTTACTACGATAGGCCGATGCCGGGCCGATGTCTAATTTGGGCAGAAATATACTATTGCAATGCTCTTTGTATTCTTTCAAAGCAAGCATTAGACGAAATCCGCGACGTTGATACTTATGGAAAAGACAGCAAGCTTTATCACAAAATAAAACTAGATTCAGTCCTATACGATTTTTATATGGATGAGTATAATAATGCTGGTGGGCCAATTTTCAAATTTTTTCTTGATTGCCCAACTGAACCACGTGACTACAATAAACACAAATCAATGCCTGTTGCTAAGCAAGTTGCCTTGATAGAAACGATTCGGGACTTATTATCACGTATCAGTATTGCACACAGAGAAGATGATGAGATGTATGAAGCAAAACTTTTCGATAAAGCTCGGTTTGATATTGAGTATTTATGGTCACATCAAACAGGTTCTAAAGTGCTTTCAAAGTGCGCACAAAACAATTGTCTAGAATTAGTAGACTTAGGAGATTTGTATTATAAAATAAAGCCGGAGCAATTCAAGAAGGATTAAAGCTTTCATCCGGATTTGTACTCCGCAATGACTTTGGGTAGCACATTTTATTTTGTATTAAATTCCACTTAAAAAATCGCGTTGAGCTTAATTACTCAACGCGATTTGTGTTATAGCTTTCTAATTTATTCTTCAAATCTAATTCCGGCATCTTCGAGTCTTACTATTGCAGCAGCAAGCCTTTCAGGCGGCTGAACAATTGAAACCCTAAAGTGGTCGTCAGACATTTCGCCAAACGCAATTCCTGGGGTGAACACAACGCCGGTTTTATCCATTACCATTCTGCAAAATTCTTTTGAAGTGTATCCTTTTGGAACTTTGAGCCAGAAATACATTGTTGCAGAGCTTCTTTTAACTTTCCATCCGAGTTTTGTAAACCCTTTTGCAACAATTTCTCTTCTTGCGTTATATTTATCCATAATTTCTTGAACATATTTGATATCGCAATTTAGCGCAGAAATTGCGGCGTCTTGAACGATTGTTGATGTGCCGTAGTCCATATTTGTTTTCATTGCGTAAATCACATCAATAAATTCTTTTTTCCCACAAACAAAGCCAACGCGCCAGCCGGCCATGTTGAAAGTTTTTGAGAATGAATGAAATTCAACTGCGATATCTTTTGCGCCTTTGATTGAGAAAATGCTTGGCGGACGATATCCGTCGTAGCAAGTTTCAGCATAAGCAAGGTCTGAAACGAGCAATATGTTATATTTTTTGCAATATTCAACCATTTTTTCCAAGAACCAAACAGGAGCTGTTGCGCCGGTTGGGTTGTTAGGATAGTTGATAATAAACATTTTTGCTTTTTTTGCAACTGCTTCAGGAATTGAGGTCAAATCAGGCAGATAATCATTTTCTGCAAGAAGTGGCACGTGGTGAATTTTCCCGCCTGCAACCCAAGTTCCCCTTGATAAAACAGGGTAATAAGGGTCCGGAACGATGTTTATATCCCCAGGGTTTGTGTATGCAAGTGCGATGTTTGCAAGGCCTTCTTTTGCGCCAACGAGTGTTTGAATTTCTGTTTTTGGGTCAATGTCGATGTTGTATCTTCTTTTTACCCAATCTGAAATCGCTTCTCTTAGCGCTAATTTGCCTCTAAAGCTTGGGTAGCCGTGGCTTGAAGGTTTTTTGATTGATTCTATTGCGCTTTCAACAATAGGCTCCGGCGTTGCACCATCAGGGTTTCCAATCCCAAGGTCAATCAAATCCATTCCTTGTGCTCTTGCTTCTTCTTTCCATTCGTCAAGTTCTGCAAAAATATATTTAGGTAATTTTAAAATTCTGTCTGACGGTTTAATCGTGTATTCTGTTGTTTCCATTTTCTATCTTCCTTTTTCTAAAAATCTTTACTTTGTGCGAATTTAACCATTGCGCAAGCTCCCGCTCGGTGTGAAAAATTCGTTTCAATAATCTGCCTGATATTTTTTGTAATTATAATTGATTCTTCTTTGTTTTTTAAATAATAGTGTATTTTTTCAAACATTTCGTCAAGGTTTTTGAAGCTTATATAATTATCGCCGAAATATTTTGTGCCATCTCCGCGCTCATCTGAAATATGCAAAGTTTCACATGCCATAGTCTGAATTGCTCTGTAATTCAAGGAGCTTACCCCTTGGGCATTAAAATTAATAACAATTCTTGCTTCGTTAATTTTTTCTGCCATATCCGGTTCGTTGTCAATAAAACCTTTGTAAGCGCGCTCAAGAAGCGGTTTGTGTGCTTCATCAAGCCTTGAAAGCGCATCTTGATAGTGTCTTTCGATTGAATAAAAAGCAAGTGACGGAATTTCATCCAAAATTCTTTTAAAATTATTCAACCTAAAATCTGTATCAAGGCGCCCCATAAACATCACGTCATATTTTTTCTCAAGCTGCATATTTTTATAAACATCTGTGTTTACAAAATGTGGAAGATACATCATGTTTGAATTTTTTTCGTTTTCAAAAAGCTCTTTATCCCAAATGTACGATAAATTTGACTCGTCTTTTAAATCTTCATAAAACAAATTCCAGCCTTCGCCGCTGTGCGGGTCATAAATTTCATCGCCAAAGAAATTAAGGGTTTTTGCCTCGATATTATTTTTCCTTTTTAAATTAATTGCGCAAAAATCGTAACTTGTAAGATATTTGTAATTTTCTTTTTCGAATGCGCTTTTGAAATCCCCTCCAAAGAGTTCGTCAAACAAATCCACTTTAAAACCAAGAGATGAAAAACCGTCAGCCATGCTTTTGACAATTAATCTGCCAGCAATGCTGTGTGGTAATATAGCTAATATTTTATCTCCTGTTTTCATAAAAATTGATAAATCCCTAGATAATAAAAAACGGACCCTAAATATTTAAGGCCCGATAAAGTGTTCTTCTCTTAAAACTTATGCTTGCTCAACACTTTCTTCAGCCTCTGCGTTTTCTGCGGCGGCTGCGGCAGCTGCTTCTTGTTCCGCAGCTAATTTCGCTTGAGCTTTCTTAGATAATTTTGTTGTTTCTTTTTTAACATAATTCAAAGTGCCATCTTCGTTGCAGTTCTTAATTAAATAAGTAACTGTTTCGGTTGCTTGAGCACCTTTTGCAAGCCAAGCTTCAGCTTGAGCTTTATTTAATTTCATTTCTTTTGTTTTTGGATTGTAGTGACCAAGTTCTTCAATTGGCGCACCTTCTCTTTTATCGCGTGAATCAATTACAATAACTCTGTAAGTAGGGTTTTTCTTATAACCGAATCTTTTTAATCTGATTTTAACCACTATGTAGTTTCTCCTTTGGTATCTAACTTACCTATATCAAAACACAAGCATAATCGAAATGCAAGAATAATTTTTAAGTTTTAATTGAGTGATATGTTTTATGCCGCTAGAGTAATTCCAACTTACGGGCTAAATATATAAGTTGTAGGGTGCGTTTATACGCACCGCCTGACCTACGAGCTATTTTGTCACCCTGAACTTGCCTCCTTTTGCAGAAATCTATTGATTTCGTGCAAAATGGGTCCTCTTGGAGTGGTTTCAGGGTCTTATAAATTTTGAGGCACAACAAACAATGTTGAGCTTCATGAATTGGCAAGATCCTGAAATGAATTCAGGATGACGGTTTCCATTTGTTTAATTTTTCAAAATTTTATCACAAAAGCAGAAAGAGGGAGAGGTTTTGCGGTCACAGCTTTAATTGCAAAGCGTAAGGCATATTTTTGTTAAATAGCTTTTCGCAAAAGCTCGACTGCGATTTCTGA
>CAZMZD010000012.1:0-46349 GCA_964570895.1 uncultured Gammaproteobacteria bacterium
TGGCAAGATCCTGAACAGCTTGAAAATTACGGCTTCACCTTATTTTCTACGCTTTCAGGATGACAGGTTAAAATCATATTGTTGGGCAGGTATGCCCAACCTACACGTTTGTCGCAAATAAGGTGCGTATAAACGCACCCTACGCCTGACAAACCTATGACTTCTTCATCTTTCTTAACAATACCCCGCAAATCAAGCAATAAATTTTGCGGGTTAAACTTTAAACCAACATAAAGAAGAAGGTTAAGGAATAGTATTTTTGGTTTACATCAAACCTATAACAAATTTCATCACAAGAAATAACAATAATGTTGCAAATGGGATAATTCAAACCCCTAAAGCACCATCCACCAAGCCAAAGTTCTTAGGAATTTCGCGCCCTAAAGTTGATGAATTTTGCCCAAGCTTTCAAAAGAAAACAATAAGCCTTGAAGAAGTAAAGAAATTATTTCCCAAAGGTAAGCTTGATACAAGAAACCACATTTACCGCGAAATGGAAAGGCTTTCTTCAAAAATCAAAACTTCAAGAAAAGTTATTGATTTAGACCCTAAATTAACAGAGGAAGACTACAAAATAATTCAAGACTTCATGAATAAAGAAAACGGCAAATATATTGAGGGCTGGAAGGGTAAGACAGATGGCGTTTCAAATATGCAAAAGCTTGCCCTATTTGCAAGAACAATGAAATTAACAGACCAAGAAAAAGATTTTTTAGAATTCAATCCGGCTCAATGGGACACAGTGTATGAAGGTGTTGTTAAAAAACCAAAAGAGCTAATTTTGCCTATTTTTAAATACAAAATCAATTCAAACATTATTCATGGACCCTTAAGCGATAATAAAATAACAAAAGAAGTCAAAAAAGATATTGATGGAATTACTAAGTTTTTAGATATGTTCAGTGTTAAAAACAGCTTTGTTGCATATCGTGGGGATAAAAGTTTTAATATTTTATCTGGGGTTAAATACGAAGGTCAAAACATTAATTTGGCAGAGTTGATGGAAATAACGACTAATAAATTGAGGCAAGATTTTTTAAACGGGAAATACAATGAAAAAGAAGTTGATTCATTTGTGCAAGAATATTTGATCGAACAAAAAGTAGAACAACCCCGTTTCATGTCAATTGGCATGACAGAAAGTGCTATTGAAAGCTATGTCGAAAAAATAAAATGGGAAATTGAAATACCGGCCGGAACAAAAGGTGCTTCAATTGAAAGCTACAATATTGAACGCGCAAACGAAGCAGAATTTCTTGGGCAAAGAAACGGCGTTTTAAAGATAAGAAACGCTAAATACAATCCGGAAGAAGATTTATGGTATTTCACTGCAACTTTAGAACAAAACCCAATTGACGAAATAAAAGTGAATTGCTAAAATGCAAGAAAGGATGAATAAATATGAAAATTCACCAAATCTCACCATCAGTTAAAACAACAAATAAAACTAAACTAAAATCAAAAGCAAGCCTACCTGCAAAAGTGTTCTTTGTAGGTAAACTCAAGCAGCTGATAAAAGATACATTCAAAATTAATTCAAAAGAAGAAGAAAAACTCATCTCAAGAAAATGCCCCAATTGGTGCGAACCGGAAGACAGTACCTATGTAAATAAAACTATTGCTAAAAGAATACGCTACTACCCTGAAGACGTTGAGAAAATGAAAACAATGACAGATGATGAGGTTTGGGCATACAAAGACCATTTAGATGAAATAGGTCGCTTTTATTATGATGACGGTTCAAACGATTCACTAGAAAAACTTGAAAAATTCTTGCACGAATGCGGCGCTACTTTAGATGACGTTATTATGAAAGATACCAAATGAAAATTCACCAAATCTCACCATCAGTTAAAACAAAATCAAAAACTAAGTTAAAACAAGCAACAAACTTGCCTGCAAAAGTGTTCTTTGTAGGTAAACTTAAGCAACTAATAAAAGACACTTTTAAAATCAATTCAAAAGAAGAAGAAAAACTCATCTCAAGGAAATGCCCCAATTGGTGCGAACCGGAAGATAGCACTTATGTAAATAAAACTATCGCAAAAAGAATACGCTATTACCCTGAAGATAAAGAAAAAATGAAAAACATGACTCGAGATGAAAAATGGGAATATATGGAATATTTAGATAAAATAGGACGTTTCTATTACGATGACGGCTCAAATGATTCATTGGAAGAGCTTGAAAAATTCTTACACAAATGCGGCGCCACTTTAGATGACGTTATTATGAAAGATACAAAATGAAAATCCAGCGAATTTCCGTACGAACGGAGTCGAGTGCAAAGCACGAGCGAGTTCGGGTAGCGAGCAGAAAAAGCGAAAACGGCGTAAGCCGTGAAAGTGTTGTCTGCGAGCGTGAAGGAAATTCAAGAGAGCAAATTTCACCATCAGTTAAAACAAAATCAAAAACTAGGTTAAAAGCAACAACAAACTTGCCTGCAAAAGTGTTTTTTGTAGGCAAACTCAAGCAACTAATAAAAGATACATTTAAAATTAATTCAAAAGAAGAAGAAAAACTTGTTTCAAGGAAATGTCCCAATTGGTGCGAACCTGAAGACAGTACCTATGTAAATAAAACTATCGCAAAAAGAGTGTGTTATTACCCCGAAGATGAAGAAAAAATGGAAACAATGACTGATGATGAAAAATGGAAATACATGGATTATTTAGATGAAATAGGCCGCTTTTATTATGGAGAAACCTTGACAAAAGAAAAGCATGAAGAATTTATGCGCAAGCTTGGGCTAGACCCTGAAAAATACTACATCAAGGACGATGAGCAAAAATGAAAATTTGACCAAACTTGAGCAAGTTGGTGCCTCAACCCTATCTCAACACTTTCGCCAAATATTTCCCTGTATAAGAATTTTTGCATTTTGAAACCACTTGCGGAGTGCCGGATACCACAACTTCCCCGCCTTTATCCCCGCCTTCCGGCCCAAGGTCAATTATATGGTCTGCAACTTTTATAATGTCTAAATTATGCTCAATTATAAGCACCGTGTTTCCTGTGTCTGCCAGCTTATGAATGATTTTCACTAATTTATCGATATCCCACAAATGAAGCCCAACTGAAGGTTCGTCCATAAGATAAAGAGTTTTCCCTGTGGCACGTTTGTTTAGTTCGTGCGCAAGTTTAATTCTTTGTGCTTCTCCGCCAGAGAGTGTTGTGGCGCTTTGCCCAAGGGAAATATACCCCAAGCCAACATCATAGAGCGTTTGCAAACGCGAATGAATTTTTGGAACATTCTTGAAAAATTCAAGTGCCTCTTCAACTTTCATATCTAAAACATCGGCAATATTTTTCCCTTTGTATTTAATCTGGAGCGTTTCTTCGTTATACCTTTTCCCGCCACAAACATTGCATTTTACATACACATCGGAGAGGAAATTCATTTCGATTTTAACGAGCCCGTCGCCTGCGCATTTTTCGCACCTTCCGCCTCGCACGTTGAAGCTAAATCTGCCTGCTTTGTAACCGCGCATTTTGGCATCATTGGTTGAAGCAAAAAGTTCGCGTATGTGCGTAAATAAGTCCGTGTATGTTGCCGGGTTAGAGCGCGGGGTGCGCCCGATTGGGCTTTGGTCAATAGACACTATTTTATCTATATTTTCAAAACCTAAAATTTCATCCACTCCTTGAGGTTTAGGGCGATTTTTAAGCAGTTTGTGTTTTCCGTATTCATACAATAAATCGTTCACTAAACTTGACTTTCCGCTTCCTGAAACCCCTGTCACGGCAACGATTTTGCCAAGTGGAATGTTAACATCAATATTTTTTAAATTGTTTAATTTTGCGCCTTTAATCTGCAAAAATTCACCGCTTCCAACTCGCAGGGATGTTGGCACGGGAATAAATTTTTCACCGGATAAATATTTTCCTGTCACCGATTTTTCAGCTTTCATTATGTCTTCAATTGTGCCTGTGGCAATAATTTCACCACCTTCGCGCCCTGCGTATGGCCCAATATCTACAATATAATCCGCAGCGCGAATTGTGTCTTCATCATGTTCAACCACAATCAAAGTGTTTCCGAGATTGCGAAGTTTTATCAGTGTTTCAATTAGTCTATCGTTATCACGTTGGTGGAGCCCGATTGAAGGCTCGTCAAGAACATATAAAACGCCCGATAACCCGCTTCCAATTTGCGTTGCAAGGCGAATTCTTTGCGCTTCGCCTCCTGATAATGTGCTTGCATTGCGGCTTAGGGATAAATATCCAAGCCCAACATCGTTTAAAAATTTAAGCCTTGAGTGAAGTTCGTCAAGCACTTGTTTTGCAATTTTCATTTCGTGCTCTGAAAATTCTAAATAAAGTTTGTCAATAAATTCTATTGATTTTGATGTTGGCATTGAGCAAAATTCATAAATATTTTTATCTAAAATTTTAACAGAGAGCGCAAATTCATTTAGCCTCGCTCCTTGACACACGGCACACGGCTTGTGTGTCATATATTTTTCAATTTCCGCTCTTATAATGTCACTGTCTGATGTTTCGTATTTTTTCATCATATAAGGGATAACGCCTTGGTATGGAAGAATATGGTCGCGATATCTTTTTGTTCCAAAATCTTGATAGCGCATTCTGATTTTTTCTTCGCCGTTTCCATATAAAATAATCCCTTTTTGCGAAGGCGAAAGCGCTTTAAATGGCGCATTTTCATCAATTTCATAATAAGCGCAAACACTATGTAATACATCTGAATAGTAAGAGTTTTGCGTTTTTGCCCAAGGGTAAATTGCCCCGTCCGCAATGCTTTTTGTATTATCCGGCACCACTAAATCGGGGTCAACTTCATAATATTCCCCAAGGCCGGAGCAGCTTTTGCAAGCGCCATACGGTGCGTTAAAAGAAAAAATCCTTGGGGATAATTCCTTGAAGCTTGTGTTGCATTTTGGGCAAGAAAATTTTTCGCTAAATATTATTTCGCGCTCGCTGTCCATAAAATAGACAACAACAAGCCCGTCAGATTTTTGAAGCGCAGCTTGAACACTCTCTGCCAAGCGGGATTTGACACTTTCTTTTATAATGAGCCTGTCAATTACCACGTCAATATCGTGCTTTAGGGTTTTTGCAAGGTTAATTTCGTCTTCTTCAAGGTTGTAAATTTTGCCGTCAATTCTAACTCGAACATATCCATCTGCCCTGAGGTCATCAAGAAGCGCTTGATATTCGCCTTTTTTGCCTCGAACAAGCGGTGAAACAACAAGGATTTTGCTTCCTTCCGGATGGGTTAAGATTTTAGACACAATTTCATCAACTGTTTGTGGCTGAATTTTAGTTCCGCATTTTGGGCAATACGGAGTGCCGAGCCTTCCCCATAATAGCCTTAAATAGTCATAAATTTCGGTTATTGTGCCAACGGTTGAGCGCGGGTTGTTTGACGTTGATTTTTGGTCTATTGAAATAGCTGGCGACAAGCCTTCAATATGTTCAACGTTTGGCTTGTCCATTTGCCCTAAAAATTGCCTTGCGTATGTCGATAAGCTTTCAACATATCTTCTTTGCCCTTCGGCAAAAATTGTGTCAAACGCTAAAGAACTTTTGCCGGAGCCTGAAATTCCCGTGAACACTACAAGTTCATTCTTTGGAATTTCCAACGAAACGTTTTTTAAATTATGTTCACTCGCCCCTTTAACAATAATAAAATCGTTCATAATATTATTTTACACTAAACTTTTATGATAACAAATTTAAAAACGCGCAATCTGAATTAAAAACGCGCAATCTGAATTAAAAACGCGCAATTTTTATTAAGCACTGCGCGCAAAATGCGCACAAATAAGCAAACAATATTCAGAAATACGCAAAAAATACTCTTAAAATGTTCAAAAAACCAACCTAAGTTGCAGAAATTTCTAACTTAGGTACAATTCCAATTTAGATGAACCTAGTGTAATATAACAGTGTCAAAGGGAAAAAGTTTCCTCATTAAATTTTTTACCTATTGACTGCCACACCATATAAAAAGATAACCTTTAGAAGCGTTTTTAGTGCTTTTGTAAGGTCTAGCTTTTTGCACCCAAATAAAAAGAAATTAAAAAGATTGCGAATGCCAAGCGCTTGCTCTCTTCTAGTTTCTATTAGCTGAAAAGTCCTTTTGTGGGCTTTAGGTGTGGTGCCTAAAAATTGTATTGTATTACTTCACCATATTTCTGCACAAGGAAGGTGCGGGAAAAATTAAAAGGAGATTAAAAATGGCACTAGTTATCAACACCAATGTTACTTCACTAAAAGTTAACAACAATTTGAACAGAGCGACATCCAGAGCTGAAAGCGCAATGGAAAGAATGTCAACAGGTTACAAAGTTAACCGTGCAGCAGATGACGCCGCAGGGTTTATGATTTCAAAAGGTTTACAAACACAAATTTCAGGTTCAGAAGTTGCGACAGATAACGCGCAAAACGCAATCAGTATTTTAACAACAGCTGAAGGCGTACTTGGCACTATCCAAGACAACCTTATGAGAATGCGTGACTTAACACTTCAAGCAATGAACGGCGGTTATTCTGCTTCTGAAGTTGCATCACTTGAATCTGAAGCACAAGCTCGTGCATTAGAAGTTGACAGACAATCACTTGCTGCAACATTTAATAAATTTAGCATTTTTGACGAAAATAAAGCTGCAACAGACGAATTTGTTATTCAAATCGGCACAAGAGCAGAAAAAGCAACAAACACAATTTCAATCACAGATGTATTCTATAGTGCAACTCTATCAACTCTTACAGGTAGCGTTATAAGCGGTAGTGAAGCATCTGGCGAATTCCTTAAATTTACAACAGGCTCTGCCGCAACCGGTGACCTCGAAATTAAAGATTACGACGATTTAGGCGAAATTTTGAACGCATTAGACTCTGCGATTGACGAAGTATCTGCCAGAATGGGGATTATTGGTTCAACAACTAACAGATTAAATTCAACAATCGATTCTTTAACAGTTACGGTTGAAAACCTATCAGCTGCAAATTCAAGAATTGTAGACGCAGATATCGCAAAAGAATCTTCTGAATATACTAAGCAATATATCTTGCAACAAGCAGCAACTTCTCTTTTAACCCAAGCTAACCAAACACCTTCACTTGCACTTTCTCTAATTTAGTGATAAGGCGCATAGTAAGGTGGCTGACTAACGGGCAAAATATGCTTGCGCGACTGAGCGCAAGGGTTTAAAAGAGCTGTCTAAACACTGTTTTAAATCGAATTGAAAATTAAGATAACACTAACGGTCTGCTAAATGTTAGATACGGTGAAGTAAAATCTAGTGCCAATATAAGGTCATTTAGCAGATTTTTCTAAGTATATGATATCCAACAAAGTAACACGGAAGTACTGATACGGTTATCTAACTGGTGATGGCAATACAATATGGGGTCAAGGATTTGACCCCTTTTCATTTTTTAGAGGTTGGTTTGTTTTGTAAAATAATTTGCGACTTGACAGCAATTGAGGTGCGTTTATATGCACCTCATAGAATGTAGTTGTAGCCCGTAGGTTGGGCATACTTGCCCAACAATCTAAGGCTGTAGGTCAGGCACCGCCTGACAAAAACCATAAGCTGTCATGCTGAACTGCGGATTTTTGGTAGGGCGGATACGGAGTGTAGCCCGCAAGAGCAAATAGCTCTATGGAGTGGAAAAATCTTTGAAAAAAGATTTTAAAACGGAATGCTAGAGCTATGCGTACCCAAAAATCCAAGACGGTTTCAGCATCTTGCAAGATTTGAGGCACAACGACAAACGTTGAGTTTCTTTAACTGATAAGATCCTGAACAGCTTGAAAATCACGGGCTTGTCCTTATTTTCTACGCTTTCAGGATGACGGGTTATTTTATTGTGCAAGTCCGTAGGTCAGGCATTGCCTGACAAATTACTGCAGGTTGGACTTTCAGCCCAACAGTGGCAAGCAGAAATTTAATTTTTTAAATTTTTATCACAAAACAGAAAAAGCGGAGAGGTTTTGCGGTCACAACTTTAGTTGCGGTCAGCGAAACGTATTTTTGTTAAATAGCTTTTCGCAAAACCTCGACTGCAATTTCTGAGATAAAAATTTGAAAAATGGCAGAGGCTAAGCAAAAGCCCATGTTTCTTTCTTTTGCTTCATTTTCTTTCTTTGCGTTACGGCGCTTGAGTGTCAAAGAAAGAAAATGAAGAAGGTATAAAATGTCAGGTTGCAAAAATGGCAAGATCCTGAACAGCTTGAAAATTACGGCTTCACCTTATTTTCTACGCTTTCAGGATGACTATTTAAATCATATTGTTGGGCAAGTATGCCCAACCTACGAACTTGCCCAACAATCTATGGCTGTAGGTCAGGCATTGCCTGACAAAGTAAAAACAATTCTGTGGTGCGTATAAACGCACCCTACGACTCTGTCTGACAAAATACATACTTTGTAACATAATTTTAATCCGTCATGCTGAACTTGCCTCCTTTTGCCGAAATCTGTCGATTTCGCGCAAAATGGGTCCTCTGGGAGTGGTTTCAGCATCTTACAAACTCAAGAACCTCAACATTGTTTGTTGTGCCTCAATATTTATAAGATCCTGAACAGCTTGAAAATTACGGCTTTGCCTTATTTTCTACGCTTTCAGGATGACAGGTTAAAATCATATTGTTGGGCAGGTATGCCCAACCTACGAACTACCATATAGACACCCCTGATTTAGATAGAGTTACAAAAGAATACGGCATTGATATGAGCAAATATATTATGAAAGATACAAAATGAAAATCCGTCAAGCTCGTATTTGATGACTCTGCTACTTCCTCAAAATAATTTTCATACTAACAGTAGAGAAATTCTTTTTATGATATTTTTCTTCAAGAATTTTTTGCGTTTCTGGGTCAGGGTAGCGAGATTCGTGCCAATCGCGAAGTTCAAGCACGTCAAATTTTGATTTATTAATTATTTCAATATAATCATCATAAAAAAGCTTGTTTAAATAATCCCAATCGCCAAGCTGTTCTCTAATTGTGTTTATTGTTTGCTCATTATAAAATTTGCTCAAAATTTCAACGAGTTTATCCGTGCCATATAAAAGATGGCCCCAATTTTGGATTTTTGCGTCATTGAAACTTAAAACCAAATCCTGTGCGTAATAGACATACACGTGGTGCCCTTTATATGACGAATAAATAGGGCCGTATAGCGCAGAGAGTAAACCGCCTTTTTCTAAAAGATTATACATATTGTCAAACGCTTTGTCTAAGCCTATAATGTGCTCGAACGCGTTTGTCGAAAAAATCAAATCAAATTTTTTGCCTTCATTGTAATTTAAAATAGACTCTGATATCTGTTCATAATTTTCTTCTCTTAAATCATCTGAAAAAGCAGGGTCAATGCACGTCCAAGATTTTACCCCAAGCGAACGTGTAATGTCGCGTGGCGTTCCTCCGCCCACTTCTAAAACGCGCTTCCCTTCAAACATCCCGCGTTTTTTGCAGTCTTCAAGGTGATTTTTTTGCCAAACAGGTAAGTTACTGAACATTTGCGCCTTTCTTTAGTTTTAGTGCAAGCTTGATTGCTTCTTTCATACTCGAGCAATCTGCAATCCCTTTGCCTGCAATGTCATACGCGCTTCCGTGCGAAGGTGATGTTCGAATTACATTAAGCCCGATTGTTGTGTTCACAACTTTATCAAATGCGATTGCTTTAACGGCGCACAGTGCTTGGTCATGGTAAATTGAAATTATTGCGTCAAACTCTTGGGCTTCTCCGTTTAAATATTTCTTCCCGATTTTTCCAAATAAAGCGTCTGCGCTTTGAGGATAAGAAACATTAAGCCCTTCTGCTTGCATTTTAGAAATTGCAGGAATTAAAATTTTATCGTCCTCATCGCCAAACAAGCCGTTATCCCCAATGTGCGGGTTAAAGGCGCAGAAAGCGATTTTTGGGTTTTTAATTCCTTCATAGTCAACTAAAAACTTATGCAGCCTTTTTGTTTTTTCAATTGTATTGTCAATTGTAACTGCGCTTGGCACATCTTTCAGGGCGATGTGGCGGGTGAGAAGCATAACACGCAAATCTTCTGCAATAAAAAGCATTTCTGCCTTTTCTTTTCCGTTAGATAAAAACTCTTCTAAAATTTCTGTTTGACCGGAATATTTATAACCTGAAGAATTTATTGCTTCTTTTGAAATTGGAGCCGTGACAATTGCTGAAACATCGCCGTTTTTTGCAAGCTGACATGCTGCAACAAGAGATTTATAGCAAAAATCACCGTTTTCTTTTTCGTTGATAATTACATGCGGATAGCAAAGCCCTGTGTTATCACCAATAATAACAACTTGCTCTTGCGGAATTTGCAGAGAATTTAAAGCGCCAATTAGCACTTCTTTTCCTATTCCAAGCCTATCTCCTGTTGTTATTGCTACTTTATTCATGATCTTTAAAATATTTCATAATTTCAATCATTGTTGAGGAGGTGCCAAGGTTGCCGGATTTTGTGACTAAAAATTGCCCGTTTATATCCATGCAAATTGGAATTGCAGGCAAAATCGCATCAAGCACTGTTAAATGTTCTGCGTTAATTTTTTTAGCGCATTTAAAAGATGTTTCGCCCCCAACTGTGATTAATACAAAATCTCTTTCTTTTTTAACTTCATGAAGAAGCTCTGAAAGATAATCTGTTATCATTCCTGCAAGGTCATCGCGTGTAATGCCTTCATCTATAAGCCTATCTCGCTCAGTGGAATTTTCGTCTTCAAGTTCGTTGTTTAAATCTGAAACATGAACCACAACGATATTGTCTTTCACTAAATTTTGCACGACTCTTGAAATTGTGATTGAAGATAATTTGTCTAAAATGTCTGATAATTTTAAATTTAGAACATAAGTGTTATCAAAGTCATCGTCTTCTTGAAGTTTTTTAATTTGAAGGGCGCTAAGCTCTGTTGCGGAGCCGGATAAAATAAGCTTTGGTAGCTTTGGAATTTTTTTGGACAATTTTGTTTTTTTTCTTTTTTCTGTCCAATCTTCTGCAAGCGCTTGCGCAAGGCCGGCTGAACCCACAGGAAGCGCGTCATAAGAGCATTTTTTCATTGCAAGAACAATTTGCTCGATATCCACAACGCTAAGCGCGTCGCAAACAAGAAGTTTTTTGCCATCGCGCGCCATTTCGTTAATTTTTAGCGTGATTGAAGCTGCCCCTTTTGAAATTATGCAATGTTCAATGAGCCCCACACAAGATTGTTTTTCTTCCGGCAACTGTTTTTTTAAAATGTTTACAATGTTTGATTCGTAAATTGGCGCTTGCGGGTCGCGCGCAGCTTCTGTTCGCTCAATCGGAATTCCTTTCACAAGTTGATATCCGCCAACTGTCACTCTTCCTTCTTGAATAAAAGCAGGGGCAATAATTGCAATATCTTTTTGGGTTTCTTCAAGCACTGCAAGCACCTCGGGCGCGATATTTCCGCGGAGCGTGGAATCTATTTTTTTATAAAAATGTTCAACTCCAAATTTTTCTTTTAAAACTCTGCAAGCTCTGCGAGTGTTTTCTGCGGCAGATGTTGGGTCAATGTTTCTGCTTTCGGTTGAAGTTGCCCAAATGTCAATGTTTTTAAGTGTTTCCGGCATAACATCAAGGTTTAAAAGGATGTGCGTGCTTGCGTCATGCAAATAAAACTGCAACGCAGTATCGTTTGCACCCGTTAAATCGTCAGCAACTATACCTATGATGTTATTAATTTGCATTATAATTACCCGTTAGCGCTATCTCTTTTCGAGCCCATTAAACGAACATTTTGACCGCGGATAATGTATCTTTCAACTTGAGTTCCGTCTGGCGCAGTCCATTTATTCAAAGCGAGCCTTCCTTCAACGCCAACAAGCGACCCTTTTTTCACCCATTCACCAACGACTTCAGCTTGTTTGTCCCAAACTTCAACATTGAACCAATCAGTGATTTCTTCTCTTGTTTTTGAATTCCATCTACCAACGGCGATTGAAAATGTTGATTTTACTTTGCCGCTTTCATAAAATTTAGTATCTGGGTCTTGCCCAACTCTTCCAACCAATACAACAGAATTTACCATATTTTCCTCATTTAATTTTTCATCATTATAATACAAAGCAAAATCTTTGAAAAGCAAAGTTTGAGATATGTTTCATTTTTAAACGAAATTTTAAGCTTTTTAAAATATGTTTGAAAATTTCAAAAAAAAGTTTATAATTAAGAAATGGGTATTTTTGAATGGTTCAAAACGTATAGTGATAACATCAAACAGGTTGAAAACAAGCTTGTAAAAGATGGAAACGATATAATTGAAATTTATCATAAAAACAAAGCTCTTGAAGAAGAGATACAACTTAGGACAAAAGAATTAAGGCAAGCAAACCAGACTCTTTTAACGTTAGAAAACGTATGGGACATGATGAATTCTTCAAAGCCTCTAAGCAGTGTGCTTGAAGCAATTGTGCAAAGTTTGCAAGATGAGTTCGGTTATGTTTACAGTTGTATTTTGCAAAAACAAAAAGATGAAGATGGCGATTTTTTTGCTTATAAAACTTTCCTTCATAATGAATTTTCAGAGCAATTAGACAATTTTTTAAACGAACCTTTTTATTCTAAAAAAATTAAAATTAACCCTGCTGGCGAATTAGGGCACTTGATAAACGACTCTAAAGGCAGTCGTATTTATCAATTCGAAAACATTATTGAAGAAGTTTTCCCCGGAATTACTCCGGAAGCGGCTCAAAATATTAAAAAATATACTAAAACAAAATGTTTTATCGCAAGGCCTTTATATAGCGCAAAAGAGCTGTACGGCAGCTTGATGGTGTTTTCACCTAGGCCGGAGCCAAAAGAAAATGAGCTGAATTTCCTTAACATTTTTGGGCGCCAAATTGAGCTTGCAATCACAATTTCAAATTTGTTCGATACAGTTAAAAAGCAAGCCGTGACCGACGCACTTACAGGGCTTTTCAACAGAAGATTTTACGAAGATGCAATTTCAAGAGAAGCTTCTCGTGCGCTCAGGTTAAAGCAGCCATTCACGCTTATTTCGCTTGACCTTGACCACCTAAAACAAATAAACGACACATACGGGCACACAACGGGCGACAATGCAATTGTTGCAATTTCAAAAGCAATTAGCGACAACGCGCGCTCAATCGATATCCCATCTCGCGTTGGTGGGGAAGAATTCAGCATTATCCTCCCAGGGATTGACGCGGCTGGCGGTATGATTGCAGCGGAAAGGCTTAGAAAAACAATTGAAGAAACTTATGTTGAAGGCCCTGACCATGTGACTGCGAGTATCGGTGTTGCGACGTTTATTGAGCACACGGCGGATATTGATGAATTAATCGAAATGGCAGACAGAGCGGCTTATGCGGCGAAACGTAACGGGCGCAACCAAGTTAAGCTTGCGCAAACGACAAATGAAATTTCGTGGCAAGAAATTGCGGTCGACGCATTTGTTGAAATTCTTGAAAAACACCGCATTCCGTTTGATGAAGATATTGCAAAAAAACTTACAACAAAGTTGAAATCAAAAAATGCGAAAGCGGGAAGCACCTCAACGAAAGATATTTTGTTAAAAGTTGCAGACACAATCTATTCTTTTGGCAAAGTTCATTATCAAAAGGGCACTATGCAAGACAAATTAAATCTTGCAACCTCAATTGCTAAAAAATTAGGGCTTTCAAAATCTGATATCGATAAATTAAAAGTAGCAATTTTGTTATACGACATAGGCACAATGGCGCTTCCGCAAGAACTTTTGAATAAAAAAGGCGAATTGACACAAGAAGAAAGAAGCTTAATTTCGACTCATCCTGTGATTGCGGCGCAAGAAATTTTGAAGCCAATTTCAACTATTTCAGACATTATTCCAATCATCGAGCAACACCACGAAAATTGGGACGGAACAGGCTATCCGTTTAATGTTAAAGGAACTGATATTCCTGTAACTTCTCAAATTATTTTAATTGTGGACAGTTTCTATGCAATGCTCTCTGACAGGCCATACAGGCAAGCAATGAGCCCGAGCGAAGCAATTGAAGAAATTAAAAGTTCGCAAGGCGCTAAATATAGCGAAGAGCTTACATCCGCGTTCATTGAAACAGTGCGCGAAGAAGGGCTTTATGACTTATATTAGTTTTTGCAAGCCTTAGTCTTCAATAAAATCAGATAAAATTACATTTGAAACCAAAAAACCTTTGGTTGAGAGCTTGTAGCCTTTTTCTGTTTCTATAATGTGCCCTGATTGCAGATATTTTTCTAAAATATGTGCGTATTTTTTATCAAAATCAATGTTAAATTTTTTATTTATTGCGCCTTTATCCACTCCGCTTGTTAAGCGCAAACCAAGGAAAATCGCCTCTTCTAGCCTAATTTCGCGCTCTTCTTCGGCGGTTTCAAAATCTTCATATTCTTTATCAAAATCAAGTTTTAAATATTTTTCAAGGTTTGATTGATTTTGATATCTTCCGCACTCGCTAAATCCGCTTGCCCCAAGCCCAAAGGCGTAATACGCACCGCATGTCCAATAGTTCAGGTTGTGTCGCCCTTGAAATTCCTTCGAAATTGCAAAATTTGAAATTTCATATTGAGAAAAATTTGTCAGTTTTTCAATCGCAAGTTCATACATATCGGCCTGAATGTCAGCCGAAGGCAAATCTTTTGGCACATTTGTATAAAATTTTGAACCGCTATCAATTTTGAGCCCATAGAGCGATATGTGCTGCACGGGCAAATTATTTGCGATATCAAGCGTTTCGCGCCATATATCAACAGTTTGTTTTGGAAGCCCGTACATAAGGTCAATTGAAATATTTTTAAACCCTGCTTGCCTTGCAATATCAATTGTTTCGAGCGCACACATGGCGCTATGCGCCCGCCCAATTTCTTTTAAAATTTCATCATTAAATGATTGAACACCAATGCTTAACCTGTTAATGCCTAAATTTCTAAGCTCTTTTAAATAAACTAAGTCAACAGTTTTTGGGTTAACTTCAAAAGTTACTTCAGTGCTTTCATCAAAATTAAAATTTTTAAGAATTGTTGCAGCTTGTGGAATTGTTAAGATAGATGGCGTTCCGCCTCCAAAATAAAGGGTTTTAAGCTTTTCGCCATTATAATTGTTTTTAATTTCGCAGTTAAGAGCGCAAGCGTAAGAATTTGGCACAAGATTTTTTTCAAAAGATAAAAACGAGCAATAGGCGCACTTTTTTAGGCAAAATGGTATGTGGATATAACAAGAATTTACACAATTTTTTTCTTTACTTTTTCCCATAATTAGTATTATAATTCAAATCGTAAATAACTAGTAGGTGAATATGAAAACATTAATGGAACAAGAAATTAACGAAGTTGGGCAAGTTCTTGGAAATATGATTTCTAAGTATATTGTGAACTATTGTATTACAGTTAATTTCCCTTCAAAATTTAGCAGAATTAAATTTATTGCAAGCGGTTCATCTTTTAATTGTGCCGGCATTGCAGAAAAATTCTTTAGAGATGTGGCTGAATGTGATGCAACTTGCGAATATTCAAGCGAATTTTTATCAAATAGAAACCCAAGAATTGATAAAGACACTCTTTATTTCTTTATTTCTCAATCAGGTGAAACATTCGATACTTCAACTGCATTGGAAACAGTTAAAAAAGCTGGCGGCATGACATTTGCACTCACAAACACCGAAGAATGCAAAATGAACAGCTTGGCAGACACATACTTAAATGTTGAAGCTGGCAAAGAATGCTCAATCGCGGCAACAAAATCTTTCACAGCTTGCGTTTTTGGCGCTTGGTTATGTGCCCTAAAACTTGCGCAATCAAAATCAATTGATATTTCAAGCCACATTGAAGGCATTGAAAAATTACCTAGCGCAATTGAAGAAATTATCGCTAATCCTAAACAATTCGAAGTTGTTGCAAACTTCCTTGCAAAACACAAATCACTTCCAATTGTTGGCTATGATTATTACTTTGCAGCTGCAAGAGAATGCGCACTCAAAACAAAAGAAACAACATTTATTGATGCAAATGC
This sequence comes from uncultured Gammaproteobacteria bacterium, assembly GCA_964570895.1. Classification (GTDB taxonomy): domain Bacteria; phylum Cyanobacteriota; class Vampirovibrionia; order Gastranaerophilales; family Gastranaerophilaceae; genus RGIG1918. The sequence continues at coordinate 16,004 of CAZMZD010000012.1, forward strand.
TTATGCGCTCGGCGAATTTATGCACGGTCACGTTGCGCTTCTTAACAAAGGCAATGCGATTATCGAAATTTTCACAGATGACATTAACCCATTTGAAAAGAAAAGCCTTGATAAAATAAAAGCAAATTACAATCCTAAAACAATTGTGATTACAGACTATAAAGGCTATATGGAAAAAGATTACGAACTTACATTCCCTAAGTTCAAAACTATGATTTTCAAAGTTTTGGCGCTAATTACAATCTTCCAAATGTTGGCACTTAAAACAGCTCTTAAATTAAAAAGAAATGTCGACACTCCGGAAGGTCTGGTGAAAGTAGTAACATAAGAGTTACAAATATAATTTAAAGCCCGCATGTTTAATCTTTGCGGGCTTTTTTAAATTTATATTTTGCGCTTTTTGCGCTCCTTTATTTTTATGCTTTTGCGCTCTATTAATCAATTGAGAAAATATCTTTGATATCGTCGTAAGTTAAAGATTTAACGATGTTTCTGTCAATTGAAATTACGCTATCAACAAGCGAACGTTTTTTAGATTTGAGTTTTTGGATTTTTTCTTCAACGGTTCCTTTTGTGATAAGCCTATATACGTTAACTTTTTTCGTTTGCCCGATACGATAAGCACGGTCTGTTGCTTGGTCTTCAACTGCAGGGTTCCACCATGGGTCATAGTGGATAACATAATCTGCGCCTGTGAGGTTAAGCCCTGTTCCGCCCGCTTTTAAGGAAATTAAGAAAATAGGAATAGTTGGGTCAGAGTTAAAGTTTTCAACAACTTTTTGCCTGTCTTTAGTTTTCCCTGAAAGATATTCGTGCTTAATTCCTTTGGTTTCAAGCCAATTTTTAATAATATCAAGCATACTTACAAATTGGCTGAATAATAAAATTCTGTGCCCTTCTGCAATTGTTTGCTCTAATAATTCTTGCAATAGTTCAAATTTGCCTGAATCTGATATGCCAAGTTTTCCTTCTTTGTCGTATAAGCGAGGGTGGCAGCAGATTTGACGTAGCCTTAAAAGCGCTGAGAATATAGACATTCTCGATTTTTCAAGCCCAACCGTTTCGATTGATTTGAACAATTCTTCTTTGGTTGAGTCAAACACTTGAAGATACAAGTCTTTTTGATCCGGAGTGAGTTCGCAATATGCAACGGATTCAATTTTATCTGGCAAATCTTTTGCAACGTCGCGTTTCATACGACGTAAAATAAACGGATAAATTTGCGTTTTAAGGCGCTTTTGAACCGTTTGATCCTCATGTTCCATAATTGGAGTTACGTATCTGTGGTTGAATTCATTCGCGTCAAGCAAAAATCCTGGCATTAGAAAATCGAAAACACTCCAAAGTTCTTCAAGTTTGTTTTCAATCGGCGTGCCGGATAGCGCAAGCCTATGGTCGGAATTAAGCTCTTTAACCGCTTTTGAAGTTTGACTTTGAGCATTTTTAATGTTTTGCGATTCATCAAGAATAATGTATCTGAATTTATGTTTTTTGAGCTCTTTAATGTCGCGCCTAATGAGGGCGTAGCTTGTAATTACGATGTCATAATTTTCAATTTCGCTAAATTTTTCTTTTCGCTCTGTTCCGCTTAAACATAAATAACTCAAATCCGGAGCAAACTTATTAATTTCGTTTTCCCAATTGAAAACAACCGTTGTCGGGCATATAACAAGCGATGGCGCAGCGCCGTTTTCTTCTTTCGCTCTTTGGAGCATTGTAAGGGTTTGTAGAGTTTTTCCAAGCCCCATATCGTCTGCCAAAATGCCGTTTAAACCGTATCTATACAAGAACCATAACCAGCTGTAGCCTTTGTGTTGGTATTCTCTCAAATTTGCAACGGTATTTTTTGGAAGCAAGGTGTTTTCCATGTTTGAAAAAGTTGAAATTTCTTCCCAAAACATTCTGAATTTTTCAGACATATTAAGCTCAACTTTTAAATTCTTCATTTCGCTTACAACGCCTGCCCTAAAGGTTTTTACAATATATTTGTTTTCAGAGTTTTTGTAAACATCATAAGTGTTGAAAGATTTAAGCAGTGTGTAAATATTATCAGAAGGGATTGAAGCTTGCCCTGCGCCTGTGGAATTATAATATTTTGCACCTTCATACACAAGGGATTGGACTTCTTCAAACTCAATTCTTTTATCGCCCACTCTGCAATAAAGGTCAATTTCAAAAGAATCTTTGCTGTTTGCGGAAAAATCAATATCGGCAACAACTGCGAGTTCGTCGTGCGCTATTTTATAAAAACTTAAATCATCTTTTTCGATAAATTGCCAATTGTCCCCTGCGTGCGAAATGTAGTAATTATAAAAATCAATTGCATTTTCTTTTTCAAGCGCCAAATTGTTTGTTTGCATTGGCACAAATTTGCACATTAAAAGCATTTGATAAGCTTGCGCTTCGTATTTCGCGTCGCGCTTGAGCCAATATAGCAAATCTTTTTTAGGGTCTTTAATTGTGACGTAGGGCGATTTTATTTGTTTTGAATAAGGCACTCGAACGCCGTCGTAGTCAAACTCTAAAGAAGCCGTGAGGGATTGGTCATAATCAACGCCCAGCTCAACTATGCATTTTGGGTGCCTTTCAAGGCTTGTTAATTTTTCCATCTCTTCAGACATTTCGACAGTCATAACTTCTTTGATTTTTGGTAAATCTTCATAGATGAATTTGCCGCCATCTGCGTCTTTTATGTCTGAAAAGCTTGATTTGATAAGGTTTTGCGGAAGTACGCTAACAGGAGCATTGGTTGGGAAAATGATATCTTTATATCTGCCCCACTTTAATTGACGTGAGAAATATCTAATTTCTTCAAACGGGTAAATTTCGCCTTCGTCCGGTGTTTGCCAATATAAGAAAAGCATAACGTTTCCGATGTAGGAAATGTTAACCGATAATTTTAATTCCCAAATATCTTTTGAAAATTTAAGTTTTTTGTGGGTTTTTGCGTCAATTACATCTTCCATTTTGGCAAGCATTTTGAAAAATTCATCAAATTTGTTTATTTGAACATCATACCAGCCTGTTTTTTTATCAATTCTCGAGTCTTTGAGGAGCATTTTAAAAAGCATTGCTTCAAGTTTCTGCGCGTTGTTTAGTTGAAAATCAGGGTTTTCTTTTTGCGCTGCAATAACTGCTTTAAAAATACCTTCCAAATCCCTTATGATTTTTTTAGTGTTTCTGTCTTGCACTAAAATCGAAAAGAAGTTTTGCCTTCTTTTGGGGTTGAAATGGAAAATGTAGCCACCTTGCGGGTTTTCAGTAAATTCAAAATCTTCTTCTAAATTTTCAGGCTGAACATCAAACTTTGCCTTTAAAAATTCTTCATACCATTTATTTTTAATTGCAGCTTGCGCAACTGCGACCACGTGTTTGCACCAAGGTTCATTTAACGGGCAGTTGCAAGATGGTTCGACCCCTTTTTTGGTGAATTTTAAAGCTGTTTCATAGTGAGATTTAAAATTTCCTTTTACTTTTGCACGGACGATGTTGTTGTGAAATTTTATTTCAGTGATTTGCCCTTTTTGGAAATATTCAAAACCTCTGCGCCAGCTTCCCGCCGTAGAACAATCTTTTACATATTTATTGTTAAATTTAAAATAATTATTTTCCACACAAATTCCTAAAATTAAATTGCTAAATAGCAAATATAGTCTGCTGTGTCAACGAAATTATAATAACATTAAAACTAAAAAATGCAAATATTTTTAATTATATTTAACAGTTGAAAGCTTCTTAATTCTATTTAGCGGCCAAAAAATTAAACCGGCTCTTCCAATCATTCTTTTTTCAGGCAAAGTTCCCCAATATCTGCTATCTTGTGAGTTGTCGCGATTGTCGCCCATCATAAAATAATGCCCTTCGGGAATTACGATGGGGCCGCAATTTACTCTATCATCACATGGTGTCCATTCCGTGATTGATGAAATATACGGCTCGTTTAATTTTTCGCCGTTTATGTAAACGTAATATTCGCCTGTTTTTTCTTTTTTAATCTCAAGTGTTTCACTCGGAAGCCCAATTATTCTTTTAATGTACGCTATGTCGTTACAGAAAATGCCTGTATATCTTGCAAAAAGAGAGAAAATATCATTTGATAAAACTTCAGCCGGTGGGTAAAAAACAACAATATCCCCCCTTTGCGGCGCTCTGTATATTTTTGTCATTTTCTCAACAAAAACTCTATCTCTTTCAACAAGCGTTGGGCGCATAGAACCTGATGGTATCCAGCGAAGTTCGCCTATAAAAAACCTGATTAAAATAACCGCAATAAGAACGAATGTAACCGTGTCCCAAGTTTCTTTCAAAAAAGCTTTGATTTTTTCTTTCATAATTATTCTAAATATCCTAAAAATTCAATTAAATATTCTTTGCGTATATGCAAGTCTTGAATTGCGCATTGTGCTAAATCCGCGTATTTTTTAATGCTACTTTCACATTGTACCTTAATTTCAGAATTTGAAAAACCCTTTGATTTGAGTATATTAGGGAGGGTGTATGTGCCGTTTTTGAAATCAGAGTTAGTGCTTTCAAAGTCCGCCGTATCGTTTTTAATTTGAAAGGCTATTCCAAAGTTTTTAGCAAATTCTACAAAACATTTTTTTAGCACTTCATCTTCATCTTGAAAGGCTGAATTTAGCGCAAGCTCAAATAACGAAGCAGTTTTTTGGGCGCAAATTTTAATATAATTTTCTTTAGACAAAACAGCGTTTTTGTTTTGCATTTGAACAAACTCGCCTTGAATAACTTGCATTATATATTCTGAATACAATTCCGTGATTTTTGGCGAATTAAGCTCGGCTAAAATTTTAAGCACAATGGCTAAAATATAGTCCCCAACTAAAACTGCGCCATGCGAGCCTAAATTTTCAAAAAAACTAACTTTGCCTCTTCTTTGTTTTGCGCTGTCTAAAATATCATCATGCACAAGTGTTGCAGAGTGTAAAAGTTCAATCGCAAGGGCTAATTTTATATGTTTGCCCTCAAGAGTTCTGCCTAAAGCTTTGAGAGCTGCAAAAATTAACCTCGGGCGCAAACGTTTAGAAGGAGCAAAGATAAAGTCGCTAATCTCATTGATATAAGCGCAATCTAAGCCTTTCAAAGTGTTTTTAAGCTCTTTTTCAAATATGATTATTTCTTGCATGGCTAAATTAAAAACTTGCCGTTTTCATATATTAATTCGTCGTCGGCATAGATTTTTCCGCCGTTTTTCATGTTTTTAATCATATCCCAATGAAGACCGGAAACATTTTTTCCGCCTGTTTCAGGATAGCTTGAGCCAAATGCTACGTGAATTGAACCGCCGATTTTTTCGTCGAATAAAATATTGCCTGTAACGTCGACCACTCTTTCGTTTGTGCCAATCGCGCATTCGCCGATAAAGCTTGAACCTTCGTCCATCGAAAGCATTGAATTTAAAAATTCTTCGCCCGTGTCTGCTTTTGCTTCAACAACCTTACCATCTTTTACGGTGATTTGAACATTTGTTGCTTCGTTTCCTCTATAAATTTGTGGGAAGTCGAAGAAAATCGTGCCGTTTGCGGAGTCTTCAACAGGGGATGTGAAAATTTCGCCATCCGGAAAATTGTTTATACCACAGCATGAAATCCAAGTTCTGCCATCAACGCCAAAAGTGATATCTGTTTTTTCGCCAACGTAGCGAATGGTTTTTGTGCCGTTTAATCTTTCAACAAGCCTGTCTTGAACTTTGCCAATTTCTCTCCATTTAGCAACAGGGTCGTCTAAATCTAAATAACAAGATTTAACAATAAAATCTTCATATTCTTCAAGGCTCATTTTTGCTTCTTGTGCAAGAGCGTGCGTTGGATAATCTGCAATAACCCAAGATAACTCGCCTTTTGCAGCTCTATCCAGCATAATGTGAGATAATTCTTTTGTTGCTGCGGAACGTTTTGCAAGTTTTGACATATCTGCTCTTGCCATGTTTTTCACATTTTTTGGGGCGCCAATTGAAATATATTTGTTTGCGGTTTCGTATTCCAATTTCGCCATAGGGTCAATGTAGGCAAGCTGCTCGTCAGATGCGTATTTGATGAATGTTTCGTTGATTTCGTCAACGCCGCATTTTATAACAGGGTGCCCGCCTGCAAGAAGCACTTGTTTGTATAACTCTTTTCCGAGCGGTTGTGCTTCAGGGCTTTCGAGCCTAATTATAACTAAATCGCCTTTTTGAACATTTGTTGAATATTCGACCAAGACTTTTGCATAATTTTCTAATGTTTTTCTATCCATTTTTATTCCTCGGTATTATAGAATGAATTTTTCGAACTTTTAAGGGCAACCCCTCTTTTTGAAGTTCTGATGAATTCAATCAATTTTTTAACATACTCATTCATTGTAACTGTTTTTTCAATTTCTTCAATTGCCTGAGTTGTATTAAGTTGTTCGCTTTTCAAAATTCTAATTGCTGTGTGAAGCGCATCTCTGTCTTCTTTTGAGATATTTCTTCTTCTAAGCCCGATTGCATTAATTCCCATAGGAAGCGCAGGTATTCCTTCTGCTTTTACATATGGCGGGATGTCGAGCCTTGCAGCTGAAGCGCCTGAAACAATTGCCATTTCGCCAATTCTTAAGTTTTGATGGAAAACGCTCATTCCACCAAGGAAAGCTCCGCGCCCAACGTGAGTGTGCCCGCCGATAGTTGCAGCGTTTGCCATAATAACTTCATCTTCTAAAACGCAATTGTGCGCAACGTGGGTGTATGCCATAAGCAAACATCTTGCGCCGACTTTTGTAACTTTGCCTTCGCCGGACGCTCTGTTTACTGTGCAGAACTCGCGAATTTGAGTGCCTTCGCCAATTTCAACGCCTGTTAATTCGTTTTTATATCCTAAATCTTGAGGAAGCCCACCAATTGAGGCAAAAGGAGAAATAACAGCGCCGGCGCCAATTTTTGCAAATTCAATATGAGCATGCGCGCCGATTTTTACATTGTCCCCGAGTTCAACGTGTTCACCTATTATTGCGTAAGGCCCAATTTCAACATTTGCGCCAATTTTAGCGTCTGGGCTAATTATTGCAGTTTTATCTATCATATTTACCTCTTTTATTTTGTTTCTTCTGCATCTACAAGCACTGCTTTAACAATAGCTTCTGTGCAAAGTTTTCCGTCTACATAAGATTTTGCTTCTGAAACAGCATAAGGACCTCTTAGTTTCATAAGCTTAATTTCCATATCCAGCCTATCTCCGGGGCGAACAATATTTTTAAATTTCGCAGACTCAATCCCTGCAAAAAGCGCCAATTTGTTTGCATATTCAGGAAGGCAAAGAAGAATTGGAGCAGAACATTGCGCCATTGCTTCAATTTGCAAAACCCCCGGCATTATAGGGTTATTTGGAAAATGCCCTTGAAAAAAGCTATCATTCAAAGTTAAATTTTTATAGCCTTTTGAATATTCCCCAGGAACACATTCTGTAATTCTATCAACCAAAAGAAACGGATATCTGTGCGGAATGAGTTTCATTATTTGGATAGAATCAAAAGAAAGTTTTTCTTTTTCCATTATAGCTGCTCCTTTAAAATTTTTGCGCATTCAACATGGAGCGCGTGCCCTGCTTCTTTAACCAAAATTTTGGCATTTAAGTTTAGCGGGTTCACTCCTGTTAAATATAAGTCGCCAATTATATCTAGAATTTTGTGTTTTGCAGGTTCAAATTCTGACCTGAGCGCAGTTGTGTATGTGCCATCGTCTTTTAAACCAACAGTGTTTTCAATTGTAACGCCTTTTGAGAAGCCCATTTTTTGGTACGTTTCAAGATCTCTTAAATAGCCAAAAGTTCTTGCTCCAATAATTTCTTCAAGGTTTTCAGTTTGATTTAGAGTTGCAAACCTGTTTTTTAAGTCTACATGGTCAAAGTTCACTGCGTATGTGATATCTGTTTCAGCTTCGCTTGGAATAAGAACGATAGAACTTTTCCCTTTTACAAAATTTATAGGGCGCGAAAGCGAGATTTTTGGAAGCGCTTCGCCCACCACTCCAATTTCTCTAAATTTTTCAACCCAAGGAAGAGCGGAACCGTCTAAAATTGGGACTTCAACGGTCGGGGTTTTGAAATATACGTCAAGCGCTTCAATTTCACAAATTGCGCAGGCTGCCATAAAATGCTCAATTAGAGCAACCGTTGCAAGTTTATTTCCTTTTTGAAGTTCTTGTGGATTTGCAATCACAACGCAGTGTTCGCAAGAAACAACATTTTCGCAACTTGCAAGAATTGTTGTGCCACCATTATGAAATTTAATTCCTTTTTCGTTTGACGGACATATTTCAAGTGTTGTGTCAACTCCTGACATTAAGCCAATGCCGGATATTTCAAATTTAGATTTTAGCGTCTTCATGTAAAAATTTCTCGTAATCTTCTATTAAATGTTCGTATTTTTTATATTTTTTAACCATAACTTCGGCTTCTGAAAGATATTTCATGCGTCTTACAAATTCTTTTCTTGGAACTGCAGGAATACCCATTACCACTGATTTTGCAGGGAATGATTTTGAAATACCTGCTTTTGCAAGAATAATGCTGTCTGAGCCGATTGAAATATGGTCTGCAAGCCCTGCTTGACCTGCAATGATAACTCTGTCGCCAATTGTGCAACTTCCCGCGATACCAACTTGTGAAACTATCATGCAGCAAGAGCCAATTCTTGTGTTGTGCCCGATTTGCACTAAGTTATCAATTTTTGTTTGGTTTCCAATCATTGTGTTTTCGATTGTGCCTCGGTCGATACAAGTGTTTGCGCCAATTTCAACATCGTCGCCTATAACAACAGAACCGAGTGACGGAATTTTGTATACAACTTGATTATCTTTTCCGCCTTCAATTGCGCCGCCTTGACGAGCTTGTTCGATGTTGTCAGGTGTTTCTGTTACAAAGCTGAACCCGTCTGCGCCAATGCTTGCGCCATGGTGAATAATTGCGCGAGCGCCAATTTTAATTCTGTCGCCAATGCATACGTTAGGGTGGAAAAGTGAATCTGCGCCAATTTCAGCAAATTTGCCGATATGCACGCCAGACATTAATTTTGTGTTGTCGCCAATAACAGCTCCTCTTGAAATTGTAACATTAGGGCCGATTGAAACATTTTTGCCAAGCTTTGCTTCAGGGTGAACAACTGCAGTTGGATGAATTTCAACAGGTGTGTCCGGAGCTTCATAGAATAAGTGAAGAAGCTTCATCATTGCAAGCCTTGGTCTTTCAACTTCTATTGTAGATATTGAGTCAAGCGCTACGCCAATTGGAACAAGGGCAGCTTTCGCTTTTGTTGTTGCTAAATTTTCAATTTCAGCTTCGCCAAGAGCGAGCGCTAAAGTGTTTTCGTCTGCAAGAAGAGGTGGCAAAACTTTGTCAATTTTAACATCTTGAACAACGGTTAAAATACCCCCAACAACTTGTGATAATTCTTCCAAAGTATATGCTTTCACAATTATTCCCCTTTACTACCTCTATATCTTCTTTATTTTAGTATATTTTGAATATTTTGTCGAATAAATTTTACATAAATGCTTTTTGCAGTTCATTTGGCTTGAAAATGCCACGTTCAGTGATTATTCCGGTAATTAATTCATTTGGTGTCACGTCAAACGACGGGTTAATTACATTCACTTCGGGCGCACAAATGATTTTTCCGTTAACATGGGTTACTTCTTCTCTGCTTCTTAATTCAATAGGAATTTCTTTCCCTGATGAAATTGACATGTCGATTGTGGAAAGTGGCGCTGCAATGTAGAATGGAACGTTAAAATATTTAGCACAAATTGCAAGCGTACATGTTCCGATTTTGTTTGCAGTGTCGCCGTTTGAGGCAATTCTATCAGCGCCAACCACAACTAAATCTATCATACCTTTGCTCATAAAATATGAGCACATGCCATCTGTCAAAAGCGTTGTCGGAATGCCGTCTTTTGTGAGCTCAAATGTGGTAATTCTTGCGCCTTGCCCCCTTGGCCTTGTTTCGTCTGCAAAAACTTGGATTGTGTTGTCTTTTGCCCAAGCACTTCGAACAACCCCAAGTGCTGTGCCATAGCCAACGGTTGCAAGCGCCCCTGCGTTGCAGTGGGTTAAAATTGTTGCCCCACGAGGAACAACGCTAGCCCCTGCGTCACCTATTTTTTTATTAATTTCAATATCCTCAAGTTCGAGCTTAATTGCGTTTTCGATTAAATTATCGACAGTTTCTTTAACAGAGTTTGATGAAGCGATAACTTCTTTTTGTTTTTCGATTGCCCATGCAAGGTTTACGGCAGTCGGGCGGGAAGAATTGATATAATCGCATTTTTTATATAATTCTTCTCTAAAATTTTCAAAATTTTCAATTTTTGCAAGCTCAAGCGCCGCAAGAGCCACCCCATGCGCCCCCGCAATTCCAATTGCAGGCGCTCCGCGCACAATCATTGTTTTGATTGCATCGTACATATCGGATGAAGTTTTGATGTCTATATATTTAAAATCGTATGGAATTAAAAGCTGGTTCACCATTCTTGAAAAACCGCCCCTGTCTTCCCTAATCCATTCTATTGTTCTTATTTTTGATATAAATTCAGCCATTTTAAACTCCGTCGTCAATTGTAATGTCTATTGGTTCATTTGAGCCTTCAGGGATTTTATCGATTTGATTGTAAATATAATTAACGCCCATTGAAGTCACGGCATTTGTGAGCGCAAGAATGCCAACCACCATAATTGCTATAATTACAAACAGCCATAAAGACCTAAAGGTAATAAAATATTGAAGCCCGTATGTGTAATAATTCCAAAGGTGCGTAATGCTACCTAGGAAATGTAAAATTAAAACTGCCGGAATAAAAATAATAAAAAATGCAGCGGATGTGATAACACCCGTATAGCCTCCAAAAATTGCGCTTTGTTGCATATCGAGCCAGCCGATCAATTTATTTTTTTTCATATAAATTATAACAATTGGCGCTGCAAGAAAACTCAAAGCAAGCACAGTGTAGACAATTAAAAAAGGTAATAAACCGCAAATAGCAATAATTACGCCAAGAATTGCGCTTAATATTCCCCCTCTTTTTAATATTAATAAATTCATAAAAACCTCTTAAAAAATATTTCGGTGATGGCAAATAGCGATTGCAATCGAGTCTATTGTATCATCTAATTTGACATTGGGCGAAATTGTAACAAAACGTTCAACCATGGCTTTAACTTCGGGTTTTGTAGCCCTGCCATGCCCTGTGAGTGATAATTTAACTTGCATTGGGGTGTATTCTGCAATTTTGACATTTGCCTCTTGAAGCGCAGCTAGAATTACCCCTCTTGCCTCTGCAACAGGAATTATTGTTTTTTGGTTCTTGAAGAAAAATAATTCTTCAACGCTTGCCATGTCTGGCTTAAATTTTTCGCAAATAATTTTAATATCTTTTGAAATTTCTAAAAGCCTCTCCGGTGTCGTCTGATTTTTTGAAGTTTGAATGCTTCCTGATGTCACAACATTGTATTCGTCTTGGGTGCAATCAAGAACGCTGTAGCCTGTAATTTGTATCCCCGGGTCTATACCAATAATTCTCATATATAAATTATACAACTAAATTAAAAAAATAAGATAATAAAAAACCCCTTGCTTTCGGCTAAAGGGTTGATTTGTTGTTAATCTTCGGTATCGTGTTGTTAGGTGTTGTTAATTTTATTTTAGATTTGTTGTTTGTACTTCGGAGTTCTCTTAAGTGTTTAAATAACACTTTATCGAACATTATTATTATGCAACTATTTTTTATATTTGTCAACCCCTATTTTAAAAATATTTTTTATCAAGCACAGCAAGCATTTTCAGGATTTTGTAAATATCGAGTAAATAAATGTTATATATACACTTAAAATTATTTGTTGTGGTAGAACCCTTAACCTATGGGCAAAATTATGAAGTGGCATGTTGAACAACTAGATTGTGACAGAATAAGACTGTTAGCTTGTAGGTCAGGCACTGCCTGACCTACGGGCTACTGCCTACACTTATGCTTTATTATGTTGGGCAAGTATGCCCAACCTACGGGTTTAGATTTTCAAGCAAGTCAGAAGTGTGGCAATCAATAAAGCCATCATTCTGAATAGAAGTGTGCATATAGGCTCCAAAACAACGCAGTCACCCTGAACAGCTTGAAAATTACGGATTTATCCTCATTTTCTACGCTTTCAGGATGACAGCTTAATGCTATGCCATTGGGGTTTCTACTTCAGCATCATATTTAAACATTAAAGCGCCCTGCATAGAGTAATTTCGTTACCTATCGTCTCCGATAGGGGGGTGAGTGCCTCGGCAAATCCGTTTCCCGCTGAAATGCTTGCGCATTACGGGTATACTTCAATTACCTAACGTAATGTTACTTACATTCTTAAAGAGCTGCTCTCCCAGTTAGTAAAAATGTAGGAACAAAATTAACATCCATGCAGAGCAATTACATTTTAGCATGTCTTTTAGAAATATCAAATTACTGATTGTCTATAATTTCAGTTATTTTCACGCCAAAATTTTTGTTCACGGCAACAATTTCGCCACGAGCAATAAGCACGTTGTCTAAATAAATGTTTATAGTTTCGTTATTTTTCTTGTTTAAGTTAACAATCGTACCGTTTACATATTCAAGCACGGATTTTAGGGGAACGCGCACAGTGCCAAGTTCTGCCATTAGGCTAACTTCAATGCCGGCAAGCCTGTCAAGGTTTTCTTGCCCAAGCTGAGATAAAATTTTGTTTTTAAAATTGGTTGTGTCTGTCATTTCTTGTTATCTTATATTAATATTTTTCCAAAAGCAAGACTATAGCGAACTGTTAAGCTCGTTAAGCATTTTTTCGCTAAGTTCGCTTTTTTCATCTTTAACATCATGCATTGCAACCGAGCCATCTTTATAGAACAGCGAAACCACGTTTTTACCGTTATTTTTAGAGTGATACAATGCTGTGTCTGCTGAATTAATTAATGTTTTGGTGTCTAAACCGTCGAGAGGGTGCTCTGCAACGCCAAAGCTTGCAGTCGGTCTGATTTCGTAGCCTTCCGTTGTTTTTACAACAATTTCAGCGACATTTTTTCTTAATCTTTCTGCAATGATTAAAGCATCTTCTTTTTTTGTTTCAGGAAGAATTACGACAAATTCTTCGCCGCCATATCTTGCAGGAACATCGATTTTGCGAACTGTTGATGAAATTTTTGCCGCAATTTCTCTTAAAATTGTGTCGCCCGTTAAGTGCCCGTATGTATCATTCACGCTTTTGAAGTTGTCGATGTCTATCATAATAAGCGACATTTTGTGTTTGTATCTGATACATCTTCTAATTTCATTTTCGAGTAGTGTATAGAAATGTCTTGCAATGTAAAGCTTTGTGAGCCCGTCACGCGTTGCAAGTTCGTACAATTTTGCGTTATCAATTGCGATTGCCGCTTGGTTTGCAAGAGATGACATAAACTCCATGTCTTTTTGGTTAAACAATTTGTTATTTTTCTTATTTGAAATGTTTATAACACCGATTGTTTCGCCTTTTACAATAAGCGGAACGCAAAGGAGCGTTTTTGTGCTCGAAATTGTAACTTTTTGGCTAAAGCGCGGGTCTGCTGAACCAAGGTTTGTGATAATCGGTTTTTTCTCGATAAATACAGAACCTGCAATCCCTTCCCCGGGTTTAATTGAGGAGCAACGAATTGTGCCGTTATTTATACCGTCCTCTGTTTTTTTATCGGGAAGCCCGTAAACAACTTTAACTTGCAGAGAGTTTGAAGAGTAGTCATAAAGCATTAAAGAGCCTTTTTCAGCTTCGAGAGTAGAAAGTGCTTTGTCTAAAATAACCTGCAAAAGCCTGTTTAGGTCATCAATAAAGTTAACTGCCTGCGAAATGTTGTATAAAATTGAAATGTTGTAAAGAGATTTTTGCAAATCTTGTATTCTTGTTTCTTTGCGTTTTTCATCAAGAAATTTGATAATTACAGGTTCAACATATTCAAAAACTTTTTCAAGAAAATCAACTTTTTCTTGAGATAAATCTTCCCCGTTCGCGTCTTTTCCTATGAAGCAAAAAGCAGCCGGAGTGTGCTTATCAAAAAATGTTGCTAAATATCTTGTTTTTGTAACATCTTTGTCGTGGTTTCTTAAAAATCTTCTAAAAATAGCCTGGTCTTCTTCGAATGTTTTAACTAATTTTCTGGAAGATAGAACAGACCAAAGGGCATCGTTTCCTGATTCAAGCTCAAAATATTCATCATTATATGAATTTTGTTTTGTTGGAACAAGCTTGAAAACTTCATTTTCGAACACATAAAACGAGATTTGATTTAAGTTAACTCTTTGTGAAATATAATCTGAAAGCTTTTCGATAAATTCATCAAGCACAAAAGTTTGGTTAACAAAGGTGTTCACTTCGAAAAGTTCTGCTAACTCTTGCATACTGTGTTCAAATTTCATATTATTATTTGACATGTCTTCAGTTTATATACTACTCTTATAAATAATTATAATGTAGAAAACAGATTAAGACAAATTCTTTTAAAAATTTTAAGAAATTTAGAGGATATTATGGAAAATATTTGTAAAAATTGGACGCAATGGCTTAAAGAAACAAGGTTTTCTTATATGACCGAAGAACAAAAAAGCCAAACCCTAAATTGGCTTATCGCAGTGAGGGATGTGCTTATTCAAAGAGCAGAAATTCAACGTGGCGATAAAGTAATTGACCTTGGCTGTGGCACAGGGCTTATGGGTTTTGGTATTCTTGAAAAGTTTAGAGATGAAGTTGAAATTATATTTAGCGATAAATTTGAAGATTGCATAAAAGAATGTTCTGATTTTTTATCTAAATTAAATATTCCGCACAAGGCAAGTTTTTTGCAATCTGATTGTGCGGATATAAAACTTCCTGATAATTCAATAGATAAAGCTTTTATGCGCTCTGTTCTTGTGCATATTGTGGACAAGCAACCTGCAATTTCAGAAGTATATAGAATTTTAAAGAAGGGCGGAAGCTTTAACGTGTTCGAGCCCGTAATTGCTTCAAACACAAGGTATCACGAACTTGTTGACCCGAGCAAAATTGATGATTTTGAAGAGTTTAAAAAAGCGGAAGATGATTTTATGACAAATAAAAATAATTCGCTTGTAAATTTTGACCAAAACACACTGCTCAAAATGCTTGAAGTGGCAGGTTTTACTGATGGTTCAGTTGACGTCGATACGACTGCTTCAAAATATTTTGCAGATAGAACAACAATTGAAAAATGGTTTGAGGGTAAACCTTCGCCGAGCGAAAAGAGCATGAAAGAAAGATTTATGGATTATTTTCCTGAAGAAAAGGTTAATAAATTTATTGAGCAATATGTGCTAGCACTTCAAAACACCGATGTTGAAATTAAAACAAACACTGTTATTATAAAGGCGATAAAATGAGCGAAATTTTAAGGAAATGTCAAGGTTGCGGAAAAGTTGCAAACAGGGAAGATTTTATTAAAATCACAAAATGCCATGCAACAGGCGAAATTATAATAAACCCAAACAGTAAAATAGCGGGCAGAAGTTTGTATGTGTGTAAAAACAAAGCTTGCGTCGACATCCTTTTTAAAAAGAAAAAATTCGAAAGAGAGTTTAAGGCAGGTGCTGATAAAATTGCATTGCTAAAAGAAGGCTTATATAGCTTAATTAGTGATTAATTTGTTATTTTGCGCAAATATTTTTATTTATCAAATTCTCTAGTTTTAAAATAATTAAACAAAGATTTTTTATTTCCGCTTAATTTTTTAATTGCTTCTCCAATTTTTTCTTCTAAAGCTTCTTCGCCATCTTTCGCATATTGCCCAATGCAACCCGATATTAAATTGCCTTCTTTATCATATTTTGCAACAATATTTCCGGATTTTTTATCATACACGTTATAGCCTTCATCGCTTTTTGAAACCGATAAATTATAATCACTTAAAGTGTATTGAGGTTGCGCCTCTTCTTTTGTTTCTGTGGTTTTATCTGCACCAAAAATTTCAACAAGCGAATTTACAAGATAAGATTTAATCGGCTCTTTCATATCTTCGATATCGTTGCTTATATTGTCAATTGCAGACGCGACTTCACATTTTTCATACAATGTCCAATCGCCGTTTTCATTTCTGTCCACTTGTTTATACATGTTTTGCGGGCAATGCACGTCCCAGATAAAATCGTTAAAGTCATTAAGTTCGTTTATGACTGCGTTTCCGTTTTCATCTGTTTCAAGTTTTGTATAATCCATACCGACATAGTAAGTTTTCCCTGCAATATCGTTTAACAGTAAATTAACAGGGTCAAGATATGCGTTAACGGAAGTTATTTTTGATTTATTTGCCTCAATTGCTTCTTTATTTTCTTCTACAAAGCTATTGTTAAATCCTTCGCCATCAAAAGATAGGCAATTATCAATCGTGAGTTTGCTTGCGGTGTCGTTTGAGTTTTCTATTGTTGAAAACATCGCAAGGTTTCCGCCTTTTGAGTGCCCTGAAACCGTGAGATGTATGTCATCAGGGTTTGCGCTTTTTTCTTTAAGGATATATTCTTGCCTTTGGATGTATTCATAAGCTGCTTTTTGCATTTTTGTTGTTTCGTTTAAAGATTTTACATTATCTTGCCAGCCTGCGCTTCCGATTGTTCCTTGGAACACGACAGTTGCATTGCCGATTAATTTGCCATCTTCGCCAAGTTTTCCGTAAGTTGTTGCATTTATTCCGTTTTCAGGAATATCTGTGTTATCTAAAATAGTGAGCGAGGATAAATCTTCGCTTGATGAAACTTCGTTTAAAATATTTGCAATTGTTTCAAAATCTGCGGTTCCGAGTTTGTATTCTGTTTTAGCAAGCGCCAAAACGCCATCAGTTGTCACATTTCCGTTTTCATCAAATAAATTTTCTTCTCCGGTGTCTTTAATTTTCTGCTTTAAATCCTCTGTAATTTCACCTAATGTTTTACCTTTATTTTCTATGGTTGCAATACCTGTGTATGAAAGGTTGTTTAAAAGGAGCATATCTTTATTTGTCAGCCCGTTATATTCTTTTGTGTTTGAAATTTCAGTATCAGAAATTTCCCCAATTTCTTGTGCTTGGATTGCCTCATTTACAGCGCCAACAGCGGTATTTTGCAACAATGTCATATTAAAAGTTTTAAATTTGTTGAAAAATCCATCCACGCCTTTTGCTTTTTCTTTTGCAGTGCTAATATTTTCTTTTGTTAATTGTGGTTTAATTACCTCAAGTGCGTTATGGGCAAAGTCCTTTAGCGGGTCAATGTTGTCATGCCCTGAAGCGACAAGGTCTTCCGCTAAATTTATTTTTTCAAAAACGCTATCAAAAGATTGAAAATTGTCTTCGTTTGGTTTGTAGATAGTATCAACAGTGTTTACGGTATCTTGAATTACATCCGTTCCTGTTTCTAAAAGGTTGCTTAAGTCATTGAGCGCGTTTGCTCCTTTGTCTACTGCGTATTCTTTTACATTGTCACCAAAATTTTTGCAGAGTTCATTCCACTCTTTGCCAACATCCCCTCCTGTGAATGCGCATTCTGCCACTTCTTTTGTATCGACAAGGACGTCACAAACTGTGTGTGCCGCATTTTTTACGTTTTCAGCCTTTCCTGTAATAAAATCTTTGCCAAATTCAACTGCATTTGAGCCAAAATTTTTAATTCCATTCCAAATGCTTCCAAGCATACGTAACTTTCCTTTTGTCAGTTATTTATTTGTTCGGCTGAAATTCGCTGAAACTTTAGCATTTGCGCCTAAATATTAAAAAATGTTAACTTTTCTTCAATCCGATTATGTTAAAAAACAAATTCACGTGTTTTAGTTTACTATGCGAATACAAAAAATTGGAAATTTTGGTGCCCCGCCTTTAAAACGCGCAAATATAACAAAACCAAAAATGCTTTTTAAGGCTGATGAATTTAAAAAGGCTGAAAGCGAAAAGCTTACCTTTGCGCAAAAGCGGGCGCAGCTTTCAAAATTAAAAAATATCGGAATAAAAAATTATTATAAAGCTCTTTTGCTTGAAGAAGATGAGTTTTGGCGTTTTGTTGATTTTTATGAAAACGAAGAAGAAAAGTCTGAACTTGCCCTAAAATACGCAAAGCTCGGTGTTGTTGAAGATGTGCTCTATACGCGTTTGCGCATAAATAAGGTTTCACCAGAGTATGCCCTTAAGGTAACTTCTTATGACAGCAAGCAATTAGATAGATACACAAAAATTTATAATAATCTTTATTCTGACTACACAATGGACGCAGCAGTTAGGCTTGAGGATAAAAAATTCGATAGGCTAACAAGCTTGCTTAATGAAGGGAATAGTCTGTATTCTGCCTACGACACAGCAAGCCTTGAAGATGAGCAATATGAAAAAGCGATGGAGCTTAAAGAAAAAGGCTTCAACCTTGCGTTTGTGGATAATGTTGTAAAAGATGAAGCAATTTTAAATATTGTAAATAGAGCCATTGAAGATGGAATTAATATAAAAACTGTAAATGCTGCATTTAAAAATATATTGGAATTTCAGAGTATAAAACAAAATGCAAAAAGAAAAAATTTAGACGATGTTCTTGTGGAAACTGCTCTTAAAAATACTTCAGGGTGCATTATGGGCTATTTTGAAGATAACATCAAAAACGCTGATTGGCTCGGAACGTGTGCTTTTGATAGTGATTGCAAAGTTTCGGTGCAAGTGATAGATAGGGGCGATGAAAAAATACGATATGAGTATTCTTACGATAAAAACGGTAAAATTAAAGAAGCAACTTGCATAAATTCAAACAACAAAAGTGTTAAATTTTCTTTTGAAAATGAAGGTATAACTTCTGTTACTTGCGAGAATAATGAAAAAAAACTTGATGTCGATATAAAAAGCCCTGAATTTTTCTCTCTTTTTAGCACAAAGTTTGGAACAGAATGCGTAATGGATACTATCTTAAATGCAAAATCAGCACTATACTTGCATGATGGCGATTATAAAGACTTGAGCGCATTGCTTTTTGGCGCGAAAGATGAAAAATTATGCAAAGCGCAAAAAGAGTTTGAAGCAGAATTTCCAAATATAGAGCTTTTAACGGATAACAATATTGACCCAAAATATATAACAAGACTGAAAAATATTTTAAAAACCCAGCCGCAACGCGAAATATCTAAAAAAATTATCCTCACTTCTTTAATGCCAAAGGGCGTGGCAGGTGAATTTATGCACACAGACGTAATTGGTGTATTTCCTGCTCAAAATATAGAATTTTTCGATATTTCAGTTTGCCACGAACTTCAACATCTTAAAGATTATACAACGGGTGTTAAATACGGGCAAAAGCGCGCCGGAGCCGCTTTAATTTATGATAAAAATATTTTTTCTGACAAAGACGGGCAAATTTTAAAAGGAAAAATTGAACTTAGTGGCGACAAAATATTTATTAAAGATTGTGATTTAAAATGCTTGATAGAAAAGCTTGTTTCGCGCTATGCAGCAACCGAGTCTGCTGAATTTATTGCAGAAATCGGCGCTATGATGAGAAAAGGGGTTGTTGGAGCAAAAATTGAGAATGATGAAATAAAATATTCAATTAACAAAAAATACAAAAATACGAGCTTGAAAGATTCTACAATCAACAAAGATGAATTTGCAAAACTTTTGAAACTATATTTGCTTCTTGGTGGAACGCCTGAATTTAACGACAATTTTATTAAAAGTGGCGAAGTTATTACACTAACACAAAAAGATGTAATGGAAGCTGATTTATAGAGAATTATTCAATTGGCATTTTAACCCAAGAACTTGGCACGATATGCTTGTATGATTTTGGTTTATCGTTAAACCATTTTTCCGGCGCCATAATTATTTTTTCTTTGTTTTTGTTTAAATATGCGCTAAGCCAAGTAAAAGTCGAATTTGCAATAATATTGTGCTTGCAATTTTGCACAAAATATAAATCTTCTTGCCAATTTGCTGTGTCCATATAGCAAAATTCGCTTTCCCCTAAAAACTTCTTCGCTCGTTCTATTTCATCTGAAAACACGTAAAATTTGCAATCAGGATGTTTTTCTTTAATATAGTTTATGCAATTTTCGTAATATTTTTTAGTGCAAATGCCGTCAAAATAAGGGTTCCCTACGTAATCCCCAAGCCTTACGGAGATTGAAACAGAATTTGTGTTTTTAATTTCTTCAAGCATTTCCGGATTTTTTATAAAAGAATAATCTTTGAATGTGAAAAGTTTATGCACGTCATCTTTATAATTTTCAAAATATTTTTCGCTTTGAAAATACCCTTTTATATATGCGCTTTTTTTAATTTCTCTAAAATCGAAAGATAGCCTTTGTTCGCCAAAATAAGACCTGTTAAAAAGTCCTCTTCTATCAAGCTCTTTTATTTCTTCTTTTGTTGCATATTTTAAATCTATGTTAAAATTTCCAAGTTCAAAATTTCTGAGTTTATCCTCTTGAACTTCTGCTATATTAAGCAATAATTCGGCACCCAATTTTTTTGCAAGAGAATATCCTGCCATATATTGAAAAAATTGGTTTCCTACTCCACCCATTATATGTGTTATGATTTTCATATTTTAATTGTAGCATTTTATTTTATACGGGCAATTATTTTTTATTCTTGGTTTTTATAAAAATAAGGAATATTTTATGGCTGTTAATTCTGTGCAACAATTGAACAATCTAGGCAATGCGGATTTTAAGCTTTCGCTTGCGCCCGCTTGTCAAAAAGCTAGTTATCTTGCAAGCGGCGCTGATTATTATGTGCCTCAAAACACTGAAAATGCAGAAGTGCAAGAAAAACATTCAAAGAAAAAGAGCGCACTATTTTTTATTGCTTCTGCGCTTGGGCTTGTTGCAATTTGTGGTTTTATGCCTGAAATTCGCTCCGGTCTTTCAAAAATCGGCTGCTTCAAAGATATTTACGATTTGCAAAAATTAGAAAAAAGTGATAAATTTTTAAGTAATTTAAAACGTGGTTTTATGGAAACCGTGGGCTTCATCTCGGATAAAGCAATGGCGCTTAGAACAAGTTTTAAAACGCGAAAAATGTAATTTTGAATTAGTATGCTTAAAATTGATGACTTTTTGTATTCTGATATTGCGGGTGCTTGCGAAAACCCAATTTTGCGTGCAATAAAATCAAAAATTTCCGCACCTTTTTTTCGTTTAAAATATTCCATTAACCATATTCTTCCGTGCCGCATGAAATTTATGCAGGATATTCACCTTGCACTATCTGATAATGAAATCAAAACTTATGCAGAGCTAACTTTTGTTAAAAACACCGCTAAAATACTTTTTTCAAATTTTATGACAATGGAAAATTCATCTGAAATTTTGGCTAAATTTCTTAATTATATTCATGAAAAATATTCAGGGCTTAAAGAAGCGGTTTTTTACATAACCTTATTTGATAGCGATATAGAGGTTATCAATGTTTTTTTAAACAGTGCAAAATTTAAAAAAATAGCTTCCCTGAATTATTACGATGTCAAAATGGAGCTTCAAAATTACATTCCGCCAAATTATTTTAAAAAATATATTTCATCTTATTCAGATTATGTTTCAGATTTACATAATTATTCTTTAAACCAAATACAAAAAATTTATTTTATAAAAAATGCATCTGAAATTGACTCTGAATATGGCGCTTTAGCAAATGTGCAAGCGTATGTTATGGAAAACCCTGAAAACGATGCAATTCTCTCTGCTTTTAGGATTATAGATGAAGGCGAAAATAACTATACGCTTGAGATTATTGCAAATAAAAGTTATGTAAGTTTTGCGTCGGATATAGTTAAATATGCAAATTATGTTCTTGCAAAACGCAATAAAAACTATTCTTTAAAGCTTTCAATTAATTCTGCTTGTTTAGTTTTTAAAGATTTAAAAACTCAAGCCGAGGAAAACAAGTTCCGGCTTTTGTTCTCCAAATCTATTTTTGCAAAAGATTATCTAAACAGAGTGAAAAATTCCGAATCAGTTGAGGGTTTTCAGCTTTCTTTTGGAGATAGAAGCCCCGCTTATCAATCTTTGTGTAAATTTGAAAATTAAGAAATTTTACTTATCAAACTTGCTAGTTTTTTAGATAAATATTCAGCATTTTGAAGAGTGTGCCTTGCCCCAAAAAGCCCGCTTTTTTCTTGATAAGAAGTTGTAAATGAGTTTTTAAACTCAATTATTTCTTCAAAATAAGCTAAATCTATATATTTTTTGTATTCACAAAGATACGCAAGAGTTTCGAAAAGCCTGTCTTTTGCAAGTTTATAATATTTTTTATTTACAAATTTTTCAATTTCTTTTAAGTGAGCACGCAATGTGCCGTAATGTCCGTCTATAACTTGCCTTTTTTTTGGGTATTCATATTTAAAATAATCATGGGTTGTTTTGTAGCCTTCTTCAATAAGCTTGCTTCTTTGCTCTTTGTTTATCATAAAATCGAGCACGCCAATTCCGGTTGAGTTTATTTTTATGTAATCAAATTTATCGCGAAAGCCGTATAAATCTATAATGAAGTCTGTGGCAAAGCCTGTAATTGTGTTATATACAGAGTTAATGTAGGAAATTCCGGAGTCTATTTTTGCGCTTTTTTCGTTGTCTTCAAGTCTGAATTCGAGAATTTTTCTGTCTTTTGGGCAAAGGTTTTTGCTAATTCTCCAAAGTGGCCAACTTTTGATAAGGTCGCCATCGACAAGATATTTCCCGTTGTATTCAACAGGCTTAAAAAACCCGGGGATTGAAACAGAAGCCCTTATGGCGTATGCTATTTCGACATCTGGGGTGCATTCTTTTGAAAATTCATGATATGTTGAATCTGATAAATTGACAGATAAAACAACCAATTTTTTATCTAAATCGCTAAATCTGACAGGCGGGTTTTTACCTTCAGTATAATTTTCGCCATAAAATTTCTTTTCGATTAATTCTTTAATCCAATTTTGGAAATAATCACCTTTTGTGATGGCAAAAACTTTTAAAATGTCAATATTAATATCTCTAAAAATATCAAAATTTGTTTTGTAAAACAGCTCTTTTAATTCTTCCGTGGTGTAACCAATTGTGTAAAGAGCTGCAAAAACCGCGCCAACAGAAGAGCCTGCGCAGCCGTCTATTTCAATTCCAAGTTCGTTTAATGCTTGAACGGCGCCAACGTATGCTGTGCCTCTAATTCCGCCACCGCCAAATATGCAAAAATATTTCTTTTCGTCTTTCATTTTATTGTTTCATAAAGCTTGGAGCATATTTGCTTCTGGCTTCTTCTTTGTATAATCTGTAATTTTCGTTTTCTAAATTGTTTTTAATTTCGATAGATTCTTTTGTTGGGTTTATTATCGCTGGGGAGGTTAAATCTTTATTTTCAATGATGTTGCTTGCGTCTTTTTTTGCGTAATTGCTTTTTATGTTTTTAGTTTTTGATTTTTTCTCAAGTAGAGATAATATATCGTTGTTTTGCAGAGCTTTGTTTCTGTTTCTTAAAACAACAATTTCAATTCTTCTGTTTTTCGCGCTTGTTGGGTCTTTGGCGTCAATTGGAACAGTGTCTGCGTAACCTACTGACACAAAGTTTTTAGGGCTCATTGCAAAGTTGTCTATAAAGAAATTAATAACCGCAGAGCTTCTTGCGCCTGAAAGTTCCCAATTGCTTGGATATTGGCTTCTTGGGCCGGTTGGAAGAGAGTCTGTATGCCCTTCAACCCTAATTAAGTGAATTTGAAATCTTGAAAATATTGCATGGCCCACTTCTGTAAGAACTTTTCTTGCAGCAGGGTTTATTCTTGCGCTGTTTGAATCGAAATATAGAATGTTTTCAGGAAGCCTGATTGTTAAGCCTTTGTTGTCGATAATTGTTTTAACGCCATCAAGCTTAAACCCGTCAATTTCGCTTTTTATTTCGCTATACGCTGTTTCTTCGTATTTTGTGCTTATATATTCAAGCATAAGCGGGTTGGGTTCGTCCCCTGAACCTACATTATCTAAAAGAGAAGGATTTTCTGTTCCGGTGAGCACGCCTTCTTGACCTTGAAGAAGCGAATTTCTTGAAAACGCCAAGCGGATTGTTTCTTCAAGCTTTTTAAACTCATTTACATCTGTTTGAGATAGAGCATATAACACAACAAACGTGGCAAACAAGAGCGTCATAAAATCTGCGTATGACACAAGCCAACGTTCTAGGTTTTCATGATCTTCAGCTTTTTTCTTTTTTGCCAATTAGTCCTCTTTACTTTTGCTTACTGCTTTTTCGTCAATGATGTATGCGCTTAACTTTCTTTCGATAAACGCAGGGCTTTCGCCTGCTTGGATTGCCATAACGCCTTCCACAATAATTTCTTTTGCTTTAAAAACTTCAGCATATTTTACTTTGATTCTTGTTGAAAATGGAATTGTCCATAAGTTAGCAACAAAAAGACCGTAAATTGTTGCAACGAAGGCAACCGCAATACCTGCGCCTAATTTTGAAGGGTCTGTCAAATTCTGCATAACTTGGATTAAGCCCATAACGGCACCAATGATACCAAGGGTTGGTGCGTAACCGCCCGCAGATTCCCAAACTTTCGCGCCGGTTGCAACGTAATTTTCAAGCTCGCTCACTTGTGCTTCTAAAATGCTTTTAACAAGCGCAGGGTCAGCGCCATCGGCAACTGCTTCAAGCCCCGTTGTAAGAAGCGGGTCAGAAGCACTTTTTGCAAGTTTTTCTAAAGCCACAACGCCTTCTTTTCTTGCTTTTTGGCTAAACTCAACAATTTCTGCAATAAGTGGCTCAAATTTTGGTGGCATCATAAAATAAACAACTTTTAAAAGCTTAATCGCTGTTGCAAGTTTTCCGACAGGGAAACTTAAAATAACGGCCCCTAACGTACCGCCCACAACAATGAAAGCCGCTGTAATTTGCATAATCTGGCCAACGTTTCCGCCTTCCATTATCATTCCGATAAGAATCATTGATACGCCAAAAACTGTGCCTATTACTGCAAATATATCCATTGTTTTCTCCGTCTTTTTTATTTTATTATATATAAAAACCCTGATATACTCAAGTTTTTAATTTTTTATTTGTTTTTAGTATTTTTTCTGTGAATTCTAAGCGCGTCTTCTCTTTGTTTTTTTAAGCCGTAAACAAAAATCAAAATTTCTGCAACCGCTTTATATAAATTAGGCGGAATTTCACGGTTTATATCAACTAACCTAAAAATTGCCCTTGCAACAGGCGGGTTTTCGACGATTGGAATATTGTGCTCATTTGCAATTTCAACAATTTTTTTCGCAAATAACTCGCTACCTTTTGCAAGAAGAACAGGCGATTCGTTTTCTTGTTGGTTATATTTTAGAGCACATGCGATGTGCGATGGGTTTGTGACAACGAAATCAGCGTCCGGCACAGCGTCCATCATGCTTTTCTGTAAGAGTTGTTGCCTTTTTTGGCGAAGTGCTGCTTTAACATGCGGGTCGCCTTCAGAGTTTTTGTATTCATCTTTTAGTTCTTTAAAAGACATTTTTTGGTCTTGTAAAAATTTCCATTTTATAACCATATAATCTGCTGCGCTTATAACCAAAAACGCAATCATAGCTTTTGTTATAAAGTCTGTAATCAATTTCCCGAAAGCAATCATAACCGCAAATTGGTTATCGATTTGCGCGAGCTGCAAAATCCCCGGGAAGTGCGCTTGATACACGGACCACCCAATGACACCAAGAAGAACAACTTTGACTATGTTTTTAACAAGTTCAAATAATGTTTTTGGGTTCATTAAATTTTTAAAATATTTTGTTGGGTTTAATTTTTCAAAATTAGGCTCTAGCGGTTTTGTTGTAAACAATGGGCCAACTTGAATAAGGTCTGTGATAATCGCCATAAACCACGCAAGGAAAAGAACAGGGCCGATAATCAAAAGCAGCGGAATGGCAGCAAGAAATAGAATATAGCTCAACCCTATTGTTTCAATGTGTGCGTTTGGAATTTGTTGATACAAAAGCGTAAAAAGCCTTGTAATTTGGTCCCAAATAAAAGGCGCTAATTGAAATATGCCAATAAAAACAACAAGCAGGGTGACTGCTGTTGAAAAATCTTTTGACTTTACAACAGAGCCTTCTTTTCTCGCTTTTTCCAACTTCTGTTGGCTTGCCTCAAACTGCTTATCTTCATCTGCCATAAGAAAATTATATCAGAACTATCTTAATTTTAAACTTGGAACAGTTTTTTCAAGCGCTGTGCGGATTTTAGTTATTTCTGCATCGATTTGAGTGTCTTTCAAAGTTTCTTTATCATTTTGAAGTGTCACTCTCACTGCGATACTTTTTTGCCCTTTTTCTATATTTTCGCCTTCGTATACGTCAAACACTTGAACAGCTTTAAAAATTGCTTTATCCGTGCATTTTTTAATAACTTTTTCGATGTCTGAATATTTCGTATCAACTGACACGCCAAAAGCGATATCCCTTTGAACAGGTTGAGTTTGCGGCAAATGCTTAAATTTAACCAAATTCCTGTTGCTTGCTGAAATCACTTTATCAAGGTCAATTTCAAAAACAAAAATATCTTGATTTATCTTCATATCGTTAAGAAGAAGTGGGTGAACTTTGCCAACATAGCCAACTAAATCACCTTTTTTGCCCAAAAGCTCAATGCGAGCAGATTGCGCCGGATGTAAATATGCAGGAGCGTTTTCTTTGTCGTTTGAGTAAACAATTCTGTTTGCGATTTTTAATTCTGCAAAAAGGTTGTCTAGTGCGCCTTTAGCAAGGTAAAAATCGTTTTTGTGTTGCATATTCCAAAGTTCATTATTAACAGCCCCCATAATGGCGCCTGAAAGTTTTGCAGTTTCCGCAACGCCTGAATTTGATTCATCTGCGGCAGATACTACTTCGTAAGTTTTTCCTATTTCATAAAATCTAAAGTTTTTGTTTCCAAAATCAAAATTACTTTTGATTGTTGCAAATAAATTAGGCATTAAGCTTTGGCGAAGAGTGGTGTGTTCTTCGCTTTTTGGGTTCTTAACTCGAACGGATGTTTCGTCGTTAAGCTCTGCCTTATATTGTTTGCATAAGTTTTTTCCAACCAAAGAAGATGTCATAATTTCATCGTAGCTCATACCAAGGAAAAGCTCGTTCACTTTTTTAAGGGCTCTTTCTTCATATGAAATGTTTGCGCCTTCTGTGAGAGGTGGAATTTCAGGTGCAATTTTTTCAAAGCCATAAATTCTAGTAAGTTCTTCGATAAGGTCAATTTCTCTTGTAACATCTGCTGCTCTGTGGCTTGGAACTCTAAATTTTGCAGCGAGTTCGTTTTTGCCAAGCAATTCAAAGCCAAGGTTTTCTAAAATTGGAATATAAATATCTTGACCTATTTCAATCCCCATAATTCTTTCAATTTCAGAGTTTCTGAGGGTGATGTCAATTTCAGGAAGTTTATTGTTTCCTGTTTCAACAATTGTTTCAAATTTTCCGTCTGCATATTTTAAAATTAGCTCAATTGCCTTTAATAGAGCAGGTTTCACAATTTCGATGTCAACCCCTCTTTCAAACCTTGCGCTAGCTTCAGACCTGTAGCCAACCGAACGAGCTGATTTTCTGTTTGTGTGCGGTGTGAAATATGCTGCTTCGAGCGCTAAATTTTTAGTGTTGTCATCAATTTCAGAGTTATTTCCGCCAAACACACCGGCAAGGCAAACCCCTTTATCTTGCGTTGCAATAAGCACTGAAGCAGGAGTTAATTCTCTTTCAACATCGTCAAGTGTGGTTAGCTTTTCGCCTTCATGAGCGTATCTAACGCATAAATAATTGTTTAATTTGTCGAAATCAAACGCATGAAGCGGCGCACCAAGCTCAAGAAGAATGTAGTTTGTGATGTCTACAATGTTGTTGATTGGGCGCATACCTGAAGCAAGAAGCCTTCTTTGCATAAAATCAGGCGAAGGTTTAATTGTGATATCTTTAATTAAGCCAATGCTGTAATATGTGCAAGTTTCATCATCTTTAATTTCAACTTTAAAATCGGTTGGTTTTAATTCTCCCACTACTTCTAACGGTGAGAAAGTAATTTTTCTATTGAATAGTGAAGCAAGTTCGCGTGCAACGCCAAGCACAGACATTTCATCCCCTCTGTTTGCAGTCGGCGCAACATCAAAAACGATATCTTCTTTGAAATTTAAAACTTCTTCAAGCGGTGTGCCAAGAGCGAGGTTTTCATAAATTCTGTTAAGAATCAAAATGCCATCTTCTTCTTGCATACCATCAAGCCCTAATTCGTCTTGCGAACAGAGCATGCCTTGAGATTCAACCCCTCTGATAACAGCAGGAGTTAGAGTGAATTTTTCTTTTGTATCTCTTGTGAGCACAACGCTCCCAACGCTTGCGTATGGAACAATAGCGCCTTCTTTAAGGTTTTGCGCCCCGCATACAACAACTTTTTCGCCGCTCCCTGTGTCAACTGTCACAAGGTGAAGCCTGTCTGAATTCGGGTGAGCATCAATTTTTGCAATTTTAACTGTTTTGATATTTTCAAATGCCGGTTTGATATATTTAATTTCTTCAACTTCAAGCCCGCTCATTGTGAGCTTGTGCGCTATTTCTTCAGGAGTAATGCCTGATAAATCTACAAAATCATTTAACCAATCAAGTGAAACTTGCATTATTTTACCTACCTTTTCTATTCTTCTTGAAATATTATATTACAAACAAAAAATCATATAGCTTTTTTCATTTTTATAATACAATTCTTTTATGAAGAAAAAAGTCGCAATAATGCACTTTGGGTGTGCAAAAAATCTTGTAGATACAGAACTTATGGCAGGGAAATTAATTTCTTCCGGCTATGAAATTAGTCTAAATCCGGAGGAAGATAATTTATATGCTATTTTAATTAACACTTGCTCATTTATTCATGACGCCGAAAAAGAAAGCGTGAGAGCGATTTTGGAATGCGCACAAAAAGGGGCTAAAATTGTAGTTACAGGCTGCTTGGCACAAAAATATCAGCAAGAATTAAAAGAAATTATGCCTGAAATCACCTCTCTTGTTGGAATTTCAGACATTTCAAAAATTGCTGATGTGCTAGATAATTTTGAAGACGAAGTTCAAGAAAAGCCTTGCTATGTTTACCCTGAAGATGTTGAACGTGCGCATATTACAGTTGGTTCATCCGCTTATATTAAAATAGCCGAAGGTTGCGATTATGCTTGCGGATATTGCGTTATTCCAAAGCTCCGCGGGAAATATACTTCAAGAAAAATTGAAGATATCGTGCGCGAGGCAAAAAGCCTTGCAAAAAAGGGTATTGCAGAGGTTATCTTAATCGCACAAGACACCACAAACTATGGAATTGATATATACGGGAAACCGTCACTTGATAAGCTTTTAGAAGAATTAAACAAGCTTGATGAAATTTCTTGGATTAGAGTTTTATATACATACCCTACTAACTTTACGGACGAGCTCATTCAGGCTTATAAAAATTTAGATAAAGTTGTGAAATATGTGGATATTCCTCTTCAACATTCGCACCCTGCAATGCTTAAGAGAATGTGCCGCCCTGTTTCAAATTATGAAGAATTAATCGGTAAAATCAGAAAAGAAATTCCAAATGTTTGCATTAGAACAACTTTTATTACGGGCTATCCTGCGGAAACCGATGAAGAATTCGAACATTTAAAAGATTTTATTCAAAGAATGCGTTTTGATAGGGTTGGGGTTTTTGCTTTTTCAAGAGAAAAAGGAACTTATGCTGACAAATTAAAGCCTCAAACAAAAGCTTCTGTTAAAAACGCAAGAAAAAAGGAATTGCTTGCCATTCAGCAAAAAATTTCTTACGAAATAAACACTTCGCTTATTGGGAAAGTTTTGCCTTGTATTATTGAGCAAGTGACGGATAAAGGCGCAATTGCAAGAAGTTATAAAGATTCCCCTGATGTCGACGGGCTTGTGTATATTAAAAATGCTGAAAATCTTGCTCCATGCAACATTGTGCCTGTTGAAATCATTGACGCCTCAGAATACGACTTATGGGGACGAGCGAAGCTCGAGTTTTAGCGCGACTGCGCTTAACGAGAGCGAGCGAGTTTTGGTGTGTGAGCACATGCACGGCTGCGATGAGCTGGCGGGCTTGTGCGAAACCGTACCCCACAATAGAAGCTCGAGTTTTAGCGCGACTGCGCTTAACGAGAGCGAGCGAGTTTTGGTGTGTGAGCACATGCACGGCTGCGATGAGCTGGCGGGCTTGTGCGAAACCGTACCCCACAATAGAAGCTCGAGTTTTAGCGCGACTGCGCTTAACGAGAGCGAGCGAGTTTTGGTTGCTTTAGTCGTTTGTGAGCTTTGCGAGCAATTACGAATAAAGTATGCGCAGATTGCGTAGGAAAATCAAG
>CAZMZD010000013.1:0-45332 GCA_964570895.1 uncultured Gammaproteobacteria bacterium
GCTTTTCTTCTGTCGCCAAATCCCGGAGCTTTAACAGCAACTGCTCTTAAAACTTTTCTCATAGTGTTTACAACAAGTGTTGCAAGAGCTTCGCCTTCAACATCCTCTGCGATAATCAAAAGTGAACGGCCATCACGAGCAACTTGTTCTAGAATTGGAACAAGGTCGGCAATTAAGTTGATTTTTTTATTTACACACAATACATAAGCGTCTTCCAAAACTGCTTCCATGCGTTCAGCGTCTGTGATGAAATAAGGTGAAATGTAGCCTTTATCAAATTGCATACCTTCAACGATTTTTTTATCGGTTGTAAAAGTTTTTGATTCTTCAACAGTAATAACGCCTTCTGTGCCAACAGCTTCGATACAATCAGCAATCAAATTACCAACTTCTTTGTCGTTGCCTGCTGAAATTGCAGCAACTTGAGCGCGCATTTCTTTTGAATCAACAGGTTTTGACATTTCTTTAATTTCGCGAGTTGCAACTTCAACAGCTTTTGAAATACCTCTTTTCATGCCGATTGGATTAGCACCTGCTGTTAAATTTCTCAAACCTTCTCTGAAAATTGCTTGAGCTAAAACTGAAGCGGTTGTTGTGCCATCGCCTGCAACATCATTTGTTTTTGAAGAAACATCTTTTAAAAGTTGAGCGCCTGCATTTTCAAGACCATCTTTTAATTCAATTTCTTTTGCAATAGTCACACCATCGTTAACAATTTGTGGTGCGCCATATTTTTTTTCTAATACAACGTTTCTGCCTTTTGGCCCAAGAGTAACTTTAACAGCATTTGCAACTGCATTAACACCATTTAAAAGAGCTTCTCTTGCGTCAGCATTATATACAACTTTTTTTGCCATAATAATCTTCCTTTATTTTGTACTAACTAATTTTATTTTTCGTAAATTCGCGCTCTCGCGCTAATTTGAATTATTCAATAATTGCTAAAACATCTTTAATTGATAAGATTTTATATTCTTCATTATCAATTTTTACATCTGTTCCTGAATATTTAGCATATAAAACAACATCGCCAACAGACACTTCCATTGGTTCTTTTTCGCCGTTTTCCATAGTTTTGCCTGCGCCAACAGCCACAACTTCACCTTTTTGAGGTTTTTCTTTAGCGCTATCAGGAATAAAAATCCCACCTTGTGTTTTTTCTACATCATCAACAACTTTGATAACTATTCTGTCCATTAACGGTTTAATTGCCATAATTAATTCTCCCTTCTGATTAATTTATTAACTTTATTTTATTTTCAATTTTTCAAATAATTAATATTTTTAACAAAAAATTAATTATTATAGTTTTTAAGAAATTCCAACACCTTGCGAAGCGCTTTACCCCTATGAGATATGCGGTTTTTCTCTTCTTCTGAAATTTCTGCAACGCTCACGTCATATCCTTCGGGCACAAATATTGGATCATACCCAAAGCCGCTATTCCCTGCGGGTTTTTCAGAAATTTTACCTTCCATAATTCCCGTTGCTCTAAATATAACTTCGCCTTTTTTATTGCATAATGTCATCGTGCAAAGAAACCTTGCGCCTCTATCTTTAACACCATTTAATTCTTTCAAAACTCTGTTTATTCTATCTGTTGCAGTTGGGGCGTATCTTGCGCTTTTAAGCCCGGGAGCATTGTTTAGCGCATAAATTTCAAGCCCACTATCATCTGCTAAAAATAAATCATTCTCGCCACCGCAACACATTGCAGCTTCATAAGCTTTGATAAAAGAGTTTTCTTCGTATGTCGTGCCTGTTTCATCTGGATTAAAATCTCCCTCTGGCAACTTGGCATTAACACCGTATGGGTGCGCTATTTCGTTTATTTCAAGAACCTTGTGTGGGTTTCCTGAAGCAAAATAAATATCTAACATTTATTCTCCAAACCTTCTTTGTCTTTTTGCAAACTCTTCAATTGCCTCGGCAAGCGCTTCTTCGCCAAAATCAGGCCAATATAAATCTGTGACAAAAATTTCGCTATACGCAATTTGCCATAACAAATAATTGCTTATTCTTTTTTCGCCCCCTGTTCTAACAAGTAAATCAGGATCCGGAATATTTACCGTATACAGATTTTCTGATATTAATTCTTCCGTAATATCTTCCTGCTTCACACCTTGCGCCACAAGCTTTTGCATTGTTTGCACAATTTCATGACGAGCGCCATAGTTAATTGCAATTTGCAAATTAACGCCTGTGTTATTTTTTGTTTTTTCTTCCGCTCTATCAAGAACTTCTATCAAATCTTTTGTAAAGCGAGCTTTATCCCCGATAAATTTTAAAACAACATTATTTTTATGAAGTTCTAAAAGCTCATTTTGGATTGTGTCTTTAAGTAAATTCATTAAAAAATCTACTTCTTCTTTTTTCCTATTCCAATTTTCAGTTGAAAAAGCATAAACGGTGATGTATTTAACACCAAACTTATCTGCCGCAATCACTGTTTTTTTAAGGGCTTCAACCCCTTTTTTATGCCCCATCATGGAAGGAAGCATTTTGCTGTGCGCCCAGCGGCGGTTTCCGTCCATTATGAGCGCAATGTGTTTTAACCCCGTTTTTTCAACAATTTTTTTCATAGCTTATCCTTGATTTCATAAGTATATTGCAAATATTTTTTTAAATAAAGAAACAATGTTATAATTTCTATATGAAAATTTTGTTTATCGGAAATAATTACGCAACAAGTGTTTTCAGCAAAAAATTCCAAGAATTTGAAAACGCGGAAATATATTCAACCATCGATATTGAAGGCACTCATTTTGTTGATATCAATTATTTAAATTTTGATGATTTGCTTCAATTTGTGACATCAAATAAAATAGAACTTGTGATTATTTCTGACTACAGAGCGCTTGAGAGTGATTTTTCAGAAAAATTAAAACACGAAGGCATAGGGGTTTTTGCGCCGGATTATGAGATAAACAGAATTACAAACGACAGGGCAAAAGCCAAAAAGTTTTTATACAGAAATAAAATTGAAACAACCCCGTTTGTTATTTGCGATAAAGCGCAAAATGCTTTTGAATACATTAAAAAAGCCGATTATCCGATTTGCATAAAACCCAATGAACATAATGAAATTTTAGGCACAGTTATTTGCGAAACATATAGTCAAGCACATAGCGCCCTTGCAAAATTTTATGAAAATGATTTTGACACTATTGTTTTTGAAAATTTTGTGGAGGGAAAAGAGTTCACCGCTTATGTTATTACAGATGGATTTAATGCCAAGCTTTTAAATTTTGTGACAACAAAAAATTCAAGATGGGCAAAATCGGGAATTAATTTTGGCGATGAGGAATTTAAGAAAAAAGTTATAGACGAATTTATTAATCCTCTTATGTTCGCGCTAACTAATGAAGGCGAATATATTGGAATATTGGGGATTGATTTTATTCTTGATAAAGAAAATAATTTATTTGTGCTTGAATGCAATCCGTTCTTTCAAAGTCTTGATGTAGAAATTTTTACAAATTCTTGCAGGGAAAATTTAATTGAACTTTTTGAAAGCGCATTATCGGGCGATTTAATTGAAAAATATCAAAATATTAAATTTGATGATATGGTTTATGTGGCAGAAATTGATAATTCCGGAAAAATTAAAACACACAAAGGAAGAACCCTGCATGAAGCGCTTATGACAAGCGAAAGCAAGGAACTTCAAAAGGAGTTTGAATGGAAATTTTAGCAATAATCCCAGCTCGCGGCGGCTCTAAAGGAATAAAAAGAAAAAATGTAAAACTCCTTAAAGGGAAACCTTTAGTTGCATATTCTATTGAGGCAGGGCTAAATTCAAAATATGTGACAAGGACAGTTGTTTCAACAGAAGATGATGAAATTAAGCAAATTTCGCTTGAATATGGCGCAGAAGTGATAACAAGGCCAAAAGAACTCGCGCAAGATGAAACAAAAACCGCGCCTGTTATGCACCACGCATTAAAAGAGCTTGAAAAAACGGGCTATAAGCCGGATTTTGTTGTGCTATTGCAGCCCACATGCCCGCTAAGAGATGGAAATTATATTGACCAAGCATTTGACTTTTTCTTTAAAAATAAAGAGGCAGACAGCTGTTTTTCAGGATACAGGCTGGATACCACCCATGCTAAATGGAGCATTGGAAAATCTGGAAAATTAACCCCTTTATATGATTTTCATAAACGCCCAAGAAGGCAAGATGAAGCTGAACACTACGAAATGATAAGAGAAAATGGCGCATTTTACGCTTTGAGCTATGAAAATTTTATGCGCTTTGGAGATTTTCTTGGAAATAATCCTTGTGTATATTTGAGTGATTTCATGGTTGATATTGATTTTGAAAAAGATTTTGATGAGGTTGAGGGCAAATTAAATGAAACTAATTGAAATAGCGCTCATTAAACTTATTAAAGTTTATAAATTTTTCTCTAAATTCACTCCGCCAACTTGCAGATTTTACCCAACATGTTCTACTTACATGATTCAAGCTATCCAAAAATATGGAGCAGGAAAAGGCGTTTGGCTCGGGCTTAAAAGAATTGCAAGATGCCACCCCGGAAACCCAGGGGGATATGACCCTGTGCCGTAAATTATTTATGGCAAACTTTAAAATTATTGATATTAGGAGCAAGTATAAAATGTTTAAAATCGAAAAGCCTAAAATGATAAATAAAACTTTTAGACTACCTTTAGAACTTGTACAAAAGCTTCAAACCATCGCGCAAAATAAGGGTGTTTCATTAAACAATTTAATTATTCAATGTTGCGAATATGCTCTTAAAAATTTGGACAATAAATAATTTACCCTAAAACTTTTTCGTCTAAAACTTTTTTGACCTGTGCGAAAACTTCTTCAATTCCAAGGTTTGAATTTATCACACACACGCGGTTAGGTTCATTTTTTGCAATTTCAAGATAACCCATGCGCACTTTTTTATGAAATTCAATTCCTAAAGATTCAAGTCTATCCTTTGTTTTGCCCAATCTTTCTTGTGCCACTTCGCTATCAACATCAAAAACAAATGTGATATCAGGTTTTACACCGGCAACTGCAATTTCATTTAAATATTTTACTTTATCAACACCAATTTCTCTGCCATAGCCTTGATATGCAACGCTTGAATCAGTGTGACGGTCACATAAAATAATTTTACCTTCATTAAGCGCAGGGATTATTTTTTCTTGAATGTGTTGAGCCCTATCTGCCAAATATAAAAATGTTTCACATTCAGATGCCACAGGGTCCGGATAATGAAGTAAAATTTCGCGAAGTTTAACGCCAAGCGCCGTTGCCCCAGGTTCGCGAGATAATAAAACCTCAACTCCTTTTTCTTTTAAATATTTCGCGCAAAGCTCTTGTTGCGTTGTTTTTCCGCAACCGTCCGCGCCTTCAAATGTAATAAAAAGCCCTTTTTTCATTTAAACTTCTTTTGCCTCTTCAAGTGCACGTTTTGCAGCGTCTAAAATTTCATCATAATTTTTATTTAAATATAATTCGCGCCCAAGCGCAACTGCCGAAGCGCCCGCTTTTAAATATGCTTTTACATTGCTTATTGAAACATTGCCCGCAGGAATTACATTCAAGAAATTCATCGGTCTGAGCAAATCTTCAATATATGTTGTTCCGCCTAAATCGTGCACAGGGTAAATTTTAATAAGTGGAATTCTTGCTTTCCAAGCGCAATATGCTTCGTTTGGAGTTGAAGCACTCAAAATAAGAGGAATTTTATTCCAAGATGAAAACTTCACAAGCCCCATTTGCAAAATTGGTGAAACCAAAAGTTTTGAACCGGCTTCAAGTGCTTTTTGCGCTTGCCAAGTTGTAATTATCCCACCTGTTGCAACAATAATATCTTTGTTTTTTGAAACTTCTTGAACAGCCTCAAGAGTTGAATTCATTTCAATTACTTTTATACCGGCTTCTGCATAAGCATTTGCAACCTCAACGGCACGAGCGGTTTCATCTGCTCTAACCACCCCATAAATCTTAGATTCAATAATTTTTTTTATAATGTTTGTCATTTTACTACTCTTAATCTCGTTTTTACTTCTTCTCTTTTAACTCTTAACTCCATATTAGATAGCTTTAGTGGCGCTATCATAGACATAGTTTGCCTATCTTTTAAATCCCAATACACTTTTCCTTCAGGATATTTTCTGAAATGATAAGTAGAACACATAACAACTGTTTTAATTGCATCAATTAAATTTAATGGGCTAATATCCGCTTCAAATTCGCTACATCGATTTTTTGTAATAAAACCTTTAATCCCGTCGATTACTTCTGTGACATGGCGAAATTTAAAGTCTATCTGAAACTTTTTCATAAAAAATTAATACCGTATTTTTCTGTATACTAAATATCTCGACAAATTTTTAAGTTTTTTTACAAAAAGAATTAAATCTAGTCCTTTTGGTGTATAATTTTTTTGTAGATTTTTAGGTAAATTATGGACAATTTCAACGCAAAACAAAGCGCTAATTTAGAATTAAAGGCAATTGCTTCAAAAATTAAATGCGTTGCTTTTGATGTTGATGGAGTTATGACGGATGGTTCTTTAACGTTTTTAGAAGACGGAAGAGAAATTAAAACATTTAACGCAAAAGATGGACTTGGAGTTGTTCTTTTAAACAAAGCAAACATTATAACTGCAATAATCACAGCAAGAAATAATGGCACCGTGCGCGAAAGAGCAAAAATGCTCAACATTAAAGAACTTTTTGAAGGTCAAAAAAACAAGCTTGAAGCACTTGCCATCTTAAAAGAAAAATATTCAATTTCTGATGATGAAATTGCTTATATGGGAGATGATCTGCCGGATATTCCCGTTATAAAACAAGTGAAATTAGGCGCTTGCCCAAATGATGCGTCAGAGCATGTAAAACATGTTGCAAAATTTATATCTTCAAAATGTGGCGGACGCGGCGCCGTTAGGGAATTTTGCGAGTTTGTCTTGACTTCGCAAGGGTTTGATATTCAAGAATTATCTTCGAAATAATTTATTTATTTTCATCTTTAAGAGGTTCGGATATAATCCTATATTCCGCACAAGACGGATCAATTAAAGTGTGGCTTTTGCCGTTTTTTCTTTTTGTATATGTGATTGTGAAGTTTTTATCAACATTCTTTTCGTTGGCTTTAGTGTTGCCTCTTTCTAAATATTTCATAAATAATTGATGATATGTTGCTCCCACATCTTCAAATCTTGAACGGATTTTTGCAGGCATTTTAATATCGTCTTTGATTAAATATTTATCGGCAATTGCAATTTTATATGTTTTGTTCGGGTCAATTTCAACGAATTTGCCATTTTTATCGCGAACTAAAATATTTTTTCTTTTAGCTTCTTCATCCACTTCACCCGCTTGTTTTAAAAGCTCTAAATTAAATCTGTTTATTTTAATGTCAGACCAATGAATTATCGTGTTTCTTGTTTTATTTTCAATGTTTTGTTCAATGTTTTCGTAAACAATATCTATTAATTCTTGCCCTGTAACTTTGCCGGATTTAACATTAGACAACCCTTCACTTACGCCGTCAAAAACTTTCATAAGGTCAAATGTTGAAGCACCGTTTTTCAAACCGCCTCTTATAATTGAAGATTGAACGCCAACAATATCGACATCTTCTTGACCTTCTATATTAACAATTTCTTTTTTAAGAGCAGATGTTAAAAAGTTTGCAAGAGTGCTGTTTGAATATCTGATTGTTTCGGTATATGAAAAATCGTATGGGTTTACTTCTGTACCTTTGTTTGAAATTGAAACGACCGGTTCGCTTTCTTCTTTATAATGTTTATATATTTTACTTTTTGTTTTTAAGTCTTCGTCTGTGTAACCTTGATACAATCTTTTTATTGAATTTGTTTCAGATTGAGAAAGTTTAAATTGGTCTGTTTGATAAACTATATCTTCTCTTTCAATTGAACCGTCATCTTCAATTTGAAGAGCAATTGTTTTTAAAATTTTATTATCTTCGCCAAGAGAAGAAATATTTGTGTTTCCTTTTCTTGTTGTCACAATATCGTGTTTATGACCATCTAAAATTTCATTTATCCCAGGAACCTCATCACGTATAACTTTTGAAAGATTTGTTCCCATATGAGAAGATAAAACCACAATCCCGTCCGGATATCTTTTTTTGAAATCATTAACCTTTTCTTTGACTGCGCCAATTGTGCCTTTAATATCATCTTTTGTCATTTTGGCGTCTTTTTTGTTATTTTTATCAAGAAATTCTGTAGCTTTAATAAGCCCCGGATTGTAATAATCCATTGCAGGAATAGTTACGCCCATAACCATTAAATGGTGTTTTTTATTTTTATCTTTATCATCTGGAATTTCATATTCTTTCGAGCTTACAAATTTTGAATTTGGACGGTCAAAATCGTATTTTCTTAACGCTTGCGATTTGTGAGGGTCAATGTTTGTCATAATTGTAGTAACACCAGCGGTTGAAGCTAGGGCTTCATATAGTTTTTTATCGCCACCATCAAAACAGTGGTTCCCTGGAGTGTATAAAGCGTCAAATTTTGCTTCTTTTGGAGCGCCTGCTGCTTTTTGGCTCACGAGGTTTGCTTGTTTTTTCATTTTTAAAACTAACAGTCTTAAAAAATCTTTTTGTATGTCATAGTTTGTGCAACTTTCGCTTTGCCTCCAACCTTTTTTGCTTCCGTTAATAAAGAAGTCGCCTGCATTTATGTATAAATTTAGTGTGCTGTCTTCATTGCTTTTTTGAAAAATTCTATCTTTATTAACGCATATTGCATTGTAAACGCTATCCATGCTTGCCACGTTGCCATGGTTATCAGAGTTTGCAACGATGTTTATTCTAGCGGCTTTAAAAGCCAATGGTTGGATTTTATTGATTTGCATAACACACCTACGATAATTCTGTGCATATATTAAAACTCATAAATAAAAAAAGTGCTAGTTTGTAAAAAAAATTTCACATGTTATTTACATTTTAATCCATGCCTTGCATACTTATCATGGAATGGGAAAATCGAAAAAAAGAATTTTACATAAAACAAACTCCTCTTTATTTATGACACGCGAAAGCGCTCTAAATGAGGTTTTTGGACTATTAAACAAAGATAATTTTAAATCAAGACAAAAAGCAAGAGATATTATTACTTTGTTCGGTCTTGAGGCTGAAGAATTAACTGAAGCCGGCGTTGACTACGAAAATATCAAAGCGATTGAAAATCTTATTGAAAAACCTTATTCTTCACTGTCTGTTTCATCAATGATATCGTGAAACGCTTGTGGCGCAACGCTTTTATAGCCTTCAAACGATGTTAAATATAAAAAGCTTTTCGCTCTTGAAATTGCAACGTAAAAGAGCCTTAAATTTTCTGCATATTCTCTTGGGCTTTGCCATATTTCTTTATAAACAGAAGTTTTTGGGTTTTTTTCATTAATAAACACCATTCCAAAAGGTTTTTTGCCTTCATAAGAAATGTCAAAAGCATATCTTCCGCTTCCGCCTTTTTTCTTTTTAGCAACAGATTTTGTGACAAAAACACATTCAAATTCAAGCCCTTTTGAAGCATGAACTGTCATAATATTCACGGCATTTATATCATTTAAAATAACTCTTGGAAGCTCGAAACTCGTACTTTTTGAAATTTCTTTTAAATAATTTAAAAATTTAGAAGGTGGCGTATAATTTTTTTGCATTTGCCAATTTAAAATAATTTTTTCAAAAACTTTGGTTTCAATTTGCGCTTTTGTGTTTTTCCAATTTTCGCTATGATTTATTAGCTTTAATTCTTTTAAAATTTCAAGGAAAACATCATGAGTGTTTTTAAATTTTAGGTTTCTTGTAAATAATTCATACACTTTTTTTGTGTGTTCAGAAAAATTTAAAACAATTTCTTTTGTTTTATCATCAAAAAATTTCTGAGCAAAGTTAAGTTTCTTTTTTTCGTTGTCTGAAAATTTAGCATTTACGAGCTTTTGTAAATTATAAATATCTTCTTGGCTCATATTCGCAAGAAGTGTGCGCACAAGAGCATATTCATTATATTTGTTATCTGCAAGAGCAAGTGCAAAAGCATAATTTTTAACATCTGGACTATCAAAAAAGCTTTTATTTACGGCTTTTAGCGCTGCAATATTATTTTTTGATAAATATTTTTCTATAAAATCTGCTTCTTTGTGTGAACTTACAAGAATTGCAAAATCATTATAGTTGAAATTCATTTTTTCTTTTAATTTTAAAATTTCATCTGCAATATATTCCGCCTCTAAAGATTGAATTACAGACATACTTTGAGCATTTTTAAAAACATGTTTTATAACTTTTGTTTCTTTAAAATCTTGTTTTCCAACAAGCAGTTTTTCATCTAATTTCAAATGATTTTCAACAAGCGTGTTAACTGCGTCAAGCACTTTATCGCTTGAGCGGTAATTAATATTTAATTCATATTTTGGAAAAATTTTATTGTATTTTTTCTCTAAAAGTGAAGATAATACATCAAGATTTTCAGATTGAGCGTATCTGAACGCATAAATTGATTGTTTTTTATCTCCAACAAATGTTATGTTTGCGGATTCATCAGCACAAAGAAATTTAGTTAATTCTAATTGTGCACCGTTAGTGTCTTGAAATTCGTCAATGATTATATGTTTGAATTGTTTTTTATATTCTTCTAAAACTTTTGGTTTGGTTTTAAAAATTTCAAGAGTTTTATTTATAAGGTCATCAAAATCAAGCAGTGAGCGAGAAAATAATTCCTCTTGATAAATTTCATAAATCAAAGCGGTGAATTTCGTAAATAAAATTTCTAATTGTTCAAAATTATGTAAATTTTCATAAAATTCCGGATTTAATATCCACTGTTCAGGGTTTCTTGCACCGTTTTTTAAAATAATTGATTTACTGCTTATAATTTTATCTGAAACAGCCATAAAATCGATGTTTTCCGCAGAATAATCATTCAAAATTTTAGAAAAATGCAGCGCGTAATCTTCTTTTGAATATTGCTTTTGATAAAGCTTTGAAATGTCTGATGAAAAATTGTTTATCGCATTAATTGTAATATCCAAAAACTCTTTTGGCGTAAGCCCTTTTGATTTTATTTTGCTTATTATTTTAAAAACTTCAGAAAATAATTCATCCATTTCATGAGCTAAAAGAAGGGGTTTGAGTTTTTCTTGTTCTAAAATATTTTCGCTTAAATTTAATTTTTTTATTAATTTTTCAATTTGTTCTTTGTCATATTTATTATTTTTTATTCTTTTAACAATTTCATCATAAATTTCATCTGCTGCAACTTCTTCAACAAGCTCGAAATCCGGATTAAGGTTAATTTCAATAGAATGCGCTTTTAAAATTCTTGATGTGAAGCTGTGAAATGTTGAAATCCATAATTTTTGACCAAAAGTGTTAATATTATTTTTTTCTAATATTTTTAATATTCTTTCTCTCATTTCTTTTGCGGCTTTTTCCGTAAAAGTAATAACTAAAATTTTCTCTGCGGGATTTTTAATTCCGTCTTTTTCCATATCTAAAACAAGTTTTAAAAATCTGCTCGCAATTACTTTTGTTTTGCCTGAGCCTGCGCCTGCGGCAATTTTTGTGCAAGAATTTATATCGGCAAAAACCGCTTTTTTTTGATTTTGATTTAATTCTGAAAATAATTCTTCTTTAACTTGCATTACTCAATCTCTTTTTTCTCACAAATTTCACTATATGGGCAATATAAACACTTAAATTCTTC
The DNA here is from genome assembly GCA_964570895.1 of uncultured Gammaproteobacteria bacterium. GTDB lineage: Bacteria > Cyanobacteriota > Vampirovibrionia > Gastranaerophilales > Gastranaerophilaceae > RGIG1918. Next base: position 11,709 of record CAZMZD010000013.1, read on the forward strand.
CGGTTGCGGTTCAAAATTTTTGGTATTTCTAATTTCATCAACCACGGTTTTTTTAAGATTTTTAATTATTTTATCTTTTTGAAATAAATATTGTGCGTAAGAAACACCGTCTTTTTTAACTCCGCCATTTTGGGTTGGTCTTATAAAATGAAGATAAATTTCATTCATTTTATCTTTATATTCTTTAAATTCAGGTGTGTATTCAATTGCCAAAAAATAAAGCGGTAATTGCCAATCATATTCTTTTTCAAGAGATTTATCATAACTTGCTTCTTTGCTTCTGGAAACTTTTATGTAGTTTATTCCATTTTCAGATATATAGTATGATTGCGGATTTTTTTTGTCTTTGCCTGTTTTAAAATCAACAATTGAATATTTATCATTATGTTTTGAAATTAAGTCAATTCTTCCTTTAAATGTGACATTTGGTATTTCAGGAATTTCAAATTCAAAAGATTTTTCACTTTCGGTGCTATCGGGGATATCTTGAAAAAATCCGCTTTCTTGCAGATTTATTAAAGCATTTTTAAAATTTTCTTCCATTTGATAAAGTGTTAAACTGTCTGTTTGCAAAATTAAATTACAAATTTCATTTTTAAAACATTCTGTGTTCTTACCTTCTTTAACAGAAAAAAGTTTAGAGGAAATTTCAAGCATTTCATTGTGTGTGTAATTTTGAAGCGCATTTTTATTAAAATATTCTAAAATAGCGTGAACAATGCTTCCGTAGCTTGCTTCATTTGAAAATTCTTGTTTAAGATTTAAAATATTCGCAAAATAAAACTTTAATGGGCAAGATAAGAAATTATTAATTCCGCTTGCCGATAAAACTAGTTTTTCATTTTGTAAATATGGTGTTTTTTCTTTTTTTTCTGTAATTTCAAAATTAAAATTTTCTATATTTTCTTTTTTTACGCTCGATGAAATATAATTATTTTTGCCAACATATTTGAAAAGTTCAAATACCTGTGAGGTCACAATTTTTGTTGTTTGTGTAAAAGAAAATGCGGAAAAATTAATGTTTTTTTCTGATAAATTAAATATTTGTTTTATTTTTTCAAAATTTAAAACCTTATTTTCTTCAACTATAAAATCAAATTCGGGATATAAATTTTTTATTTTACTTGAAATTTTTTCATTTGTTTCAGCTGTTATAAATTGGATTTTTTCTCCTTCTTGAAACACATTTTCAACAAGTGAAGGAACAAAAAGAAAATCGAATTTTTCTTCTATGTACGGGTTTGAAAAAATTTTAATACAGTTTTTGTTATCGCTATTTTTCTTATATAAAATTTCATCTGTTATTTTTAAAAGTACGTCTTTACTTGGTTTTTTATATAAAACCATTTTTGAAAAATTGATATAATGTTTGATTTTTGTAATTAATTCTTCATTTTTAATATCTTCTAATTCTTCGAGTTTTTTTAATATTTCAAGATAATTTTCTGATTTATATAAATTAAAAAATTCTTCAATAGTTTTAGGCGCATAATTCAGGTTTTCAATAATTAAAAGCGCGTTTTCATCTTGGAGTGCATAAATATTTTGTTCGTTTTGCGCTTCTGTAATTTCAAAAAGGTTCAATAATTCTTCAAATTTTATTCTGAAATTAATTATTTTTTCATCATATAAAATTTTATTTGTTGGAATTTCAAGAAAATTTAATTTTTCAACAAAGTTTTTAGATATATTCTCATCTTGAATTAAAATTCCTATTTTATTATATTCTGTGCCTGTGGAATTTAATTCTTTTATTTTGTTTGAAATTTCTATAATTTCATTTTGATTATCTTCATATTCAATACATGTGAAATTTTCTGTTTTTTTAATAAGATTATCAGCAAAATCTGTGAGGTTTTCTATTTTTTCACCTTTGTTAAAATTTGGTGGAGATAATTCAATTTCATTTTTTTGCAAATATCCAAGATATTTAAAATAAACTTTAAAAATTTCTTCTAAGCGAAATTTGTCTTCATTTTCAATATCTGTATTATTTAAAATTTCAGAAAATTTTTCATTAGATACAACTAAATAATAAAATTTTTTATATAATTCTAAAATTTGGTTTAAAAATTTATCTGAATTAATTAAACAGCGAAGCGGAGAATTATAAGCAAAATGCTCGTCCATCAAGCTTTTCAAAAGTTCTGTGTAATATATTTTTGATGGAAATTTGTTCATTTTAATAATCCGCTGTTTTAATTAAATAAGTACCATATAATTCTTCAGAAATTTTTTCACATTCTTCGCAAGAACAAAAAGAAATTAAAAATTTTTCTTTTATTTCGCCTAATTCTTGCGCTTCCGGAATTTCAATTGGCGGCCCTGCGGGCATATATCTTGCAGGATTTTTAGGTGTTGAAATTATACCTGTTCCGCGAAGCATTGAAATTGAAATTGTGTTTTTATAAATTTCATATTCATTAAGCCCGATTGTGAAAATTCCTAAATTTTGCGCCATAACCCATTTTTGCATAGGATAAGAATTTGTTTTAAGCTCAATTTTAGCCGGCGCAGGCAAATTTTCAAATAATTTATAATCAGGGTCATGCTGCCTTAAAATTGGCTCATATAAATCATCTGCAAGGGTTTCTTTTATATTATTTTTTAAATTAAATTGAATTTGTAGTTTATGATTTTTTTCATTATTTTTAATTTTTGCTTCAAATTCAATATTTTTTGAATTATTTGAAAGAATTAAATCTAGTTCTAAAAATTTAAAATATAATCTTAATTTGCTTCTGATTTTTCCATTTTCAATTATTTTTGTTTTTTGAAGTTTTAAATTTTCGCCGTTGTCTGCCGGCGCATAATTATAACTATCGCCATTATCTTTTGTGTTTTTTATGGTAATAAAATCTTCAAATAATTCACCTGTTTTTTTATTTAAAACGTTAATTTTAGAATTTTTAATTGTAATTTTTATATAACTATTTTCTAATTTATTTTGGTTAATTTCTGTTAGTTTAGTTGGTTTTTCCGGTTTTGTAATTATATATTTATTCTTTTTTGTTTTAGTAATTTGCGCTATTTGCTCATAAATTACAGTGTTATCTTCTGTTACAGGAATAATTGATTTATTATATCTAAATTTTGTTGGAAAACCCATTTTTTTAGATATTGTTTGTGCGTTTTTCATTTTAATTGAAGAATTAAATTTTATGTAATTTGGTTTATTGTCGCTTAAATTTATAATTCCAATTTCATTTTCTTTTGGTGTTTCAAATTTTTTCATTATTCTTACATTAACACCGTCTAAAATTTCATTAGCACATTCAAAACGATTTATAACAGCTCTGTTTACAATGTCTTTAGAACAGCCGTAAATACTGTCGTGCGCGTGGTTTTTAACTATTTTTTTTGTTGCAAAATCTATATTTTTATTAAATTTCGATTTTGTAATTTTATTTAATGGTTCTGTGATTTTTGATAATTTCCACATTATTTCTGCATTTTTTATTTTTTCTTTAACTCTTGCAGAATAAACTCCACCTAAAATATAGCTTATTGAATTATCTAAAAATTCACCTTTAATTTCTGTTTTATGTTCAACTAAATTAAAATATTCAAACGGGTTTGATAAAATTATTTCATATTTTTTTAAATGTTTGTTAATTTCTTTAATTTTATTTGTTGCGTCAGCCAATATTTTAAGGTGGTCTGCACCAATTGGCAAAAGCAAAGTGTCACCGGAAAATTCAACAATTTTATCAAGTGTTTTTTCTGTTAATTCCGCTTTTTTAGAAATGTCTAAATTTGTGTGTAAAATATCAAAAAAATAACCTTGAGGAAGCCAAGTTGTTTTTATTCCATTATGAATAAAATCTGCAGGAATTTTACCAATTCCGCGCCATAATATAGCTTTATCTATATTAAATTTCTTAAGAAGAATTGAATAACCTGCGCTATGACCAAAAGAATCAGGAATATAACCGATAAATTCTTTTTGACCCATTTTTTTTGCATAATTAATTCCTAATTTTAGGTTTTTTTCCATAAAATCAGAACTAACTAAAAAGCTGTCAGAACTAACATAAAAAGGGCCTATAAACAGTTTTTTATCTTTTATAAATTTTTTAATTATTTGTTTTTTTTCAGGGCAAAATTTTAAATAATCCTCAAGAGCCGAAACTTGACCATCAAAATAAAAACTTGGTGCGCGGTTTTGCGTCAGCTCTTCTAAAACTTCATCAAAAACATCTAACAACCTTAAATTAAATTCTTCTTTTGATTCATACCATTCTCTATCCCAATGGGTATGCAGGTAAGCTATTACTTTTTTCTTCATTTTTTTATTTTACCATATTTTCACTCTTTTAGTGGATACATTTTTTTAAAAAAAATCATATTATTGTTTATGTTAACCCCATTAATAAAACAAGGAAATTATGAAAAAAATTTTGGTTGATTTAGAGCGAGAAATTTGTGCGCTTAAAGAGAAATTAAAAGAGTTAGAGCCATTTGTAAAAGATAATGCTTCACTTGCAATTGTTTATAATAGAACATTAATTGAAAAAGCTATTTTAGTTGATAAATATAAAAAAATATTAAACGAAGAAGGTTTATATAACAAAGTTAGAAATATTTTTAAATTTAAGAAAAAAGAAAAAAGAATTTGTGATTTTTTCTATGAAAATCGCTATGGGGCGTAGACTATTTTATTTTTCCAGATTCTATCAAAACCATTAAACAGCTAATATCAGCAGGTTTAACACCGCCGATTCTTAATGCTTGTCCTATTGTTTCAGGGCGGATTTTATCTAATTTTTCTTTTGTTTCTGTTGAAATTTGATTAATTTCAAAATAATTTATATTTTTTGGGATTTTTATTTTTTCAGACTTTTCTGCTCTTTGAATTTGTTCAAATTGCCTTTTAATATAACCTTCATATTTAACAGTTATTTCTGCTTGTTCTTTAATATATGGGTTTTGAGTGATTGGAGTATATCCTATTTTTTCAAGTTCTTTATAAGTTATTTCAGGTCTTTTTAGATAATTTATTGCTTTTGTGTGCACAGGTTCAGACATAACTTTTGTTTGTTTTAGGTTTTCAATTTCTCTTTCTATTAATTCTTTTTTAAGTTGAAGTTTATTAAATCTTTCTTCAGAAATTAAACCGATTTTATAACCAAGTTCAGTAAGTCTTAAATCTGCATTATCTTGCCTTAAAACAAGCCTATATTCGCTTCTTGAAGTTAACATTCTATATGGTTCATCAATATCTTTTGTAACTAAATCATCAATTAATGTTCCAATATATGAATTTTCTCTTTCAAAAATTACAGGTTCTTTATTTTGAAGCTTCATTACAGCATTAATTCCAGCCACAAGCCCTTGTGCTGCTGCTTCTTCATACCCTGAAGTCCCATTTATTTGACCTGCAAAAAATAAACCATCAACAAATTTGCTTTCAAGAGTATATTTTAATTCAACCGCATATATACAATCATATTCAACTGCATAAGCAGGTTTTATAACAGAAACATTTTCAAGCCCAGGAAGGCTTTTTAACATTTGAAGTTGCGCTTCAATAGGCAAACTTGTTGAAAAACCTTGAACATACATTTCATAAGTGTTTTTACCTTCAGGCTCAATAAAAATGTGGTGTGAAGGGTTGTTTGCAAACCTTACAACTTTATCTTCAATACTTGGGCAATATCTTGGACCTTTTCCTTTAATTAAACCTTGATAAAGCGGAGAATATTTTAAATTTTCTCTAATTATTTCATGTGTTCTTTCGTTTGTTTTTGTAAGATAACAAGGCACTGTTTCTCTAATTGGTCTATTTTCTTTAAAAGAGAAAAATTGATAATAATTTTCATCAACCTTATCACCCTCTTGAATAGAAATTTTTGAAAAATCTATTGTTCTGCCGTCAACTCTTGCAGGAGTGCCTGTTTTTAGTTTTCTAATTTTATGACCACATTTTGCTAAACTTTCAGATAAACCATTTGCAGCTCTTTCACCCATTCTTCCTGCTGAAAAAGATTTAAGACCAACAAAAATTCTTCCTTCTAAACTTGTGCCTGTTGTTAAAATCACGCACGGCGCAATATATTCAAGCCCAAGTTCATCTATAACACCTTTTACTTTATTATTTTCTATAATTAATTCTTTTACTTGAATTTGTTTAATTTTAATATTTTCTTCAGACTCAATTATATGCCTCATATAAGAAGAATATTCTTTTTTATCACTTTGAGCTCTAAGTGCCCTAACAGCAGGGCCTTTTGAAGAATTTAGTGTTTTCAATTGGATATAAGTAGCGTCTGCCGCTTCTCCCATAACACCGCCAAGTGCGTCAATTTCGCGAACTAAATTTGATTTTGCAGGGCCACCAATTGCAGGGTTACAAGGCATTAAACCAATATGTTCAATATTTAATGTACATAGTAAAACTTTAGCACCAAGCCTTGCTGATGAAACTGCCGCTTCAATTCCTGCATGCCCCGCGCCAACAACTATTACATTAAAATTAAACATTTTATATAACCTTTGCCCCTTCAACTTCAAGAGGAAGTGTTAAAACTTTTGCGCCTACATCTATATCAGACCAAGTTTTTAAAACTGTTGTTTTTATTTCTTCAAGAGCTTCTTTTTTACTTATAACAAGAATTGAAGGACCTGCACCAGATAAAACAGAGCCCATAACTCCATTTATAAATTTTAAATTATTCATAATATCTTCAAGCCCCGGAACAAGTTTTGTTCTGTATGGTTGATGGATTTTATCTTTTAATGTAACTTTCATTAATTCTTCATCATGAGTGTAAATAGCGTCTACCATAAGAGCTGATCTTCTTAAATTATAAATCGCGTCTTTTATAGGTATAGCTTCAGGTAAAACAGAACGAGAAATTTCTGTTGAAAGTTCATAGTTTGGTATACAAATTGTGATACACCAATCATTTGGCCAAGGAAGTTTTTTAGTAACAACTCTTCCGTCATCTTCTGTGCAAGAAATGGTGAAACCGCCTGTTATTGCAGGAACTACATTATCAGGGTGCCCTTCAATTTCTGTTGCAATAGAAATTAAAACACTTTCATCAGCAGGGTTTGAAAGCAATTCATTTGCAGCAATTAAACCGCCAACAACTAAACTTGCAGAAGAACCAATACCTCTTGCAATAGGAATAGATGTTTCAATTGTAATTTTAAGCTCTGATGGAACTTGCCCAATAAAATTATATAAAAACTCAATTGCTTGATAAACAATATTATTTTTATCAGTTGGAACATTTTCAATTTTTTCTTGAGTTTCTTTATTTATAACATTTATTTCAATTCCAGACCCAGGTAAAACTGTTTCTTCAATTGTAATAGTGTTGTAAATTGGTAATGCTAAACCGAAACTATCAAAGCCACATCCGATATTTGCAGATGTTGCAGGAACTCTAACACTAGCTTTCATTTCTTCTCACTTGTACCGGCATAATAAGACATAAATAATCTCTTTCAGCTGCTTCGTTTTCTAATTTTTCAGTAATTATTGAAGCCGCCCCAGGAGTTGAAATTTCCATTTTAATTTCTTTTGTTTCCATATTTTTAATTGCGTCTAATAAATATTTATAATTAAAAGCAATTATAATATCATCTTTTGAATATTCTATTTCAATCATATCTTTTCCTGAACCAATTTCAGGAGCGTCTGACATAATTTCTAAAATATTTTCAGAAAAACTCATTTCAATTATATTTGTTCTTTCATTTACCATTGTTGAAATTCTTTCAATTGAATTAACAAGTTCTTCTCTATTTATTGTAACGATATTTTCATATCTATCAGGAATTAATTGTTGATATTTAGGATAATTTCCTTCTATCAGCTTTGAAGAAAATTTTAAATCGTTAAACAAGAATAAAATTTTATTCTTTGTAATTTCCATTTTTATTGTTTTATCTTGTGTTATAGAGGAAATTCTTAAAATTTCGTTTAAAGTTTTAATTGGAATAATAAATTGTATATCTTCAAATTCACCATCTAAAAGTTTTGTGCTTTTTGTAAGTCTGTTTCCGTCAGTTCCTGCAAATTCAATTTTATTATCTTGAATTGTTACACAAATTCCGCCTAAAACGCTTGAAATTTCATTTTGTGCAGCAGTGTAAAGAGTTTGTTTTATTAATTTAGTGAATATATTTTTATCAATTTCATATTTTTTTATATCTTCTTGTTGGTTTTCCATAAAAATTTTAGGATACTCGGTTGAACTTATCCCAACAAGCTCAAATTTAGATTTTCCACAAGTTATTGTGGTTTTATTTGTTTCTTCATCTACATTTAATTTAATTGGTTTTTCTTCAAGACGAGTTATTATTTCACCAAGAGTTTTTGCTTTAAGGGTTATAGAACCTTCTTTTTCAACTGTTCCATTAATTTTGCAACTTATTGCTTGAGTTAAATCTGTTGCGCTAAATAAAATCCTGTCATTTGAAACAGTTTCAATTAGAATATTTGAAAGAACAGGTTGAATTACTTTTTGAGCAGTGATTTTTTCAACCATTTTTATTGCTGTTAAAAATTTGTCTTTCTCTAAAAGAATTTCCATTTTAATCCCCTTATTATAATTTATAAATATTATAATATAAAAATAATAATTTATAATGCAAAATAAAACTGTTTAAAAATAATATTTTTTTAATCTATAATTGAAATTTAGCTTGTTTAAAAACTTGTTGAAAAATAATTTAATTTTCAACAACCGAGAGAGATAAGAAATAAATATTTATGTTTTTAACATTTTTGAACGAATTTATTATTTCACTTGCTGTTGCGCCGGATGTTACAATATCATCAATTATTAAAATATTAGGTTTATTAATATTTTCTATATTTATTTTAAAAGAATTTTTTATATTTTCGTATCTTTCAGCGTAATTGAGGTTATATTGCGGTTTTGTGTATTTTACTTTTTCTATAATTTTGTCTGAATATGAAAAATTTAGCAGTTTTGCTAACTCTTCAACAATTAAATTTATATGATTGTAACCTCTTTTATTTTTTCTGTCTTTATAACTTGGAACACCTATTATAATTGTGTTTTCAGGTGTTAAAACATTTTTTAATTCACAAGAATTAAAATAATCAAACAGCAATTTTGTAAATAATTTATATAAAGATTTTTTATGTTTAAATTTGTAATTTAATATTAGTTTTTGAATTTCATTTTTATAAAAAAACGGCGAATAGATTTGAACAGAGTTTATAATTCTATTATGAAAATTTGTTGAAAATTTTAAGCTTTTTAAACAAGTTTTACACAAGCAAAAATCTTCCGCATTTTCACCACAAAGCACACATTTTTCAGTATAAATACAATTTATTAAATTTTTAATTATTTCTTTAAATTTTAATAACATTTGAATTGTAAACTTCTTTATGTAAAACAAAAAATATTATATAATTTATTTGCTATGAAAACAATTTTTGAAAAAACAAAAAAATATAAAAAAGAAAATATTTCTATTAAAAGTAAATTTGGAAGAAAAAAAGAATTAAATCTTCCAAATTTGCCTGAAATTGAAGTTATGAGGCATTATAAAGAACTTAGTGATAAAAATTTTTGCATTGAAAAAGGTTTTTATCCGCTTGGTTCTTGCACAATGAAATATAATCCAAGAATTAATGAAAAAGTTTCATCTTTTAACGGTTTTAATTCAGTTCATCCAAATCAAAAAGATGAAGATGTACAAGGTGTTTTAAAATTAATTTATGACCTTGAGAAAAATTTAAAAATAATTACAGGAATGGATGCAATCACTATGCAACCATGTGCCGGTGCACATGGCGAATTAACAGGTATGATGGTTGTTAAAAAATATTTTGAAAAAATTGGTCAAAATAGAAAAAAAGTTATTATTCCTGATAGTGCTCACGGAACAAACCCTGCAAGCGCTTCAATGTGTGGTTTTGAAATTATTGAAGTTAAATCAAATGAACTTGGGCAAGTAAATGTTGAAGAATTAAAAAATCTTTTAAATGAAGATGTTGCTGCAATTATGATGACAAACCCAAACACACTTGGAATTTTTGAAGAAAATATTTTAGAAATTTCAAGCCTTGCGCACAAAAACGGCAGTTTGTTATATTATGACGGAGCTAATTTTAATGCAATTATGGGTTACACAAACCCAAAATTAATGGGTTTTGATATAGTTCACCTTAATTTACATAAAACATTTTCAACTCCACACGGCGGCGGTGGCCCAGGGGCCGGCCCTGTTGGCGTAGTTGAAAAATTAGCAGAATTTTTGCCTGTTCCAAGAATAATTTTTGATGGCAAAAAATATAAAAGAGAATACAATTTTAAAAATTCCATAGGTAAAGTTTCAGCCTATTTTGGAAATTTTGGTGTTTTAATTAGAGCATACACTTACATTTTAATGATGGGTAAATTACTTAAAAAAGCCTCATCTGACGCAGTTTTAAGTGCAAATTATTTAAAAGAACAATTAAAAGATAAATATAACTTACCCCACGGCGGTTTTTGCATGCATGAATTTGTTTTATCCGGCGATAAACAAGTTGAGCGCGGAGTTCATACAATAGATATTGCAAAAGCTTTGATGAATATGGAAATTCACCCGCCAACAGTTTATTTTCCGTTAATTGTCCACGAAGCAATTATGATTGAACCAACAGAATCTGAAACAAAAGAAACTTTAGATAATTTCATTTGTGCAATGAAAGAAATTGCTGAAATGGTTGAAAACAATGTAGATTTTAGTGAATTTCCAAAAAATGCACCTGTTAAAAGAATAAATGAAGTTTATGGTGCCAGAAATCTTGATTTAAAACAAAATGAAATATGATATTAAAAACTATGCATATTTAGGCGATGCTGTTTGGGAAATTATAATTAGAAAAGTTATAATTCAAAAAACTACTGTTCAAAATAAAATGCATAAAATTTCTACAATGTTTGTGTGCGCTGAATTTCAGGCGGAATTATTGAATGTAATTTTACCTCTTTTAAACGAAGAAGAAAAAGAAGTTGTAAAAAGAGCACGAAACATAAAACTAGGCATAAGTAAAAAAAATAATCCAAAAATTCATACACTTGCAACTGCATTTGAAACATTAATTGGATATTTGTTTATAGAAAATAAAGAAAAATATGATTTATTTGAAAAAATTTTTTCAGAAATATTAGAAGAAAATTTATAAAATTTCCATGCCAATTTTTGGTGAGGCATGGAAAAAAATCAGAAAAAACAAAAATCTTTACATAACTTTACAGTTACAAGCATAATAGCAATTCATACAAAACATGGACTGCGCATGGGTTTTGCATGAATGAAAACATGAAAACCATGTCAGGGATTGGCTTTTGGCATGTTTTAAAAATAAAAACCCTTGTGTAAGAAGGGTTTTCAGATTTATTAAGAAATATTATGCAGCACATGTTTTTCACTTGAAAAAGGCTCTTTGAAAGTTATAATTATAAGTGAACCCGCTGATAATAAGGCTTTTGCCGATAGGTGATACTTCATGTTGGGTTTATTTTGACTTGCAAAAATTCGGGAGAATATATACGTGTTAGAAACCAGAAATTTTGGACGCGCAGTTGCTGTTAGAAGATGGACTACGACTGCGATTGAATGTTATAAAAGAGGTTGCAATTGCGAAGGTTGTTTTTATACAGATTTCTTTAATAATTCCAGCCAAAAATGCCAAATGAAATCATCAGTTTTAGAACTTGTTAGAGTTCTTGGAAAACCTGATGTAGAAATGCAACAAGTTTTATTAGATTAATTTTTAACTAAAATTTCTGAATTTTCTTCGATATACTTAATTGCGTTAACTCCTGCTATTGCGCCGTCTGCAACAGCGGTAATTACTTGTCTTAGAGGGGTTGTGCGAATATCACCAATTGCAAAAACACCGCTCACGCTTGTTTGCATTAATTCATTAGTTTTTATAAAGCCTTTAGAATCTTGTTCAATTTGACCATTGAATAAATCGCAATTAGGTTTGAAACCAATGTATGGAAACACACCATCAACAGATAGAGTTGATTTTTCTCCTGTTTTTACATTTTTAATTTCAACTTCAGATACTTTATTTTCGCAAGCGTTAATTTTTTCTACAACGCTATCGTATACAAATTCAATTTTTTCGTTTTTAAATGCTCTTTCTTGAACAATTTTATCTGCACGTAGTTCATTTCTTCTGTGAATTATATAAACTTTATTTGCAAAGCGAGTTAAATATCCGGCTTCTTCAACGGCAGCATTTCCGCCGCCAACAACTGCAACCGTTTTATCTCTATAAAAAGCACCATCACAAACAGCACAATAACTTACGCCGCGCCCAATGTTTTCAATTTCGCCTTCAACCCCTAATTTTTGTGGGCATGCGCCTGTTGCAATAATAATTGAACGAGCTAAAAATTCTTTTCCGTCCAAAAGCACAATTTTTTTAATGGCAGACACTAAATCTACTGATTTTATTTCAACAGCAGGAAATTTTTGAACATTAAATTTATCTAAATGTTCTTCTAATTTTTCGCTTAATTCCCAACCTTCAATTTCTTTAAACCCTGGGTAATTTTCAATTTCTAAATAATTTACAGGGGCTCCGCCGAACATTGATATATCTAAAATTGCACAATCTAAGTTACCTCTTGCACAATAAATGCCCGCGCTCATTCCTGCAGGGCCGCCGCCTAAAATAATGCAATCATAAATTTTTTCCATATTTCCTCAAACTCTTTAATATATTTTCTTTCCGGTTATTTTATATTTTACCACTTCTTTTTTATATAAGGCACCATTTTTATATTTCTTAATTTCAAAAGTATCAATTCCTTCAAATTCGTTTCCATTTAGATAAATTTCAGGGGTTTCTTTTAAAATTATTTGATGGGTTTTAGGGTCGCTATCTTTACATATATTGGTGAATTTTAAATAAGAATTTTTGCCGCTAAATGCTTCTTCGACCTTAATTTCACCCCTTGCGCCCGTTAATTTGTTCTCTAAAATCAAGACGTTATTCATTTTAGAAAGGTTCCAAAATTGATTTGTGCCAACTTGAAATCCTTTAACGGGTTCACCTTCTAATGTGCCTCTCACAAACCAACTTCCTATAAAACCGCTGTCAACATTTTGGCTTATTCCGCCGGATAAAGTTGCGCAATTTGCAAAAGGCAAAAACAATAAAAACAAAATTAAAATTAACTTTTTCATAAAACATATTTAACATTATTTTTTAAAAAATCAATCCGGTAAATAGTCTGAAAATGTACAAATTATAGTTTTACAACCCTAATTAAAAATGTTATAATCTTATAGCTATGACGGAAAAGTTAAAAATAGCGTTTGTTTGGCATTTTCATCAACCTTCTTATCAAGAAAATGAAGACGGTCGTTTTTTAATGCCTTGGGCTAGGTTTCACGCCACAAAAGACTATCTTGCGATGTTAAAATACATCGATAATTTTAAAAATCTAAAATTAAATTTTAACATTACTCCGATTTTACTTAAAACGCTTAAAAAATATTCGCAAGGCTTTTTAGATGTTCATGCGCAGTATTTGCTTTGTGATGAAAGCAAAATTAACGATAAAGATAAAGAATTTATCCTCGATAATTTTTTTGATGTGAACATAAAAATGCTTGCTCAAAAAAAATATTACACAGAGCTTTATAACAGAAGATTATCTTTAAATGAACTTGATATAAATGCTTTTTCAAATCAAGAATACATTGATATAATCACAAATTATAATTTATGTTGGATAAATAAAAGCCACATTTCAGAATATAAAGCGCTAAAGCAATTAATAAAAAAAGAAAAAAACTACACTCTTGAAGACAGAAAAGCAATTTATGAAATTTCAAAAGATATTATTTCAAGAATTATTCCTGAGTTTAAAAAATATCAAGATGAAGGCAAAATCGAAATTTCAACAAGCCCGTATTCTCACCCGATAATTCCGTTGATGTTATGTATGCAAGAATTGCCTTGCAAATATTCAATCAATTTGCCGCTTGACGCGAAAGTTATGACTGAAGACGCAAAATATCAATTAAAAACAGGGATTGACGAATATGAAAAATATTTTGGGAGAAAACCCGCAGGTATTTGGCTTTCAGAACAATGCATTAGTCCTTCAACGGTAAAACTTTTAGATAGTTTTGGCATTAAATGGACGATTGCGGAATACGGTCTTTTAGAAGAAACTTTAAACAAAGAATCAATGAGAGATTTTGAAAAAAATATTATTGATCCGTTTTTTGCAGCAAGCACATATAAACTTAAAAAATATGACAACACGAACATAATTTTTTCTGACTCGCATTTTGCGAATTTAATAAGTTTTACATACGGAAGTTTTTATTCAAAACAAGCCGCAATGCACTTGTTTGACAAATTAAAATACGTACAAAACAGGCTTGAAAATTCACCAAACCATTCACATTTAATCACAATTGCAATGGACGGCGAAAATTGCTGGGAAAGCTATGAAGAAAACGGTTTTGAATTTTTAAACACATTATACTCGCTTATTGAAGAAGACGAAACCCTTGAAACAACCTTATTAAGCGACTATTTAGACGAAAACAAAGAAACAATTTCACTTGAAAAATTATCAAGTGGTTCTTGGATAAATAAAAACTTTGACCTTTGGATAGGCGAACCGATTAAAAACCTTGCATGGAGCTATATAAACAAAACCATAGAAGATTTTAAAACCATAAAATCACAAATGGGGAATACTCCGGAAGAAAAAAATCTTTTAAAACAAGCTCGCCATGAAATACTCCTTGCTCAAGGAAGCGATTGGTTTTGGTGGTATGGTGAACCGAACGATTCAGGAAGAGATTACATTTTCGACCACTTGTTCCGTGAAAAATTAAAAAACACATACAGAATTTTAAAACAAGAATATCCAACATATCTTGATTTGCCGCTAACTTCGCTTGCGGGCAAACCAATTAGGCAACCAAGAAAACAAATAAGCCCAGAAATTGATGGCAAAAAAGATTTAACAAGCGACAATTGGAAAGACGCGGGCTACATATTTTTACCTGATTCGCCAACATTTTCAAATAAAAAACTGCTTAAAGGAATTTGTTATGGCGCAGACAAAGATTATTTATATTTCAAAATTGAATTAAATAAAATAAATATGAGCAATATGTCAAACCCAAATTGCCAAATTTTTGTTTATATTATAAAAGAAAACGCAAAATATTCTTCAGTTATAAAGCTTTGCAACAAAACTGATAAATTTTATCCTATTGTAAAAAGCAAATTTTCACACGAAATTAAAATTTTAGTTAGAAACAACAAACTAGGAAAAATCAGACTTGCAAATGCCACCCAAAACAATCTTTGGGTGTATGACCCTCTTGCAAAAATTCAACAAGCTTATGAAGATACAATTGAAGTCGCGGTGCCTTTTGAAGATTTGAACATCAGAGAAGGTCAAAGCTTTTCGTTCTGTTTCTTTGAATCTCATGAAGGGTTAATTGAAGAAGTATATCCTCAAGATTCAATGATTATGCTTACAAGGTAGTTAAATACCAAGAAATTTTGCTTTTTATAAAATCTAAAATTTCATCTTTTTGAATTTCAGGATAAGGCGGAAGATAAATAATATCTATTTTCCCTGTCTTTATGTTTTTAATTTTATTAAATTCATAATGCGTATAAATGTTATCTAGCTTGATATTATATTTTTTAACAAGTTTTGCACACTCTAAAAAACAAGCCTCGCACTGCTTTTTAGTAAGCGGATAACATCCAACATTTTCTGAATTTTTAAAATTATACATACCACACATTGCAACACCAATTGAACCAGTGTTACCTAATTTTGTGTGCATAGCATAAACTCCGTCATTGCAGAAAATATTGTCTTCAGGGGAATAAATACCTTTTTGCACTTCTCCGAAATTATTGATTAAAAAATGATAATGTTTTAAATCACAGGTGTTAGGGGTGTATGTTCCCGCTGTCCAATGAATAATAATTCTCCTCAGCATTATTCATTTTTACCATAAGTTATGGAAAAACAAAGAAAAATTAACAAAGAATTAATTTTAGTTAATTTTTTTCTTTAATTTTGTTTGAATAGAGCAAGCTTCTTTCAAACTTTCAAAAAGTTCATCATATCTTTCATTATTTTCGCCATAAGGAATTTTTGTTGTCGCAAGCTCTTGCGCAATTTTATTTAATTCTTTCAGTCTTTTTAATGTTTCGCGCACTTTTGTTGATTTATACAAATTAGGGAAAAACAGCGCAAATAAATCTTCAAAAGACTTTGGAATTAATTTTTGCAGTTGAATTTTTGGGTTTGTGATTTTTTCCAAGTTTTCTCTGAATGTTTTTTTGGTTGGCTTAATTGTTGCCACATTGCTTAAAATATTGCCATCATAATCATTCAACCTGTTTAATTTTGTTGCCGGTTTTTCAATTTTTTCAACAACAACCTCTTCTTTTTTTGTGTTGAAAAAATTATTCTCATCAAAACTAACACTCAATTCGCTATAGTTGAAAGGAGAGTTTTTAAAATGAGCCCTACTTAGGCTAAATGGGGTTGAATTTTCACGTCGCTTCATGATTTATTCATATTATGCACCATATTTTTAAAAAATTCGCCATATACACGTAGTATTTTTTAGTTATAATTAAAATGAAATTTGGAGAAAATTATGTGGGAATATACAGATAAAGTTAAAGAACATTTTAAAAATCCAAAAAATGTTGGTGAAATTGAAAATCCTGACGCAGTTGGTGTTGCAGGTTCTTTAAAATGTGGTGACCAATTAAAATTATATTTAAAAATTGATGAAAACAACGTAATTACAGACGCTAAATTTCAAACATTCGGCTGTGGCAGCGCCGTTGCATCTTCAAGCATTTTAACAGAAATGGTTATTGGGAAAACTGTTGAAGAAGCAAAAAAAATCACAAACAAAGAAATTGCAGAAATGCTCGGCGGGCTTCCTCCTGCAAAAATGCACTGTTCTGTTATGGGGCGCGAAGCGCTTGAAGCAGCAATTGCAAATTGGGAACAAGTTGAGCTTCCCGTAAAAGATAAAATAGTTTGCCAATGTTACGATGTATCTTTGGGCGATATTAAAAAATCAATAGAAGAAGGCGCAAAATCTGCTGAAGAAGTTATGGAAAAAACAGGCGCCGGCATGGGTTGTATGAAATGCAGAAACTTTATTGAAGATATCGTTAATAAGGAATTGCAAAAATAAATGAAACTAATTTATTTAGATAATAATGCAACAACAAAAGTTGATGAAAATGTCGTAAATTCAATGCTTCCATATTTTTCTGAAAAATATGGCAACCCTTCAAGCATTTATGATCTTGCGCATATTTCCCATGACGCTATTCAAGAAGCAAGAGAAATAATGAAAGATTTTATGGGAGCAGAAACTCCGAATGAAATCATATTCACATCTTGTGGAACAGAAAGCGCAAACACTGCAATTCGCGGCGCACTTGCAATTAATAAAGATAAAAAACACATAATTACAACATCTGTTGAACACCATTGCGTTTTAAACCTTTATAAAGAATTAGAACAAGAAGGTTATGAAACAACATATATTGGTGTAAATGAGCGTGGCGAGCTTGATTTAGAAGAATTAAAAAATGCCGTAAGGCAAGACACTGCGCTTGTTTCTGTTATGCATGCAAATAATGAAACAGGGGCAATTTTTCCGGTGGCTGAAATTGCTGACATGGTTAAAGAAATTAACCCTTCAACCTTTGTTTTTTCAGATTGCGTTCAAGCAGCAGGCAAAATAAAATTAAACCTTAAAGAAACAAAAATTGATTTTGCTTCAATATCCGGTCATAAATTCCACGCACCAAAAGGAATTGGCGCGCTATATATCAAAAGAAGAGTTAAAATTCCGCCATTTTTAATTGGTGGTCATCAAGAAAGAATGCTTAGAGCGGGCACCGAAAACGTGCCATATATCGTTGCTATGAGTGAAGCTGCAAAAAATTGTATGCAAAATTTTGATGAAAACATCAAAAAAATCACATATCTTAGAAATAAGCTTGAAAAAGGCATTTTAGATAATGTGTATAATGCAATTTTAAATTCAAAAGCTGAAAATAGAGTGCCAAACACAACAAACATTGGCTTTCAATATGTCGAAGGCGAGCTTATTCTTCTTTATTTAAATGAACTTGGAATTTGCGCAAGTTCCGGAAGCGCTTGCACCACGGGGGATTTAGAAGCAAGCCATGTTTTAAGAGCGCAAAATGTGCCTTTCACGGCGCTTCATGGAAGCATTCGTTTTTCTCTTTCGCATTACACAACTGAAGCAGAAATTGATTATGTTATTGAAAACTTGCCAAAAGTCATTAATAAAATAATTGAAATCTCTCCGTTCCAAAAAGAATTAAAAGAACTTAAAGAAAAGAAAAGCAATTAAATCTTTAAAATTGTTACAAAAAGCGTAAATTCATGCAATTTTGCGTCTCAAAATGTTTTTATTGATTTATCAAGGAAGGTTTTACATGATTTCAAATTGCATCGGAGCAATCAATAATTTATCGCAAAAATTTACGCAAAAAGTTGGTGGGCAGAAATTTCCGCGCACCTGTTCTTTTTGTGGAGTTTTAGACACAAGAGCAAAACAAATAGAAGAAGCAAACAAGAAAGACTGTTTTGTAAAAAAAACACCCGCGTTTAATTTCAATGAATGTTATGAAAAATATTACAATGCAGATAAAATTAATTCGATAATAAATGGCAGAATTAAAGAAATTTGTGCTAAAAACGGTGCAGTTCCGCATGTGGCAGATAGTGTAATTGAAAGTTTTGATAAAGGGCATATCAAAACAACTTATGATTATGCGGTTAAAATTGGTGAAAAGTTAAATTTAAATAATACAGAAATGAAAAAACTAAAAACGGCCGCAATATTGCATGATGTAGGCAAAACCCTTATCCCGCAAGAAATTTTAAATAAACCGGCAGCGCTTAACCCGCAGGAACGTGAAATTATAAACACTCATTCTGAACTCGGATATGAAATTTTAAAAGGACTCTGCGCAGATGAAGAAGCGTTAGATGTGGCGCTTAATCATCATAAAGACGGCGATGGCGGCAAATTGTGCGACATTATAAAAATTGCAGACAGATATAGCGCCTTAACTTCTGAAAGACCTTATAAAAAGCCATTTTCAAAAGAAAAAGCTTTTGCAATTTTAGATGAAGAAGTTGAAATGGGCAAAATAAAGAATGAATATTTGCAAGCACTAAAAGATATGGTTGGTTTTAAAAATCCAAATTCAACTGTTGAAAATGCTGCTCAAGTATAAAATTTAAGCAATAAAAAAAGAGCCTTTTGGCTCTTTTATAAAATGGTGCGCTTGGCGCGATTCGAACGCGCGACCTATCCCTTAAAAGGGGAGTGCTCTACCTGCTGAGCTACAAGCGCATATTATGAAAAATTTTCAATATCCCTTAGGACATGTAATAAGATAACAAGAACATGTTTTTTCGTCAAATACTTTCTTAAAAAGTCTTAAAAAGGTTTAGTTTGAGAAAGCCTGTTTCTTAATTCTCTAAATCTTTGGATATCTTCTTGAGCTTTTGAAGTTTCTTTGAAAATAACCTGATTTGAAGGGTGTACGAGCAAAATAGCATCAACATGTACTTCTAAAAAATCATATTTTCTAGGCGCTGCAGAAGAATTTTTTGACATAAGTTCCGCATTGGTCACAGCGATAAATCTTTTGTCTTTATCGTTTAACAAGTCGGTTAATTCTCTGTTTGTGTTTGTATATTTTGAAACGTGAACTGTGCCTTTAATGTCGTGGTCTTTTGTTAAAATAAATACCTCTATTGGCACTGTATCAGCATTTTTCGCCATTTTTGCTCCTTTATTTTTTATTTTATTATATATTACATTTCAATTTTCGACAATATCTAAATTTTGTGATTTAATAAAGAAAAATGACAATCGAGGAATAAAATGATAGTAGTAATGGAGCCAAGAGCTACCGAGGCACAAATTTCAAAGGTAGAAGAATATTTAATAAGCCATGGTTTTAAAATTAATTTAAACCGCGGAGAAGTTTTAACAGTAATTGCCGCAATTGGCGATAAAAGGCTTATAAACGAACATTCCATCGCTTCTTTAGAAGGGGTGCATGATGTAAAACTTATTCAAGAGCCATATAAACTTGCAGCAAAACAAGCGCAAGATCACGACACAGTTATAACATTCCCAAACGGAGTTAAAATTGGCGGGCTAGAAAAACCTGTTTTAATGGTTGGGCCATGCAGCGTGGAACAAGAGTACGAAGGACTTTTGAAGGTTGCAATCGCTGCAAAAGAAATGGGTTGTGAATTTTTAAGAGGGGGTGCGTTTAAGCCAAGAACTTCCCCTTATGATTTTCAAGGTTTAGAAGAAAAAGGCTTGCAATATCTTGCACGTGCTCGCGAAGCAACAGGGTTGCTTGTCGTGACAGAAGTTATGGACACGGTCGACATTCCGCTTATTGAAAAATATGCTGATGTTTTGCAAGTTGGCGCCAGAAATATGCAAAACTTTAAATTGTTAAAAGCTCTTGGGCAATCTAAAAAGCCTATTATGCTAAAACGCGGCGGGGCGGCTTCAATTCGTGAATTTTTGCTTGCAGCAGAACACATTATGTATAACGGCAACCCAAACGTTATTCTTTGCGAAAGAGGGATTAAAAGTTTTGATAATTCTTTCACAAGAAATACGCTTGATATTTCGGCAGTTCCTGTTATTCGCAAATATTCTCACTTGCCAATAATCGTTGACCCATCACACGGCACGGGCAAAAGATATTTAATTGAACCTATGGGCAAAGCTGCTTTAATTGCAGGAGCGCACGGGCTTATGATGGAAGTGCACCACGACCCTGACCATGCGTCATCAGATGGCGCACAAAGCCTTACAATTGAACAATTTAAAGATGTTACAAGAAGATTAAATAAATTAATTGGAAGAATTGACTACGACAATAAAATGAACGGTTAATTTATCAGAAAGGAAATAAAAATGATAATGCAAGGTAAAAAAGGTATAATATTCGGCGTTTCTAATAAATTTGGTATTGCAAATGCAATAGCAGAAGCACTTTATGCGCAAGGCGCTGAAATTGCTTTCACATACGCAAGCCCCGTTATGGAAAAAAGAGTTCGCCCAATTGCAGAATCAATGAACGCAAAAATGTGTATGGAATGCGATGTCACAAACGATGAAGCGGTTAAAGCCGTGTTTGAAGAATATTCAAAAATTTATGATTCTTTAGACTTTGTGGTCCATGCAGTGGCATTTGCAAACAAAGAAGACCTTGAAGGCGAATTTTATTTAACTTCAAAAGAAGGTTGGGATTTAGCAATGCATGTTAGCGCATATTCGCTTTTAACAATTTCAAAATATGCTCAACCTCAAATGGAAAAATCAGGCGGCGGAGCAATTCTTGCGCTCACATATGTTGGCGGCGAAAAAGTTGTTGCAAACTACAACATAATGGGCGTTGCAAAAGCTGCGCTTGAATCATCGGCAAGATATATTGCGGAAGACCTTGGCAAATATAATATCAGATGTAATTGCTTGTCAGCCGGACCTATGAAAACAATGGCTGCAAAAGGTATTTCAGGTTTTGACAGAATGCTCAAAGCAAATGTCTTAAAAGCGCCTCTAAAAAGAACGCCAACCCTTGAAGACATCGGAAGAGCAGGTTT
The DNA here is from genome assembly GCA_964570895.1 of uncultured Gammaproteobacteria bacterium. Classification (GTDB taxonomy): domain Bacteria; phylum Cyanobacteriota; class Vampirovibrionia; order Gastranaerophilales; family Gastranaerophilaceae; genus RGIG1918. Next base: position 33,416 of record CAZMZD010000013.1, read on the forward strand.
ATATTTGACTTCTGACTTATCTTCAGGCGTTACGGGTCAAGTTCATTATGTAGATTGTGGTGCAAGTTCTGTTTTTGCTTCAATTGATGAAATGACAGCACTTGATGTAAATTCATAAATTGAATAAATGCATTTGTTATGCTAAGCGGAATGCTGCAAACGAAATTACAAGAAATTTTGTCATAAATAAATCAAATTTTTTTCATGCAAACTCGCGCGCAGCATGCAATTTGCCCGATTTACATTTCTTCATAAACTATAAAAAATTAGCAATTTAAATGTAAAAGATTTTTTTATAGATTTAAGTGAATGTGAAGAAGTAGTTTTATGACAATTCAAAAGGTTTTACCTCAAACAATTAAAAATATAAGCTATAATGTTCCTTTCAGGGCAACGCCTTCTGCTAACAATTATGTTGATTATGACAGTTTTGTTAAATCAAATGCAATGCAACAAGAAGGCGTAGAGCAATATCCGCAAGCCTATGCGCAAGATATGGGGCTTCAAACACAGCCAATTTTGCAAAATGATACGCAATCTATAGATATTCATCCAAAATCAAGTAAGAGCGCAGAAATAAAGAACGGAATTTTCAGCCTTTTGACAACAGTGGGCTTTATCGTTCTTGCTTCTGTTTGTGCAAATAAAATTACATCATTGATTGAAACGCGAAAATTTAAAAAATTTATAAAATGTGAAGAAAATATTGTGCCAACTGCAACGACCGGCGTCAAAGAATTGGGCGAAAAAATTTGGGATGATACATCTAAGTTTCCAAAAGTTGAAGATTTATCTTTGCCTGAAGCTTTAAATAAGTTATTAAGCAAAATTAAAAGAGCGGTTGATAAGCCTGAAATAGTTGAGCAAAGGGGCGGAAAACCTTTAAACTCTATTTTACTATACGGCCCCCCAGGCACAGGCAAGACAACATTTGCGAAAGCTTTAGCAAATATGTTCCCAGACTCTAAATTTGCGTCGCTGGATGTTACAAGTTTGGGTTCTGAATACATAAGCGTTACGGAACGTAATTTGAATAATGCAGTTAATATGATTTGCGAAGAAGCAGAAAAATGTCCGGATAAAAAATTCTTTGTATTCGTTGATGAAATAGATTCTGTAATGATGGTTGATAAGGGTAGTGGCGCTAAAACTTCGAATAATATTTTAAATGAATTTAAAAAATGTTTTACAGAAAAACTTGGGAAACATAAAAACATTGTGACAGTTGGCGCAACAAACCTCGATATAGACATCGACAAAGCAACTGCTGCAGGTGGCAAAGTGTTAGATAGGCCTATGCTTGATAGATTTGAACAAAAAATTTATGTAGGGCTTCCAAGCGCCGGTCAAATCAAACAAAAAATCATTTCTCATTATAAAAATTGCCCATTAGTTGAAGATACTTTGAAAAATGCAGATAATAAACAATTGCAAATTTTAGCAGACACTCTTTCAGACAAAAAACACAATGTATCATTTAGAACGCTTGATTCTATAATTGCAAGCGCTGCTGATTTTGATGGCGATGATATACATGTTGGTTTTAAGCATTTTATTGATGTAATCAAAGCAAAAAAAGCCGAATTGAATTTCACAGACGCTGAAATTTCAAAACTTGCAAGCGATTTAGGAGTTAAAATCCCTTAAACATTGAGAGCGCTTGCGCACTTAACGCAAACCCCTTAAAACCCATTCTACTTAGAGCTTGGCGCTAAAATTGCAACAACATTTCTTCCTTCGAGCAAAGGTTTTCTTTCAATTTGCATTGGAACTTCTGCTGCCACTAAATCGTCAATAAATTTTGTTGCAAGGTCGATAGCAAGCTTGTTATGTTGCATTTCTCTGCCTCTTAACATAATAACGACTTTAACTTTATTTCCTGTTGTGAGGAATTTTGTAGCGCTTTTAATTCTAACCATATAATCATGCGTATCAATTTTATAACGCATTTTTACTTCTTTAATGTCAACAGTATGTTGTTTTTTGCGAGCTTCTTTTGCTCTTTTTTCAGTTTCATACTTATATTTGCCCCAATCCATAATTTTGGCAACCGGCGGAGCTTGGTTTGGAGAAACGACAACTAAATCTAAATCTCTTTCTTTTGCGATTTCTAAGGCTTTTTTAGTAGGAATAATTCCAAAGTTTTCGCCATTATCGCCTATGAGCATAACTTCTTGTGATCTAATTTTTTCATTAAGTATTCTGTTGTCTTGTGCGCTAATTGTTTTTCTCCTGTTACTATAGCTTGATTTTACCATTAATTTTAAAAAATGCAAAATTTTTGTTCATTTTTTGTGTTAAAATTTTACTATGTTTACAGGATTGAGCGAAAAAATAGCAAAAGTTATAAATGTCACTTTATCCTCCAATGGCGCGAAAATCTGTGTCCAAAACCATTTTTTGGATGTTGAGTTAGGTGAAAGCATTGCAATTAACGGGGTTTGCACCACTGTTAGTGCATTTAACGAACATGAATTATTTTTTGATATTATGCCTCAAACACTAAAACTAACTAACCTTGGCAATTTAAAAAAAGGCGAGATAGTCAACCTTGAAAGAGCGATGAAAATAAATTCAAGGTTTGGCGGGCATATTGTTTCTGGGCATATTGATACAGTTGCAAAACTCCACTCAATCAAAGATTTAGGAAATTCAAAAGCATACAGATTTTTATGTGACACAAAATATATTATTCCTCAAGGCTCTGTTTGTGTGAATGGCATAAGCCTCACTGTTGTTGAATGTGGCGATGATTATTTTGAAGTAAATTTAATTCCCCACACGCTTAATGCCACAAATCTTTCTTATTTAAAAACAGGGGATTTTGCAAACATGGAGTTTGATATTTTCGCAAAATATATTGAAAAATTTGTTGGGAACACTAAAAAAACAAAAATTGATATGAATTTTCTTAGGGAGAATGGATTTTAATGTTTAATACAATTGAAGAAGCGATAAAAGATTTTAAAGAAGGTAAGCCAATAATCGTTGCAGATGATGAAGACAGAGAAAACGAGGGCGATTTAATTGTTTCTGCCGAATTTGTAACTCCTGAAATTATTAATTTTATGGCAAGTGAGTGTCGCGGGTTGATTTGCCTTGCGATATCTTCTCAAATTGCCGATAGGCTTGAGCTTCCGCAAATGGTCGATAGAAACAGCGAAGAAATGAAAACAGCTTTCACCGTAAGCATTGATGCTGCTGAAAAATATGGTGTGACAACGGGAATTAGCGCTTTTGACAGAGCAAAAACAATCGAGGTTGCAATTTCAGATGATGTAACTCCATTTGATCTCCGCCGCCCAGGGCACCTGTTTCCTTGCGTTGCAAAAGACGGTGGCGTTTTAGAGCGCACAGGGCACACGGAAACGGCAGTTGATATGGCGCGCCTTGCGGGGCATAAGGCAGCTGGTGTAATGTGCGAAATAATGGATGCTGATGGGCATATGGCAAGAAGAGATGAACTTTTTGAATTCGCAAAAAAACACAATATTAAATTTATCACTGTTTCATCGCTTATTGAATATAGATTGAACAGAGAAAAATTTGTTGTTCGTGAGGCTGAAGCACATCTGCCAACGAAATTTGGCGATTTTATGATTTACGGCTACACAAATAAAATCACAGGTCATGAGCACGTGGCGCTTGTTAAAGACGATGGCTCGGATAAAATTCCGCTCGTGAGAGTGCATAGCGAATGTTTAACGGGAGATATTTTTCACAGCCTAAAATGCGATTGCAATTCTCAACTTCACAGTGCTCTTCGTATGATTGAAGAATATGGGAGGGGCGCCCTTGTTTATATGCGCTACCATGAAGGGCGCGGAATTGGGCTTGTGAATAAAATTAAAGCATACAAACTTCAAGAATGCGGCCAAGACACGGTTGACGCTAACATTTCTCTTGGTTTTAAGCCGGATTTAAGAAATTATGGCGTTGGCGCGCAAATTTTACTTGACATTGGCTACAAAAAATTTAAACTGATAACTAATAACCCAACAAAAATTATCGCGCTCAAAGGTTATGGTTTAGAAATTGCTGAAAGAGTTGCAATTAAACCTGAAATCAATGAGTATAACGGTAGATATATGGAAACGAAAAAAGAAAGAATGCAGCATATTTTTTAAGGAGTAAACATGAGAGTAGTTGACCTGATTGAAAAGAAAAAACAAGGCTTGGCACACACAAAAGAAGAAATTGATTTTATCGTAAATGGTTTTGTGTCAGGAGAAATTGAAGACTATCAAATGTCTGCTTGGCTTATGGCAGTTTGTTTTCAAGATTTAAATATTGAAGAAACTGCATATTTGACCGAAGCTTTTGTGAAAAGCGGCGAAGTTTTAGATTTTTCTCATATTTCAGGAGTTGTTGCAGATAAGCATTCAACCGGTGGTGTTGGCGATAAAGTTACCCTCGCGCTTATTCCGCTCCTCGCGTCTTGCGGTGTTGTGTGTGCAAAATTGTCAGGCAGAGGCTTGGGGCTTACAGGCGGCACGATTGATAAACTTGAAGCAATCCCTAATTTTAACCCTCAATTATCGGCTGAAAACTTTATGTCGCAAATTAAAAAAATTGGCTGTGCTATTTCTTCGCAAAGCCCTAATTTAACCCCTGCTGACGGGAAAATTTATGCGCTTCGCGATGTAACTGCAACAGTTGATAACAAAGCGCTTATTTGTTCTTCCGTTATTTCTAAAAAAATAGCTTCAGGCGCGGATATTATTGTGCTTGATGTAAAATATGGTTCCGGCGCATTTATAAAAACTAAAGAAGAAGCGGAAGAGCTTGCAACTCTTATGATAAACATTGCGAAACAATTAAACAGAAAAGTGTCTGCAGTTATCACTTCAATGGAACAACCATTAGGTCAAAACATAGGCAATGCGCTTGAAGTCATTGAATGTATCGAGTTTTTAAAAGGAAATATGACACCGGATCTTAAAGAAGTTATTTTTGAAATAGCTTTAATTACTCTTCTCGCGGCAGATAAAGTTAAAACAAGAGAAGAAGGCATTGAGCTTTTAAATTCTAAAATTCAATCCGGCGAAGCGCTTGAAAAATTAAGAGAAATTATAATTGAACAAGAAGGTGATCCAGATTGCCTCGAAGATTATGAAAAATTCCCTTCTTGCGAAAATAAATTTGAATTATATGCAGAAAAATCAGGTTATGTTGAAACTCTTGAAGCAGTTGAAGTTGCAAAAGCTTGTAAACTTTTAGGGGCAGGAAGAGATAGAAAAATTGACCCGATTGATTACGCAGTCGGCGCAAAATTAAATAAAAAAGCAGGCGAAAAGGTTGAAGAAGGCGAGCTTTTGGCAGAATTGCGCTATAACAGCAACAAAAGGTTAAATGAAGCGATTGAACATCTTAAATCTGCATATAAAATTTCAGAAAAAGAACCTCAAATCGAAGAACTTATATATAAAACTATAATTTAATCCAATTGTTTGGGTAAATATCTTTTGTTTGTTGCTCGGGTTTGTTTTCAGCGAACCATATTTCCGGTGCAATCACGACTTTGTTTTCATTGCCGTTAAGCATTGCGCCCCAATATGAAAAACTTGAGTTTGCAATGATATTATGTTTTGCACTTGCCATAAGCATTAAATCTTGCCAAGAGTCATTACCTGTGTTGTGGCTTATATATGTTGCGCCTTCAATCTTTAAATTTTCCTTCACCCATTCAGGGTCATCAGAAAAAATGTAAAATGTTGGGTTTTCAACTTTTTCTTTGATTATTTCAACCGCGCGCGCGTAATGTTCGAGAGTTAATTGGTTAAACAAGTTTTTATATCTTGCTTTTTGGACATAGTCCCCTCTTCTTATGTGGATTGAAACGGAGTTTTCGCTCTTCATTTTTTCCATTATTTCTTGAGTTTTTTTCGAACCCTCTTTTTTAAATGTTAAAACATTTCTTGCGAATGTTTCATCAAAATATTTTGCACTTTGGAAAAAGCCTTCGATGAAAGTGTTATCTTTTATTTCTTTTGATTTTTCTTCATATATAAAAGAAGTTTCTCTGTATATGTTCAAATTCATAAATTTATCTTTTTTTATGAATTTTCTTAATTTCCAATAAATTGGTATTCTGAAATCTTTGTTTGCGGCGGGGGTAATGCCAAAAATATCCATCTGATAAGGTCTTTTTGGATTTTTTTTGAAAAACGACATATCAAAATCCACTTCACACCCAATTTCACCTGCTTTAGTCAGCCCAAAAATATATTGAAAAATTTGGTTTCCAAGACCGCCTGAATATTTTATAGTTATCATTTTTGCTCCTTAAACACCCAAAATTTAAAAATAGTGAAAGATAACATTGCAATTGGAAGCACAACAAACAATTGGTCAAAATATTTGCCAAGCGGAATAGGGCTTGTAAGATTGAATAAATCTAAAAAGAAATTAGCAAGCATTTCGCCCCAACGTGCGTTTGCGACAAAATTAAGCGCGTATAAATTTACAAAATATGTAAAAACATACGAAGCAACAAATTTAAAAATTAATTTGTTGTTGTTAACTTTAAAAACGAGGCTGCCTGTTGTTTTAAAATTCCACAAAACACCTGCAATGTAAGCACATAAAAGCGCCCATTCGCGCTTTAGAGGTGTTGATATAAATATTGTATACATCAAATACCCAAAAAGCGTATTTAGAGCGCCTACGAATAGAAATTTTATAAATTTTTTATCCAGCAAAATTATTTCCTGAAGTTTTTAATTAGTTTTCAAAAACATATGGAATTAAAGAAGCTTCTCTTGCTCTTTTAACAGCAGTAGCAAGCATTCTTTGGTGTTTTGCACAAGTTCCTGTAACTCTTCTTGGAAGAATTTTACCTGATTCTGATAAAAATCTTTTTAATTTTGAAGTGTCTTTGTAATCTAATGATGCTACATTATCTGCGCAGAATGAGCAGCTTTTCTTTTTCTTGTCGTCGTTTTTTGTAATTTTTGCCATTTTTTATCCTTATCTTTTTTCTATTTCTTAAAACGGAATCTCGTCTTCATCAATTAAATCTTCAACGAGTTCTTGGTCTGCGAATTGTACAATATTTTCATTTTTTGGTGCTGCTTTGTGAGCTACTTCTTGAGTTGCACCAATTTTTTCAACAGTTGAAGCGTTAATTTCGATAATTCTTTTATCTTTGCCATCTTGAGTTTTAAAAGTTTCAACTTGCAATCTGCCGTCAACAATTACTCTGTCACCTGTTGTAATTTCTTGTGCCGTAACTTCTGCCAAATTGCCAATAGCAATTACTCTAACAAGAGTTTCGTCTTTTTGGTTAATGTTAAGAGTGAAGTTTGTTATTGGAAGATTGTTTTGTGTAAATCTTTTTTCGGGTGTTTTTACAACAATCCCATCTACTACAATTTTAGCTAACGCCATAATTCGCCTCTATTTTTTTAATTCAACGAACATAGTTCTGATGATATTTTCGTTTAATTTAAGTTGTCTTCTAAAATCAACAATTTTGTCTGCTGGAATAGAAAGTTTTTGAACGAACATAATACCATCTCTGAAACCTTTAACATCGAAAGAAAGTTTTTTTCTTCCCATTTTTTCGATTTCATCAACTTTTCCGCCGAAACCGGTAACAATTTCTTCAACTTTTGCAACAATTTTATCAGCTTCATCGTTATCCAAATTTGGCTTTAATGTTGCGAGTAATTCATACTTTTTCATGTGTTTTCCTTCTTTTACAGTTGTTTATGCGAAAAATCGTAACATGAAAATATTTTTATTACAAGGCATAAAAATTATTGTAAACTCTCTGTGCCGTCTAAAAACATGCAATCGCCATAAGAGAAAAATCTATATTTTTCACAAACCGCTGTTTTGTATGCATTTAATATATTTTCTCTGCCCATAAAAGCGCTCACAAGCATGATTAGAGTGGATTTTGGTAAGTGAAAATTAGTCAATAATTTGTTGATTACTTTTAATTTTTTAGGGGGGTAAATAAAAATATTTGTTTCGTCTTTGCATGGAATAATTTTTCCATGTTTTTCGTATGTTGCTTCAAGACATCTTGTGACAGTGGTGCCAACTGCCACAATATTTCCTTTTGCTTCGTTTATTAAATTTGCGGTTTCTTCAGGAATTTCATAGCTTTCAAAGTGCATTTTGTGCTCTTCAATATTTTCGCATTTTACGGGGAGAAATGTTCCAAGCCCGACAACTAGAGTGATGTATGCTATATGCACCCCTTTTGCTTTAATTTCTTCTAAAATTTCTTTTGTGAAGTGAAGCCCTGCGGTGGGCGCTGCTGATGATTCGGGTTTTTTTGCAAAAACTGTTTGATAAATTTCTTTGTCTTTTTCGTCAGCTTCTCTTGAAATGTATGGCGGGAGCGGAATTTTACCCACATAATCTAAAATTTCATAAATGCTTTTTCCTTTGTCGTAAATAAGCTCAACTTTGTGAGTGTTTCCGTCATTTATCGCTTTTTCAAGAAGTTTAACTTGAAGCTCGGGGGCAACAGTCACAATTTCATTTAACTTTAACCTTTTGACATTTTTTATGAGCACTTCCCAAATATCGCCTTCAAGAGGTTTAAGCAAGAAAATTTCAATGTGCGCCCCGGTATCTCTTTGCCCTAAAAGCCTTGCAGGAATAACTTTTGTGTCGTTTAAAATAAGCACATCATCTTTTTTTAGAAGGCTTGGCAAATCAAAAAAGTTTTTGTGCACAATTTCGCCTTTTAAATTTAGGCACATCATTTTTGAGCCGGAGCGCCCTTCAATCGGGCTTTGTGCAATTAATTCTTTTGGCAATTCGTAATCAAAATCAGAGACTTTCATAATATTCCTTTAAAATTACCGCATCTCCTTCTATGTTTGGACTTTCGCACACAAGCGCCCCGCGAACATCAAATTTTTTGAATGCTTTGAGCAAGTCCGTATAATTCATATCGCTTTCTTGAAGAATTAAATGTTTCTTTTCGCCTTTGTTTGAATATTCAATTCCTGCAAGGTGTGCGTGAAAATTTTTAAGAGCCACATCACCCAATTTATTCCCGATTTTTTCAAAAATATTGCAAAAATCGTCGTAAGTATTGAAACCTCCGCCGGAGCGGGCGTGAATATGCGCAAAATCCACACAAGGCAACACTTGAGGAAATTCACTTGAAAGCTCGATAATTTCGTCTAAATCGCCCCATTGGGTGCCTTTACCTGTTGTTTCCGGCCTAATCCAAATTTTATTATTTTCTTTTTCAAGAAATTCACATAATGTTTCATGGCATTTTTTTATGTTATTAAAAACGGTTTTTTTATCTTGCCCGAGGTAAAAACCTGCGTGATATGTGATTGAATATCCGCCTAAACTGTTTGCCATGTCTGCCGTTTGAAGAATTCTGTTAATTGAAGCCACAACTTTTTCTTCTTCTTTTGCGTTTAAATTAATGTAATATGGCGCGTGAGATGTGAAAATTAAGTTTTCTTTATCTTTAATTAATACCTCTTGATTTTCGGGGGATAACCTTACCCCATGCACAAATTCTATTTCAAAACCGTCTAAATTTAGGTTTCTCAAACTGTTGCATGCTGATTTATAATCTTTTGCAATTGTTGGAATGCCGGCTGTTAGAAAATGCAGTTTATCCATTTCCGTTTATTCTTTCTCCGATTTGCGGACTGAATTTTTCAATAAAATCTTTAATATCAAAAATGCCCCAAGTGCCCACTTGAATAATTTTTGGAAGCAAGAAGCCGTTTTTGAACGCAATTTCAACTTCGCCCAAAGTTTTTGTTATTTCCCCTGGGATAAAATCATGTTCTTCAACCCGAGCGTCTGCCGTGATTATTCTAATCATTATTCCTCTATAATAAGCAACAATGTTGAAAAATGGGTTTGCAGCCCTGATTTGTCTTTCGATTGTTTCAATGTCTTCAGTGAAATCTATAAAAATATTAGTCGGCACTCTTGGTGCTTTTGGAAAGTCGCCCCATTCTTGAGATTTTGCCTTAATATAACCATTTATTTCAAAGTTTTTAAGAACATCAACAAGGCAATCTGCAATCAAATAATTTGTTCTGTTAAAAAGTGTTCCCATAGTTTCATTTTGTTCTAAAGGAAGCGTTTTTTGCATAATAATATCGCCCGTATCAAAATGTTCGTCTGCAAAATGCAAAGTCACACCCGTCATATTTTCGCCGTTTTTAATAATATGATAATAAGGGTTTGCGCCTCTGTAATTCGGCAAAAGCGAAGGGTGGCAATTAATATAACCGTTTGCAGTCGTTTTTAGGAAATCTCTCGAAAGCTTTGTGTCATAAGAACAAATAAGCCCGATGTCTGCTTCGAGTTCTGCAATTTTTTTAATAAATTCAATGTTGTTGATTGAATCTTCAAAAGGATAAACCGGTATTCCAAGCTGATTAGCGCAAGCAATAGCGTTTCCAAAAGAAGGATTATGCCTTGAGGGCGGAACAAGCCCGATGATGTTGAAACCGGCATTTTTTAACCTTGCAAGCACAATATGCACCATATCCGGCATGCCAACAACTAATATCTTTTTTGAATTATTTAACAAATTAAAACTCCGAGCTTTTAAGCTATCTTACCATTTGATCGACACTTAAAATCAAAATTCCTTTGCCGCCTAGGGCTTTAAGTTTTTCAATGCTTTCAAAAACTTTGTTTTTATCTATTACAACATGAATTACGACATTTTCGTTGTCGCCGTAAAGCGTTGTAAGAGTAGGCGAAGATAACCCAGGTAATATTTCTTTAATTTTATCTAAATTATTTTTTGGCACATGCGCCATTAAATATTTCTTTTCACGAGCGTCAAGAACAGAATTAATTGCCACAAGGAAAGACTCAAGCTTTTGCGCTTTTTCTTCGTTTAAATTTTTTCTTGCAATCAAAACTGTTGAAGAGCTTAAAATTTTATCGATAATCCTTAGACCATTTTGTTTAAGAGTTGTGCCTGTTGATGTAATATCTACAACAACGTCGGAAAGCCCAAGGCTTGGCGTGATTTCAACAGCGCCTGAAATTTCAATAATATTAACTGTTTTGCCGATTTTTTCAAAATATCTTTTTGCGATGTTTGGAAAACTTGTTGCGATATTAAAGTGCTCAGGTAAATCTTTTGAAGATTGATAAGGGTCTTTTTCTTTAACTGCAACAACCATATCACAAGCGCCGAAAGAAAATTGTTTTACAACATCAACTTCGACCCCTTCTTCTTCCACGATATCAAGCCCCGTAAAGCCGACATCTGCTGCTTTTGCGCCTAAAAAACGAGGAATATCTTGAGTTCTTACAAAAATTATAGAGAATTTTCCGTCAGAAGTCGTAACGCTTAATTCTCTTTCGTCTTTTGAATCAAGATTTAGGCCTGCTTTATTCAGCAAATCATAAATTTTTTCAGATAATCTTCCCTTGTTTGGGATTGCAATTTTTAACATATTTTCCATACAGAAAATATACCATAAAAAAAATCCCTCGTAAATCGAGGGCTAATTCCTTTTGGTATAAACTACCAACTCATTCTCCATATCTCCGTGTTAACCGAATTGACCGATTAACTTTATCAAACTTATTTTCTGAAATTGATTACAGCTTTGTTGTTCATCGCAATGATTTGCATTGAGCTCCAAAAGTCTTCAGGTGAAAGAGTTGATTTAGCATCTAAATTAACTGTAACTTTTTGGTAGTATAGTTTGCGAATTTGTAAATCAGTTTTATCTTTAACAGCCATTTTGGACCTCAGTGTTTAGTACTTACATATATATAAAGTATATATTCATCCTTGAATTTCAAACTTATCTTTTTTTGTTACAAAAGTTAACATGCGAGCGAAGGTTTTTCTTTAGCGCGACTGCGCTTAGAAAAACCGAGCGAGCCTTTAGTGTGCAAGCTCGTGATGGCAATGCGTTGAGCATTGGCAGACAGAGCGTAGCCG
>CAZMZD010000014.1:0-39882 GCA_964570895.1 uncultured Gammaproteobacteria bacterium
CTGTTAAAGCTCCGGGATTTGGCGACAGAAGAAAAGCAATGCTTGAAGATATCGCTATTTTGACAGGCGGTCAAATGTTCACTGAAGAACTTGGCATTAAACTTGAAAATGTTACTGTTCAACAACTTGGTAAAGCAAGAAGAGTTGCAGTTACAAAAGACGAAACAACAATTGTTGTTGGCAACGAAACAAAAGATGCAGTTGCTGAAAGAGTTAGACTTTTGAAAAAACAAATCGAACAATCTGATTCAGATTACGACAAAGAAAAACTCCAAGAAAGAATTGCCAAACTCTCAGGCGGTGTTGCAGTAATTGAAGTTGGTGCAGCAAGCGAAGTTGAACTTAAAGAATCAAAATTGAGAATTGAAGACGCTCTTAATGCAACTCGTGCAGCTCAAGAAGAAGGCATTGTTCCAGGCGGCGGTGTTGCACTTTTAAGAGTTCAACAAGTTCTTGAAAAAGAAATTGAAACAAGAACATTCGATTCTGATGATGAAAAAGTTGGTTTCAAAATTTTGACTGCAGCTCTTGATATTCCTGTAAAATTAATTGCTGAAAACGCAGGCGCTAAAGGCGATGTAGTTGTTGAAAATGTTAAAAAAGAACAAGGTTCATACGGCTATGACGCAATGGCAAACGAATATTGCGATATGTTCAAATCAGGTATCGTTGACCCTGCAAAAGTTACTCGTAGCGCTTTAGAAAACGCTGCTTCAGTTGCTTCAATGTTGCTTACAACAGAAGCTGCAGTGGTTGATATTCCTGAAGAAAAACCGGCTGCTCCTGACATGTCTGCAATGCAAGGCATGGGCGGCATGGGAATGATGTAATTTTCTTACAACGCTTGTGCGTTGTTGAAAATTACGAATGACCCGAAAGTGTGTTAGAAAAGGCTTGGCAAACGAGGAGTTTGGCAAGCCTTTTTGTAACCGTACTCAGCCATCGTGGGCGGTTACGCCCTCAGATGGCATGGGAATGATGTAAACGAAATTCGAGTAAAATCGTAGTGCGACTGCACTAGATTTTACCGAATGAGCCAAGGTGTACTAGCAAAGCCTCAGCAAATGATGAATTTGATGAGGCTTTTGCGTAGCCGTACCACTTGTCCTTGCGGTCGAAGAAAATAGCCAGCAAGTGAGGAACTTGGTGGCTATTTTAGTAGCCGTACCACTTGTCCCAACATACAGAGAAAATTACGAATGACCCGAGAATTCGCAGATTTTGGTCTAGAGACAATTTAAAAAAGAATTAGGTACAAATACCTAAGCAAAAATACTGACTTTAACAAGCTTGAAACTTTGCAATAATAATTTCATACAAATAGCAAGACAAATTCAATCGCTCAAATTTAAATTATATATAATCACTTTTAAATATTCTGAACCAAAAAATATTAAGTCAAATAAAACAATAAGCAAAAAAGTAGCAATGCCGATATTTTGCAAAATTAGAATTTTCTTACTATTTAAAAACCTTAAGTTATTTATTTTAATCGCAAAAACAAATTCGCACATATAAATCAAAACACTAAACAATAAAATTATTAAATTTAATATTCCTAACTTATGAAAAAATAGAAAAAATAAAATAGGCGGGATTTTTGCAATTAAAGCAACTGCGAAAAAAATTACAACTAATAAGCCAAAAAACATTTCGCAAACACATAAAAAATTGAAAATATACGAACGCCGCAAAGAACTTGTATTCATTATTATAGTATACAAAAAATGAAAGGAAATACAATTATGAGGAATGCTAATATAATTGATTTTGATATAAAATGTAAGCCAAAAAATCCAAGTCAGTGAATTTTGCATTTTAATTTGCGATTTGAAATTAAAAACCCCAATTTTTATTTTTGATGTAAAATATTCTTATGGAAATGGAATATTTATACGCAAAAATTCATAGAGCAACGGTTACACAAGCTGACATTAACTACATCGGCTCAATCACAATCGATAAAGCTCTTCTTAAAGCTTCAGGAATTAGAGTTAACCAAAAAGTTGACATTTTAGACATTGACAACGGCGAAAGGTTTTACACCTATGTTCTTGAAGGAGAAGAAAATTCAGGCGTCATTTGCTTAAACGGTGCTGCTGCAAGAAAAGTGTCCGTTGGCGACAAGGTTATAATTGTTGCTTATGCTTCGATGAACGATGAAGAATATAATAATTTTGAACCAAAAGTTGTTCATGTGGATGGTTCAAACAAAATCATTCAAATATAATTTTGACTTTTTAACATTTATCCTTAATTTTATACAGTAAAAAGACTATTTTTTATTTTTTTTTAAAATAAAAAGCGGTTTTTGTCGTTATCGTAACTGTATAATAGTAATTTTAGGAGAATACCATGGGTATAGCAGCTTCTCAAGCAAGATATTTATCTCTTACCGCAAGAAAGTCTAACGTTGAATTTCAAGGTCAAATGGTAAACCAAGCAAGAACCAATTTGGCAAACGAATCAGCAAATATATATAACGAAATGATGATGTTAAAAACGCCAACTGTGCCTTCTGTTTACGATTATTATGAAGATCTTGGCGCGTTTGAAGTTTCATATTCTTCAGGTTCCGGTTCAACCACTGAATGTTATATTGATAGCTTTTCGGAAACTTCAACAGCAGGAAATTATAATGTAAACTTTAAATATTATTTAAACGGTGTTGAACAAAGATTTGTAGGAACAGCGGATCTTGTTGTTAATGATGGCGCAACAATACCATCTTCAATTTCAAATATTACTATTCCAGATGGTCAAGTTAGCGACAGCATGAAAACCGCACTTGAGGGTACAACAGCAAGTGTTTATTCGCAAAATGTGTATGACGAAGCAGCTTATGACGAAGCTCTTAAAAAATCTGAAAACGAGCAAGCAGTTTACAACCAAAGAATACAAGAATTAAACGCAAGAACAGAGCAATTGCAAATTGAAGACAGAACGCTTGAACTTCAACTTCGCCAATTAGACACTGAACAAGACGCGCTTCAAACAGAACTAGACGCTGTTAAAAAAGTTATTGAGAAAAACGTAGAAACAGTTTTTAAAACCTTCCAAGATTAATAGAGGTATATTATGTCTTATAAAAATGACCACGCCCTTACAATTGCAAATAAATATGGTTCAGCAAGCTCTGCCGCCAAGGCTCAGCTTTATGAAACATATGACAGGCTCCGCGATTTAGCGGTTTCAAGTGGTTATTCGTCCACAGGTTCAGGCTTTGGCACGGCAGGCAATTTCTTGTGGCAACTTGCTTCAATTTTTGCACCGAGCCAATTTTTATCAACCTATGGCGGTTCAACATCATATAACATCCCAGGGACTTCTTATTGGTCGCCATATACAGGTTCCACAAGCTCTTTGCAAGGTTCCACAAGCGCTTTTGGTATAAGCGGGCTTGGCACGTATTCAGGCTTCCCTTCAGGTGCTTCTTCTGTTTTAATGGGGCTTGGCTCTATCACAGGCGGCGCAAGTTCTTTGGCGACAGGATATTCGACTTCTTATGTTCCAAATTATGTTTCATCTTTGCTGGACTCTGACTATGGAACTTTAACAGGCGGTGCTTCCGGTTTAAGCGGCACAGCGACGGGCGCAGCAGTTAGTGCTGCCGGCGTTACAGGGATAAATGCAGCTTCTTATGCAGTTGGCACAACTGCCGGTTTTGGTATAGGTCAAAATGTTTTAATGCCTCTTGCGGGCGTGGTTTCAGGTTTTGGTGGCGTTCTCCGTACTCTTGCGCCATATATGGGAGAATATGGGCTTGGTGCTGTTGTTGCAGGTAACTTATTGCAAGGTACGGGAAGTGCCGCGACGAGCGCTTATCAAAATGTTACAGGGCAAGTTTTGGTAAACGCAGATACTGTTTTATCAGATAAAGTTAGAAACATTGAAACAGTTTGCAAAATGCTGGACACTCAAGCAGATATCGTCCGCAAATCGCTCAAAAACGGCATTGAAAGCGACTCGAAGCTTGTTGATGAAATTCAGTAGGTTTGTTGATTGTAGATTGAGCATACTTGCTGGGCAGTACTAAATAATTGACAACTCGTAGGTCAGGCAATGCCTGATAAATAAAAACAAGAGGCGTCATGCTGAATTTGCGAATTTCTGTACGAACGGAGTGAAGCGAGTTCGGGTAGCGAGAATATGGAGCCGACAGTGACAAAGTCACGAAGGCGGAACTATTCGAGCGTGAAGGAAATTTAAGAGAATTTCAGCATCTTGCCAGATAATTCAACATAGCGTTTATCTTGTGTCTTTTCATTTTTCTTTCTTTGACACTCAAGCGCCGTAACGCAAAGAAAGAACCCCTTAGTTCTTACGCGAGCTTGCGAGTGTTAGAAATAAGGTGATACCTTCGGTAAAAACGAAACAAAAAGAAAGAAACATGGGCTCTTGTTTAGTGCTTGCCATTTTTCAAATTTTTATCTCAGAAATCGCAGTCGAGCTTTTGCGAAAAGCTATTTAACAAAAAATACGCCTACACTTTACAATTAAAGCTGTGAGCGCAAAACCTCTCCCTCTTCTGCTTTTGTGATAAAAATTTGAAAAATTAGATTTATGGCAGCGGCAAGGTGCGTTTATATTCACCGACGGTTTTGTTTCGTCAGGCAGTGCCTGACCTACGGGCTTGGCAAAGAAATAGTGTTTTAGAAATAAACGTCAAGACAACCTTGGTGGAAATTCAAGAGAGCAAATCTCACCATCAGTTAAAACAACAAAATAAATTTAATTGACCAACATTCGATTTAACGATAAGATTAAGTTATGAAATCTGAAAGTTTTATTAACAATGATTTTTTTAGGTCACGTGAGTTCGACGAATTGCTGGAAAATGCTTACAGCAAGCAAATTGCAGATGCAAAATTAAAAATAGATGAGTTTTACGTTTCTCAAAATCCATCGAGAAATGTAAAAATAGAAGAATTTAAAAATTTCAAACAAGCTTAATTTGTTGAAATTTTGAAAAAGTTTAAATTAATGCAAGAATTAAACCAAAGATACAGAATTAAAGTTACTAAGCTGAATGAGCTTAAATATATTTCGCACCTAGATTGGCAAAGCCTTATAATGAAAACGTTTAGAAGGATGGGGCTTGCGCTCTCGATGTCGCAAGGGTTTAACCCAAGCCCGAGAATTGCTTTTTCGCCTGCGCTGCCTATTTTTATCGAAAGCGAATGCGAATTTATTTACTTTGAAACGGTTGAAAAAATCCCTGAAAATTTTGCGGAATTATTTAAAGAAAATATTTCAGATAATGTTAAATTGTTAGATTTAGTTCAATTAAAAAGCGAAATCAAAAGGCCTGAACCGCTTGATGTGCTTTTATCTTGGGCGAAATATGAGGCAACAATCAACAAAGAACAATCCAACGTTTCAAAAATTGAAGATTTAAGGTATAATATAGAAAAATGTTTATCCCAAGATGACTTGTTCATCACAAAGATAAATAAAAAAGGTATAAAAAAACAAGAAAATTACAGAAAATCGCTTCATTCAATGGAGCTGAAAAACGAAACAATTGAGTTTATTTCAAAAACAGGTCAAGATAAGGAAATTCCTGCGCTCCGCGCGGACGATTTGCTAAAAGCCGTTTTTGGCGAAGAAGTTGTTTTTAATGTGAAAAGAGTGAAATTTTTTGATAAAAACTTTTCCGAAATGTAATTTTTGAATTTGTGAAGAGAAGATTTAAAGGAAAACAAGATGGGTAAGAAAATTGTAATAGCAGAAAAAGACAACATCGGCGCGGTTATTGAAAATGGCAAAGTTACAGAGTTTTTTGTTCATAAAGGCGATGTTTTATTAGGCGACGTTTATCTTTCAAAAGTTGATAACATATTGCCTTCAATCGAGGCGGCGTTTGTTGATGTTGGGCTTGATAAAATGGGCTTTATCCATACAGATGACATTATGGGAAAAGGCACTTTGAAAGAAAAAGTTAAGCCAAAACAAAAATTAATCGTTCAAGTAATTAAAGAACCTGTTGGTCATAAAGGCCCCAGAATGACAACTGCGCTCAGCCTCCCCGGCCGATTTTTGGTTTTGCTTCCTGATGAAAAAGGAATTAATGTTTCAAGAAAAATAACTTCGCAAAAAGAAAGGGCAAGATTAAAATCTATCGTTAGCCTTTTAAAACCGGTTGGCGTGGGCATTATCGTCAGAACAGAAGCAGAAGGTCAATCTGAAGCGGAAATTCAAGAAGATATTGAAATGTTGCTTGAAAAATGGAACTCAATTGTGAATGCGGCAGACACTGCAAATCCGCCGTCGCTTTTATATCGCGACCAAGATTTGTTATACAGAACAATCAGAGAAGCCTGCGACAACGACGTAGAAGAAATTTTGGTGGATACTCCTTTTGCGCTCCATAGAGCAACTCAGCTTTTGAGCCATTGGAATATGCAAGATAAAATTAAAATCACTCTTCATAAAGACACCGAGCCACTTTTACAGCAAACAGGAATAATTAAAGAAATTCAAAATGCCCTTAACATTAAAGTTAATTTGCCACTTGGCGGATACCTGTTTATTCAACAAACAGAAGCGCTTACAGTGGTTGACGTAAACAGTGGCAAATTTGTTTCGTCATCTTCTCAGGCAGAAACAATTTTGAAAACAAATTTAGAAGCAGCTGATGAAATTGCTCGCCAATTGAAATTGAGAAACATCGGCGGAATGATAATCATAGACTTTATTGACATGACATCAAGAATTGATAAGTTAAGAGTTTTAGAACATTTTGAACTTGCTCTTGCAAACGATAAAGCAAAACCGCAAATTGGTCAGCTTTCAGACCTTGGGCTTGTCGAACTCACAAGACACAGACAAGGGCAAAGCCTCGCAGAAGTGTTTACTAAAAAATGTGATAAATGCGGCGGAACAGGCTATATTATTGAAGATTTAAAAACTGCAAATCCAACTGCGCAAGGCGAATTGAAAGCAAAAATGAATAAAATTAAAGGGCCTTTCAATCAAAATCAAAATAATAAAAAATTCAATAAATTCAATAAAAATAAACAAGAAAACAAACCGCAAAATGTTCAAAATAACGAGCCTCAACTTCAAGAAAACACTATTCAAGAAGTTGCCCAAGAGTTTGAGCAAAAAATAGAAAATGCGTCAATTGAAGCTCCAATTGTTGAAGCTAAAATTGAAGATAAAAAAGAAAATACAAAAGAAAACACAAAGCGCAAACCAACAAGAAAGCCAAAAACTAAAAAAGATGAAACAGTAAAAACTGAAGAAAACAAGGCTGTACTTGAAGAAAAACCTGCTGAAACAGAAGCTCCAACAGCAGAAGAAAAGCCGGCTGAAACCAAAAAGAAAACCAAAAAAATTAAAACAAAAACAGCCGAGGCAATTGATATTACAAGCGATATAAAAGATATTGTTGAAGATATTAAAAAACCAACAGTTGAAAAAACAGAAAAACAAGATAAAGCAGAAAAATTCCCTAAAAAGAAACAACGTGCCAAAGGAAGAAAATCTGCAAAAACTAAAAAAGAGGAAGAAACAGCAAATGTTCAAGAAGAAAAATAATTTTTTAAGTATAGCTTTTGGGTTGATATTATCTCTTATTTTTGCAACAAATCTTGCGCTTGCTGAACCTCAAAATGCGCAAAATAACAGAAGTGCTCAAAATAAGGCCATTTCAACTCAAACAGAAAGCATTGAAAAATTAAACGAAACTGCTGAAATTCAAGCGCAGACAACAGATAATCCAATTGGCGAAATGAATGATATGCCAATTACTACAACACCCAAAACAAACACAATTGGCGAAAACACAGTAAAGTCGCCGTATGTGCAAAACGATGTTGAAGTTCAAGTTGTTCCTAGAATGAATAAAGAAATGTTGAGCGTTGCTTTAATGTTTTTTAAAGTTATGATTGCAGTTTTAATTTCTTCATTTATTATTTGGGGCTTGCTTTTGTTTGTTAAAAAGTTTTTTGGCGAAAAGCTTGAAGAACAAGTGCCTCGCTGGGGTGATGAGCCAGACTTGAGAACTCCAAAAAATGATTCAATTGCGCTTAAAAACTTCCTTAATCAGACAAAAAATCACTAGGGTTTGGCTTACCTTTCAGCTTTAACAAAACTTTCACAATTTTTGTCATTTGGCACACGAAAGAATAGCTGCCTTGCCCGATTGAGCAATGTTTGCAATCGCCTTCAAGGCAATAGCACTCATAAGCTTGCTGCGTCCAATTTTGAACTATAGATTCCGATATTTCCCCGTTAGTTTGTGGTAGGAAAAGTTCCACGCCGTTTGTCTTATATGCTCGCTTGTTTTCTTCGAAATCTATAACGTTGTCGTAATTTTCGGAGTTTTTGCAATAGTTGAAAGCACACATGACTAAAACCTCGAGTTTGTAACCTAATTAAAGTTTAGCTTATTTATTTTTGCTTCGCCATTAATCTAAGGATTTATTTTAGTTACAACTTGGTTTCTTCCGTTTTCTTTAGCGATATATAAACATTTATCAGAATATTCGATTAATTCTTGTGGTGCTTTGCCGTCAGCTTCAGAACTTGCAACCCCAACGCTTATTGTTACATGCACAATTTCGCCATTAACAAGCACAAATTCTCTTTCTCTAATTGCTTGGCAAATTTTTTCTGCTGTTATAATTGCTTCATTTTTATTTGTGTTTGTTAAAATAACAGCCATTTCTTCGCCACCGTAACGGCAAGGAATATCCGTCGAGCGAACATTTTTCTTTATTGTTTTTGCAACTTGTTTTAAAACCGCGTCGCCGCTTTGGTGCCCGTATGTGTCATTGAATTTTTTGAAGAAGTCAATATCAATCATAATAATTGAGAAATTTGAACCATATCTTGCTTTAAGGTCAAAATTTTCAATCATTTTTTCTTGGAAAAATCTATGATTATAAAGCTCTGTAAGAGCGTCTGTCACGGCAAGTTTGTATGTTTCTTCATAATCTCTTGATTTGAGCAAATATTTAACTATGTAACACAAAACATAAGTCATAATGCCAAATGTAATTGGAACGATAATTCCAATCCAAAGGTTAAAATGTTCCATTGCAAGAGTGCTTATTATAAGGTGCAAAAGGAAAACCCCTGCACATTCAATATTTGCGAACAACAGTGAATTATTTTTAAATATAATTACAAGAATGAGGGCAGAAATAATTAATGAAACCACTAAATCAGAAGCAACGCTTGTTTTCTTAATTAAATTATTATCCAAAATGTTGTTTAAAAATGTTGTGTGAATTTCAACTCCGGGGTAGTGAATGCTCAAAGGAGTTGTTTTAATGTCAGACATTGCAACAACAGTTGCGCCGACATAAATAATTTTATTTTTGAAATTTTCTTCAATAAATTTAGTGTTATTTTCTTTAATTGCTTTATCCAATTCGTAAAGAGGAATGTGCTTGAAGCTTTTTTGTGGTCCATACCAATTTAAAATGGTTCTGCCGGAAGCTTCGAGCGGAATTTTATGATTTTTATCTAAAATAATATTATTATTTTTAATTTCAAAACTTTTATCTTTAATGCCTAAATATTTAATTGCGCCAAGAAGTGCTAAATGGTTGTAAAAATCGTTTTTATAAACAACATAAGGCGGGATTTTTCTCACAGTGCCGTCGTTATCGCGAACAACATTCACAACGCCTAAGTTAGAGTTAACATTTTGAATTTCTCGAATAATTCCTCTTGAATTTCCAAAATGGAGAAGTTCAGAATTTTTAATTAAATCGCTGTTTGTGAGTGTTGTTTTAATCCCTTGATGATAAGTTGCACCCTTTCTTATTTCTTCAGGGTGATTATCAAAGTCTATTGAAAGAACAACGTTATCATTTTTATTAACAGTATTGATGAATTTTAAATCATCCGGATTATTTTCACCAAATTTGCTCACAAACAACATATCAAAAATAATAAGATTTGCGCCATTGGAGTTTAGGTTTTCTATAATATTTGCCCAATGCCCTCTGCTGATTGGCCAAGAGCCATATTCATTTAAAATATATTCATAACTTACTTCATCAATTGCAAGAATAACAATATCTTTATTTGTTTCTTTTTTCTGCGAAATAATATTTTGCCTAATGTCAAAAGTATTATTTTCAGCGCTTTCCATAAATCTTTTGAAACTTTCGTTAAAAGAAAGTGAAACAAAAATAAAAATCGCAGTTAAAATAATCGCAATGTAAGTAAAATATTTTAAAATATTTTTATAATTTTTCGTAAGCTTCGATAATTTCATAAACAGGGTTCGTCCAAACTTTAGTATTAGATTGCAAATTAACATCATATTGTTTCAGCAAGTTTAATAGCTTGTTATCGGAATTTCCGAAACCGTCACAATATTTTTGCAAAAAGCCGAGTAAACATTTTTCATTTTGGTTTAAATTCATAACAATTATTCTCTAATATTTTTCATGCCGCTTCATCAATCCGAGGATTAATTTAAAGGTTTAATACTCTCGTTAAAATAGGGGATATTGTGTGTATTTCTACACCATTTGATAGAGAAAACTAGTTTCCAAAGAAAATAGTATAATCTCTTGAGCTGTTTCCGAAATTATCATAAATAATTTGTTTATTTTTTAATTCCGGAATGTGTCTTTTGTAATTTTTTATAATACTTGAAGATAATTTTAAATTATTTACTGCAATTTGTTCGCTTGAAAGCTTATCTTTTTCAAACATTTTGACATTTGCGCCCATTTCTTCAAGCTGTTCTTTTGCGCTCATCGCTTCTGTTTCATGAGCGGCCGTGTATGCAATATAAATGTCAATAGGGTCCTCAGGTGTTGCTTTCCCTTCTCTATAAATAAAACTGTTAATTAAGGCTTGTGTTTTTTCATAATCAACAATCCAATAGCTTATAACGCCTGTTTCAGAAGGTTCCCCAGGCAAAGTTGCTGCTTGAATGTCAGAATCGTCTAAACTTTTTGCAAAAAGCGCGTATTGAGATAATTCATAAAAAGACATATCTGTTTTTATGCTTTTTGAAGCAATTTTTATTGCGTCAGGAATTTTCACAAGCACAGAAGGTTGTTTGAGGGCATTCGATAATGCGTGGTAGAAATTTTGTTGCCTTTTAATTCTTCCTATGTCGCCCAATGCATCTTTTCTAAAGCGAACATATCCTTCAATTTCTTTCCCCGATAATGTTTGTTTGCCTTTTTTAAGATTTACGTGAAGTTTTCCTGAGTAATCGTTATAGTGCATATCTTTTTCAACATCAATTTCAAGCCCGCCAATAGCGTCGATAAAATCAATTAATGCTTTATTAGACACAACCAGATAATGATTAATTTTTATGCCGAAACTTTCTTCAATTGTTCTTATACTGCATTTTACACCGCCGAACGCAAATGCATGGTTAATTTTATCTGGTTCATTTTTTCCTGCAATATAAACTTTTGAATCTCTTGGAATTGATAAAATATTTACGTCTTTTGTGGCAGGTTCAATGCTGACAACAAGAATTGTGTCTGACCTGTTTCTTTTAAACAAATCTTTAGAAGTGTGGTTAACATCAACCCCCATAACTAAAATGTTTTGTCTTTTTTGTGAAAAAGGAAGTTGAAATTCAAGCTTTGGCGCTTTTTGACCCATCGCAATTAAGAATAAATCTCTGAAAAAATCCCTGCCGTATATTGCGCCAGCAATGACTAAAATAACTAAAAATGTTGTACAAAAGGACTTGGAAAAAGAGTTTATCTCGTTGCTTTTCCTTCTGTAATATTTGGTTTTTTGCCTTGGCCTGTCCTCTAATTTAACCATTACTCTTCCTTTTGAAATTGCACATTTTAATTAAATGTAGCATAATGTTAATTGTACTTGAAAAATAAAAAAATGGGTTACTTAAATACTATATTAAAATTGCATATATTCAAATCATTCATAAGTTTGATTATTTTTACATTTTTCTTGATTTTGCCTGTATTTTCTCAAGAAGAAATATCGGATGAACAAAAACAAGCTGAAATTGTGGAATTTTTCAGGGCTAGCTATAATCTTGGGAAATATGATGAGGCATATCAAATAATTGCTCAAATTGATGAAAAAAATTATGATAGCGAAACCTTGCTTCTTATAGGAAATATTTATGACACTAAAGATGATATAAAAAGCGCTCTAAACTATTACCAAAAGGCAATTTTTGCAGATAATAAAAATTATAAAGCATATTATAACCTTGCTCTTTTATATTCAAGATTGAAAAAATATGATTTAGCGGTTGAAAATTATAAACAAGCACTGAAAATTAAAAAAGATTTTGCGTCCGGACATTATAATTTAGGGTGCGCGTATTTAGAATTAGGTGATTATAAAAAAGCGAAAAAAAGCTTTATAAATGCGACAGTGTATAACCCAAATGAGCGAAAATATTTTTATAATCTTGCATACACATATAAAAAATTAAACAAAGAAAAAATCGCCCAAAAAATATTAAAACAACTTTAATTTTTTTAAACAAAATATCATTAATGAAGTCTAATTTTCTTGCAAATTATCTCATAAAATGAGATAATACTACTTGATTTGTTGTTATACTCATGCAAAATAAGGAGCAAAAATGGACGTTGAAAAAAGTTTCAAAACGGCTTTTGCGGGTGGGTTTGGAGTTGTTGATTCGATTTTAGAAAAATACGAATACAAAAAAGCAAACTTAATTGCTATCCTTCAAGCTATTCAAGGTGAATACAATTACCTTCCCGAAGAAGTTATTATTTATTTAGGTACAAAAATGCCTTTATCTCCGGCGACAATTTATGGTGTTGCAACTTTTTATTCCCAATTTTCTTTAGACCCAAAAGGAAAATATGTAATTAAAATTTGCGACGGAACAGCTTGCCACGTTAGGGGTTCAATGCCCGTATTTAACGCAATTAAAGGTAAATTAAATCTTAAAGACGGTCAATTTACGAGCGACGACGGTCTTTTCACTGTTGAAACAGTCAGCTGTTTAGGTGCTTGCGGTCTTGCTCCTGTTATTGTAATAAACGAAAAGGTTTATCCAAAAATGACATCAGATGCCGTTAAAACCATTATTGATACACTTTTAAGCGAGGAGAGGAAATAAGATGATACAAGATATTACACCAATCCAAAAAGCAGCAATTGAAAAAGTTAATGCACAAGGCTTAAGAGTTTTAATCTGTGCAGGTACAGGTTGTGTTGCAAACGGTTCTATTGCAATCGTGGAAAAATTTAAAGAATACGGATTAACAGTTAATCCGCTTGGCGAAAAAGATAAAATGACCGCTGTTCCAACAGGTTGTCATGGTTTTTGTGAACAAGGGGTTCTTGTTGTAATTCCGGAGTTGCATGTAACTTATGTAAAAGTTAAATTAGCCGATGTTGATGAAATTGTGAATGAACATATAATTGGCGGGAAACCGGTCGAAAGGCTTTTATATGTTGACCCTGCAACAGGTGAGCATGTTCAAAAAAATGAAAATATTAAATTCTATAAAGAACAAACTCGTGTTTCTCTTGCAAATTGCGGTCACTTAAATCCGGAAGCAATCGAAGAAACAATTGCGCTAAACGGCTATGAAGCACTTCATCGAGTGCTTGAAGCAAATGACCCTCAAGCGGTTGTTGATACAGTTCAAAAATCAGGCTTAAGAGGCCGTGGCGGCGGTGGTTTTCCAACAGGGAACAAATGGCAGTTCACAAAAAATGCCGTGTCCCCAACAGGCAAAAAATATGTTGTTTGTAATGGTGACGAAGGCGACCCAGGGGCGTTTATGGACAGGTCAATTATGGAAGGCGACCCACATAAACTTCTTGAAGGTATGGCAATTGCAGGTTTTGCAATTGGCGCTGATGAAGCATATATCTATGTTAGAGCTGAATATCCGATGGCAATTAAGAGGTTAAGAATTGCAATTGCTCAAGCTGAAGAAATGCACTTCCTTGGCGAAAACATTATGAATACAGGCTTTAACTTCTCAATTCATATTAAAGAAGGCGCAGGCGCGTTTGTTTGCGGTGAAGAAACAGCGCTTATTGCTTCGATTGAAGGCGAACGCGGTATGCCTCGCCCGAAACCGCCATTCCCTGCAAACAAAGGTTTGTTTGGAATGCCTACTTTAATTAACAACGTGGAAACTCTTGCAAACATTCCGCCAATCATTCTAAAAGGCGCTGATTGGTTTGCAAACCTTGGTTCTAAAACATCAAAAGGAACAAAAACCTTTGCTGTTACAGGTGAAATCAATAACACAGGGCTTATTGAAATTCCTATGGGAACTACGCTCCGCAAAATTATTTATGAAATTGGTGGTGGAATTAGAAACGGCAAAAAATTCAAAGCGGTTCAAATTGGCGGGCCTTCAGGCGGTTGCTTAACAGAAGAACACCTTGATTTGCCAATGGACTATGATTCTCTGACAGCAGCAGGCGCTATGGTTGGTTCAGGCGGGCTTGTTGTTATGAATGAGGACACTTGCATTGTTGAAGTTGCAAGATTTTTCATGAATTTCACGCAAAATGAATCTTGCGGCA
This sequence comes from uncultured Gammaproteobacteria bacterium, assembly GCA_964570895.1. Lineage (GTDB taxonomy): Bacteria > Cyanobacteriota > Vampirovibrionia > Gastranaerophilales > Gastranaerophilaceae > RGIG1918. The sequence continues at coordinate 14,500 of CAZMZD010000014.1, forward strand.
AATGCACTCCTTGCCGCGAAGGTACAAAAAATATGCTAAAAATCTTGACTAAAATCACAAAAGGTCAAGCCACTCTTGAAGATTTAGATTTACTTGAAGAGCTTGCGTATGCGGTTAAAGATGGTTCACTTTGCGGGCTTGGTAAAACTGCTCCAAATCCTGTATTATCAACTCTTAAATATTTTAGAGATGAATATATTGAACACATCGTTAACAAAAGATGTCCTGCGGGAGTATGTACTGCACTTAAAACAATCGAAATTGACGAATCATCTTGTAAGGGTTGTTCAAAATGCGCTAGAACTTGTCCGGTTGGTGCAATTTCAGGCGAAATTAAAAATCCTTTCAAAATTGATCAAGAAAAATGTATTAAGTGTGGCGCATGTGTTTCATCTTGCCCATTTAAAGCAATAAAAGTGAAATAGTAAAGGGAATTAGAAATGGCAAAAACATTATTTATAAACGGAAAAGAAGTTCAGTTCGATAATGAACCAAACCTTCTTGAGGTTATCCGCAAAAACGGGTTTAACGTCCCAACATTTTGTTACCGTCCTGATTTGACTCAATTCGGTGCTTGCAGAATGTGTGTTGTTGAAGTTGTTTATCCAAACGGCAGAACAATTGTTAACTCTTCTTGCACAATGCCTCCGGAAGAAGGTATTAATGTGAAAACAAATTCAGAAAGAGTCCGCAAAATTAGAAAAACAGTTCTTGAATTATTGCTCGCAAATCACGATAGAGAATGTACAACTTGTGATAAATCAGGAAATTGCGAACTTCAAAAATATTCTGAAGAATATGGCGTTAGAAATATCAGATATGCACAGAAAAAACCTGAAAAATATGCACCTATCGACCATTCTAACCCATCTATCGTTCGTGACCCGAACAAATGTATTCTATGCGGCGCGTGCGTTCGTGCTTGCAAAGAATATCAAGGGCACGCAGTTTTAGGCTTTGCAAACAGAGGCTCTAGAACAACAGTTGGCCCTGTTGCTGGGCGCGCTTTGGCTGATGTTGATTGCGTATATTGCGGGCAATGTAAGGCTGTTTGCCCAACAGGTGCGCTAACTTTAGTAAATGAAGTTGACAAAGTGTGGGATGTAATTAATGATCCGACTAAAAAAGTGGTTGTTCAAGTTGCGCCTGCGGTTCGTGTTGCGCTTGGCGAAATGTTTGATATGAAAGCAGGCGAAAATGTGATAGGCAAAATCTATTCAGCAATGCGAAAAATAGGTTTTGACTTAGTTTTTGATACAAACTTCGCGGCAGATTTAACAATTATGGAAGAAGCAACAGAATTTATTGAAAGAGTGACAAAAGGAGAAAATTTGCCGCTATTCACTTCTTGTTGCCAAGCTTGGGTGAGATATGTTGAAACTCAACACCCTGATATGCTCAATCATCTTTCTTCTTGCAAATCTCCGCAATCAATGTTATCTTCGCTTGTGAAATATATTCTTCCAAAAACAAAAGAAGGTTACACAAAAGAAAACACGGTTGTTGTTTCCATTATGCCTTGCACAGCGAAAAAAGCGGAAATTAAACGTAAGCAATTAGTGAAAGATGGCCAATTCGACACTGATTTTGTGCTCACAACTCAAGAATTTGCACAAATGATAAAATCGGCAGGTATCGATTTAAAAACAATTGAAGCCGAAGAAGCAGATTCGCCATTTGGTGCATACACCGGCGCTGCAACAATCTTTGGTGCGTCAGGCGGTGTTGCAGAAGCTGCTGCGAGAACTGCTTACTATTTAATTACAGGCGAAAATATCGCTCATGACGACATTGTTGAATTAAGAGGTGTTGATAAAAACGCATACAACAAAGATGTTGTTTTAGATATTAAAGGCACAAAAGTTAAAATTAAAGTTGTTTCAACCCTTGTTGAAGCAGAAAAAGCAATTCAAGCAATTAAAGCAGGAACTGCTGACTTCCAACTTCTTGAAGTTATGGCATGCCCTGGGGGTTGCGTGAATGGTGGCGGTCAGCCAACAAGCTGTAACACTCCTGAACTTCGCGCAAAAAGAGCAGAAGGGCTATATATGGAAGATAAATGTGACACTGAATTTAGAAAATCCCATGAAAACAAAGATATTATCAAATTGTATGATGAGTATTTAGAAAAACCAAATTCACACTTGGCACATGAACTTTTACACACAACTTATGCAGATGAATTTACGGGAAGTTATAAAGACTTGTCTTAATTCAAAAGTATAGATATAAAAATGGGGGCACAATTTAGTTTGCGCCCTCATTTTTTATTTTAAAAAATTAATTGTTTAAGCTGTGAATTGGAGCAGGAACTCTTCCGCTTCTTTCGATAAACACATCTGAGTTCAAAGTGTGCACAGGCATAATTGGGCATTCGCCGAGCAGCCCGCCAAACACTGCAACATCGCCAACTTTTTTGTTAGGCACAGGAATAATTCTTACGGCAGTTGTTTTTTTGTTTATCATGCCGATTGCCATTTCATCTGCGATAATTGCCGAAATTGTTTTTGCGCTTGTATCCCCAGGGATTGCAATCATATCAAGCCCAACAGAGCAAACGCTTGTCATTGCTTCAAGTTTATCAATTGTGAGCGCGCCTGTTTTTGCAGCTTGTATCATTTGATTGTCTTCTGAAACAGGAATAAACGCGCCGGATAATCCGCCAACATAGCTTGAAGCCATAACCCCGCCTTTTTTAACGGCATCGTTAAGCATTGCAAGAGCGCAAGTTGTGCCATGTGCGCCGGCTTGTTCCAACCCCATTGCTTGGAAAATTTCAGCAACGCTGTCGCCTACTTCAGGAGTTGGCGCAAGAGAAAGGTCTATCACGCCGAACGGGATATCAAGCCTCTTTGCAAGCTCTCTGCCAATTAATTCGCCCGTTGTTGTGATTTTGAAAGCTGTTTTTTTAATTACATTTGCAACTTCGCCAAGGTCTGCTGTTTTTGGCAAATCTTTAATTGCTGCGCAAACCACCCCTGGGCCTGAAACGCCGATGTTTAGCGCGCATTCAGGTTCGTTCACCCCGCAGTATGCGCCTGCCATAAACGGGTTATCTGTGACAGAATTGCAAAAGCATACGAGTTTTGCTGCGCCAAGCCCATCTGCGTTTGCTGTCAAATTGGCGGTTTCTTTAATTATTTCGCCCATTTTTAAAACGCCGAGCATATTAATTCCTGCTTTTGATGTTGCGAGGTTCACAGAAGAGCACACTCTTTTTGTTGTCGCAAGTGCTTCAGGAATGCACTCTAAAAAGGCTCTATCTCCAACAGTGCAACCTTTTTCAACCAGCGCTGAAAACCCGCCGATAAAATCGACTTTAACATCTTCTGCCACTTTATCTAAAGTTTGTGCTAAATAAACATAATTTTTTTCTTTGCAGCTTTCGCCAACAAGAGAAATTGGGGTGACTGCAATTCTTTTATTTACAATCGGAATTGAAAATTCATCTTCTAATTCATCTGCAAATTTTGATAAATTTTTAGAATAATTTAAAACTTTGTTGTAAATTTTATCGGCGCAAACTTTGTAATCAGGGTCCGCGCAATCTCTCAAGCTTAAAGCAAGAGTAACTGTTCTGATATCAAGATGGTGAGTTTTAATCATCTCGATAGTTTCTATTACATTTTTAGTGTTAAAAATTGCCATTTTATATCCTTAAATTGTGTGCATTTTGTCAAAAATTTCTTTTCTTTGAACCCAAATTTCCATCTCAAGCGAAGTTGCTGCTTCGCTTAAAATTTCTTTGATTTCTTTAAAAGATTTTTTGCTTTTTGAAATGTCGCACAACATCATCATAATAAAATGACCCTGCATAATTGACTGTCTAATGTCTTCAATATTTGCTTCGCAATCGGCTAAAACGTTTGTTATTTTTGCAACAATACCGATTTTATCTGCACCTGTGATTGTAATAATAATTTTTTGAGCTGTTTTTTCCATTATTTCACGTCACCTTTAATTACAATTAAATTATTCATTATTTTCATTGCAACGGTCGGCAAAATAACATCATTTAAACCGCCTGAAATGCTTAAAATTTTTCCTGCTTTAAGTACCACTTCTTCGCCTTTGTATGTGAATGTGTAGTCTGTGTCCCTGTCCGAACGAATTGTGATTTTGTCCATTATTTATCCTTTCATTATTTCAATACCGCTTGATGTGCCGAGCCTAGTTGCACCTGCTTCAATAAGAGCAAGCGCTTGAGAATATGTTTTTATTCCGCCGGAGGCTTTAACGCCCATATTATACGGTTTTACAACTTCATACATAATTTTTACATCTTCAACCGTTGCGCCAACTCCACCTTTAACAAAACCTGTTGAAGTTTTAACAAAGTTTGCGCCGGCATTTGCTGCAAGCTTAGACGCTGTTTTAATTTCATCTTTTGTTAGTAAATCTGTTTCAAGAATAACTTTTAAATTATTCCCTCCGCAAATTTCTTTGGTTTTTTTAATTTCTAATTCAACTTGTGCCCAATTTTTGTTTTTAAGTTCGGAAATGTTAACAACCGTATCTATCTCTTCTGCTCCTTCAGACAGTGCGAGCTCTGTTTGCTTTAGAATTACGGGCAGTGTGTTTGAAGCCAAAGGAAAATTCACAACCGTCACCAATGTCGGTTTAAATTCGCCATTCATAATAATATTTTTTGCAAATTTTATATATGAAGGGTTTATGCAAACCCCAAAAAACCTGTTTTCTTGCGCTTCTTTAATTAGATTTTCAATTTTTTCATTTGTTGCACTTGGTGCGAGCAAAGTGTGTTCTATATATTCATTAATTTTCATAAGTGAAATTATAACAAATATTTTAAAAAAATGCGATGTTTTTATAGTTATATTTATTTGAACATAAGTTATTTTTGTGCTATTTTTTATCCGTAGGAAAGGTGGAAAAAATGGAAGCCAAAATTATTGAAATTAAAAACAAAGCATTAAGCGAACTAGAAAACATAAACAACTTAAAAGAACTTGAAGAGTTTAAAAACGCTTATCTTTCCCGTTCTTCAGAGCTTACAAACCTTAAAAAAGGCATGAAAGATGTATCTCCTGAAGACAGACCAAAAATCGGTTCATTGTTGAATGAAGTTTCTCGTGAACTTGAAAACTTGGCTTTTCAAAAATATGAATTATTTTATGCGAAAGAATTAAATGAAAAACTTAATGCGGAAATAATTGACGTGACTTTGCCTTCAACATACATCCCAAGAGGAAAAGTTCACCCGCTCACTCAAACAGTTAACGAAATTGTTGAAATTTTTGAACATTTAGGTTTTTCAATCACAGAAGCAAAAAATTCACCGGAAGTTGAAGTTGAAAAATATAATTTTGATTTGTTGAACTTCCCACCGGAACACCCTGCAAAAGATATGCAAGACACTTTCTACACTGAAGTTGGCAAAAACGTTGTGCTTAGAAGCCAAACTTCTAATGCTCAAGTGCGCACAATGGAGCACACAAACCCGCCAATTAAAGTTATCTCCCCTGGGCGTGTTTACCGTTCTGAAAATGTTAGCGCAAGAAAAAATGATTTGTTCCACCAGATCGAAGGTTTGTATGTGGATAAAGGCGTAAAATTCTCGCACTTGAAAGGTGTTTTAAACGAATTTATCAGACTATATTTTGGCGCAAGCCGTCCTATCAGGTTTAGAAGCAGCTATTTCCCATTCACAGAGCCATCTGTTGAAATTGATGTTCAATGTATTATGTGCGGCGGAAAAGGCTGCCCAACATGCTCTGGCACAGGTTGGTTAGAAGTTTTGGGCGCAGGCATGGTTGACCCTAACGTTTTAAGAGATGTGAATATCGACCCTGATGTATATTCAGGTTTTGCATTCGGCATGGGCGTTGAAAGGCTCACAATGCTTAAATATGCAATTGATGACATCAGATTATTCTTTAATAATGATGTAAGATTTTTAAAACAATTCTAAAAAAGAAAGCAGGTAGTAAGCCGAGTTCTGTTTTAAATAATCATCTGTCTGGGATATAGTTTGCACTATAACACTAGCGTTTTGTCGTGCACTCTTTTTCAAGACGAGCGAGCAACTCTTTTACACATTTAAACTTGCATTCGTCCGGGGTTTACCTAGCCTAATCCCTCTCGAGATTAGCTGGTGAGCTCTTACCTCACCGTTGCACAATCGCTGGGTTCAGTTGATTTCCGCCTGTGGGTATTTCGCTTGTTTTCGCTTTTGCTTGCGCAGCCGCTCAAAAGCTCAATTATCCTACGGCGGTCTTCTAAGGTTCCAGCTCGCCTTTCATCAAGGCTCGCTTGGGAACACAGCATTTTTCTTTTCTGTGGCACTTTCCTCACGTTCACACGCACTTGACTTTCTCAAGCGGACTGCTCTTGAATGCTCGGACTTTCCTCACGATTTCTCGCGCGATTATTCGCCTGCTTTCTTAAAATTATTATAGCTCAAATATGAAATTTGTATTTTAAATTGTAGGTTGTTTTGCAAACACGTGGGTTGGGCAAGTATGCCCAACGGCTTATATATAACCCGTCATCCTGAAAGCGTAGAAAATAAGGTGAAGCCGTAATTTTCAAGCTGTTCAGGATCTTACCAATTAATGCAACATAGCGTTTATTTTTGCTCTTTCATTTTTGCTAAAGCACCACCTTGCCTCTAATGCTCACGTGTTCGCAAAGAGTCAAGGAGTTCTCTCTTTTTCACTTCAAACGCCGTAAGGGAAAGTAAGAACCCCTTAGTTCTTACGCGAGCTTGCGAGTGTTAGAAATAAGGTGATACCTTCGGTAAAAACGAAACAAAAAGAAAGAAACATGGGCTCTTGCTTAGTTCCTGCCATTTTTCAAATTTTTATCTCAGAAATCGCAGTCGAGCTTTTGCGAAAAGCTATTTAACAAAAATATGCTTTACAAAATACAACCAAAGCTGTGACCGCAAAACCTCTCCGCTTTTTCTGTTTAGTGATAAAAATTTTGAAAAATTAGATTTATGTTTTGTGTCGTTGGGTTGAAAGCCCAACCTACATTTCTACTCTTGTGAATTCACCCCTAACCCAAACAGTGCGAAGTCATATTTCACAGGGTCGTTCGGGTCAAAAGTTTTCAATTTTTCAGTGAGTTCAATAACTGCTTTCATGTCATTTGATTTTCTATTGAGCAAGTTGAATTGCCTCGAAATATTTGCCACATGGACATCGAGCGGAATTAAAAGCTCCGATGGTTTATAAATATCCCAAACCCCTAAATCGACCTCGCCCCCGCGCGTGAGCCACCTTAAATACATATTGAGCCTTTTTTCTGCGCCATTATTTTTTGGGTTCGGCATAAAATGGTAAAACCCTTGAGAGCAATTTTTATCTGCAAAATTGTAAAAATAATCAACAACCCCTTGAAGCGAGTCAAATTCCTTTTTGCTTTTGTAGAAAAGTTCTCGCAAATTGCTTTTTGATGAGTATAATTTATTTAATGCTCTAAATATGCAAACAAGGTCATAATCCTTGATAAATCTATAAATAAACCCTTTTAATTTGCATTCTTTGTTTTCAATATCCAAAACAAATTCAAGCGGTTTGTTATTCATAATTTTAAATAATATGTTCAATTTTTTAATAAAAAGCTCTCTTTTGCCGTATGCAAAGCCCGAAGCAATAAGCCCCGCTATTTCAATATCTTCAAGGGTTTTGAACCTGTGCGGAAATTGAATTGGGTCGTCTTTTATAAAATCTTTTGTTTCGTATTTTTCTCTTAATTCTTCAAGTTTATTTTTCATTTTTGTTTCTTAATTTTGCAAAGTAATTTTTGATAAGCACAGAGCATTCTTCTTCCATAATTCCGCCTTTAATTTCGATTTTAGAATTTGCTAAATCCTTTAAATTCAAAACGGAAGTTGCGCCATAAAACGAGTCGTGCGCCCCAAAATAAAGTTTATCAACCCTTGCTTCAAGAATTGCCCACATGCACATAGGGCAAGGCTCAAGCGTCACATACATTTCGCAACCGTTCAACCTTGCGCCGAGCACTTTAGAAGCGCGCCTAATGCAGAGCATTTCTGCATGTGCAGTTGGGTCGTTTGTTAATTCTTTTTCATTGTGTGAAGTGGCTATAATTTCGCCATCTTTAACGATAGCGCAACCGATGGGCAAATCGCCCCCTGATTTTTTTGCTTCATCTAGTGCTATTTGCATAAAATTCATTGTTCGCAACTTTCAAAAATAAGTGTTGAAGTAAATTTTCCTTCTTCGCTTTTAATTTCAAACCCAATGTTCATAGCGCTTGTCAGCCCTTTAACAATAAACAGCCCAAGCCCTGTGCCACGTGTGGTTCTGGTGAGCTCAGATTCGGCTCTTATAAATTTATCGCAAAGTTTTGCAAGCATTTCTTCTTCGATTTTTTCATGCGGGTTAGATATTTCTATAATGATTTTTTTGTCTGCATTTTTTACATTAATTTCAATCGGTTCTTCGTCTTTTGTATATTTAATCGCATTGCTTATAAGATTTAACAACACTTGCAAAAGCCTGTCAGAGTCTGCCATAGCATAGGAAATATTATCTTCAATATCAACATTTATTTCATGATTTTTAGGGTTTGTGTAAATCACGGCTTTTTCAAGAATTTCAATTATGCTGATTGGCTCCATATTTAATTTCAAGCTATAACTTTCAATTTCCGGCACCACAAGCAAATCTTCAACCATTCTTGAGAGCAGTTGCGCTTGTTCTTTAATTATTCTAAGCGATTTATTTTTCGTCTCGTCGTCAAGTTCTATATCATGCCTCATAAGCCTTGAAGAATAACCAATAATGCTTGTGAGCGGGGTTCTAAATTCGTGGCTTATAGCGCTCACCAAATTAGAGCGAAATTCATTTGAACGTTCAAGTTCAAGATTTTTCTTTGACAAATCTTTGTATGAGGTGTTGATTTTTCGCGCCATATAGTTAAATTCTTTGGTCAAAAAATACATTTCGTATGGCGAAAAAATGTTTTTAATAAGCCTGATTTTGCGTTCGTAATTCCCCTTAGATAGCGCAGTAACGCCTTTTAAAAGCTGGCGCATATTAAGATATAAATAGAAAATATAAAGCCCAACTATAAAGAAAATAAATGTTACACTAAGCAAAAGTGACAAAATAATTTTAAAACGGGCAATGTTTATTGTGTTTTTTGTGATTTTTGCTGTTGTATTTACAATCACAATCCATTCAGGATTTTGCAATTTATAATATGCCATCGGTTGGTTTTTGAGGTGCCCGTATAGTTCCGGAGAATCTGTTTTTAAAATAAGCGGTAAATCGTTGATTAGAGTTTTTGCATTTTCTATGTTTTTAGAATTTGTTGCCACGACATTTTTATTTTCATCTATAACAAAAATCTCTCTTTTTTCGCCGGCAAGTTTTTTGTTTAAAATTACGTCAAAATTTTCAAAGTCTTTTGGTGCAATTTTATAATATAAAGCAACATTTTCGCCCACATATTGCGCAAGCATTGTGGCAGAATAGTTTAACTCTTTTCTGATTGTGTGTTGCGAAACGTTAGATATAATAAAACCGATTGTGACAAAAGGAATTATGACTGCAAAAAACAGCACGACCATAATTTGTTCAACAATTTTTGGTCTTTTTAAATTTAATTTACTTGTTATTGTCTTTATCATCTTCAAAACCAAACGGTGTCAGCTTATAGCCAATATTTATAACTGTGTGTAAATATTTTGGATTTTTTGTATCCGGTTCAATTTTTTGCCTTAAACCGCCCACATGCACTCTCACCATTCTAACATCTTCGTCGCTTCCATAGCCCCAAACTTCGTCAAGAAGCACGGCAAGGCTGACAGGGTTGTTTAAATGTTGCATAAGACAATATAAAATTTCAAATTCAGTTGGGGTGAGCTTAACTTTTTTATCGACAATTACAGCTTCTAAGGAATTGGGGAGAATTTCAATGTCTCCTGCTCTTAAAATTTCGTTTGAGCTATTTTGAGATGTTGTTTCAGAGTCATTTCTTCTAAGCAGCGCTCTAATTCTAAGCAAAACTTCTTTAATATCAAAAGGCTTAACCAGATAATCATCCGCACCTTTTTCAAAACCTTGGGTTTTGTCGTCAATCGTGCCTTTTGCAGTAAGCATTAAAATCGGTGTATCGATGTGCGCAAGGCGAATATTCTTGCACACATCAAAACCGTTAATTTTTGGCATCATAACATCAAGAATAATTAAGTCATAGTTGTTTTGAAGAGCCTTTTTAAGACCTTCTTCGCCATTTGTTGCGGTATCTGTAATATAGCCGGAGTGAGCTATATCAAACTCAAGCAGGTCGCGAATTTCCTCTTCGTCGTCAACTATTAAAATTCTTTTATTATTATTTTGCATTTAACATCTCTTTAATGCCGTCAATAGAGCTTAGAACGCCTGTTGCTTCGTATGGCATATAAACAACTTTATTATTTTGACCAGCAGAAATACTTTTTAAGGTTTCAAGATATTTCATTGCAATTAAATATTTATCCGGTTGACCATTTCCTGCAATTGCTTCAATTACTTGTTTAATGGCGCTTGCTTCACCTTGCGCTTGTTTAACGCGAGCGATAGCTTCACCTTCTGCAACAAGAACTGCAGATTGTTTTTCACCTTCTGCTTTGTTGATTAAACTTTCTTTATAGCCTTCTGCTTCAAGGATTGCAGCTTTCTTTTGACCTTCTGCTTCAAGGATTGTTGCACGACGGTCACGTTCAGCCTTCATTTGTTTTTCCATTGAATCTTGAATTTCACGAGGTGGGTTAATGTCTTTAAGTTCAACTCTGCTAACTTTTACGCCCCATTTATCTGTTGCACTGTCAAGAGTATCTCTTAATTTTGCGTTGATTGTTTCTCTTGAGTTAAGAGTTGCGTCAAGTTCCATTTCGCCAATTACGTTTCTTAATGTTGTTTGAGTTAATTTTTCAATTGCTTCAGGTAAGTTAGCAATAGCGTAAACGGCTTTTTTAGGGTCAAAAATTTGATAATATAAAAGAGCGTCAATTGTGATTTTTACGTTATCTTTTGTAATTACGTTTTGAGGCGGAAAATCAAAAACTGTTTCTCTTAAGTCAATAATGTTGCTCATAGAGTTTATTACATGAAATCTTCCGTCCATGCCTTTAACAGTTGTGCGCACATGTAGTTCTTTTGGCACATCAAAGAAAGGAATAATGAGGTTAAAGCCTGCATTTAGGGTTCTGTTATACACACCAAGCCTTTCAATTATCATAACTTGTGCTTGTCGAACAATTTTAATTGATTGAATAAATACTACTATTGCAAGGCATAAAATTAATGTAAATATTATTCCGAACATTTTGTTTCTTCTCCTATTTTTTCTACGTACATTGTTAAGCTATCGATTTTAGTGATTTTTGCAAATTCGCCTGTCTTTATAAGGCAATTGTCGTTGCTTTTTGCATTCCAAACTTCGTCGTAAATTTTAATTTTACCAACTCCGCTTGTGCCATCTGCGCCTATATCTTCAATAACTTCAACCGTTTTATCCATATAGTGTTCTTCAAATTCTGTTTTCTGCTCTTTTTTCTTCATAAAAATTGGTCTTATGAACAGTAAGCTCAACAATGAAATTACGATAAACACAATAATTTGAACTGTTAAACTTGCGCCAAAATATGCAATAACGGCTGTTATTAAAGCGCCTGCCGCTAAATGCAGAAAAAATAAAGATGGCGTGGCAAGTTCTAAAAACGCGAAGATTATACTTGCAATAATCCAATAACCGTAAAATGCCATTTTGTTCTCCTATTTTACTAGAAATTATATAAATTTTTTTTGCGGTTGTCAATTGTTGTGGCGGCGTATTTTTCTTTTAATTTCGCGCCTTTTGGGCATTTTTTCTTAATATTGTTGACTTTTTGAATTGGTGTGGTTTATTATTGTCGAATGAGGTTAATGGGAGTGAATTATGACTCTGGCCGATTGGTTTAATGCACGTAAGACGGCGCAAATTGCCGCAAGAGATAATGAAGTCAAGGTAGATGATTCTATCGGAAGATTATGGACGCTTTGCTACAATTGCAATGCACAATTGCCTAAAAGCGATTTAGAAAACAATTTAAATGTTTGCCCATATTGCGATTATCATTTTAGAATTGGGGCGAAAGACAGAATAAAGCTTATTTTTGATGAAGGTACATTCGAAGAAAAATTTCAAAACATTCTTCCTTGTGACCCTCTTGAGTTTGTGGACACGCAAACTTATAAACAAAGGCAACTTGACGCAAAAGAAAAAACAGAACTTGACGAAGCAGTTATAGTGGGCACAGGCGAAATTGAAGGCACGAAAGTTGCTTCCGCCATTATGGATTTTGACTATATGGGCGGTTCCATGGGCTCTGTTGTTGGCGAAAGAATTACCAAAATTATGGAATATGCCCTTGAAGAAAAATTGCCGGTTGTTGTTTTCACTTCATCAGGCGGGGCAAGAATGCAAGAGAGCGCACTTTCGCTTATGCAAATGGCAAAAACAGGCTGCGCGGTTGCAAAATTAAACGAAGCAAAATTATTATACATAACAGTTTTATGCGAGCCGACATTCGGCGGCGTTACTGCAAGTTTTGGCACATTGGGCGATATTATGATTGCAGAAAAAGGCGCAAGAATTGGTTTTGCAGGCAGAAGGGTGATTGAGCAAACAATCCGAGAAAAGCTCCCTGCAGATTTCCAAACAGCAGAATATTTGCTCAAATACGGGCAAATTGATATGGTGCTTCCGAGAAAAGAAATGAAGTCTACGCTTTCAAAAATTCTCAAAATTCATTTGGAGCAAAATAAATGAAACAAGAAAATAATCATATTTTAGATTTTGAAAAACCAATTTATATAATGCAAGAAAAAATAAAAGAACTTGAAACGGTTTCAGGCGAAACCAAAATGAATTATAGTAAGGAAATTAAGATTTTGAAGAAGCAAACGGAAGAATATAAAAAAGAACTTTATTCATCACTTGAACCGTTCCAAAAATTGCAAATAGCACGTCATGTGGACAGGCCAACATTTCTTGATTATGTCAATTTAATGACAGAGGATTTCGTTGAGCTCCATGGGGATAGAACAGGCTCTGATGATAGGGCTATAATTGGCGGTATTGCTCGCATTGCTGGGCAATCTGTTATGATAATTGGAACTCAAAAAGGCAAAACGACAAAAGAAAACCTTGAATATAATTTTGGTATGCCTCAACCGCAAGGTTACAGAAAGGCTTTGAGGCTTATGGAACATGCTTCAAAGTTTTCGCTTCCAATCATTACTCTTGTGGATACAACAGGTGCGTACCCTGGGATTATGGCAGAGCAAACTGCGCAAGGGACTGCAATTGCGGTAAATATTAAAGAAATGGCAAAGCTTGATGTGCCAATTATTTCAATTATTACCGGTGAAGGCTGTTCAGGCGGTGCTTTAGGGCTTGCCGTTGCAAATAAAGTTATGATTTTAGAATATGCTTATTATACAGTTATTTCGCCTGAAGGTTGTGCTTCAATTTTGTGGCGCGACGCAACAAGAGCAAAAGACGCTGCAGACGCACTTAAAATCACGGGCGAACATTTGCTTGAGTTTGGCATTGTTGATAGCATTATAAATGAGCCTGAAGGCGGTGCACATCACGACCCTGAAGCTATGGCAGAAGAGTTGAAAGAAGCGATTGTTGCTGCCCTTAAAGAATTTAAAGGAATGTCGCACAAAAAATTAAAAGAACAAAGATACGAAAGATTTAGAAAACTCGGCGTTTTTGCTCAATAATTTTTAATTTTAAACTGTTCCGATAATTTTTAAATCGTATTCCAAAGAAACTTCTTCAGGGCAAATAATTGGAATGTCAATGTAAAGCTCTGAAATAAGCGCGAAGAGAATTTGCCTTAAATGCTGCGGCGCAACGAGCACGACCCCTTCTTCGTTTGAAATTTTTGTGATTGATTTAATTAATTTGTTAAATTTTGCAGCATTAATTCGAACAATTGAGCTTTCTTCATCGTCTGAATATTCAGTTTGTTTTTCGATTTGTGCAATTGTTGCTTCATTTATTTCATAGCCTAAAATAACTCTATTTTCATCTGCCAAAGAATGGCTTATTTGACGAGAAAGTGCAACACGGATTTTATCAAGCAAATCGACTTTTGAAGGGTCTTCTGCAAAATCGTTAATTTTTTCAAATATATAGATAATATCTTTTATGCTGACTCTTTCGCGAATTAATTGGCAGAAAATATATTTAAGCTCCGGAACCGTGATGAAATCGCCTAAAATGCTATCCACAAGAAATGCATTATTTTCACTGACAATTTCAATATAGCGGTTAATGTCGGCATAATTGAAAATTTCAAAAACATTTCTTATCGCAAAGTATTTTAGATATATTGCAACATATTCAGCAGCCTCAATTCCTTCTTGCCAATAATCTTTTGTGTTTTCAGACGGAATCCAAACAACTTTTTTGCTTGTTATAAAATCTTGCTCTTTGATTGTGCCTTTTGGATAATTTTTTATGTTTAAATCTTCCGCAAAGTACATTTTGTGGTTAGGGTATGCAACTCCTTCCGCAACAGGAATGCCGTGAATGTTGATTGAAAATTTGTTTTCTTCCATTGAAGGATTTTCAATAAAAGCAACTTTTGGCAAAATATAGCCTAATTCTTCCGCAAGCTCTTGCCTTGTGCGCACGGTTTCCGATAAAAGATTTTTTTCAAAATCAACGGAATATATTTCATAAGCATTGCTTCCAAGGTTGATTGAAAGCCTTTCTTCGCCAAGTGTGCTTGTCATGTTGTTTGGAGAAAGAAGTTTATTTAACTGCTTTTTAAGAGAATTTAGGGTTTCAAGCTCGTTTGAAATTTCGCTGTTTAAAACCGCCCTTTCATCTTCGCGCGCAGTTTCTAAGAAATGTTTTATATCTTGGATTTTATCTCTTTTTTCGCAAATTTTCTTTTGTAGATTTTTTGCAATTTCATACGGCTCTTCTTTTGTGTAGAGCATTCTTTCCATTTTGCTTTTAAAGCCGGACATATCATCTGTTTCAGATGTGTCATCGTCATAAACTTCGCGAACAAAAATGCAATTATATTGCGCACCTTTTGTGCCTTCGCCCTCTAAAAGAGTGTAGAGTTCCCAACCCTCCTTGCAGGTTGAATTTAAAATATATTCAAGCCCTTCGGTGTCGTCTGATGGGCAAGATTTAATAACAAATTCTTGTCTGTGTGATTTTTGCATAGCTTAATTTTAACATATTGCTCGTGAAATAAAAAGCCTATTTCACATAATTCCTCTTTAAATTTGAAACAAAAACTTAACCAAAAAACTTAATCTTTTTGCATAATATTTTTATTTAGATTAAAATATCTTTTATATCAGAGTTTGTTGGATATCGAATTGAAAGTTAGAATTTCACTTTTAGTTATAATAGTTGCCTTGCTTGGCTTTTTATATATTTTCCAAAATTGGTTTGACGCTTTTTGGGGAATAATCTTCGTTTTGGCGCTCGTTGCAGTGTATATGATTTATACATATTTTGTTATTAGGCACCAAAGAAGAAAACTTCTTAAAAATCCTCTTCAAGAAAACCCTGACTATAAACCATCAATTACAATAATGGTGCCCGCTCATAATGAAGCTTGTGTTATTGAAAAAACAATCGAAAACATTTTAAAAATTGATTATGATAATTTTGATGTAATTGTAATTGACGATAGAAGCACGGATGACACAAGCGTTGTTGTTCAAAAACTTGCTGAAAAATATGAAAATGTTAGATTTTTAATAAGAGAACAAAGTGCATTCCCCGGGAAATCTGCAGTTTTAAACGACGCACTTAAAATGACAAACTCTGAAGCAGTGCTTGTGTTTGACGCTGACGCAAAAGTTGAGCCTGATTTTATCCGCAAACTTTTGCCTGTGTTTGAGCCTGATAATGTTGGGGCAGTTCAAGCGCAAAAAAGAATTATAAATGCTAAACAAAACCTTTTAACTCGTTGCCAATATAATGAATTGATTTTTGACACTTATGTGCAAATTGGGCGTGACGCGGTTAAAGGTGCAGTGGAGCTTCGCGGCAACGGCGAACTTATAAAAAGAAAAGCGCTTGATGATATTGGCGGTTGGAACGAAGAAACAATCACAGATGACCTTGATATGTCAACTCGCTTGCATATAAACGGTTGGGATATCAGATTTTGCCCTGATGCAATTGTTTTTGAAGAAGCGGTTTTAACTTACATTGCACTTATTAAACAAAGAAGAAGATGGGTGGAAGGTTCAATCCGCAGATATTTAGAATTTGCAAAAGAAATTTTTACATCTAAAGACATGTCACTTCGCTGTGGTTTTGATTTAATTGTGTATCTTTCTGAATTTTTGCTTCCGTTTTGGATGGTGTCTGAAGTTGCACTTCAAGCTTTTAGATATGTTAGAGATAACAACAACAATATTTTATCTTCAATGCTTGTGTTTGTTGCGGCGGGGATTTTCTTCTGGACAGGTTTTATTTATAGTTTACAAAAATATTCACATTATAGCGGAATAAAAGCCGTTTGGATGGCGCTTGTGACTTCAATTTATATGATTGTTTTTTGGGTGCCGGTTGTATTTTATGTAATTCTAAAAATTATTTTCACGCCAAAAACAATGGATTGGGGTAAAACCGTTCACGGCGTGTGCGAAGGGGATAAAAAGAAAGCAAATGGATAAATTTCATTTTATTGCAATTGGTGGTATTGGGCAGAGCGCGCTTGCTAAAATTCTTTTGCAAAAAGGTTATTCTGTGACGGGTTCTGACATTGCAGACAGTAAATATACAAAAGAACTTAAAGATTTAGGGGCAAAAATTTATATCGGGCATAGTGCAGAAAATGTGCCGCCTGATGCTAAAATTGTTGCTTCAACCGCTATTAAAAATGATAACCCTGAAATGGTGAGAGCACACGAACTTGGGCTTGAAATTTACCATCGTTCAGACATTTTGCAAATTGTGTCAAAACATTTTAAAAATTTTATCGGTTTTTCAGGAACTCACGGGAAAACAACGACGTCCGGCTTATGTTCTTTTGTTCTTGAAGAAATGGGCTTAAAGCCATCTTATGCAATTGGCGGGATTATTCCAAAATATAAAACAAACGGCTCTGCCACAAATTCTGAATTTTTTATTGCAGAGCTTGATGAATCAGATGGTACAATCGTAAAATATGCGCCGCATATCACGGTTATAAACAATCTCGAGCCTGATCATTGCGATTTTTATGGCACAGGTTTAGAAAAAATATTTGAAACATTCAAAACTTTCACAAATAATTTATCTAAAGACGATATTATTATCTTAAATGCGGATAATTCAGGCGCTGTTGAATTTTCAAAAGAACTTTCAAAATTTGTGACTTTTGGGGTTGAAAAATCTGCAAAATATATGGCTTCTAATATTAAATTAAACGGCATACATTCCGAATTTACAGTGCTCAAAGAAGGTGCCCCGCAAGGAAACATTAAGCTTTCAATCCCGGGGTTGCATAATGTTTATAATGCGCTCGCAGTTGTTTCTGCTTTGATGGAAGCCGGTTTTGAATTTTCAGACATTCAAAACCATTTTGAAGGTTTTTCTGGCATGGGGCGCAGGTTTCAGCTCGTGGAAGAATTTGATGATATTCAAATAATTGATGATTACGCTCATCACCCAAGCGAAATTAAAGCAACACTATCTGCTTCAAGAAATATCCACAAAGGGCGTATAGTGGCAATTTTTCAGCCTCATAGATACACTCGTTTTCAAGGGCTATGGAATGATTTTCTAGCTTCATTTGATGATGCCGATGAAGTTATTGTGACTGATGTTTGGCGCGCAGGAGATGAACCGATTGCTGGGTTTGATAGTTCTGATTTTGCAGAACAATTGGGCGCAAAATGTCATTATATAAAAGGTTCTATGGAAGAAGTTGCCCGCGAGGTTGCAGAATTTATTAAACCTTCTGATATGGTTTTGACTCTTGGTGCAGGCGACATCACAAATGTTGGGAAGTTTATTTATGAAAACTATAGAGCCTGAATTAAACTTCAATCTTAAAAATTTTAACACATATAAATTGCCTTCAACAGCAGATGTGGCTTATATTCCAAGCACTATTGAAGAGCTAACCCAGCTTTTAGCGCACATTAATAATTTTATTATCCTTGGTGCAGGCTCAAATGTAATTTTATCAACAAGCGGAATTAAAACCCCTGTCATTTTAACGCATAAATTAAATAAGGTTGAAATTGCGCAAAATATTGTGACGGTTGAATGTGGGGTTAAATCTGCTTATTTATCTAAAATTGCGGCAGATAATTCGCTTTCAGGTTTTGAGTTTTTAGCTCCAATCCCGTCGCATATGGGGGGAGCTGTTTATATGAACGCCTCGGCGCACGGGCAGTGCATTTCAGATGTTTTTCTTGAGGCTTGCGTTTATGATATAGAAGCAAAAAAAGTTTTAACCCTAAAAAAAGATGATATGCAATTTGCATATAGAAAAAGTGTTTTACAAGAAAAGAAATATATTTTACTTAGCGCAAAATTTGAATTAACACCCGCTCCACAAAATAAAATTCAAGAAAAAATTAGCGAAAATATTTCAAAAAGGCAAAAAACTCAACCGAGCCTTAAAACGCCAAACGCAGGGAGCATTTTTAAAAACCCTGAAGGATTGAGCGCAGGCGCGCTTATTGAACAGGCAGGTTTAAAAGGGAAAACAATTGGCGGGGCTCAAATTTCAGAACTTCACGCAAATTTTATAGTAAATTTAAACTCTGCCACAAGTTCCGATATTTCAGAATTAATGTTTTTTGCATATAATGAAGTGGAAAAGAAGTTTAATGTAAAATTGAAACCCGAGGTTATTTTCTTGGGTGAAAAAACGGAATTAGAGGAAAAAATATGGCAGAAATTACAAAATTAAGCAAAATAGCAGTTCTTGCAGGCGGAATGTCCAGCGAAAGAGATGTTTCTCTTAGAAGCGGAAAAAATGTTTTGAACGCGCTTTTAAGAAAAGGGTATGAAAACGCTGTTTTAATAGATGTAAATTCTGATATTGCAGAAAAATTAAAATCAGAAAAAATTGAATTTGCATATAACACGCTTCATGGCAGGTATGGCGAAGATGGTTGCATACAAGGGCTTTTAGAGTTTATGGGAATTCCATACACAGGAAGCGGTGTAAAATCAAGCGCAATTTGCATGGATAAATGCGTTACGAAAGAAATTTTAAATTCAGTTAATTTGCCTATCATAAAATCAATTTGCGTGACAAATAAAGATGATTTGAAACTCGCTCGTGAACTTAATTTTCCATTAATGGTTAAACCCGCAAGCGAAGGTTCAAGCATTGGCATGAATAAAGTTGAAACATTTGAAGAGCTTGAAAGCGCATTTGAAATAGCAAAAATTTCAGATTCAAAAATCCTTCTTGAAGAGTATTTGCAAGGCGAAAGCGCAACGGTGGGTGTGCTTGAAGGTGCTGATGGTGAAACTTTCGCAACTCCAATTCTTGGCTTTGAAACTAAAAATGAATGGTATGATTACGAATCAAAATATACGGACGGCATGACAAAATTTATTTTGCCTGCAAATTTTAGCGAAGAGTTAACTGCGGAAATTAAAAAATTAGCAGTTGAAGCCCACAAAGCTTGTGAATGCTCCGGCGTTTCAAGGGTTGACTTTCTTGTATACAATAATAAACCATATATTTTAGAAATTAATACAAACCCGGGAATGACTGATTTGAGCGATTTGCCAGCTCAAGCAGATTGCATGGGAATTGAATATGATGAACTTGTTGAACTTGTTTTAAAAACCGCAAGTTTAAAAATGAAATAAAATGTCTGAAAACGAACTAAGCCAAACTTATTATAGAAGAAAACTCAACGCCAGCAAGATGAGGCGCATGATTCTTGCGCAAAGAAAAAGGATAAACAAAGCAAGATTTTTGGTGAAATTATTAATTGCTGCCTTAATTTGCGCTTTTGGGCTGAAAGTTCTAAAAATGCGCTCTTGGTATATAAATCATGAAGACTTAAATGCCGCAAAGCCTTGGGTTTTGAAAATCGAAGGTAATGTTGTGACCCCGACATATAAAATTGTTGATATGATAAGGCAAACCGAATTGCCCCAGCTCCCTCTTTATAGGTTAGATACAACAGAGCTTGAAAAAAACATCGAAAAACTTGAGGCGGTCGAAAATGTTTTCGTGCGCCGTTTTTGGTTCCCTTTTCCTGCAAGGTTGCTTGTGGTTGTGCAAGAAAGAACTCCTCTTTTTGTTATTGCCCCAAACAATGAAACAGCGCCAATTTCAGCCGTAACTGATGATGGTGTGTTTATTGGACGCGATTATATGCCGCTTTCAACTCGTTTTAAAACAACAAAAATTTTGAGCTATGGCACAAAAGGCGATGATTACGAAAATTGGGATAAAAACAGGGTTCAAGAACTACACAAACTTATAAAAGCAGTTGAAACATATTCAAGAGAAAATATTGTTTATTTAGATATCAGAAACCCGCATGATGTCTATATTCAGCTTGATTCCGTGCTTGTTCGTGTGGGCGAAATTAATGATACGGTCCTAAAACGTGCTAGGCGCCTAACTGCAACTATTCCGCAAGTTAAAGCTTATGCAAGGAAGATTAAATATATTGATATTCGCTGGGAAGATGCACTTTATATGAAGCTTGAAGGGCAAAGCGAAGAGAGCGAATTGCCAAACAATTAATGCGAGCCGACAACAAATTACACAATTTCCGACTCGTCATATACCTCGGGACCCGAGAAAGTTAGTCGGTTGCTATCGGCTCGCATTCTTATTATAAAAACATTTTGCCCTAATTTCATTGCGCATTTTGCTTAAATAATTAGCATTAATTATTTCTGCGCTCTTTATCCAAAAGCATAAAACTATTTTTGAAATACAGGCGGAGTCTGCACGTACAAAGGTTTTACCAATGTATATGAAAAATCTGCCCCTGTTTTAAATTTTTCATAAGCTAAGTTTGCTAAAATTTCGCCAATTGGAAAGTCGCTTGTTTCGTAGTTTATTGTTTCGATATTTTCGCTTGAGAAATAATTATAGCAATTTGTGTCGCAAATTATTTCTGTTTTGGCGCTTTTTGCAAGCTCCACCGCTTCGCTTTTTAAAATTAATTTTGGCTCGGTTTCAAATTCAGGGTTATAGTAAATATAATTTCCTCTTCTGGCGTCTTCAAACACGGTGCATTTTTTGCTTTTTAAGGCACAAGATAAAATCTCAACTGCGCTAACGGGCACAAGCGGTAAATCAGCTTCCGAAGCGAGGGTTTTTGCAATACATAAACCTGTTCTAATCCCTGTAAAGCTTGCAGGCCCAATGTCTGTGCCGATAAAATCAAGTTCTTTGAAAGCTAAATTGTTTTCTTTCATAATATTTTGAATTTCAGCGACTAAATAAACGCTATGATAATTTTTTTCGTCGCTTTCAATTGTTTTATTTATTGTTTTGTCGCCTATAACAAGTGTTATGTAGCTTTTATTTAAAACGCAATCAAAAACTAAATAATTCATTTTGCGCACCCCATAAGTTCTTTAAACTTTGCAAGTTTTCTTTCGTTTTCACTTCCGCGAGCTTTAAATGTGAATTTTCTTGAGTTTTCGCCAAGTTCAAAATTATATTCAATCATAACATCAATTCTATCTAACGGCAGTTCATATTCCCCAAAATTTGCCCATTCAACAAGAGTTATAACTTTTTCTTTAGAATATTCTATAAGTTCAGGCAAAATTGATTCAAGCCCCACTTCTTCAAGCCTGTATAAATCAAAATGGAAAACAGGAAGGTGGTTCCCTTTATATTCGTTTAAAATCACAAAGCTTGGACTTGTAACTTTTTGCCCAACCCCAATTTTTTTAAGCAATTCTTTGCAAAAAGCGGTTTTGCCAACCCCAATATCGCCATATAGGCACAAAAAACAGCCTTCATCTTTAATTGCGGAAGCGAAAAAATCAGCTAGTAGCGCCGTATCTTCTAAATTTTTTGCCACAAATTCCATAAATGAATGATATCACAAAATTATTTTGAGAGATATTCTAAATATTTTTCAAGTGCCATATAGCCGTCAGAAAGCTCGCCTTGAGGAAAATAGTTGCAAGCTTTTAAATATTTTAATTCTTTAACTCTAATTTCAAAAAGTTTATCTGCATATTCGGTGAGCAATGGTTCTTTTGAATTTGCCCAATTTTTTATAAGTTCAATTTCTTGATTCATTTGGCGAATAGTTAAATTTTCAAGCGGTTGAAGGTTTCTTTTTTTCAAAATTGCTTGTTCATAATTTGTGATTTTTGCAGCAACTGCTGAAAACCCGAAGATTTTTTTCATAACAGTGTAATTAATTGCAAGTTGTTTATGTTTTTCAGGCACATGAACTTTTGCAATCAAACTTGCCATGCTCAAAGTGTCGTAATAGTTAGCATCAACACTTCTTCTGTCCAGAGTTTTCATCATGTCTTCAAACTTAGTAATTTCTCTTCCCCAACCAATCTATACAAAAATCATACTATGAGATAAATAATTTGTCATCAAATGTTTCTTATTGTAAAATTAATTTATATTAAGAATTTTATGAGGATAAAAATGGAAAGAACATTTATTGCTGTGAAGCCTGATGGCGTTAGAAGAGGAATTGTTGGCGAAGTCATTAAAAGATTTGAACAAAAAACATATAAACTTGTTGCAATGAAATTAATGCAAGTGTCGCGCGAACTTGCCTCAAAACATTATGCAGAACATGTTGGCAAACCATTTTATAATGATTTAATTGAATACATCACTTCAGCTCCAATTGTTGCGATGGTTTGGGAAGGCGTTGATGTGGTTGAAGGTGCTCGCCATATTATGGGCGCAACAAAACCAAACGCAGCAGATGTTGGCTCAATAAGGGCGGATTTTGGGCAAATTATGAATATGAACATTGTTCATGGTTCAGATTCTGTTTCCAGCGCAGAACGTGAAATTGGGCTTTTCTTCAATGAAAACGAATTTTGCGATAATTATAAATCAATGTACGAAGTTTTGATTGAAGGTTAATTTTGGAACAATTTAATTTTAAATTATTAAAAACTTCAAAAAAATCAAGGGCAAGAAGAGGCACTTTTAAAACTCCGCACGGGGTTATTGAAACACCAATTTTTATGCCTGTTGGCACAAATTCTGCTGTTAAAACGCTAACAAAAGAGCAAATTGAAGCAACAGGCGCTCAAATTATTCTTGCAAATTCTTATCACCTTTATTTGAAACCTGGGTGCGAATTAATCAAAAAAGCTGGCGGGATACATAATTTCATGAATTTTCATCGCCCAATGCTCACGGATTCAGGCGGTTTTCAAGTGTTTTCACTTGCAAAATTAAGAAAAATTCAAGAAGATGGCGTTCATTTTCAAGATCCTAAAAACGGGCAAAAACATTTCATTTCTCCTGAAGTTTCTATGCAAATTCAGCAAGATATAGGGGCAGATATTGCAATGGCATTCGATGTTTGCGCGCCTTATCCGTGCGAAAGAGATGAAGCTGTTAAAGCGATGGAGCGCACACACAGGTGGCTTGAAAGATGTTTTAAGGCGCACACGAGAGAAGACCAAGCGCTTTTCCCAATTGTGCAAGGTGCGTTTTTTGAAGATTTGAGAATTGAAAGCGCAAGGGTTATTTCGACATTTGATGCTGTTGGCTACGCAATTGGCGGGGTGAGCGTTGGCGAACCGGAAGATGTGAAACATCATTTTGTTGAACTTGTTGCACCTCTTTTGCCTGAAAATAAACCGAGATATTTAATGGGCGTTGGCACCCCTTGTGACCTTGTTGAAGGCGTGCTTCGCGGGGTGGATATGTTTGATTGTGTGCTTCCAACCAGAAATGCGCGCCATGGTACATTCTTCACCTCGGAAGGCAATAAGATAATTAAAAATAAATGTTTTGAAGAAGATTTTACGCCGCTTGACCCTAATTGCGATTGCCCAACTTGCAAAAATCACACAAAAGCATATATAAGGCATTTATATAGAGCGCAAGAGTCTACTGCGGCAACGCTTATGAGCATTCATAATATTCACTTCTTGCTGAATTTGATGAAAGATATAAGAGCTCATATTGAAAATGATACTTTTGAAGAATTTGCCGTTGAATATTTAGCGCGTCAAAGAGGGGGAAAGAAATAGATGTTAGCGCTTGTGACAGGTGGCGCCGGAATGCTTGCCGGAGATTTAATTCCCGCTCTTGAAGATGATGGCTACGATGTTTTGGCATGTGATATTGAAGATTTTGATTTGTGTGATGAAAAAGCGGTCCGCGAATACATTTTGCATGCAAAACCTGATTTAATTATTCACACGGCAGGTTATACAAATGTTGAGCAAGCAGAGGCAGATGTTGAGCTTTGCATGAATATTAACGGGCTTGGCACAAAATATGTGGCGAAAGCGGCGGCTGAGCTTGATATTCCGCTTGTTTACATTTCAACAGATTATGTATTTGATGGCGAAAAAAATACGCAATATACGCCGGATGACGAGCCAAATCCACTTAATGTTTACGGGAAATCTAAACTTGCGGGCGAAAATTATGTTCGTGAAATCTGTGAAAAATATTATATTGTGCGCACAAGCTGGTTATATGGCACATACGGTAAAAATTTTGTGCAAACAATGCTCTTGCATAAAAACGATGATGAAATAAAGGTGGCAAATGACCAAATTAGCTCTCCCACTTGGACAGTCGAGCTTGCAGACGGCATAATTAAAATTTTGAATATGCCATATGGAGTGTACCATGTGTCAGGCAGCGGAAAGTGCAGTTGGTATGAATTCGCTTGTGAAATTTTTAAATGTATAGGCGCGAGCGTCAAGGTTCGTCCTTGCGCGAGCGAAGATATTGCGCAAAAAGCAAAAAGGCCGAGTTTTAGTTCGATGAAGCCTTCAATTCGCACTAAAAATTGGAAAGAGTCTTTGAAGAATTATTTGTATATTTGCGACCTTGAAGTTGACTAATTTTATTTTTTTGATTAAAATTAACTTATCCTTCGGAGGAGTGCCGGAGCGGTTGATCGGAGCGGTCTTGAAAACCGTCGTGCATGCGAGTGTACCGTGGGTTCGAATCCCACCTCCTCCTATTTTAAAACCACCTTTATGGGTGGTTTTTATTTTTTATTTTTTATTTATATATTCCAAGTATTCTAAAATTTTCTTTTGTTCTATATGCAACATATAATTATGCATAAATTCATAATCGGGTTTACCTTTAGAATTAACGGGGAGCATTATTTTATCTTTTAATATTTTTCCGGTAAATGCTTTGTACTTTGACAGGACAAATGCGAGAAGGCGGGTAAAATGCGAAATTCCTGAAAG
>CAZMZD010000015.1:0-37018 GCA_964570895.1 uncultured Gammaproteobacteria bacterium
TTAGCAGGGTGCCGCTTTCAGCCACTCAGCCACTTCTCCACATGTAAAGATGACCGTATTGCCTACATATAAAGAATATTAGAAATTTTGGGTCATGTCAACTTTTATTTTTGAATTTTACACAAAAACAAAAACAAATTGCGGAAGAATAAAAATAAATTGCGCAAAAATAAAAAAGAGAAAATGCGCAAAAAATATTTTTTACGCGTTTTAAGTTAATACTTGTTGTAACACTGTACATTTGTTAAAATTGGAACATAGGGCGTTAAAAATGAAAGTAAATGCAATTAGAAATTTGAATTTGAGCAAAGTGAAAAAGCATTCAGGGGTTAGCTTTGCACGCGCAGCACAATCTAAAGTTTCGCCTGATGTTGCAAAATCTGAAACAAAAAAATCGAGTTATATCCCAAGAATGCTGTTGGTTATGGGAATAGGGGTTGCCATTTTGCTTGCTACAAACAAAGTCTTTAAAACCAAAACTGCTCCTTTCAGCTATCTTTGGAAATAGCTGCATACTGTATAAATTGCGCAATTTGAAGATGATGTCAGGCCAAAAAGCAAATTTTAAAGCTTAATTTGCTTTAATTCCTTGCGCCTTGCTTTTGTATCCGGCATATATTTTTCCATTAAATTCCAAAATTTTTCACTATGGTTTTTAATTTTTGTGTGGCACAGTTCATGTAAAATAACATATTCGCGCAAATGTTTTGGAACGCGCGCAAGTTCAATGTTGAGATTTATATTGTTAATATAAGAACAGCTCCCCCAACGCCTTTTAGCGCTAGACATTTTCAAAGTTCTATATTTAAAACCAAATTTGCCTGCGCAATCATCAAGTTCTTTTTGCAAAATTTCGCGCGCTTGTTTTCTTAGATCGCCCACTTCTTTTTTTGTGCGTTCCTCTTCTCTAAAATGCGCATGTGCCCAATATAGGTTGCTTAGTGCAAATTCTCGCGCTAATTTAAAGCTTGAATATTTTGGCACAGTCACCAAAATTTCGCCTTCTTTTGCGCTCATTTTAAGGTTTTTTGACATATGATGTTTTTGAAACTTAAAATGAATGCCGTCAATTATTTCTGTTTTTACGGTGTTTTTTGGTACGTGTTTTTTAAAAAAACTAAAAAACATTAAGCTTTAACCCTGCCGTAGATGTCTTTATATCTGATAATGTCTTCTTCGACGAGCTTATCGCCTTTTTGAACTTCGATAATTTTTAATTCTTCGTTATATGGGTTTGCAAGCGAGTGTTTTGCTTTGACAGGGATATCTATGCTTGATCCCGGTTTTAACATAAATGTTTTGTCTTCAAGAGTCACTCTTGCAACGCCGGATAGCACAACCCAATGTTCACTTCTAAAATTATGAGATTGCAAACTCAATTGAGCTTTTTTGCTCACGCAAATCATTTTTGTAAGATAGCCTTCACCTTGATTTAAAACAGTATAATATCCCCAAGGGCGGTAAACTGTTGTGTGCACAAGATGAGTTTCATCTTTAACTTCTTTTAATTTTTCGTAAATCTTTTTTACATCTTGAGCTTGGTCTTTTTTGCAAGCAAGAATAGCGTCTGCCGTTTCAACAATAATTGTGTCTTCAAGCCCAATTCCTGTCACAAGCCTGTTAGAGCCAAAGAATAAAGAATTTTTGCAATCAATTGTTTCAATGTGCCCAATTTTCACATTTCCTTCTTCATCTTTTTTATCAATTTCATAGATGGCATCCCATGAGCCGAGGTCGTTCCAATCGGACATTAATGGAACCATTTTAATATTTTTGGCATGTTCCATAATTGCATAATCAACTGAAATTGATGGCATTTTTTCAAATGGAATGTATGGAATTTCAGAGTTTTCTCTAAAATCAAATTTTTCAAGCAACGCGTCAATATCTTTGGCATGTTCTTTGAGCGCTTCAAGGTATGTACTCATTTTGAACATGAAAATTCCTGCATTCCAGAAGTAGTTTCCTGCTTCATAATATTCTTTTGCAACTTCTTCGTTAGGCTTTTCTTTGAAATTGCATACATCATACCCGCCATCAGGTTCTTTTTCACCTGCTTTAATGTAGCCATAGCCGGTGTGAGGAGAGGTTGGCTTTATGCCAAAAGTCACAATATAGCCATCACGAGCATATTTTTCACCTATTTCAACAGTTTTTTTAAATGCTTCCGTGTCTTTAATTAAGTGGTCAGAAGGCATAACAAGAACAACATCGTCTTCAAAATTTTGAAGTAAATATTTAACGCAAACACTGATTGCAGGAGCGGTGTTTTTTGCAGCAGGTTCAGCTAAGATTTTAACATCTTGAGAAAATGCTTGAAGCTGCGTGCGCACGCTTGATTCGTGTTTTTTGTTTGTAATGCTTACGATGTTGTCATAAGACATTAATTCGCCAAGTCTTAAAAAAGTGTCTTCTAAAAGACTTGTTTTGGAGTTTATTCTTAACAGTTGTTTAGGATAAAGATCTCTTGAAAGTGGCCATAACCTTGAGCCTGAACCGCCTGCTAAAATAATTCCAAACATATAATTACCTCTTAACCCTAATATACTAATTTATATTAACAAAAATTGCTTTTTTAAGCAAGAAAAAGGAAGGCGACGCAAAAAATAAACTTGTTACATTATGACAAAAAATAATTTATAAGTATAATTAAATATAAAGGGGATTTACTTAAAAAGATGGCAAGTGATTCTGTCGCAGGAAAAGGTTTAAGCGCACTAAGTGAAATAGGCTTAGCACTATTTGTTATAGTGCTTATTCTCATCTTGATTATCGAAATGCCGCCTGCTGTCATAAACTTATCAATCAGTTTTAACATCACTTTGGGTATTGTCCTCTTGATGATTTCCCTTTATATTAAAAAACCCCTTGAATTAAGTTCATTCCCTTCGATTATTCTTGTCGGCACGATGTTTAGGCTAGTGCTTTCAATTGCTTCCACTCGTCTTATTTTGTCAAAAGGCGAAGCCGGCGAAGTTATTGACGCATTCGCTAATTTCGTGACGGGTGGAAATATGGTTGTTGGTGGCGTAATTTTCGTCATCATTACAATTGTGCAATTTATGGTTATCACTAAAGGTTCTGAACGTATCGCTGAAGTTTCCGCACGTTTTGCCTTAGACGCCATGCCTGGTAAGCAAATGACAATCGACGCCGATTTCAACGCAGGGCTTATTTCTCCTGAAGAAGCGGTGAAAAGAAGAGAAGACCTGCAACGCGAAAGTGCCCTTTTTGGTTCTATGGACGGTGCCATGAAGTTTGTTAAAGGGGACACGATTGCAGGTATTATCATTGTTGTTGTTAACATTGTCGGCGGCTTGGCGATTGGGATGGGTATGCAAGGTATGCCTGCCGCTGAAGCTGTCCAAAAATATACGATGTTAACAATTGGTGACGGTCTTTCATCTCAATTGCCTTCTCTTTTGATGGCGGTTTCATCAGGTATCGTGATGACCCGTTCGTCTGCGGCGAGCGATTCTTTAGGGCTTGACCTTGCTTCTCAATTGCTTGCAAAACCTCAAAGTTTGCTTTTTGCTTGCGGTTTCTTATTTATGATTGCAATAACAAGCAGTTTTACAGGGCTTCCTTGGTGGCCATTCACTTTGTTTATTATTTTGATTGCAGGCGCTGCTCTTACCATGGCAGTTAATCAAGATGTTCAAGCGCAACTTGGTCAATTAGACGCGGTTAAACAAAATATGCAAGACCTTGTTAACCCTAATAAAATGTATGAAAGGTTGGGTGTTGACGTGCTCAGCTTGCAAGTTGGAAGCGGTTTGCTTGTGATTGCAGACCCAGACCAAGACGGTCAACTTCTTGCAAAAATCGCAGCACTTCGCCAAAGGGTGACAGACGAGCTTGGCTATATCATTCCAAATATAAGAATTATGGACTCTTCCGCAATTGAGCCTAATGAATATTTAATTTCAATCAGAGGAAACAACGTTTCATCAGGTTTTGTGTACCCCGGAAAACTTATGGTTATTGCGGAACAATGGGAAGCGCTTGGAAAGAAAGTTCCGCCGGATTCAATCACTGCGCTCGACCCAACATATCAAACTCAAGCGTATTGGATTAACCCAAACGATGTTGGCCCTGATGATAAAATTACAGCAGTGGATAGTGTTGACGTAATTGTTACTCACTTGCAAGATTGCGTGCGCAAATATGTAGATGAAGTTATGACAAAGACAGACGTCTTGAAACTTATGGAACTTGTTAAATCTCAAGACCCAACCCTTGTTAATGACCTTGTGCCAACCATTATTTCAACTTCAGACTTGAGAAAAATCTTTGTAAACTTAATCCGTGAAAAAGTTTCAATAAAAGACATTATCTTTATATTTGAAAGATTGTGTGACTATGCAAGATTTTCAAAAGAGCCTGATATCCTCTCCGAAAGGTTAAGAGCGGCTCTTGGGCGCCAAATCTGCCTTGCAAACTGCACTCCTGACAAGGTTTTATATGCAGTCACACTTTCGAGCGAATGGGAAAAAACGCTTGACGATTCTTGCCAAAGAACGGAACTTGGAACTATGTTCCTCTTGAACCCAATGCAAGTTCAAGATCTGATTGAAACAACTGCAAACACGCTTATTAAATCGCATTATAGCGTTGGGCGCCAACCTGTTATTTTGTGTTCGCCAAGAATTAGGCTTCCGCTTTATCAAATGCTTGAAAGGCATATTCCAACAGTTGTTGTTGTGTCGTACTCTGAACTTATAACAGATATAAGAGTTGAAGCACTAGACACTATCGGCAATGATTACTAGCGCGAGCGAAGGTTTTTCTCTAGCGCGACGCGCTTAGAAAAACCGAGCGAGTATTCAGGATGTGAGCATATGTACAGTCCGTAGGGTGCGTTTATACGCACCTTAATTGCGACAAAACAAGCCCGTGAACTTGTAGGTCAGGCATTGCCTAACAAAATAAAATCCAAGCCCTTAGCTTGTAGATTGGGCATACTTGCCCAACAGTATTAAGCAGTAGGTCAGGCAGTGCCTGACAAACCAAAATTTTAGCGGCAATACAATAAACAAATGTCATCCTGAATTTATTTCAGGATCTTATAAACATTGAGGCGCAACAAATAATGTCGAGTTTTGTTAACAGGTAAGACCCTGAAACTAGTTCAGGGTGACGGTTTAATGTTATGCCGTTGGGCATACTTGCCCAACAAAATAATTTTAAAGTCTGTAGGTCAGGTATCGCCTGACAAAATAAAATCCAAGCTGCGGGTTGGGCGTAATTGCTGGGGAGTGACGTGGTGCGTATAAACGCACCCGACTGCTTAACTATAATAATAAAAGAGGCGTTTCAACCTATTGTCGAAATTGCCTCTTTGATAAATGGTGGACTTGGGGACTCTGCCGAGGAAAAGTTGACTAAATGTCAAGTTTTCCGAGAGGTAAGAACCCTCGGGTGAGAATCCCGCCAAGCAATAAAAAAGAGGTCTTTCAACCTCGTCTTTCAAAATGGGCTTGGGGGGATTCGAACCCCCGACCAATTGATTAAGAGTCAACTGCTCTACCAGCTGAGCTACAAGCCCATAAGATATTTGTGGGTTTTTATATATTTTTCTGTGTCCGTTTTGTGAATGTAAACAAAAATTTCAATTAAATAATAATAAAAAATTAATAAAATTTCAAGAATTGAATTTAAGAATATTGCGCAATTGGCGAAATTCAACCTCGCATTATTTACAAAAATTTACACATTTTATATGCCCCTCTTGACTTTACCTTGTGTTTTTTCATAACATGTAGTATCGTGCAAAAGAAGAGGTAAAATGATAAGTAATACTTTGCGCCGAAGTTGTTTATCGAAAGAGAGAATGGAAGCGATTGAAAGGTCTAGGATAATTAATATGGATATGAACGACATACCACAATATAGGCAACAAGAGTCTAAAAACACTGATTTAGACGCTTTGTATAACAGTATTGAAAGAGGCTTAAAAAGACAGCCTACAAAGAAAACTCCTGCGGTATATTTGACAATCGGCTTTTTTGCGGGTGCAATTTTTATGTTGATTATGATGGGCATAATCAGCCTTGGAACAATCGGAACAAAAAGTGCGCGCATTCCTGAAGCTCAAAAAGTTGCAGTTGCACCAAGTGAAGATGTGCAAGTTGCAGATTCTGAACCAACAGGGCTTGCAGAAGAAAAATATACAATCAAAGCAGGCGACACTTTGGACAAAATAGCTTTAAGATTTTATGGAAAATACGACAGCAAGAAAATTGAACAAATCCAAAAAATCAATAACATAACAAACCCTGCTGCAATTCAAATTGGTCAAGTTATTATAATTCCGCTTGCAGGTCAATAATAAGGTATTTTAATGAATTTTTTAAAAACACGATTTTTGACTTTGCTTGCTGTTTTCCAATTAACGATTATGCAAGCAGGGGCAACAACTTTGGATAAAAAAATCGACGCGGTTTTTGCGCCGTTTTCAGACGCTTTTTCAAAAGTTGCGTTCACTTCGATTAACCTTTTTGACGTGCAAGTTCCTGTTTTAATTTTGCTTTTAATTGTTGCAAGCGTTGTGTTCACGGTATACCTCGGCTTCATTAATATCTGGGGTTTTAAATACGCGTTTCAGCAGCTAACAAAAAATAAAGGCGGAGATGACAAATGTGGCGAAGTTTCTTCTCTTCAAGCTCTTTCAACTGCGCTTTCAGGAACAATAGGTCTTGGCAGTATTGCAGGCGTTGCGATTGCAATTTCGCTTGGCGGCCCCGGGGCTATGTTTTGGATGTTTTGCGGGGCGTTTTTTGGCATGGCGTCAAAATTTTGCGAATGCACCCTTGCAGTTAAATACAGAAGATTTAACGACGATGGCACGGTCTCAGGTGGCCCGATGTTTTATATTGCTCATGGGCTCACAAGAAAAGGTATGAGGCCTCTTGGGCAGTTTTTAGCACTATTTTTTGCACTAATGTGCATACCTGCCTCGCTTGGTGGCGGGAATATGTTGCAGGTTAATCAGGCAACAAATCAAATTATAAATATAACAGGCGGTGAAAATAGTTTCTTTTATAGTAATAGCTGGGTTTGCGGGCTGATTATTGCTACATTTATTGGGCTTACAATTATTGGCGGAATTAAAAGTATTTCAAAAGTCGCTTCAAAAGTAATTCCTCTTATGTGTGGATTATATGTTTTTATTTCGTTCTTTATAATTTTTACTCACTTCACGCAAATTCCTGAAGTGTTTGCGACGATAATGAGAGAAGCTTTTATGCCAAATTCCGTTGCAGGCGGGGTTATCGGGTGTATTATTATCGGTATGCGCCGCTCTATTCAGTCTAACGAAGCAGGTGCCGGCTCTGCCCCGATTGCATACGCTGCAACAAAAACAAAAGAGCCTGTTTCGCAAGGGTTTATATCTCTTTTAGAACCGTTTTTCACAATTCTTGTTTGCTCGATGACCGCTTTTGTTATTATTATCACAAAAGAATATTTGAATTATAGCTCCGGAATTACAGGCATTCAGTTAACTTCCGCCGCTTTTGGAAACGCTTTTCCTTATGCGCAATATATTTTATCTTTCGTAATAATTTTATTTGCGCTCTCGACGGTTATTTCTTGGGCATATTACGGGCAAAAAGCTTGGGGCTATATTTTTGGCGAAGGCAAAAAAAGAATAAAAGTTTTTCAAATTATATTTTGTTTTTTCACGGTTATTGGCTGTTCTATGAACCTACAAAGCGTTGTAGATTTTACAGACGCAACAATGCTTGCGATGGCATTTCCTAATTTAATCGCGCTATTTATTCTTATGCCTGAAATTAAAAGAGATTTGAAAGATTATTGCAAGCGCCACGGTGTTCAAAATCCATTATAATTTCCCTCAATACGGTTGATTTTTCAGGATTTATTTTGACAAATAGAAAGACAAATTGTAATATATTCCTGTAAACATATAAAGGAATAAATATGTTAATTGATGAAATTTTAGAATTAACCGTTCAAAGACGTGCGAGCGACTTGCACATAAGTGCGAATTTGCCGCCTGTAATAAGAATTGACGGTAAGCTTGTCAGAACTGAAATTCCGACATTATCAAGTGATGATATTGAAACATTGCTTTTCCCGATTTTATCGAACGAACAAAGAAGAAAATTAGAGCAAGATTGGGAACTTGACTTTGGTTACGGTATCCACGGGCTTGGACGTTTCAGGGCAAACATATACAAAGATAAAGGCGATTATGCGGCAGTATTCAGAACAATTAACTCTGAACCGCCTTCATTTGACCAATTAGGGCTCCCGCCAATCGTTAAAACCATGGCAGACAGGCCTCGTGGGCTTATTTTGGTAACAGGGCCTACCGGTTCAGGTAAATCTACAACGCTTGCTGCGATGATTGACTATATTAATTCGACAAGAACTGAACACATTTTGACAATTGAGGACCCGATAGAATTTATTCACCCTTGCAAGAAAAGTATCGTTCACCAAAGGGAATTGGGGCAAGACACCCGCTCGATGTCAAATGCGCTTCGTGCAGCACTTCGTGAAGACCCTGATATTATCCTCGTCGGCGAAATGCGTGACCTTGAAACAATTTCTCTTGCGTTAACTGCTGCAGAAACAGGTCACTTAGTTATGGGCACACTCCACACCTCATCTGCTGCACAAACAATAGACAGGGTTATTGACGTGTTCCCTGAAGGTCAACAACAGCAAGTTCGACTTCAGCTTTCAAACAGCTTAATTTCAGTATTCTCGCAAGTTCTTCTTCCAAAACTCGACAGTGCAGGAAGGAAAAAAGGCCGTGTAATGGCGCAAGAAATTATGATTGTAAACAGTGCAATTTCGAACCTTATCAGAGAACAAAAAACAGCTCAAATATACTCTCAACTTCAAACAGGTGTTGGTATGGGTATGCAAACGCTTGATATGGCGCTTCGCGATTTGTATCAAAAAGGTTTAATTGATAAAACTGACGCGTTAACCAAATCTCAACATCCGGATGATTTAGCAAAAATGATTGGGGTTGAACAAGTAAACAAAACAATCAGTTTCTAAAAATCAAAATTTTATATTTAAAAAACAGGGTTTGCGCCCTGTTTTTTATTCTCTATATTTTGCAACTCGGCATTTAAAATTATAATTTTGAAATTCCAAGAAGCGCTGAACCTATCATACCAGCGTAGTTTCCGGCAGATGCGTGGAGAATTTTTGTTGGTTGGGTAAGAATTTCTTTGTTAACTTCCCATTGCACAAATTCAGTGTCAACAAATTCTGCCATAGAGCCCGATAAAACAATACAATCCGGATCAAAAATGTTTGCAAGCCCAACAAGCCCGTTGATAATGTATCTTTGCCAAATATCAAAAGCTTTTTTCATTGTTTCGTCGCCTGCTTCGACTCCTGCCATAATGTCATATGTTGTGATATCTTCTTTGCCTGTAACGTCAACACCCGTTAATCTTAAACCGTTTCCAGAAGCATAAATTTCCCAGCAATCCCAAGCGCCGCAAGTGCATTTACGTTTGTGGTCGTTGCTCATTTTGAAGTGCATTTCGCCTGCTGCACCCGATTTTCCTTTTAATAATTTGTTTTCGATGATAATGCCGCTTCCAACCCCTGTGCCAAGCGTTACGGTGATTGAGTTTGAATAGCTTTTTGCGGCGCCAACGGTGTGTTCTGCCCAAGCTGCAGAGTTTGCATCGTTTTCAACAAACACTTTTCTTTTGCTTAAAAAGCTAAATTCAATTGTGTTATAGCCTTCAACCAAATTGCCTGTTGCGCTTGTGATTGCGCTATTTTCATTATTCACGGCACCTGCGGTTGCAATTGTCACGATATCAACTAAATCTTCGCTTTTAGAGATAATTTCTTTTAGAGTTGATTTAATTTCATCGAGCGATTTTGGAGTTTTATATTTTTGAATTTCGCCTTCAATTTCGCCTTTTTCGTTAACTATTGCGGCGAAAATTTTTGTTCCGCCAATGTCAAGTGCTAGTGCTTTTTTCATACTTTTGCCTTTCTTATGTATCTCTTAACTATTTCTTTTGGTCTTGTGATTGCGCTCCCAATTACAACGGCGTGCGCGCCAAGAGCGAATGCTTTTTTAATATCGTCAGGTTCCCAAATTCTACCTTCTAATATTATCGGAGTTTTTAAATTTTGAACAGATTTTTCCAAAAGTTCAAAATCAGGTGTTTCTGAATTGCTATCAGATTGCGTGGTGTAGCCTGATAATGTGGTGGAAATTATGTCTGCTGAACATTTTTCAGCTTCAAGCGCCTCGTCAAACAAAGCGATATCTGCCATTGCAAGTTTGCCAAGAGAGTGAATTTTATTTATCATATCAGAAACTGAAACTTCTCTTTCTCTTTTTGTTGCGTCAAATGCAATTATATCCGCACCTGCCTTTGCAAGCGTTTCAACATCTTTAAGAGTCGGTGTGATATAAACGAGTTCTTTGTAGTTTTCAGGAATGATTTTTGGTTTTATAATTCCAATAACAGGAATGTCCGGAAACATTTTCTTTGCAAGCGATACATCTCTTGCTCCTGCAACACGAAGAGCGCAAGCGCCACCTGCCACAACGTCTTTTATCATTGCGCTAATTGCAATTTCATTATGGAATGGTTCATTTTCTTGAGCCTGACAAGAAACAATAACCCCGTTTTTAATGCACTCCAAAACATTTTTCATAGATTTTATTATAATACACAAATTGCAAAAAACAAAAAATATGAAAAATATACAACAAATTGACCACATCAATATTTTTGCGGTATAGTATAATAAGAAACAATTAAGAAGAGGAAAATTTTAAATGGAAAACATTAAAACAAAAGTCAACAAATTAGATAACAATTTAGTTGAAATCGAAGTAGAAATCGCGGCAGATAAAGCGAGCGAAGCGTATGATAAAATTTTAAAAAGATTTAGTTCAAACTTAAACATTGCCGGTTTTAGAAAAGGCAAAATTCCAAAAGCAATGGTTGAAAAACATATCGGGCTTGAAAATATTAAAGGCGAAACTTTAAATTACTTATGCAATGACAATATGCCTGAAATTATCACAAGCAACAATTTAGACTTGGCAATTGCGCCAACAGTTAAAAAGTTCGAATACAACAAAGGTGAAGCTTTTAAATTCACTCTTGAAGCTGAATTAAAACCTGAATTCACCCTTGCAAGCTACAAAGGCGGAAAATACGAATTTGAAGAATATAAAATCGATGAAAACTTTGTTGCAGACGAATTAAAAACAATTCAAGAAAGATTTTCAACTAAAGAAAATGTTGAAGGCAGGGCAACAAAAGAAGACGACATCGTTGTGTTTGACTTTGAAGGGCTTTTAGATGGCGTTCCGTTTGAACACGGTAAAGCTGAAAAATATGAATTAGATTTAGCGCATTCAAACTTCATCCCAGGGTTTGCAGAAGGTCTTGTTGGGCACAATATTGGCGAAGAATTTTTGATTGATGTTAAATTCCCGGAAGATTATCACGCTGAAAATCTTAAAGGCAAAGATACTCAATTTAAAATTTTAATTCACGAAATTAAAGAAAGAAAACTTCCTGAACTTGATGATAAATTGGCTGCAAAAGCTGGTCAATTCAAAACTTTGGATGAATTAAAAGACAGCATTTCAAAATACATCAATGACTACAAAGCTGCAGAAGACGAAAAACGCAAAACAGAAGTGGTTTTCAAAGAAATTCTTGATAAAACTGAAATAAACATTCAAGACGCTATGATTCAAAGAGAATGCGAAGTTGTTCGCGATGAAGTGCTTCAAAGAGCAGCTCAACAAGGTATGGGTGCAGATAAAGTCATCGAAGCTGAAGGCGGAAAAGAAAAATTCGACGAAAGCATTAAAGAAGAAGCAATTAGAAGAATTAAAAACACTCTTGTTATTGAAAAAATTTCTAAAGAAGAAAATATCCAAGTTGAACAAGGTGATATAATTAAAGAAATGGGCGAAATTGCAAGAATGTATGGCGAACAAAGCAGATACATTTTTGAAGAAATCAAGAAAAATCCAAACAGTTTCTCGGTTATTTCGCAACAAGCAGCTAGCAAAAAAGTTGGCAAATTCTTGGCGGATAACAACGAATTTACCGTAAAATAGAAAGGGAATTAGTAATGAGTTTTGTACCTGTAGTAATAGAACAATCTTCCAGAGGTGAAAGGTCTTTTGATATTTTCTCAAGACTTCTCCGCGAAAGAATTATATTTTTAGGAACGCCTATTGATGATATGGTGGCAAACCTTGTTGTTGCGCAACTTTTGCTTCTTGATAGCGAAAATAGCGAAAAAGACATTATGCTATACATAAATTCCCCAGGTGGTTCTGTTACTGCGGGCTTTGCAATTTACGATACTATGCAACATATTAGAGCTGATGTATCTACAATTTGCTTAGGTCAAGCTGCTTCAATGGGTGCATTCTTGCTCTCATCAGGAACAAAAGGTAAAAGACTTTGCCTTCCGCACTCAAGAGTTCTTATTCACCAACCATTGGGTGGTGCTCAAGGCCAAGCAACTGATATCGAAATTCAAGCTAATGAAATTATAAGAATTAAAAAATCGCTTAATTCAATTTTGTCAGCAAACACAGGTCAACCACTTAAAAAAATCGAAAAAGACACAGACCGTGACTATATCATGACACCAGAAGAAGCACTTGAATATGGCATGATTGACAAGATTGTTACAAGCGAGCATAATTAATATTAGGAGATAAGATGCCAAATCACGATGAACCTATATTAAAATGCAGTTTCTGCGGAAAAACACAAGACAGCGTTAAGAAATTAATCGCTGGTCCTGATGTGTGTATTTGTGATGAATGCATTGAATTGTGTAACGAAATTCTTGACGAAGAATTGTTTAATGTAAAACCTGAAGATAAACCTCAAGAAAACGAAGTTGCGCTTAATGGCGTTCCAAAACCGCATGAAATTAAAGCGTATCTTGATGAGCACATTATCGGTCAAGATGACGCCAAAAAGGTTCTATCGGTTGCTGTGTATAACCACTATAAAAGGCTTGCGCACAACATGAACGATAACGACGATGTTGAAATTCAAAAAAGCAACATTTTGCTCGTTGGTCCAACAGGTTCAGGTAAAACCCTTCTTGCACAAACTCTTGCAAAAATGTTAAACGTTCCGTTTGCCGTTGCAGACGCCACAACGCTTACTGAAGCAGGTTATGTGGGCGACGATGTTGAAAACATTTTGCTAAGATTATATCAAGCCTCTGATTTTAACGCTCAACGCGCTGAAAAAGGCATTATCTACATTGATGAAATTGATAAAATTGCAAGAAAATCTGAAAATCCGTCAATCACTCGTGATGTTTCAGGCGAAGGCGTGCAACAAGCGCTTCTTAAAATGATTGAAGGAACAACCGCAAACGTTCCTCCTCAAGGCGGCAGAAAACACCCACACCAAGAGTTTATTCAAATTAACACAAGCAATATTTTGTTTATTGTTGGTGGTGCTTTTGTAGGTTTGGAAAAAATTGTTGAAAGAAGAACAGACGACTCCGGCAGCATTGGTTTTGGCGCAAAACAACCAACTGCAGAAGAAAAAGAACTTGCAGCAGGCAAAGTTCTTAAGAAAACTCAACCGGATGACCTTCTTAAATTCGGTTTAATCCCTGAATTTATCGGCAGAATTCCGGTTTATGCAATTCTTAATCCGCTTGATGAAGAAAGCTTAAAGAAAATATTAACAGAGCCAAAAAATGCTCTAATTAAGCAATATAAAAAACTTCTTGAAATGGATAACGTTAACCTTATCTTTGAAGATGAAGCAATCAATGCAATTGCAAAAGAAGCAATCAAAAGGAAAACAGGCGCTCGTGCATTAAGGTCAATCGTTGAAGAAGTTATGCTTGATATTATGTATGAAATTCCGTCAAAAGAAGATGTGAAAGAATTTACAATCACGGCAGATATGATAACAAAAGGCAAAAATGTTGTCACATTAAACAAAAAATCAAAATCAGATAAAAATAAAGAGAAAGAAGAAATAGCATCTTAAAAATAGCAAAATGGGGAAGAGTATGATTAGAAAAATATTATTTTTATTAGCAGTAATTTCAGTTGTATCATTAACGCAAAATTGCTTTGCCGCAGGCGCTGAAATGGTTGACCTAGAAAACGCAGTGAAACCTGCCGGCGTTCAAGATGAAGCGCAAGTTACAAATTTTGAACAAACAAAAGCTCCTGCAATAAACGAAACAACAGGGCTTCCTTCAAGATATGACGAAATTCTAGGCACAGATGCCACAAAAGCCACAACCGATGTTGTCGAAGAAAAAATTGAGCCTGTGTCAAATGTTGCTGAAGCTCCAAAAAAATACACAACACCTGATTTCAAAGACGTAAACGAAAACACAAAATTTTACGCTGAAATTAAAGACTTGCAAGAAAAAGGTATTCTCTTTGGTTATCCTGACGCATTATATAGGCCGGATGACCTTATCACAAGAGCAGAATTTTCTTCAATTATCACTCGTGCGCTAAAAATCGCTGATATGAAAGTGGAACCTATGAATTTTACAGACATAGACAACCACTGGGCATATAATTACATGCAAGTTGCTGCGAACAAAAACTTGCTAAAAGGTCAAGTTGGCGGTGAATTTAAACCGGAAGACACTGTTCCAAGAATTGAAGTTATGGCTGTTATGACAAGCGCACTTAACACTCACCAATTAACTCAAGACCAAGTTAAAACACTTCTTAGCACATACAAAGACGCAAACTCAATCCCTGCTTGGTTAGTTCAAAATGTTGCGCAAGCAATTAACCTTGATATCGTTGTTGATTCAGAAAAAGGAAATGGTTACTTAGCGCCGCTCGAACCTTCAACAAGAGCTGAATTTGCAGCGTTCGTCAGCAGAATGTTAAATCCAAAAGTTCGCTTACCGCAAGCAAGACTAGGTTTAAGATTATACGAAGGTGAAGCAATCGGAAACGCATACACTGATGGTAAATATGCCGTTGTTCCGGCCGGCACACCTCTAAATTTTGCAATTATTGAATGCACACAAAACAATCCGGCTTCTGAAGATTCAACCTTTAAAGCAAGAGCAAGAAAAAACTTTGTTACAGTTGATAAAAAACTTGTAATTCCTGCGGGCAGTGCAATTTACGGTAAATTCAGAGAAGCCAGAAAAGCAAAATTATTTAGAAGCAACGTAAGATACATTTTAGAAACAGAAGTTGTTGAAAGCTCTAAAACAGGGCAAAAAATTCCTATGATGGCAACTGCTGTTGTTGAGCCTAAATATAACGGACACAATATTCTTGATAAAATTGGTTTCTATATCATAAAAGGCAAAAAAATGAATATCCACAAAAGCGCAACAGGAACATTTATTTTGCTTGAACCATATAGAGTTCAATTGATTGACGAATGGGTTACACTATAGTCTAAAATATTTATAAATCGATACCCTCTAAAATCTGATAGCTAAGTGCGAAAGGTTATAGAGGGTATCTTGTATAATTAATCAAAAAAGATTGGCAATTATTATAATCAGTCAAATTACCTCTTTAGGCAATGAAGTTAATCTTTCAAAAAGGGATAATGCGAGTAAATTCTCGAAGATTAATCACGCTGTTATAAAAAATAAAAGGAGGAAATAATGGCTATTAAAAAAATTATCGTTGGAACAGGGGTATGCATGGGCTTATTGGCGGCAACTGTTCCATTTAGTATGACACTCGCTGCAGATTGCGACAACGGGTGCCCTCTTTCAAAAGTTACACCTAAAAACGCAACTTGTGACAAATGCACAAAAGTTTATGACGAATGCGGGTGCGAACAAGATTTAGTGACAGGCGGAGCTGCTTCAATTGACGCAAAAAAATATCAAGTTCAAAAATATAGCTACCCTGACGCTGTTTACACAAATTCTAACGCAAGTGCAATTGGCGGAGTGGACAACAATGCAATTATGAACCATGGTTCAACAACTCCTTGCGGCAAAGAACTTGGCGTTATGGTGACAGAAGGCTGCCCGACAGGCGGAGCTGCAATGATTGACGAAACAGGCGGCGCTGCAATGGTGGCAAAAGAAGGTAAAGATTGCGGTTGCGAGCCGGATGTATCGGTAAAATCGCCAACATCAATTGAAGTTACAAGAAAAGTGCTCGAAGGGCATAATCCAAGAAATATTACGGGTTTTGCAGCCGGTATGGGAAATTTCTACCCTGATGTGCCGGATAGTCATTGGGCAAGTTCTGATATTAACCGTTTAACGGATAAATGTGTGCTTTATGGTTATCCAAACGGTTTGTTTA
Source organism: uncultured Gammaproteobacteria bacterium (assembly GCA_964570895.1). Taxonomy (GTDB): domain Bacteria; phylum Cyanobacteriota; class Vampirovibrionia; order Gastranaerophilales; family Gastranaerophilaceae; genus RGIG1918. The sequence goes on from CAZMZD010000015.1 coordinate 16,298, forward strand.
AGCCAAATAAAGACGTGACAAGGGCAGAAATGGCGCAAGCAATTGTTAAAGGCTACAATCTTGAAGGCACTCAAATGACACCTGAAGGCAATTTTTCGGATGTGCCAAAATCCCATTGGGCTTATGAAGCAATCAATAAAGGTGCTAGCGCAGACTTTTTAGAAGGCGTTACTTGCGATAAATTTAATCCTAACGGCAAAATCACAATGGCGCAAGCACTCACAATTGTATCAAAAGGCATAAATTGCCCTATGGACAAATGCAAAGCCGATGAAATACTAACGAAATATAAAGATGGACACTTGGTTCCTGATTGGGCGAAAATCCCTGTTGCAAAAGCAATCGATAATGGCGCATTGAGTGATATCAACTCTTGCTACATTCACCCTAACAAAGAAGCAAATCGCGCTCAAATTGCGACAATGTTGCAAAACATAAGGGTTGCAGGCGGATATGATACAGATAATCAAGTTGCTTCATCAGAAGTGAAGAAAACTTATGTCGAAAAAGAGCAAAAAGTGACAATTCCGACACTTGAGCTCAAAATGGGTGACATTATCAACTCTAAAAACGCAAACGTTGGCGAAAGATTTGGCGCAACAACACTAAACACTATTGTAATTGACGGCGTGACCTTCGAAAAAGGCTCTAAAGTGTATGGTAAAGTTGTTGAAGTTATAAGGCCGACTAAAAATTCAAAAGGTGCAATCAGACTTTCGTTCAATCAAATTGAAGGTTGTGATGGCAAAAAATATGACCTTCCAAAACAAATTTTGACAGCACGTGTTGATAAAAACAAAGACGTAAATGGTTTCACAAGAGCGGTTCAATGGCCATTCACTTGGACGGGTTCAATTCTTGGTAACGTTGGCCGTGCCGCGGGTGGTATAGTTGTTGGGCTTGCTAACGCAACTGAAAACTTGCTTGATAGCACAGGTACGGGTTCTGCAGAACTTTTAACAGGGCAATTTAGAGCGTCCGGCAGAAGCTATGCTAACGCAGGTAAAGCACTTGTTATGGCACCAATTGACGTAACAAGAACAGCTTTCTCGGGCACAATGGGTGTGTTCCAAACAACTGTTGACGAAGTCGCATATCTTGTTGACCCATCAGGTATGAAGGTTTCGCAAGTTAATCCAAAACAAAAAATCACAATTGCCTTTGGCAAATAATAAACAAAGGGGCGGCCTTCGGGCCGTCTTTTTTAATTGGAATTTTAAAATAGCGGCATGTTACAAAATGTAAATTTTCGTCATTGAATTGTAAAGTTTCACCCTAAAAATCCGATAAATAAACCACAAGGATACGAAGGATTTAAGGAAGACAATAATGATTACAATCGGCACAAAACAAGCTGTTACTTATGTGAACAGAATTAATGATTTGAATGATAAAAAAGCAGAGTCGATGTCTAAATTATCAAGCGGATATAAAGTGCAAAGCGCTGCCGATGACGCCGGTAATTATCAAACAATAATTGACGCAACTTGCGAATTAAAAGGCTTAGAAGTTGCAAACAAAAACACTCAAGCGGCTGTTGAAATAGGCTATATTGCAGACGACGCTTTGAATTCAATTTTAGATTCTGCATACGTTGTTATGGATATTGCAAACCAAGCATTGAATGCAGATGACAAGGAAAGAGCTGTTTTAGAACAAAGAGCAGGCGCTATTATTTCTCAAATGAATACGATTAAAAATAATACAAAATATAATGATAATGCAATTTTCACAGACGACGGTTTAACTTTTCAAATTGGTTATGAAAGCGACGAAAACTCGAAAGTAACAATAAACACTTCTCTTTCGTCTTCTGAAATTGGGATTGACCTTGAAACATACGCAGTTGATTTTTCTGACGAAGACAAAATTAAAGAAGTTATGCAACAAATGGATGATTTAGGCTATTCTTTATCAAATAAAATTTCGGAAGTTGCTTCTAAAAGTTCTGCTTTAAAAGACAGAATTACGGTTCAAGAAAACACATACGCAAAAGTTTCAGACGCAAGAGCTTCAAAAATTGAAACAAACGTTGCACAAGAACTTTTAAATTATGTGAAATTAGGAATTTCTGAAAGCGCAACAAATTCATTACTACAGTCTGCAACTCAATTAAATGGCGACCTAATCACAAGAATTATAGGTTTCTAATTTATTCTTCGAGCCATTTTTTGAAGAAATTAATGCCGGCTTCAGCGCTTTTTTCTGGGTGAAATTGCACGGCAGAGATATTTTCAAATTTAACGGAAGAGCAAAAATCTATGTAATATTCTGTTTTTGAAGAAACAATTTTTTCATCATTCGGCACAACATAATAAGAATTAACAAAATAAAAATAATCATCTGAAAGAGCGGAATTTGAAGATGTTACTTGAATTTTATTCCAGCCGACTTGAGGAATATTCCCTTGGGTGAATTTTTTAACTTTGCCTTTGAATACACCGAGCCCGCTAATTCCTTGCGCCTCTTCGCTTTCTTCAAACAGAACTTGCAAGCCAAGGCAAATGCCAAGAAAATGCTTGCCTTTTGCGATTGCGCTTTTTATGACTTTATCAAGGCTTTTTTCTTGCAATTTTTCCATACATTGCGCAAAGTGCCCTTGCCCAGGAAAAATGATTTTATCTGCGCTTAAGATAAGTTCAGGGTCATCTGTTAAAATTGCTTCTGCGCCAAGCATTTCAAGAATGTTTTTAATACTTTTTACATTCCCTGCACCATAGTCAATGATTGCAATTTTTTGATTATTTTTCAAAAGTGTGTCCGTCCGCTTTCATTCTTGCGATAACTTCTGCAAGGTCGTCTTCAGAAGCAACAATGCTGAGCCTTACATAACCTTTGCCAAATTTACCAAAAGCAGTTCCCGGAACAATCATAAGCCCTGATTTTTCTAATAAATCGGCGCAAAATTCTTCATCAGTTGCATATCTTGCAGGTGTTTCAATCCAAAGGTAGAACGTTGTTTTTGGCATTTCAACATTTTTCCAACCTAATTCATGCAACCCTTTGATAAAGTTTTCAAGTTTAACTTTGATTTTTGCGTTTGCGTTTCTTATGTATTCTTCGCCTTCGTCTGAAGTTAAGATTTTAGCGCCGGCATATTGAATTGCTCTAAATATACCCGTATCTAGGCTTGATTTTAATTTGCCAAATGCTTTGATTGCTTGAGCATTACCGCAAACCCAGCCAAGGCGCCAGCCCGTCATTGCAAATGGTTTTGAGAATGAATGGAACTCAACCGCAACATCTTTTGCGCCTGCGCATTCTAAGATTGAGTGTGGTTTGTGTTCTTCGTCAAAATAAATGTCGCAATATGCGTTATCATACATTAAAAGCACATCATGTTTTTTGCAGAAATCAACCATTGATTGCATATATTCAAATGTGCAAGTCACGCCAAGAGGGTTGTTCGGATAGTTTGCAATAATTGCTTTAACTTTTCCAAAATCGTTTCCTTCTGCAATAAATTTTTCATAAACTTTTTCAAGGTCAGGCATAAAGTTGTCTTCTTTTGTCATTGGAATGCTGTATGCACGTGCGCCTGAAACCTTAATCATTTCGCCGTATGAAGCGTATCCTGGGTCCGGAATCCAGATAATATCTTTTTCTTCGTCTGTGTAGCGCGGGTTAACAAGGCATCTAATCATATTTGCGATACCTTCTTTTGAACCGATTAATGAAAATACTTCAGATTTAGTATCAACATCAACCCCAAAACGGTCTTTCATTCTTCTTTGGATTGCTTCTAAATAATATTTTTCGCCTTTTGGAATTGAGTATGTGTGAATTTTTGGGTCGGTCAAAATATTTTGCAATTCTTGAATTACAAAATCCGGCACCATATCAACAGGAGCGCCCATTGCAAGGGAAATTGGAGCTCTGTTTTTTGCAATTAAATCGTTCTTAATTTCTTCTGCGCGAGAACGAATTTTAAACATAATATACGTGTCTAACTGTGATACAAAATTGTTTTCTACTATCATCGGCTATTCCTTAAGTTTTAATGCAATAAAATTATACAACAAAAATCGAAATTATAATTATTTTTTTATAAAAATGTAAAACTATCCGCAATTTTTGGCTTGGTAGGGTGAAAAAGAAAATAATAAAAGTTAAACTGAGTGTGATTTTGGAGATAAAAATGAATAATAAAATAAGACTTGTGCTTGTCGAAGACCATAAATTACTTTGCGTTGGGCTTAAAAGCCTGTTCGAAAAACATGGTGAAATTGTAGTCGTCGGCGAGGCGGAAAACGGGAAATCGGGCATTGAAAAAATAAAAAGCCAAAAACCCGATGTTGCAATAATAGATATCGGACTGCCTGATATTTCAGGAATTGAAGTTTTAAAAGAAATAACAAATGAAATGCCGGATGTTAAAACTATAATTCTTACATCGCACATGAAGGAAAATGAAATTTTGGAGTGTTTAAAATATGGCGCAAATGCTTACGTGCTCAAAGATATTGCGGATGAAATGCTCGTTTCGATTGTAAAAAGCGTGAAAGACGGGGCAATGTGGCTTGACCCCAAGGTGGTTGACATTGTGCGCAATTCTTCGTGTGGAATAATGCCAGCTAAAACCACATCCAGAGCGAGTTTTAAGGCACAACATGCAAACCTTACGGAGCGCGAGTATGAAGTTTTAAAACTTTTGGTTGATGGGAAATCGAACAGTCAAATTGCTGAAATTTTAAGCATTTCAGAGCATACTTCAAAAGCCCATGTGTGCAATATTATTCAAAAACTTGTGGTCGATGACAGAACTCAAGCGGCGGTTAAAGCAATCCGAGAGGGATTAGTCTAAATCACAATTTCTGTTTCCATAGAGTATATCACAAGCCCAAGCTGCTTTGCTGTGGGCTTTTTCAGATATTTGCGCTTAGTGTAAATAATTGAAGATTTGCCTGAGTTTTTATATTTTGAATTTTCTTTAACAAGCTTTGCGCAAAATTCCAAAATTTCTTTATCGGGGGCTTTTTTGTCGTTGGTTTGCTTTAAAATCAGGTGGCATGATGGCGCATTGAGCACATGGAACCAATAATCTTCCCCGCGGGCAATTTTTGAGAGCAAATAATCGTTTTGTTTTGCATTTTTCCCGATGTAAATTCGCCAGCCGCCATGATTAATTTCTTGAACTTTTGGTTTAGTTTGAGCTGCGTTTTTATTTTGCGCGAATAAGCTTTCAATTTCTTCAAGTTCTTCTTGCGTGCTTGCTTCTTCTATATTGAACAAAATTTCTTCAAAATATTCTTTTTCAGATTGGGCAATGCTAAAAAAATTTTCCTTAAATTTTGCGCTTTGTTTTTCTTTTTGGTAAAGCTTGTAATATTTTTGCGCAGTTGCGCTTGCGCCTATTTTTTTATCGATTGGGATTTTTTCGCCATCCGTTTCGAGTGTTTCGCAAGAAGGCGAAATGTTATATAAATTTGCAAAAATCAAATCCCCCCAAAGTTTGTATTTTTCTTGCTTATCCGTGTTTATGGGGCTAGATAAAACCTTGTTTCTTTTTGAAATTTCAGCCTCGATTTTTCGTTTTAATTTATTTTTTTTCTTTGAATAAGTATCAGCTTCGAATTTTGAAACATAATTTTCGACAATAAAATCGTTAATGGTGAGCACTGCGCCGTAAATCCCTTTTATATAGCTGGTGTCAGTCATTTTTGATATTTTCTGAAGCACTTCAAATAAAGTCACAGGTTCTTCTAAAACACGCTCCAGCACTATATTTTCAATAATTTTTTCAAGCAAATTTTTCGTGAAATAAAAATATTTTCTGCTTATTGCGCTTATTATATCATTTTGCTCTTTAAGCCCGTATATCAAGCTTGCAAAGCCACCAAAGCTGTCGTTTAAAATGTCGATTTTATCTTGTTTAGGGGGGTAAGAGTATTTAATTCCACCCCAAAGCTCGCGTATAGAGCTTTTTTCTTGCGAAATGTTGTGCGCACAACCCAAGATAACCCCTGTTTTTTGGTTGTATAAAATTATGTTTGAGTGTTTCCCCATAAGCTCAACTGCAAGGCAAAGCGGCGAAATTGAGCCTATTTCATCGTAACTGTTAAAATGAAATTCAATAATTCTTTCGTAATCTACAACCCTAAAATCAATCAGGCGGGAGCTTTGAAGATATTTTCTAAGCAGCATACAAAACATCGGTGCCACTTTTGGCATTTGCCCCGCCTCGTGCGTTAGTGCAATATAATTAAATTCCGGCGAAATGTTAATCGAGATATTTTTAACCACGCCGCCAGAGCGAAAAGTCAGGATAATTTCGCTTTTTGAAGGCTGGCGAACTTTTTGCAAATAAGAGCCTGCAAGAAAACTTCTGTTTTCAATTTCAAACAATTTTAAAACCAGAGAATCAATTTTTGCCATTTTAGTAGACATCTATTTCCTCAAGTTTGTAAATCGCTTTATTTAGCTCGGAAAGCAGGATTTGAACCTCGCTATTTATATATTGTTTTGAATATTGCGTGCCATCAAGCGCCATATATTTTGAATATCTTTTTGCGTCATACATGATGTTCCCAAGGAGTTTTGCCCTATACACAACCGAGCAAATCCAGATATAGTGCATTGATTGCGCGTCAGGTGTGCCTGCGTATTTATTAATCATATCGTTTGTGAGCAAATTTAAATTATTGACTTGAGAAATATATTTTTGAAGCTCGATGTTTTCAGGGTTTTTGGCAATAAAATCCCTGAAATTTTGAAGCGGTTTGCGGATATACAAGACGTCGTCAATGAAAGGAGAATTTTTTTCTTTTTTAATTATTTCTTCCATAAAAATCGGGTCATCGAAAGGGGCGCCTTCCAAGTTTGTTTTGTTTGTTTTGCTTGCGTCATCCGTTGGAATGACGGTTGCATTTTTTTGCCTTTTATATTCAAAAATAGCGTTTACATTAGGAAGAATGCCTTTGTAGCCCGTTGCTTTTTGCCCTGCCTTTGACTTTTCTTTTTTGCCAAACCATGCTGCCTCACACGGAAGCGCTAAAGAAAAAAACAATATGAAAAGTGTGGCAATAATTTTCTTCATACATTTATTATACTTAGAATTATTGTTATTTCAAAATTATTTTAACTTATACTATGGTTATAGTAGTTCAAATGTGGCTTGCAGAGCGCGTTTTGAGGTATAGCCAATTGGCTAAGCTTGATTTTTTAACAATTTTATGTTAACCTACTTCATGAAATTAGGGTTTCATTTCGCTAATTCAAGTGTAAATAAAGAAAGGTAGCGAGTTTTTACCCCATTTCAAAACAGAAGAAAAGAGGATATTATGACAAAAAAGCTAATCAAGTTAATGCTTGTATGCCTATGCCTAGTATTTATCGCCCCTGCAACATTTGCAAACACAACAACAATGCAAGTTAAAAAAGATATAGTGCAAACCGCGCTCAGTATGGGTGTTGACCCGTATCTTGCACTCAGCATTGCAAAATTAGAATCAAATTTTAATCAACAAAAGAAAAACCCAAGTGGCGCAGTTGGAATTTTCCAACTTATGCCAAGAACTGCGAAATTTCTAGGCGTTGACCCGCATATTACAAGTCAAAACATCAAAGGTGCACTCACATACTACAAAATGATGTACACAAAATTCGGTTCAACGGAACTTGCTCTTGCAGCATATAACGCTGGACCAGGGAATGTCAAAAAGCATGGCGGTGTCCCACCGTTTAAAGAAACGAAAAAGTTTATTAATATGGTGCGCCAAGAATCTGAAACATTTAAATCAGACCCGTACATTAAACAATATGTGTCAAACCACAAAGAAACAGTTTCAGAAACATTATAGAATTAAATTTAAGCCCGTCTAGTTGACGGGCTTTTAAGTTGTGGGGTGTGATTATGTGCACCACGTTACTTAAATATATAACCTGTCATCCTGAAAGCGTAGAAAATAAGGTGAAACCGTAATTTTCAAGCTGTTCAGGATCTTGCTAACCTTGAGGCGCACAGCATTATTTTTTTACCCTTTTCATTTTTCTTTCTTTTTCATTCAGTCGCCATAAGGAAAAGAAAGAAAAACGAAACAAAAAGAAAGAAACTTCGGCTCTTGTTTAGTTCCTGCCATTTTTCAAATTTTTATCTCAGAAATCGCAGTCGAGGTTTTGCGAATAGCTATTTAACAAAAATATGCTTTATGCAATACAACCAATGCTGTGACCGCAAAACCTCTCCGCAATTTCTGTTTAGTGATAAAAATTTTGAAAAATTCTACTCATGTTTTGACAATAATTTTAACCCGTAGGTCAGGCATCGCCTGACAAAGCAAAACTGTGATTTTTGTAGTTGCGCGGTGCGTATAAACGCACCCTGTAACTATTTAAAATTATGCTGTTGGGGTGAACCCCCAACCTACAGGCTCTATGTAAAAAAATACCTTCAAACCGCGTTTTGAATTTTACGCGGCATTAGAAGGTATTTAATTTTAAAGCTTAATTAGTTTTTATTCATTTTCTTTCACAAAAATATCCAAAATTTTGTCATCATCTAAACCATTCTTTTTCAATGCTTCGTATTGATTGTAGGTGATATTGAGGGCTGGCATAACTTGTGTTTCATAGGTAATATAGCAGCCTTCGCCTTCGCTTATGCTGTAGTTTTTTGCTTGTTCTTTGATTTTTTCTTGTGTATCGTCTAAAAAAGGATATAGCTTAAATCCAATGATATCTTCGGATTCGCCAAGGCTATTCGGAAAACCACAGGTTGTGTATGCTTCTTTCAGGATCCCATTAAAACTCGGTTTGTAATTAAAATTTACAGGTGCAATTCTCATAATTTTCTCCTTGTGTTAATACGCGCGTATAAGGATTCTGATTTTTTTTTTTTTTGCTAGTTGCCCCAGAAAATGTTAATAAAATTTTACAATTTAACTGTAGGGTGTGTTTATGCGCACTATAAAATATAAATCGTCATGCTGAACTCGTTTCAGCATCTTGCCAGATAATGAGGCTCAAAAATTTTTTATTGCGCCTCAAAATTTATAAGACCCTGAAACAAGTTCAGGGTGACAGATTAGCCCGTGGCCCGTAGGTCAGGCACTGTCAGACAAAAAGTTTGTAGGGTGCGTTTATACGCACCGCACAATTTAAAATTATGCCGTTGGGGTGAAACCTAACCTACAGGCTACAATTGTTAAAAGTTGGGCAAGTATGCCCAACCTACGGGCTACAGGCTCGGTTTGTAATTAAAATTGTTGTCTCGCCGCAAAAATCGCGCCATGGCTTTCATAATTTTGCCAAACACCAAAAAGCTCCGATTTCTCGGAGCCTTTTTGTGGTTTTGAATTTTCAATTACTTATCATTCAAAGCGTCAACGCCTGGGAGAACTTTTCCTTCGATAAATTCTAAGCTTGCACCGCCGCCTGTTGAAATGTGTGAAAAATCATCTTTAGTGTAGCCGTATTTTTTAGCTGCTGCAACTGTGTCGCCACCGCCTAATACGCTGATTGCGCCATTTTTAGTTGCTTCTGCAACTGCAGCTGCAATTTGGCGAGTTCCTGAAGTGAATTTTTCAATTTCAAAAGCGCCAACAGGGCCGTTCCAAAGGATAGTTTTTGATTTTTTAATAACTTCTTCAAACGCTTTAATTGTTTCAGGGCCTGCGTCCACGCCTTCAAAACCGTCTTCAATTTCAGAAACAGGAACGATTTTTGTGTTAGCGTCGTTTGAGAAATCGTCAGCAACTAAAACATCTGTTGCCATAATCAAATTAACGCCTTTTTCTTTAGCTTTTGCTTCGATAGCGCGTGCAACATCCATTTGGTCATCTTCGCAAATTGAAGAACCGATTTTGCCACCATTAGCTTTAACGAAAGTGTAAGCCATACCGCCGCCGATAATCAAGTTATCAACTTTATCAAGCAAGTTTTCTAAAACGCCGATTTTTGAAGAAATTTTAGCGCCGCCAACGATTGCTGTGAATGGTCTTTGTGGGTTTTCAAGCAAACCGCCGAGTGCTTTTAATTCTTTTTCCATCAAGTAGCCGGAAACTGCAACAGGAAGAATTTTTGCAACGCCTGCAGTTGAAGAGTGTGCTCTGTGAGCTGCGCCAAATGCGTCGTTTACGTAAATGTCGCCCATTTTAGCAAGTTTTGCGCTAAATTCAGGGTCGTTTTTAGTTTCTTCGCCATAGAAACGCACGTTTTCTAAAAGTGCAATTTCGCCATTTTTCAATGTTTTAACAACTGCTTCAGGAACGTCGCCGATACAATCTGAAACGAAAGTAATTTTTTCGCCTAATAATTCAGATAATCTTTTGCAAACAGGTTCTAAGCTAAATTCTAAATTTCTAACGCCTTTTGGTCTGCCAAGGTGAGCCATAAGAACGATTTTTAAGCCTAATTCTTGTAATTTTCTAATTGTTGGAATAATAGCAAGCAAACGAGTGTCGTCTGTTACGTTTTTGTCTGCGTCCAAAGGTGCATTAATGTCAACTCTAACAAGAGCTGTTTTGCCTTGAACATTTTGTAAATCATCGATTGATTTTTTCATTTTAAATTTCCTCTTTATAAATGTCCACGAGAAAATTTTACAACAAAAACAATAAATTTAAAATAACTATTCAAACAAAGCTTCTTTAATTGCCTCTGATAATGTTGGGTGTGCAAAAATTATTTCTTTAATATCATCAACTTTTAATTTGCCCTTCATTGCGATTTGAATTTGAGAAATAAGGGAAGAAGCTTCAAGAGAAACGATGTGCGCCCCTTTAATTTCGCCATCGAGCGTTGCAATAATTTTTACAAAACCTTCAATTTGATTGTCGCAGTGCGCTTTTGCGAGTTTTAAAAGAGGGTAGTTATAAATCTTGTAATTTTCTAAATCTTTAATATCTTGCTCTTTAATGCCAATTGAGGCAATTTCAGGCGTGCCATAAATAATAGATGGAATTTCAAGAGGCGAAATTTCGGCTAAATTTTTGTTTTTATATAAATGGTTAAAAAGCGAAACGGCTTGGGCTTCCGCAGAATGCGCGAGCATTAAAACAGGGCTCGCGTCCCCAATTGCAAACACGCCATCAGGCAAATCAGGGCAAGAAGGCACTCTTCCAATTGCAACAAGAACCGCGTCAGGCTCTATAATTTCACCATTTTCAAGAGTGACTTTTTTATCTTCAATGTTTGCCACAGCACAATTTGTGTAAAACTTTATTTTTCTTGTGCGCAAAATTCGCTCAATTCTTTTAGAAATTGAAATATCCATTGCAGGAAGCAGGTTTTGCGCTTTTTCAACAATAGTGACGGCTGAATTGAACGAGGAAAAAATCCTTGCCCATTCTATCCCGATTGCGCCAGAGCCGATAATTAAGACATTTTTTGGGGGTGTGCTCAATTTGAAAATATCATCAGATGTGAGCAAAAATTCGCCATCCGGTTCTAAACCCTTGATTTGCGCTTGCTGGGAGCCTGTGGCGCAAATTATTTTATCTGCCGTATATTGAGTGTCAAGCGCTGAAACGATGTTGCTGTCAAGAATTTCAGCTTCTGCGTTTATAATTTTTGCCCCTTGTGCTGTTAAACTTTTCTCTATTGCACCTCTAAAAGTTTTTACAATTTTTTCAGCGCGAGCACTTGCGCCCTCCCAAGTGGCCCTGTATGTTGCGTCATGCAAGAAAGATTTTGTTGGAATACAGCCCACATTTAAGCAAGTTCCGCCTGCGAAATTTTTCTCAAAACAAATAACACTAAGCCCAGCTTTAAGCGCGAGCTGAGCGAATTTTAAACCCGCAGGGCCAAGCCCCACAACTGCAACATCAAATTTTTCCATTAATTATACATTCCGTATTCTTTTGATTCTGCTTCCCAATCTTCACGAGTGATTTTAAGCGCATGATTCCAGAATTTTTCAAGCGCATACACTTCACGCGCTTCTTGGTGCATAATGTGTACTACGACATCGCCGTAATCAAGCAAATTCCAGCGATTTTTCTTGTCGTTTTCATCTCCTTTTGGAATGCGCCCAAAAAGCTCTTTCACCTTTTCTCTTGTAGATTCAGTTAGCCCCTTCACTTGAGGAGCTGAAGAAGCTGAAACAATAACAAAATAATCAGACATAACGCTAACTTTTGATATGTCTAAAATTAAAATATCTTGCGCTAATTTATCGTCTAAAATTCTTGCAATTGCGCATGCTAATTTTTTAGAATTCACTTCCATTTATACATTTCCTGTTGAGCTATTTTTGTCATTATCCAAAGATTTAATATCAATTCCGGAGTCGTCAGTGTAAGTGACATCTGATGTAATTTCAACGTTCACAACTTCGTCAACCGGTTTCAAGACGTCTTTTTTATATTCAATAATTTTTCCGTCTTCAAATTTAACATTGATTTTTAGGTCAAAATAATTTAGAGAAACAACTTTTCCAAGCCCGTCCGGTGTTTTAACAGAAGTGCCGATTGGCAAAAGTTTTTTGGTTGTTTCTTTGTAAAAATCGTGTTCGTAATTTAAACAGCATAGCAGCCTTCCGCAACAACCCGTGATTTTGCTTGGCGTGAGCGGAATTCCTTGGTCTTTTGCAAGTTTTGAATTAACGTTTTCAAATTTTCTCAAAAAACGACAACAACAAAGCTGTTGCCCGCAAATTCCGCAACCTTCAAGCACGGCTGTTTCATCTCTTGCGCCGATGTGGCGAAGGTCTATGCGCACTCTCTTAAATTCTTGCGTTAAATCTTTTAAAAGTTCCCTAAAATCAACCCTTTGCGGGGCAGTGTAATAAAATGTGATTTTTTTTCTATCAAACGTGTATCTTGCTTGAGTTAAGGACATGTCAAGCTTTCTTGCATTTGCAAATTCTTCGCATTTCAAAAGCGCTGCGCGAGCGAGCTGTTTGTTTTCAGCAAGTGTTTTGAGGTCATCTTCTGTAAGCACGCGGATTAATTTCAAAGGCTCCGGTTTAAATTTTTCCCATTGCGCAATGACTTCGTCGCTCACTTTAAAGATTTTAAAAGCTTCTTCGCCTTTTTCTGTTATAACAAGCCCGATTTTTCCGTGTTCTATCCATTTTTCAAGCACAGGTTCATATGTTACGGGATAAAAAGTATTTTTTATAATTCTTACTGCAAATTTCATTGTTTTATTATACAATAAATAAATCTTAAAGGGGCTAAAAATTGCAAAACTTAACGTTTAAAAAAAATGATATCGAAAAATTACTTTTAAATCTTGATCAAAATCCGTATTCACAGAAAAACAAAGATTTTAAATATTGCGTTTCTTTGATTTATGAACTTATTGAAGAAGAATTTTCAGACACTTTCTCTTCAAATAATCCAATTTTAAGGACGACTGAAATTGATTTTAATTTTGACGGGAAAAACACAAGTATTTTTATTAGCCCGCCATACGATTTTGAATATTATTTGAAATCAAGAGGTTCGCTATACAGGCTTCGCGCTGAATATAAAGGTGATAAGTATGGCTACAATATCGGGCTTGATTTATTCTTTGAATATTTTACAGGGCTTGACGAAAACCTTGATGTGGGCGAATCTTCAAAAGATTATCAATTTTTCTATATGCTTTGCAGATTTGTTAAAAAGACTATCGAAAAGTTGAATTTTATTCCGACGGTCAAATTTTATTCAGATAAATTTTCAATAATTTATGAGCCATATTTGAAAAATGAAGATTATTTAGCTTGCTATAAAAAAGTTCTCGAAAACGATTTTCTTGATATGGAAACCACAAGAAAACTTATTGATAAATACCTAAACTATCTTATTTTCAAGTTTTTGGGAATTAAAAATCACAAGTTTAAAGACATTAAATCTGCACCATATTTTACAAAAAATATTGCAAATAAATTAATGGTTAAACAAACAAACATTGGGCTGGATATTCAGACTTGGCTTGATGAAATGGCACTCGGAACTTATACAATCGTGCCTGTGTTTAATATTCAAAAATCAAGTGATGATAAGTTCTTAATGGTAATTTCTGCTAAAAATCTTGAAACAGGCGAAACAATTGACCTTGAAGAACTTGATGACTTCCAAAAAACCTTAATTGAAAAGCAAATAAATTGGGCAACGAAATACATCGAAGATTTAGAAGACGTGACGCTCGAGCTTGATTTAGCAGGTGTTTACAAGCTTATAACGCAAATTTCATACTATCTTTCTCAAGCCGGTATGGAAGTTGTGCTTCCTGATGGGATGAACAATATCATTGTTCCAAGAGCTTCAATTAACGCGAAATTAAAACAAAAACGCACGTTGGAAGATGGCGAAATTATTGATTTTACAAAGAACACGACAATTTCTCTTGAAGAAATTATGGATTTTTCAATTGAAGTTGCTCTCGGTGAGGATAAAATTTCTGTCGAAGAGTTTAGAAAACTTGCTGAAAATTCTCAAGGTGTCATCAAATATAAAGATAAATTTATTTTGATAGATAAAGAAGAAACAGATAAGCTTCTTGAAAAATTAAAGAAAACGCCTAACTTTAAAATGTCTAAAATGAAATTACTTCATGCAGCGCTATCCGGCAAGCTTGATGAATATGATTTCGATTATGATATGGCGTTTGCAAAAGTTATTTCAGATTTTACTCGCGTTGAAGATATCGAGCTTCCAAAAAATCTTCAAGGTACATTGAGGCCTTATCAAGAAGTTGGTTACAGATGGCTTTACACGAATGTTAAAAAAGGTTTTGGCTGCTGTATTGCAGACGATATGGGGCTTGGTAAAACAGTTCAAGTTATAAGCTTGATTTTAAAACTTAAAGAAGAGAACAAGCTTAAAACCCCTGCCCTTGTTGTTTGCCCAACAACACTTCTCGGCAATTGGAACAGAGAACTTAAAACATTTGCGCCGAGCTTGAATGCCAAGATTTACCACGGTTTAGACAGAGTTTTTGATATCAATTGCGATGTAATTCTTACCACTTATGCGATACTCAGAATTGATAGCGAGGAATTTAAAAAGCACAATTGGGATTTGATGATTATTGACGAAGCTCAAAACATTAAAAACACAACAACTTCGCAAACTCAAGCAGTTAAAGCAATTAAGGCTGATATGAAAATTGCTATGACAGGTACGCCTGTTGAAAATAAATTGAGCGAACTTTGGAGCATTTTTGATTTTATAAATAAAGGCTATTTGGGCTCTATTGTTGACTTTGGCAAGAATTATTCAATTCCTATTGAAAGGTTTAAAGAAACCGCGAGAGGTGAAAAGCTTAAACTTGCAATTTCGCCATTTATGATGAGAAGATTAAAGACAGATAAATCAATCATTTCAGACCTTCCGGACAAAATTGTGCTCGATGAATTTTGTTATCTTACAAAAGCGCAAGCAACTTTATATGAAAAAGTTTTATCGCAATCTATGTCTGAAATTTCAGCCGCAGGTGGCGGAATAAACAGACGTGGCGCAATATTCAAACTTATCACGTCTCTAAAACAAGTTTGCAACCACCCGTATCACTACTTAAAATCGGGCGACATGTCTATAAATGCAAGCGGAAAGAGTGAAAAGCTCGTTTCAATTTTGGATAATATTATTGAAAACAATGAAAAAGCTCTTATTTTCACACAATATAAACAAATGGGCGAAATATTGGAACCTATGCTTGCTTCCCAATATAACATTCAGCCTCTTTTCTTCCATGGTTCATTAAATGTGAAACAAAGAGAAGAAATGCTTGAAGAATTTAAAAATAATGAAGATAAAAAAATAATGATTTTGTCTTTGAAGGCGGGCGGTTTAGGTTTGAACTTAACAAGCGCCACAAACGTTATTCACTATGACTTATGGTGGAATCCGGCGGTCGAAGACCAAGCGACAGACAGAACTTACCGTATCGGGCAAGATAAAAATGTTATGGTTCACAGGTTTATCACGCTTTCAACTTTTGAAGAAAAAATTGACGCAATAATTAAAAACAAACGAGAACTCGCTCAAGCAGCCGTTTTTGAAGGCGAAAAAATCATAACAGAATTATCTGATGAGGAAATTTATGAAATCTTCTCTCTTGCATAATCAAGATATAATTGCGTTTTGGGGCTATATACCGGAAAACATCGTGCTTGAATACAAGAAAAAATATCCTTATGCCACTTGGGTTGATTTAGATGTAAACACGGGCGCGCCGGAGCTTTCAATTATCCCTGAAGCGTCTTGCAGAATTATAAAAAATATTTTAAATAACGCTTTTAATTTGAAAGATAGAATTATTGAAATTCTTGCGCCAATTGGGCATGATAAGTGCGATAGTGCGCTTTTAATAGCTCAAATTTTAAAAGAAAACGGGTTTAAATTATACGAATTTGAAGATAAAAATTTAATTAAAACAAAGCCACGTGCAGCAATTTGCGAAAGTACAATTCCTTTGAAAGAAAAAATTGAGATGATAACAGGAAATATTTCAACTCTTGAAAAGCCAGATTTTCCTTATATTGCGCCTAAATTTGGCTTTTGGGGCGTGCCGCCTGATGACCTTAGTATTTTAGAGCTTTTCCCTGATGAAACCCACGTGTTTGGCTGGCTTCGCGCAGTGGAGCTTGGCGTGCCATCAAGTTTAGAAGTTGAATTATATGTGCCTCAAAATTTGCCGATTATTTTTTATGCTCAAACATTTTGTGCTAAAAATCAAATAGCAAAATACTTGGCGGATAAATATTCAGGGCTATACATCAATGCAGACGGACTTACAAATGCTTCAATTAAGGCAAAAATTGAGGCTTTTATTGCGCTTCGATAAATAGAACATCAAATGTATAGAAAAAAATGCTCTTTAGTGTTTTAATTAGTGTATGACAGATTGTTTAGACGAAGATGTTGCGCTTAAAAAAATCGGTCTTGAGCTTATGTTTATGACTGAAGATAAGTATTCCTCGCCCGACGGTATTACTGCTGTTGAGCTTGCAAAAGTGCTTGAAATGGATTTAAACACTGTCAAAAAGAAATTGCGAATTTTACAAGAAAATAGCTTGGTTCGAGTTATTGGAATTAACCCAAAGTATTGGAAGTTCGACGAATATAATTTTCAAAGAATGGACACGGAAAATGACGTATACAGGCTTATCACCTGTTTTGATGATGTAGATTTTGACAGATTTTTTAATTACTAATGAAAAACGGCGACATAATTGAATTAAAAATAGAAAAAATAGTGTATAGCGGGCTGGGGCTCGGCTTTTGCGATGGTATTGCAGTTTTTGTTAAGAAAACAGTGCCTGAAGATGTTGTGCGCGCAAGAGTTATGAAACTTAAAAAAAGTTACGCTGAAGCTCGATTGATTGAGGTTGTGGCTTCATCTCCTCATAGAATAAAACCGATTTGCCCGCTTCAAAATGCTTGCGGCAGTTGTAATTTGCAGTTCGTCGATTATGATTTTCTAATTTCACAAAAAGAACAAATGCTACGTGAAGCTTTTAGGGACAATATTCCAAAAGAAAAATTTTTGCCTTTTGAAAAAAGCCCAAAAGTGCAAAATTATAGAAAAAAAGCGCAATATCCGATAGGTGAAACCAAAAACTCTAAAAGGATTTTGGCGGGATATTATAAAGAAGGCACGCACGAAATTACAAATATAAAATTTTGCCCAATTCAACCCGCAGTTTTTGATAAATTAATTGATTTTATACGCGAAAATTGGGAGTTTGGTGCTTGGTGTAAATATAATAAAAATGGACTTTTGAGGCAAGTTGTGGCGCGCGCAAATAATAAAGAAGAAATTATGTTGACCCTTGTTTTAAAGTGCGAGGCGCTTCCAAAAAAAGTTGATTTGAGCGCTTTTCAAGAAAAATTGCAAAAAGAATTTCCGCAAGTTGTTAGTTTTTACTTAAATTTTAACCCGAGCGACGGAAATAGAATTTTAGGTGAAAAATTTGAATTAATTTATGGCGAGCCGACGCTCCTTGAAACGCTTGAATATAAAGATAATAAAAAAGTGTATAAAATTGGCGCGGAAAGCTTTTTTCAAACAAACCCCGCGTGCGCTGCGCAGATTTTTAGTTACATAAAGGAGCACACCGAAGGCGATAAAACGGTTTTGGACGCTTATGGCGGTGTTGGTGCAATTGGAATTTGGGTGTCTGATGAAAATAAAAAAATCGCCCTTGTGGAAGAAAATAAAGACGCCGTCAAAATGGCAAAAGAAAATTTCAAACTGAATAATATAAAAAATTATGAAGTTTTTGAAGGGGATGCAAAAGTTCAGTTAAATAATTTTTATGTCAAGAAAAAAACTTTTGATTGTGCAATTATTGACCCGCCGCGAAAAGGCTCAGATGTTGGCGCACTTGAAATTTTATCCAAAATCACAGATAAAATAATTTATATGTCTTGCAACCCTGAAACACTTGCGCGCGACGTTAAAATTTTGAGCGAAAAAGGTTTTGAATGCGAGTCTGTTAAAGGTTTTGACATGTTCCCTTGGACTCACCACATCGAAGCTGTTGCAGTCTTGAGGAAGGCAAAATGAAAAAGTTTTTTATAAAATCGCTTGGCTGCAAAACAAATCAAATCGAGGGGCAAATTATAGCTGAAAATTTGATTGAACATGGCTTTGAAAGGGTTAAAAATTCGAAACTTGCAGATTTTTTCATTTTAAATTCTTGCACGGTAACAGGCTCTGCCGATAATGAAGTGAAATATCTTTTAAACAGGGCAAAGCGCGATAACCCTAGCGTTACAACGGTTCTTGCTGGCTGCATTGTGACGGCTCAAAAAAAGCTTGTTGAAAATTGGGCGGATATTATTCTTGATAATTCTGAAAAATTAAAAATATCTGACTATATCAACGAAAAAGCAAGCGCAAAGGCACAAGAAGATGTTTTTGAAAATGTTTTTCTGAAAAACCCGACATCTTCAAGAGTTAGTATAAAAATTCAAGAAGGGTGCAATAATGCTTGTGCATATTGTATTATTCCGCGCGCAAGGGGAAAATCGCGCTCGAATTCAATCGAAAATATAATTAATGAAATCAATCATCTTGTGTCTTTAGGGAAAGAAGAAGTTATTTTGACCGGCATCCATATTGGGCTATGGGGCTTGGAGTGGGGCAAAAAGCTTCAAGATTTGCTTGTCGAAATTGAAAAAACGAACATAAAGAGATATCGCCTCGGAAGTCTGTATGTGAATGAATTAGATGATGAATTGCTTGATTTTCTTTATCGGAGCGAAAAATTTTGCCCGCATTTTCACTTGAGTTTGCAATCTATGTGCGATAAAACGCTTCAAAACATGAAGCGGAAATATACGGTTCAAGAGGAATTGGATAAAATTTCTAAACTACACAAATTGTTCCCGAGAGCGTTTTTAGGGGCCGATATTATTGTTGGTTTTCCAATGGAGAGCGTTGAGGATTTTTCTCAAACTGTAGAAAACGTGAAAAAAGCGCGCCTTTCAAAGCTTCATGTGTTCCCGTATTCGAAAAGAGAAGGCACGGTTGCTTCTAAAATGGAGGGGCAAGTGCCTGAGGGCGAAAAGAAAGCCCGCGCCCGCGAGCTTATTGAAGTTTCAGATGGTCTGCTTGGCGATTTTCTTAAAGCAAATATCGGGGCGGAATTGAGTTTTATTTTTGATGACAAAATCAATAAATTTGGCATGCAAAAAGGCGTCAGCGAAAATTATATTGAAATATTTTCAGATAAAAAGTATGAGCCTTCAAAAATTCATAAAATCACTTTAACAAAAGAAATGCTTGATTTTAAGGCTTGCGGATAGAAAAATTTAAAATATGCTTGCTAAATTAAAATTTATTGATATAATTTAATTGTTGAGGGCAACCAAGACAAATGAAAATTTAATAACTTAATTACACACATTCCTCGATAGCTCAATGGTGGAGCAAACGGCTGTTAACCGTTAGGTTGTTGGTTCGAGTCCAACTCGGGGAGTTTTTTCTATTATTAGGGTTTGAATTAGTTTCAACCCCTTTTTTAATGCCTGTTTCCAGAGTTCGATTGTTGACGTTTTTAGTGTCTAAAATATACTGATTTTCAATAATAGTTTTAAATACATGTTTCAGTTCTATGTTAAATACCTTGTCTTTATGCCTAGTTCGTGAAACGATAAACAAAAGGGTTGAAATATTGTACCATTTTTGGTACAATGTATATAGAAAAAGGACGATAAAAATGATTGATAAAAAACATATTGGTACAAATTTCGACAGCTTTCTTGAAGAAGAAAATCTGCTTCAAGAATCAGAGGCAGTTGCTCTAAAACGAGTTATAGCTTACGCACTAGAGCAAAAAATGAAAGCCGATAATATATCGGTCAATCGTTTGGCAAAAGAACTTGAAACATCAAGAACTGCTGTTTGTCGTATTTTAGACCCCGAAAACACATCAATAACTTTGAACACAATAGAAAAAGTTGCTAAATATCTTGGCAAAAGGATTATTTTATCTTTTGCATAGCTCTTTATATCGTTTGATTGCAATATCAAGTTCTTTTTTAGGAGTTTCTTGCGTTTTCTTGATAAATCCGTGCAATAGCACCATTGTGTCATTTTCAACATAAAAAATAACTCTTGCAATGCCATTAGAAATATTGCAACGAACTTCCTCTAATCCGCCTGTACCATGAAGTACACGAGTTAATGGCATTCCGATAGGATATCCGTATTGAACGGTTTTAATATCAAAGCCAATTGTTCGCATATCTTCTCTTGGCAATGATTTCAACCATTCTTTTACAGGTTCATTACCTGAACTTGTTGCATAAAAATATACTTCCAATGCCGAACTTCTTTGTG
>CAZMZD010000016.1:0-34934 GCA_964570895.1 uncultured Gammaproteobacteria bacterium
ACTGCCTGACAAAACAAACACTGTCATTCTGAACTCGTTTCAGAATCTTGTAAGCCCAAGGAACATTGCATTAATTATTGCAGGGTTGCCCAATTGGCAAGATCCTGAAATAAATTCAGGATGACTATTTTGTTGCATTGTGTCGTCACGAAAGTCTGTAACTTGTAGGTCAGGCACCGCCTGACAAAATTATATGTGCATTTCTGAACTCTTAGTTGGGCAAGTATGCCCAACCTACGAGCTTACGCTCGACTCCGTTCGTACGGAAATTCGCTGGATTTTCATTTTTGCTCATCGTCCTTGATGTAGTATTTTTCAGGGTCTAGCCCTATTTTTCGCATTACATCTTCGTATTCTTGTTTTGACATTGTATCGGTAATATAATATCGTCCTATTTTATCTAAATATTCTATATATTCCCATTTTTCATCTCGAGTCATATTCTCCATTTTTTCTTCATCTTCGGGATAATAGTGGACTGTTTCGGCAATAGTGTTGTTCACATAAGTGCTATCTTCAGGTTCACACCAATTAGGGCATTTCCTTGAAACGAGTTTTTCTTCTTCTTTTGAATTGATTTTAAAAGTGTCTTTTATTAGTTGCTTAAGTTTACCCACAAAGAACACTTTCGCAGGTAAGCTTGCTTTTGATTTGAGTTTAGTTTTATTTGTTGTTTTAACTGATGGTGAGATTTGACGGATTTTCATTTAGTATCTTTCATAATAACGTCATCTAAAGTGGCGCCGCATTTGTGCAAGAATTTTTCAAGTTCTTCTAGTGAATCATTTGAGCCGTCGTCATAATAAAAGCGTCCTATTTTGTTTAAATATTCTATATATTCCCATTTTTCATCTCGTGTCATATTCTCCATTTTTTCTTCATCTTCGGGGTAATAACATACTCTTTTTGCGATAGTTTTATTTACATAGGTACTGTCTTCAGGTTCGCACCAATTGGGACATTTCCTTGAAACAAGTTTTTCTTCTTCTTTTGAATTAATTTTAAATGTATCTTTTATTAGTTGCTTGAGTTTGCCTACAAAAAACACTTTTGCAGGCAAGTTTGTTGCTTGTTTTAATTTAGTTTTTGATTTTGTTTTAACTGATGGTGAGATTTGGTGGATTTTCATGTTTATTCATCCTTTCTTGCATTTTAGCAATTCACTTTTATTTCGTCAATTGGGTTTTGACTTAATATTGCATCAAAATACCATAAATCTTCTTCCGGATTGTATTTAGCATTTGTTATTTCTAAGATACCATTTCTTTGCCCTAAAAATTCTGCTTCATTCGCTCGTTCAATGTTGTAGCTTTCAATTGAAGCACCTTTTGTTCCTGCCGGTATTTTAATGTTCCATTTTATTTTTTCGACATAGCTTTCAATAGCGCTTTCTGTCATGCCAATTGACATGAAGCGAGGCTGCTCTACTTTTTGTTTGATTAAATATTTTTTTACAAACGAATCAACCTCTTTTTCATTGTATTTCCCATTTAAAAAATCTTGCCTAAAATTATTAGTTGTTAGTTCCATCAACTCTGTCAAATTAATGTTTTGACCTTCATATTTAACCCCAGACAAAATATTAAAACTTTTATCTCCACGATATGCAACAAAGCTGTTTTTAACACTGAACATATCTAAAAACTTGGTAATTCCGTCGATATCTTTTTTAACTTCTTTTGTTATTTTATTATCACTTAAGGGTCCGTGAATAATGTTTGAATTGATTTTGTATTTAAAAATAGGCAAAATTAGCTCTTTTGGTTTTTTAACAACACCTTCATACACTGTGTCCCATTGAGCCGGATTGAATTCTAAAAAATCTTTTTCTTGGTCTGTTAATTTCATTGTTCTTGCAAATAGGGCAAGCTTTTGCATATTTGAAACGCCATCTGTCTTACCCTTCCAGCCCTCAATATATTTGCCGTTTTCTTTATTCATGAAGTCTTGAATTATTTTGTAGTCTTCCTCTGTTAATTTAGGGTCTAAATCAATAACTTTTCTTGAAGTTTTGATTTTTGAAGAAAGCCTTTCCATTTCGCGGTAAATGTGGTTTCTTGTATCAAGCTTACCTTTGGGAAATAATTTCTTTACTTCTTCAAGGCTTATTGTTTTCTTTTGAAAGCTTGGGCAAAATTCATCAACTTTAGGGCGCGAAATTCCTAAGAACTTTGGCTTGGTGGATGGTGCTTTAGGGGTTTGAATTATCCCATTTGCAACATTATTGTTATTTCTTGTGATGAAATTTGTTATAGGTTTGATGTAAACCAAAAATACTATTCCTTAACCTTCTTCTTTATGTTGGTTTAAAGTTTAACCCGCAAAATTTATTGCTTGATTTGCGGGGTATTGTTAAGAAAGGTGAAGAAGCCGTAGGTTTGTCAGGCAGTGCCTGACCTACAGGTTGCTGCTAGGCGCTTTATGCTGCCCAGCAAGTATGCCCAACATCTAAAGCGCCTAGGTCAGTTGTAGTGTGCGTTTATACGCACCTTAATTGCGATAAAATAAGATTGCGACCAAACATAATTACGAGTCGCCTTCTTCGGCTAAGACACCAAATTCTCTCTTATCGCCTTCACTGCTGCTTGCACTCTGTCATCAACACATAGTTTCTGCAATATAGAGCAAACATGTGCTTTTGCAGTATGCACACTTACAATAAGTTCTTTTGCAATTTCTGTATTACTTTTACCCTGAACAAGATGTTTTAAAACTTCCATTTCCCTTTCTGTCAGTTGGTTTTTTATTTCAGAAGATATATTTTCTGATAAAAATTCAAGGTTATCAGGTTTTGGGAAAAGTTTAAGTGCTGCTCTTGCAACATTAGGGTCAATCCAACATGCTCCCGTTGCACAAGATACAATAACATCAGCTAAAATTTCAGGTTCAATATCTTTTAAACAATAACCATTAGCTCCTGTTCCAAATGCTGCAACAACTTCTTCTTCTCTTTCATGAGAAGTTAAAACAATGACTTTTAAATCTTCCATTGTTTCTTTTATTCTCATCATTGCTTCAAGGCCGTTCATTTTAGGTAGCCCTAAATCCATAAGGACAACATCAGGTTTTTTGTTTTTAACAATCTCTATACCTTCTTCTGCACTTTCTGCTTCGCCCACTACATTAATATCTTCAAATTCATTAAGTGCACACCTTAAGCCAACCCTTGTTAATTTGTAATCCTCAATAATCACAACACGCACTGCATTTTCTTTGCCGAGGGGATTGGTGTTTGAAACTCTCGCTCTTGGAGATTTAACAGTCATTTTTTTCTCCTTTATTTTTAACTACTACATACTATTTGAATTGCTGTAAGTATAATATCTAGAAGTTTAATTGGGTGATATTAGCCAATGCGGTAATTTTGTTTATTAGCCACTTATATAACTTGAAAAAATTGCAAAAAAATAGCTTTGATATACAATTGTAGTATGACAAATTACAGGTATTCTTCAAAGCGAAATAAAAGAAAACGTAAAAGCGAAAATGGCTTTGTAAACCTTATCGTAATGTTTTTTATTATGTGTTTTGCAGGGTTTGTTGCTTTTTATGTTTATCTTGTTACGCTTCCTCCGATAAGCAATTTTGACGCAATAAAACCAAATCAAGTCACAAGCATATATTCTTCAGA
Organism: uncultured Gammaproteobacteria bacterium; assembly: GCA_964570895.1. Taxonomy (GTDB): domain Bacteria; phylum Cyanobacteriota; class Vampirovibrionia; order Gastranaerophilales; family Gastranaerophilaceae; genus RGIG1918. The sequence continues at coordinate 3,632 of CAZMZD010000016.1, forward strand.
TGGCGAAATTATTAAAACTTTTGCACCTTTCAAATTTAAAAAAGTTGAAATTGAAAACGTGCCTCAAGATTTAAAAAATGCAATTATCGCAACTGAGGACAAAAATTTCTATAAACACAAAGGTTTTGATGTTTTAGGGTTAATCAGGTCAACTTTGGTTAACATTAAAGCAGGCGGGGTAAAACAAGGCGCAAGCACAATTACCCAACAGCTCGCAAGAATTTTATTCTTATCAAACGAAAGAACTTTTGACAGAAAAATTAAAGAACTAATTATTGCAAGCAGAATTGAAAAAACAATCACAAAAGAAGAAATTTTGGAAATGTATTTGAACGCTGTTTATTTAGGCTCCGGCGCTTATGGTGTTCAAAGCGCTTCTGAAACATATTTTGATAAAAACTTAAATGAACTTTCTCTTGCGGAGATGGCGCTTATTGCAGGCTTACCGCAAGCACCAAGTGTTTATACACCGCTTAAAAATCCTGATTTAGCAATCAAAAGAAGAAATCAGGTTTTGAAAAGAATGTATAAAACGGGAAGAATAACCAAAGAGCAGTTTGAAAAAGCCAAAAAAGAGAAATTAAACTTAAGCAAAAAAGCTAGCATTTATTCATACAACAAGGCTCCGTACCTTGTTGATTATGTATTAACAGAGCTTGAATATTTAGGTTTCACTGAAAATGAAATTTCTCAAGGCGGTTTAAAAATTTATACAACAGTTGAATATGAAGCACAAAACAAGGCGCAAGAAGCAGTTGCAGACTTGCTTGCAAATGCAGGGCTCACTAAAGACAAAACTCAAGGTGCTTTGTTCTCATTTTCTCCTATAACGGGAAAAATTTATGCTTATGTCGGCGGGAAAAATTATGGCCAAACTCAATATGACAGAGTAACAAACGCAATTCGCCCACCGGGGTCCTCTTTCAAACCTTTTGTTTATGCGGCGGCAGTTCAACAAGGTTTAAGGCACAATGATTTAATTGAAGACACTCCGCTTCAGGTTGGCAAATGGGCGCCTAAAAACTATGGTGGCAAGTATTATGGAAAGAAAATTCCGGCTTGGCTTGCGCTTGCAATTTCATCTAACGTGTGTGCAGTGCGCACAATTCAAAAAACAGGCATAAATTCAGTTATATCTTTAGTTCGCGACTTAGGAATTACAACTCCTCTTCAAAACGATATGACAATTGCTCTTGGTTCAAATGGCGTAAAGCTTTACGATATGGTTGTTGCATACGGTGCTTTTGCAAATGGCGGGTTTAGAGTTCGTCCATATTCGGTTGAAAGAGTTGAAAATTCTCGCGGTGTTGTAATATATGAAAACCAAGGTCCAAAAATTGCGAAGGTTTTGGCGTATGAAACAGCTTCCGAAATGACTTATATGCTTAAAAAAGTTATTGAAAAAGGTACAGGTCGCGGTGCAAACATAGGGCGCGAAGCAGCAGGCAAAACAGGCACAACAGACGATTATAGAGATGCTTGGTTTATAGGTTACACTCCTGAAATTGTGACAGGTGTTTGGATAGGAAATGACGACAATTCAAAACTTGGCGGGCACATTACAGGCGGTTCAATCCCTGCAAGAATTTGGGCAACTTATATGAGAGTTGCAGTGAAAAATTCAAAAATTGATAAATTTGATTATCCAATATTAAAAGAAGAAGACAAAAATGCGCATGTTAAAGTTGAAGAAGCTGATGAAATAGTGCCCGAAACAAAAAATGATAATAAAGAAGAAGTTGACACTCCTGAAAAACAACAAAGACACTTAAGAGATGAAAAGCAAGAAGAAGAAACAAATGTTGTTCAGCAACCTTTTAAAGTTCAAACTCCAAAAGCCCAAGAAGTGAAAAAAATGGCGCCAATTCCAACTCTTCCGGCTTCTGCGCCTGTTCCTCAAGAACATGTTAGCGCTCCCACTCCGCCGCTTCCTTCTTCAAATTAAAACTATCGCGAGATAGATTTTCTAACATTATATCGACTTCTTTAATCAAAAATTCTTTTTCCTGCTGCGGAGAGATTATTTCGCAACAAGTTCCATATTTTAAACATCTGTGGATTAAAGTGAGTTTATCTTGGTGTTTATTGCAAATCGTTTTTTCATTTTCGCTTTCGTAATGTATTGTTTCTTTTTCATAAGGATAATAATTTTTTGCAAGCCTGCCTGTCACTTTGAAAATTGTTGCAAGCGCGAAATTATCTGCCCCTTTGTTTAAACCCATGCTTGAGATTGCGGCAATCTTTGAGATAATAAAACGTTTATATTTTTGGCTTCTTTCATCGTAAGCGTTTAAATAAGCGGTTCCTTTTGCAAATTTAATTGATTTTGGAACTATGACAAATAATTCGTTGTTGTAACTAATTTTTAACCTGATATCTTCTTTCAAAACATTTGAAATAATGCCGATAATTTCATGGCACCTTTGCCTGATTGAAGGGATTGTTGTGATTGGGATTTTATTTAATATTTTCGCATATTTTGCTTTGGTTTCTTTGTATGTAAATTTCAATATTTTAGAAAATACAGATTGGATTTTGTAGTCAAACTTTTTAGAATTAAATTTTTGTGAAAATTTTTGGAAAAATGCGAGAACATTTAATTCGCCATCGCTTAAATCTATAAAGAAAGGCACATTTTCAAGATAAAATTTACCGTTTTTCTTTTTTATAGAACAGCCCGCCGTTCTTAGTGTTAGAAAATATTTTGTGATTGTTTTAGCGCCAACGCTTAGCCCGTCTTTATCAAGTTCAAAAGAAAGCTCTTCAAGGCTGTATGGCGCATCATGAAGCAGTTTTAAAATTTTTATAATTCTGTAACTTGAATTAATTTTTCTCATCGGTATATTTTTCTAATGTCTTTAAGTTTTTCTATGATTTTTTCTCTTAATTCTTTGTCTTCGACCCAGACACAAGCGCTTCCAAAGGTTAATATTTTTTGTATGAAATAAAATTCAGTAAGAATTTCAGTTTCTATCACAATATATTCTTCATTAAAATCAACTATTGTTTCAACTTCATCCGGAAGATAATAAGGCAAAAGTTTTTTATTTAAAACATATTTGCACATTTTTGGTTCATATATTTTCTTTGTTTTTGGTTTTTTTGAGCTTACAATTTCTTTAATTTTATCTAATCTTAAATATATTAAATCTTGGTTTTCAAAAATATCTGTGAAACACCAAAAATATAATTTGTTGTTATCTTTTTGATGAGTGATTTTGTATGAATAAGCTTCAATTATTCTATCGCCACATGTGCCCGCATACACAATTTTAACCTTATGTTGCCTATCGCAAGAGGTTTTTAATTTATTTAAAATATCGAAATTAACATCTTGAAAATAACCAAAATTTAAAAATTCTTCCATTGCATTTTCATCTTCGATGTATTTTGCAATTTTTTTAAAAATTTCATATAAATCAATAATTAAGCGCCAATCGCACAAATCCATAACAGATTTTTTCGTTTGGTTGATTATATCAATTTCGCTTTTTGAAAATTTAATTTTCAATGGGTTCCAATTAAGTTCATATTTATAATCATTTCTTTTGCTCCCAATTTCAATATCGAAACCGGCGCTTTTTAAAGTGTTTATATCAAGCCGTACGATGTCAGGATTTATATTTAGGTTTGGATATTTTGTGTTTATTAATTCGCAAATTTCACTTTTGGAATATCTTTTCTGCATTAAAAATTGCAATATTAAGAAAAGCCTTAATCCTGTCGAGCTGATTTTATATTGTGAATTTTGAAGTGTGTATTTGCTCTCTTCGGTCATAACACCTTATATTATAGCTTATATTTATAATTTTTTTAAAATTATCCTGTTTGTGCTATGCTCGTCTTATGGAAGTTTATCAAACTATATTAAAAGAAATAGAAAAAGCGGAAAAAATTTTGCTTATATCGCACATTAATCCTGATGGCGACACTTTAGGTTCGATGTGCGCAATGAAGCTTTTTATAGGCGATAAGGCGGACATGCTAGTTCAAACAAGGGTGGATGGCGACATTCCTCAAATTTATAAATTTTTGCCTTTAATTAATTCTGCAAAAACATTAAGAAATGTGCAAAATGTTTATGACCTTGTGATTGCGCTTGATGTTGCGGCAATTGATAGAATGGTGCTTATGGGAAGGAAAATATTTGAATCTGCAAAAGTGACCATAAACATTGACCACCACGAAACAAATCCAAAATATGCAACAATAAATCATGTTTGTCCGCATGCTTCAAGCTGTGGCGAAATTTTATTTGATTTCTTTAAAAGTATTAATTTTGATTTAACAAAAGAAATGGCAGACAGTTTGTTTGTTTCTGTTATGACGGATACAGGCGGTTTTAGATATGACAACACAAGCGCTAAAACATTTGAAGTCGCAAGCGAACTTATTCGCTATGGCGCAAATCCTGCTTTGCTCGCTCAAAATATTTACGATTCAAAAGATAAAAACATGGTTTTGTTTCAAGCATATTGCGTGAATAACGCCATTTTTGAAGAACAGAATAAAATCGCAATAGTTAAAATCACAAACGAAGATATGCGCAAATTTTCAGCGCGTCATGAATATACGGAAGGCATTGCAGAGCTTTTGCGCGGAATTAATGAAGTCGAAGTTTCTGCCGTTATGAAAGAAAATGACAATGATTCTATCAAAGTTTCGCTTAGAAGTAAAAATATAGATTTAACAAAAGTGACTGAAAAATTTAAAGGTGGCGGGCACCAAAAGTCGGCAGGTTGCAATATTCATGCTAAAATGGATATTGCGTATAAGCAATTGTTGGAAGCTATTAAACAAGAATTATAGAGGTGAGAATGCTCAAAAAAGCTAAAAGCACATTTGCTGAATACTTTTATAAACTTATTGAAACAATGGTAAATGAAGATTTTGCAAACGCAGCCGCAGAAATGGCTTTTATGCTTGCGATAGGAATTTTCCCTTTTATGCTTTTCGTGACGGCAATTTTTGGCTGGCTTGGTAAGAAATTTTTTATGACAAAATTCCTTGCGGTTTTATCTACTGTCACTCCAAATGATGTTATACTTCTTATTCAAAAGGTTTTGAACGAAGTTATGATTTTCGAACAAGACGGCGTTCTTGCCCTTATTGGTTTTGTTATCGTGATTTTTCTTGCGCATAACGCGGTTGCCGTTGTTATCAAAGGTTTAAACAGGGCGAGCATGACAATTGAAAACAGGTCTTTTTTCCATGTTCGTTTGCTTTCTGTGTTTATGGTTTTTGTTTACGCATTTTTATTGTTTATTTCAATAAACTTGGTTATTTTTGGTAAAGTTATTCTTTTGTTTTTAGTTAACTACGGAATAATTACAGATAATATGATGAGTGTGTTTATGATTTTGCGTTGGCCTGTGGCGTTTTTAATGTTGTTTGCGCTTGCCACTATGAATTATTACGTCCTTCCTGCGAGAGATTATTCAATCGCTCGAAAAAGTGTTATCCCGGGGTCTTTGTTCTTTTGCATTTTTTGGTTAATTGGTTCTTGGGGTTTTTCGCTTTATGTCAACGAACTTGGCACATATAACAAAGTTTACGGAACGCTTGGTGCTTTTGCAATTTTGATGTTGTGGCTATATTATTCTTCAATAATTATGCTTGTTGGCGCTGCGATAAATAATCAAACTTTGGATAAGTTTTCAAAATCCAATGTGCCGGAGCTAGAACATAATTTTTAGAGATAAAATAAACAGTTGCAGGGTGCGTTTATATGCGCCTTAATTGCGACAAACACGTAGGTTGGGCATACTTGCCCAACAGAACGTAGGTCAGGCACTGCCTGACAAAAAACTATAAGCTGTCATCCTGAATTTATTTCAGGATCTTACAAGCTCAAGAAACTCAACATTGTTTGTTGCGCTTCAATATTTATAAGATCCTGAACAGCTTGAAAATTACGGCTTCACCTTATTTTCTACGCTTTCAGGATGACAGTTAAAAATTATACGACAAGCGCAAGCATGCCCAAACCGTGGGTTTATCTTTTCGTCACTCTTTCAAACAAAATTTGAAAAGAGTTTATCATAAATTCAATAACATCTTTTTTGCTTAATTTTGATTTTCCAAGAGTTCTGTCGACAAAGGAAATTGGAATTTCCTTAATTTTCGCTCCTTGTTTTATCATTTCATACAAAATATTCATTTGGAACGAATAACCGTTTGCGCGCAAATTATCAAGGTCTATTTTTTTCAATAATTCACAATCTAATAACCTAAAACCGGAGGTGCAATCGCGCACAAATTCAATTCCTGCGATGTAACGCGCAAAAATGTTTCCGTATTTAGAATTCAATACTCTAAGAGTTCCCCAATTATCAGGTATTCTTCCGCCTGCTGTGTATCTTGAGCCAATCACAAAATTAAAACCGTTTTTTATTTCGTCAACAAGCCTTCTTATATCTTTTGGATTATGCGAAAAATCTGAATCCATCTCAATTACATAATCGGCACCAAGCTCTGTCATGGCATATTTAAAACCGGCAATATATGCCTTCCCAAGCCCTTCTTTTTGTTTTTGTATTAAATGCAAGTTTGGTATTTCGCCCTGCAATCTTCTAACAATTTCCCCTGTGCAATCAGGCGAATAATCGTCTACAACAAGAAGTTTAAACGAATATAAATTTTTAATTTCTTCATTGCAGTTTTTAATTGCTTCCACTACTTCTCTTAAAAACAGTTCGCAATTTTCAGCTTCATTATATGTTGGTAAAACAATTACAATGGTTTTCATTAATCACCTATTTTATTCTTTTATAAACTACTATCAAGTCGCTCGTGTAAGGAACTTTGGTTTCTTTTATCACTCTGAGTCGTGTATCATTATTTACTAATTCAATTATATCTTTGCTTCCTTTGAGCTGAACTTTGTTATATATGCTTGTTTGTTTGTGCCCAGGTAAGTCGATAACAATTTTTGAACCTACTTTTGTGCCACTCATCATTTTTTCGTAAAAATCTCTTGTTGCAGGGTAAACACCTTTGTAATTAATGTAATTATACACAAACGCTGCCTTTTCAGATGATGTTTTCAGTTTCAGTGAATCTTCCCCGAAAAGATTAACCATTCTTTGGTCATTGTAAATCAGATAGCCTGCATTGTGGCAAACATCCAAAGATTTTGCTTTTATGCCGAAAGGTTGAATAAGTTTTGAACTGTTAGGTGAATAAATAAGATCATATTCATCTAGTTGCAATTCATCCATTAAATTAATCAATCCGCCAAATCTGTATGTGACAAGTAATTCTTCGCTTTTGGTCATTCCTGCTGGGCTATATAAATTTAATTGAGGGAAAATCATCAGCGCAAGAACACAGACTTTTAAGGTCGTAAGTTTTATATTTTCAAATGCGTTTGCAAAAGCGAGCACGAAAACGCCTAAAAATGCGATTGTGTATGTTGAATTAAATGGTGCAGAGTTTGTGATGGCAAGCATTGCGTGAAAACCAAAAATTACCGCAAAAAGCCAAAATAAAAGCTTTTCTTCAACTTTTTTGAGTGTGAAAGATTTGATAAGAAAAATTATTCCAACGCTCCACATTAATAATTTGAATAGTGGCGATAATATCATACCTATCCTTTGTTTGTAGAACATGGCAATAAATACGTCTATGAAATCTGACCATTGCATTCCAAACAATGCTGAATATGAACCCAAAATAGAATTTTTAACGTTTAAATATTGGTGAATAAATACAGGCAAATATGGAAGGTATAGTAAAAAAGCAATTCCTGAAGCAATCAAAAACGGTTTTACTAAATCTTTTCTTTTTATAAGAAAATATATTCCAAATAATAGTCCTTGTAAAAATACATACACTGAACCCGTTGTTAATGTGTACATAAGCAACGTGTTGAAAATCGCAACTCCTGTTATGTTTTTCCAAGAACTTTCTTTCATTAATTTAAAAATATAAAAAGTTGAAAGTGTGAGAAAAATGTTTGCAGGAACATAAAATCTCACAAAACTTGTGCCATATATAAAAAGAGTGTTAAACGTGAGGAATATAGCTGCCAAAAGCCCCACTTTTTTGCTGAATATTTCTTTTCCGAATTTATAAACAATAGGGATTGATATTAATGAGAAAATTGTGCTTGAAAATTGTATTGTGGCAGTTTTGTTTCCAAAAATTTGCATATAAAAATGCATAAAAATATGGTAAAGCGGAGCGTGAACATCATCTGCCCAAATGCAATGGAATAATTCACTTGGGAAAGAATGTGACGCAATCCAAACTGAATATATTTCATCAAACCATAAGCCTTCTCTTGGAAGGAATAGTCTTGAATAAAACAGTGTTATAACCATTAAAGCTAAAATGATTATTACGTTTAAATATTTTTCAAAAAATTTTTTCATTTTCCCTCTTAATTCCATATAATACAATATTAAATTATCATCTTATTACTTGCAAATCTTGTATTAAACCTTCACATAATACAAATCTTCCAAGAGGTATTGCTTCGCAATAATAATTTAAACTATCCATAAAACATTTATTTTCGCAAAAACCGCCTGAAACATAAAACTTTTCAGGTTTTTTGCAAAAAGCATAAGCGTTATATGCAAGCCCATGAACGAATTTTGAAATTGCAATTTCAGGCTTCAAGCCGGCAGAAACTTCATCCATAATTTTTTCCAGCCCGAAAATTCCGCAAGTTATCGTATATTTTTCTTTTGTAAAAGATAATTCTTCACAACTTACATTATAAAATTTTAAAAGCATTTCAACAGTTGCGCCAACAGCGCTTGCGCAAGCTGTGTTCCAATCCATATCTTGAAATTTCCCGTCTTTAAATTTGACCCATTTAATATCTCTTGAGCCAAGGTCAAGGATAATATCGTTGCTTCCAATAAACTTTTTAGCGCCTTGCGCAAGAGCAACAATTTCATTCACATAATTTTCATCTTTTTTTCCGGCGTGCCCTGTTGTTTTTACGAAATTTTCAATTCCTATTGTTTTAATTTTAGATGAAGGGATAACAGAATATTTTTTTTCTTCACCTGAAACTTCAATTATTTTTGACCAAGTTGTGCCAGCATCAAGATATAACATGTGCTTATTTTATCAGAAAAATAAGCACAAAGTTATTATATTCAAGAAAATTACTACATTAACTCTAAATTTAATTGACTCAAATTGCAGTTGCATTCAGCGTTGGTTTTTATTCTTTCAATCATTTTATAAAACTTAGCTTCTTCTTCAACTTGTTCGACAATATAACTGTTTAAAAATATTTGACAGGCAAGGTCGCCTTCTTCTTCTGCGATTTTATGAAGTTTATGCAATGACTCCGTCACAAATTTCTCATGTTTATATGCAAACTCAAAAACATCCAAAGGGTTAACCCAATTTGTGTCCGGCGCTTCAATTCTTAAATAATTTATTTTTGCGCTTCTGTCAATTAAATAATTATGTATTCCTTGCGCGTGTTTTAGTTCTTCTTTCGCTTGTTTTTTCATATATTTTGCAAAACCGTCAAGGGCAATTTCTTTGAAATATGTGTTCATCGCATAATATAAATATGAACTAAAAAATTCCTTATTCATCTGCAAATTTAATTCTTCTATTAGTTTTTCGTTCATAATTCACTCCTAATTAGCCCAAAGTCCGTGTATATTGCATAATTCGCGCGCTTTTATTCCCTCTTTGCAGTCGCATTTAAGCTTAAGGGTTGCTTCGCCATCTTCCGGCGTCAAATATTTTCTTTTGACATATTTATTGTCATCAGATATTACTTCAATAAATTGAATATAATGTTTAGTTTCCATCACATGTGGAATTTCGCCCACGCGCACAATTTTTTCGCCTTCATTTATTTCAATTATTGGCTTATGAGTTTTTTCTTCTCCTGAATGATTTGCAATTTCTAAATGTTCCATATCTTCGCCACAGCAAACAAGAGTTCCTTCGCCTGAAAGCACCACTTCAACTACGTTTCCGCAGATGTTGCATTTGTATAAATCTAGTCTGTTTGTCATATTTCATCCTTTCTTTTTGATTATTTTTTGTGAAATATGGCAATAATTAATCCCCTAAATTGGCAGTTTTAAAAATTTTATAGTATAATTTTGGCAAATAGTTTGGAGCATTAAACAATATGGGTAAAAATGATATGTACACAGGGGCGCAAATCCTCTTAAAGTCGTTAGTTAAAGAGGGTGTGAAGGAAATTTTTGGTTATCCTGGCGGGGTTATTATACCTTTGTATGATGCAATTTACCTTCAAAACGATATTAAACACTATCTTGTGCGCCATGAACAAGCTGCAATTCACGCTGCGGAAGGCTATTCAAGAGTTACCGGCAAATGCGGTGTAGCGCTTGTGACATCAGGCCCTGGGGCGTGTAATGCTATAACAGGTATTGCAAATGCTTATTATGACGGTTATCCGCTTGTTGTGTTCACAGGTCAAGTCGGGCTTGATCAAATCGGCAATGACGCTTTTCAAGAAGCAGATATGATAGGCATTACCCGTTCTTGCTGCAAACATAATTATCTTGTAAAAGATGTAAAAGATTTGGCAAGAATTATAAAAGAGGCATTCCATATTGCAACAACCGGTAAACCCGGGCCTGTAGTTATTGACTTGCCTAAAAATATTTTGACATCAAAAACAACTTTTTCATATCCAAAACAAGTTAAACTTGTTGGCTATAAGCCGAATTATCAAGGGCACCCGCTTCAAGTTATTCGTGCTTTAGAGTTATTATGCGAAGCAAAAAAACCTGTTATTATTTCAGGTGGTGGTGTTTTGGCTTCAGGCGCGCACAAAGAGCTTACAGAACTTGCGCAACTTTTGCAAATTCCTGTTTGCCATACATTAATGGGAACGGGCACATATCCTGCTGATGGTCCTAAATATTTAGGAATGCTTGGCATGCATGGTAATTATTGGGCAAACAATGCAGTTATGAAAGCAGATGTTATTTTCGCAGTGGGCACAAGGTTTAACGATAGAATTACCGGTTGCCTTAAAACTTTTGCAAAAGATTCTCGCGTAATTCATATTGATATTGACCCATGTTCAATTTCAAAAAATGTTAAAGTTGATATTCCAATTGTTGGCTGTGCAAAAAATGTATTAGAAGCAATGCTTAAAAGAGTTAAAGAGAAAAATCTTGTTGAAACAATTAATACAGAAGCTCGCAACAAATGGTTTGCAAAAATTGACGAATGGAAACAAAAACGCGCTATTCCAAGAGTTGAAGGCTCTAAATTAAGCGCAATCACTGTTCTTAACACAATATATGAATACACAAAAAACCTAGACCCTGTTATTGCAACAGAAGTTGGTCAACATCAAATGTGGACGGCGCAAATTTTTAAATTTAACAAGCCAAGAAGCTTTGTGACATCAGGCGGGCTAGGAACTATGGGCTTTGGCTTCCCCGCTGCAATGGGCGCAGCAGCAGGCGCTCCTAACAGACCTGTTATAAACATTGCAGGTGATGGTTCAATACAAATGAACATTCAAGAAATGATGACCTGCGTTGATTATGGGTTTAAAGTTATCAACTGTATTATGAATAACGGTTATCTTGGCATGGTTCGCCAATGGCAAGAAAAATTATGCGAAAAACATTATTCTGAAACAAAAATTTCTTCTCCGGATTTTGTGAAACTTGCAGAATCTTATGGCGCGCTTGGTATTAGAGTTGAAAAAGAAGAAGAAATCATACCTGCTTTAGAAAAAGCTTTGGCTTCAAAAACCCCTGTAATGATAGACTTTATTGTTGAAAGCTTTGAAATGGTTTATCCTTGGGTTCTTGCAGGGCAACCGTTAGATAATATTATACTTTCAGATGAGTGCGAGGTGTAAAATGTTAGCAAATCATACAATTTCAATACTTGTAATAAATGAAGCAGGTGTACTTTCAAGAATAGTAGATTTGTTTTCAGGCCGCGGATATAACATCGAAAGTTTAACAGTTGCGCCGACAATTGACAGAAATTATTCAAGAGTAACAATTGTGACTCAAGGTGATGATAGCGTTATTGAACAAATCACGAAGCAATTAAACAGATTAATTCCGATTATTAAAGTTATGGATTTGCCAATGGGCGACGCAATTGAAACGGAAATTGTGCTTGCAAAAGTTTATGTGACAGATGAAACAAGAGCAGAAATTATAAAAGTTGCAGACCTTGTGGGCGCAAGAGTTTTGGATATTACAGATAAAACATACACTCTTCAGCTTGTGGGCGATGATAAACAAATTAAAGCGCTTGGCGAAATGCTTAGGCCAATCGGCGTAAAAGAATTTATAAGAAGCGGAAAAGTTGCGCTATCTCGCGGTAACCAATTCGCAAACATTAATCTTGAATAAAATTCTTTAACAAAATTTAACCTTTGGGCATGCCCTTTTGTGCTAGTATATTTGTATGAAATATGTTCCATTACACATACACACGGAATATAGCTTGCTGGACGGTGCGATAAGGGTTAAGGACTTATTCAAGTTTGCGCAAGAGAATGATATGCCTGCTGTTGCAATTACAGACCACGGCACAATGTTTGGTGTTATAGATTTTTACAGAACAGCGCATGAAACAGAAGGCGTTAAAGGGCTTATTGGTTGCGAAGTGTATGTGGCAGAAGGGGATGTCATAAATGACAAAACAACAAAAAAGCAGCTCTATCACCTTGTTTTAATTGCAAAAAATGATGTTGGTTATCACAATTTAATAAAACTCGATTCAATTGCCTGCACACAAGGTTTTTACTATAAACCGAGAATTAACAGAGAAATTCTTGAACAATATTCAGAAGGCTTAGTTTGTATTTCGGCTTGCCTTGCGGGCGAATTGGCGCAAGCGGTTTTGAACGGAGATGAAGAAGGCGCAATTGAAGTTGCGAAGTGGTATCAAAACTTGTTTGGCGAAGATTATTACATCGAAATTCAAGACCACGGCTTAAAAGAGCAAAAACAATCTAACCCGACATTAATTAAAATTGCAAAACAATTAGGCATTGAGCTTGTAATTACAAATGATAGCCACTATTTAAAAGCAGAAGACGCGCTTTGGCACGACACCTTGCTTTGTGAACAAACAAAATCTCTCAAAAGCGACCAAAACCGCATGAGTTTTTCAACAAATGAATTTTATGTTAAAACAGCGGAAGAATTAAGAGTCGCATTTGATTGGCTTGACGATGAAACGTTTAACAGGGCGATTGAAAACACGGTTAAAATCGCTGATAAATGCGATGTCGAAATTGAACTTGGAAAATCTCACTTGCCAAGCTACCCCGTGCCTGATGGGTATGACACAAACACATATTTTGATTATTTGTGTAGGAAAGGGTTAAAAGAAAGATATGGCGACCCAATTCCTGATGACATTATGGAACGTTATCTTTACGAAAAAGGCGTAATTGATACGATGGGTTTCCCTGCATATTTCTTAATCACTTGGGACTTTATCAATTGGGCAAGAGAAAACGGCATTCCAACAGGCCCTGGTAGAGGTTCTGCCGCAGGCAGTATTGTTGCTTATGCGCTCGGGATTACGCAAATCGACCCGATATTCCATAAGCTCCTTTTTGAAAGATTTTTGAACCCTGAACGTATTTCAATGCCCGATATAGATATCGACTTTTGTAAACGTAGACGTGGCGAAGTTATTGACTATGTTACGCGAAAATATGGCGAAGACCACGTATGTCAAATTATCACTTTTGGCACACTTGCCGCAAAAGCTGCTGTTAAGGCTGTTGCAAGGGTTTATGACATCCCGTTTTCTGAAAGTAATAAAATTTCCGGTATGATTCCATCTGCCCCCGGGACAAAGATTGATGACGCCTTGCTTGACGGAATGGAACTTAAAAAACTTTGCGATAGCGACGCGAATGTTAAAAAACTTGTTGATGAAGCAAGGCAAATTGAAGGCATTAAAAACCAAGTGGGCACGCACGCCGCGGGTGTTATTATCTCGCACAAGCCTTTAGATAAAATTATCCCGATTGCGCTTTCGAAAGAAAAAACCGTCACAACACAATTCCCAATGGTGGACATTGAAAAAATCGGGCTTTTGAAAATGGACTTCCTTGGGCTTGAAACTTTGACCATTGTGTCTGACGCGATGAAAATGATAAAAGACCGTCACGGCGTTGAGTTTGATATAAACAAAATCCCTCTTGATGACCCTGAAACTTTTGACCTTCTCCAAAAAGGGCAAACAGACGCGGTCTTCCAGCTTGAAAGTTCCGGTATGAAAAAGCTTGTAAAAGAGCTTAAGCCAACAGTTTTTGAAGACTTAGGCGCTCTTGTTGCTCTTTTTAGGCCTGGGCCTTTGGAATCAGGCATGATTAAAGACTTCGTGGACAGAAAACACGGCAGGCAAAAAATTGTTTATGCGCACCCATTGCTTGAAAACATCTTGAAAGACACGTACGGAACTCTTGTATATCAAGAGCAGATTATGAAAATTTTCCAAGATTTGGCTGGCTACACGCTCGGCGGCGCGGATAAAGTTCGCCGTATGATGGGTAAGAAAAAGCTTGAAGAAATGGCGAAGCAAAAAACCATTTTCATTGAAGGCGCTGCAAAAAATGGCATGGCAGAAAAAGACTCCACCAAGCTTTTTGAACAAATTGAAAGTTTCGCAAAATATTGCTTTAACAGAGCGCACTCTTCTGCTTATGCGTTCGTTGCTTATCAAACAGCATATTTAAAAGCGCATTATCCCGTTGAGTTTATGTGTTCTATTTTATCAAGCCAAGCAGATAACCAAGACAAAACTCAATCATACATTATGCAATGCCAAAACCTTGGCATTCAAGTGCTTCCGCCTGATATTAACAAAAGCGCTTCATGCTTCTACCCAGACGGCAATAACATCAGATTTGGCTTAAACTCAATTAAAAACGTGGGCGGCGCAGTCATTGAAGAAATTGAAAAAGAAAGAGCGAAAAACGGCGAATTTACAAGTTTTGTCGATTTTTGCGAAAGAGTTGATTCAAAATGTTTGAACAAGAAAACGCTTGAAAGCCTTATTAAATCAGGCGCTTTTGCAAATATTGAAGATAACCGCAAAAAGTTGTTGATGAATATTGATAATGTCGTAAATTATGTTCAAAAAACAAACAAAAATAAAGACATGGGGCAAAAAAGCTTGTTTGACGGGCTTCAAGATACAGCGGATTTGAACATTCCAACGTGCGAACTTATGGACGTTGGCGAAGAATTTTCTGATGTTGAAATTCAGCAATTTGAAAAAGAACTTATGGGGATTTATGTATCTTCGCACCCGCTCTCCACAATTAAAGACACCCTAAAATACATAACATCAGACACAATTGAAGAAATTTTGGAACAACCGAAAAATGATGAGCAGGTTGTGCTTTGCGGTTTGCTTGATAGAATTATCCAAAAACCGACAAGAAAAGACCCTTCAAAGTTCATAAAAACAGGGTTGTTGGAAGATTTGACGGGTAGAATTGATTTTGTTGTTTTCCCAAAAGTTGTTGAAAAATTTGGCGAGCTTATTCAAAATGATAAAAAAGTGATTTTAGAAGGCAAAGTTCAAGTTCGTGAAGAAGAAGTGAATATTGCCGTAAATGATGTTCGCGCAATTGAAAACATCGATTTATACACTTTGAAAATGAACGATGAATTAAGCCTTGAAGAAAATGTTTTCTTGAAAGAAATTCTTGCAAAACATAAAGGCAATAACCCTGTTGTGATTGATTTTGAAGACGAAGGCGCAAGAAGGCAGCTTGTTGTTAACAGGCGCATTTGGGTTGATAATTCACCGGAGATTGCAGTGAACATTGAAAGATATTTTAAAGATAAAATTGAACTTGAAGTCAAAGCGCTGGGGTAATTAAATTGTATAGGTCAAAATTCGCATGGGCTTGAGGAAGGTCAATTTTTGTCTAAATTTTTTAAAGCGTAATCTATGCATTGAATTATAAATTCATTACGGCTTATATCAGTTTTAGCAGAAGCTTCGTCGATGGTTTTTAGCATATCGACATCAAGTCTTATACTAATTACTGTTTTTTCTTGTTTTGTTGGTTTAAAATCGTTCATATTAAATATTGTATTTAGTTTTGGGCATTTATTATATATTTAATATTTAAATACAAATAGTATTCACAATTTGACTACATCATGTTATTATAAAATCAAAAGGGAATTTTATAATGAAAAAAATAATTGCTTTTATTTTGCTCGTTGTTTATATGGGAATACATCATGTATGTATGGCAATTACAAGCTTTGAACAGTTAGATATTCAGAAAACACAAATACCGCTAAATTCAAAGCTCAAAAAGGATTTTAGTGGTTACGAATACATTATTACTAATAAAACAAAACAATCTATAAATATTGTTAGTGCTCAAATTTTAAATGGACAAGATGGAAATATGGCTTATCAAAAATCTGAAGCAGAAGGAGCAATGGGTGTAACTTGGGCCATCGCTGGCCCTGTTGGCTTGTTTACTTTGGGGATTGGTTGGGCTGTTGGATTGATTGCGACTCCAATTGTGTGGGTGGTTCAAAACAATCAAAATAAGGAAATTAGAACTGAAGGCATGGCATACACAAACATAGTCCAATTGGGTTTATTAAATGCAAACGAAAGCACGTCTGTTAAAACATTGGTTCCTGTAGGCGCACAACCACAAATCAAACTTACAATAATGGATTCTAAAAAGAATATTTATACTATTAATAGGTAGAATTGAATAACTGCACATTTTTTAATTAAATTCGCCAGAAATTGCCCTCATTTGAATTATTTTTGACTAAGTTCATTCAAAAGTTTTGTAAAAAATCAAACTTTACCCTATTGATTTTTTGTCGGCTATACCCTACAATATAATTAGGTATATTTATGGCTGAAAACGAATACTTAAAGAAAAATAATTTATTACAAAACCGTAGATGGTCGCTGCCCTTATGATGAATGGCTTGATTCTTTGGATTACAAAATAAAAGCTATTATAGAAAACAGAATTGAAAGAATACAAGACGGATTGTATGGCGACCATAAAAACTTTCAAATAACCTGTTATCCGAGTTAAGATTTTTTATTGGCAAGAGTTACAGAGTTTATTACAGAGATTTGACAAATGTTGTAATAATAATTGTTGCAGGCGGTGATAAATCAGACCAAAAACGAGTTATTAAACAAGCCGAAAAATATTTGCAAGATTTTATTGAAAGGAATAAAAGATGACAAAATTTAATGATGAATTAAATTTAGATATGGATAAAGTTATGGCTAATTCTGTTAGTCATGATGAATTAATGTTAGAACATTTAAAAGATAAAGATTATCAAAGAATTTATCTTGAAACATCTTTAGAAGAATTTGCAAAAGATGGCAACATTAATGCTTTTATTCGTTCATTACAACATGTTGTAAAAGCTCGTGGCAGAGGTGCAATATCGGCATTAGCCAAAGAATTAGATATTGACAGAAGCAATTTGTCAGATATTTTAAACGGAAAAGTTCAACCTAAAATCAGCACAGCATTGAAATTAATAAATGGTTTAGGGTATAAAATCCAACTAAAATCAGCCTAATTTATAGAGCGCGCTGGGTCAAAAAGATTTCACTTATTATATTTACTTCGCAATTCCCCAAAGCCTGCCGTTTTTGCCTTTAATAAGCTCCATTTCTAACCCAAAAATTTCTTTTAAATTTTTGCTTGTTAAAATTTCTTCTCTTGTTCCTTGTGCTTTGATTTTTCCTTCGTGCAAAATCATGCCGTGAATGAAAACAGGCAAGATGTCTTCAATTCTTTGCGATATGAAAATCACCGTCAATTCAGGGTTTTGGGCAATTAAATTATCAACATAATTTAAAAACATTTCTCTTTGCGCCATATCAAGATAAACCGTCGGCTCATCTAAAATCATAAGTTGAGGTTTTGCCATAAACGCCCTTGCAATAAGGATTTTAATGAGTTCGCCAGATGACATATCGCGAACATTTTTGTTTGCTAAATTAAGTGCATTTAGCTTTTTAAGGAGCGCCTCCGCTTCTTCCATCTCTTCATCTGTTTCCTTTCGGAACATACAATAACTGCCTTCAACCCCCGATAACACCATATCAAGCCCTGTGGACACATGTTGCAAGTGTTGCGTGATAAAAGGGCTCACCCATGCAATTTGTTTTCTTATTTCAGAGAGGTTTGTTTTTCCGTATTTTTTGCCCAAAACCTCAACATCAGCGCCAAGCCGCGCCCAAATATAGCCTAAAATAAGCTTCACCAAAGTTGTTTTCCCTGCGCCGTTTGCGCCAAGAATAAAATATTTTTCCCCTTTATTAATTTCAAAATTAAGGTTTTTTAAAATTTCTTGCCCACTAAGTTCAACAGTTGCGCCTTTTATATTAATTGCTTTCATTTTGACCTTTTAAATTTCAATATCTTCAACAACTACGCCGTGATTTAGAGTTTCAACATCTTCAAAAATTTCATAATTTTCCCTGTCGAAATTCTCTGGCAGTTTGCCCTCAATAAAAAACACCGAGCCGGAACCTGTCATCTTGAAGCCAAAGTTGTGCAATTTTTCAAGGTTTTTGTATTTTTTAATTATTGCAAACTCTAAATCGTTATCGAGGTTTGAAGTTTCTTCTAACTCGTCAAACAATGCGTAGGCTTCTTTTGTGCTAACTCCAAAGTTTTTGGGTTTAATTAAAGTGTATGTTTTTGGGGTGTATTGTGCGTTTTCTAAAATTTCCCCTCGCCCTTGGCATTTTTTTGTGCCGCCTTCAAGGCAGAAGTTTAAATCTGAACCTAATGTGGCGCAAATTTTGTGTAATTCTTCTTTTGAAAACGGTTCATTGAGCAGGGTGTTAAGCCCTAAAATCGCCGCCGCTGCGTCAGTTGAGCCACCTGCAAGCCCAGCTTCAGTTGGGATATTTTTTTCAATATAGGCGCTAACGCCAAACATCATTTCGCCAAGTTCTTCAAAATATGCTTCAATCGCACGCCATACAAGGTTTTTTTCATTATATGGAATAACATCTGAATTGCCTGAAAGAGTGATTTTTTCACTTTTATTGAGGGTTAAGGTTATATAATCGCACAAATTGATTGATTGCATAATGCTTTCAATCGGGTGAAAGCCGTCTGGGCGCTTTTTTCCGACTTTTAAATTTAAGTTTAATTTTGCAGGTGCTTTAATCTTTATTTTCATAAAGCTCCTTTGAAAGTTTTGCAAAATCAGCAATTGAGAGCTTTTCGCCTCTAATTGATGGCGGAATTTCAAGGCGAGCCAAAACTGTTTCGATATTTTTAAAACCTGCCATTTGAAGGCAATTTTTCAATGTTTTTCTTCTTTGGCTGAATGCTGCTTTAACAACCCTTTTAAAATATGGGTTTAGAGGCGCTTTGGGTATTTTCCTGATTTTTAAACGCACAATAGCGGAATCCACCTTTGGGCGTGGCCAAAAACATTTTGAACTCACAAATTTTGTAATTTCGACATCTGCCCACATTTGCGCGAGGATTGAGAGCATTCCATATTCTTTATTAGGCGAGTTTTTGTCTGCCACAAGCCTTTTTGCCACTTCATATTGCACCATTAAAATAATTTCGTCAATTGCGCCGCGGTTTTTATTTGTTTCTTCGTCAATTTCACCAAGCAAATGCGCAAGAATTGGGCTTGTTATGTAGTATGGAATGTTCGCAACTATTTTAAATTTTTCTTTGTTTTCATTTTGCAAATCAGGCAAATTGGTTTTCAAAATGTCATTGTGGATAATTTCAAAATCGCACTTCTCCCCACTTCCAACAGAAGCCATTTTTAAATTAAGGCTAAGAACCTTGATTGCTTCTTCATCAAGCTCAACTGCGCGTAAATATTTAGCGCTGCGCACAATTTGCTCTGTCACAAAACCGACCCCGGGGCCAATTTCAAGCACGCAATCATCAGGCTTAATGTTTTTGGTAATTTCTTCAATTGTGCATTCGTCAATTAAAAAATTTTGACCAAGCCTTTTTTTGGTTCTGAATTTTCTTGCTCTTTCAAGATAATCCATAAATTACCTGAGTTTTTCCATAAGTTCTGTAATGCCGGCTTGGATTGTTTCAATTTCTTCAATCCTTGCTTTAGTTGAAGCAACAAGTGCTTCCGGCGCACTTTCAACAAACCTTGGGTTAGAAATTCTTCCTGCAAGTGATTTTCTTTCGCCTTCAAGTTTGTCAAATTTCTTTTGTTGGCGGCTTATTTCTTCTTCCACATTGATTATCCCTTTGAGCGGAACAATGAATTTTGTTTCGCCAACAACGACAGAAGCATTTTGTTTATCAAGGTTTTCGTCTTTAATAAATTCTACATTTTCAACTTTTGCAAGTCTTTTTAAATATGGAATTGAGTTTTCCCAAAGAGCTTTGTCGCCTATGATGTTTACATTAATCAAAGTTGTTGATGGAATTGCAAAGCTTGCTCTTAAATTTCGAAGCGCTCTAATTGCTTCAATCACAGAATTCATTTGAGCTTCTTCGTCTGCAAATTCGAGTTCTTCTTTAAATTTCGGATAATCAGAAACCATAATTGCTTTTTTGTCTTTCTTAATATCCATCATTTGCCAAATTTCTTCTGTGATATGTGGCATAATCGGATGTAGCATACGAAGTGTCATATCAAGCACATAAGTAAGCACCGCTTCATTTTTTTGGATTTTTGAAAGTTCAATGTACCAATCGCAATAATCGTTCCAGAAGAAGTCATATAAAATGTGAGCAACTTCGCCAATTCTGAAGTTTTTGAAGTTTTCTTCAATTTCGCGAGCAACATTGTTTAATCTTGTTAAAATCCATTTATCTGCAAGATTTAAGTTTTTAAGTTCATTGTTTTCAGGATTTTCTATGTTCATTAAAACAAATCTTGAAGCATTCCAGATTTTGTTTGCAAAGTTTCTGCCATATTCAAATCTTTCATCAGAAAGTTTAATATCTTGCCCGCCGTATGTTGAAAGGCTTGTGAGAGTGTAGCGGAGAGCGTCTGTACCATATTTTTCAATAATTCCGACAGGGTCAATAGTGTTGCCTTTTGATTTAGACATTTTTTGACCGTTTTCATCTCTTATAAGCCCGTGGATATATATATTTGAGAATGGTTCGCGCCCTGTAAATTCAAGCCCCATTGTAATCATTCTCGCAACCCAGAAGAAAATAATGTCAAAACCGGTTACAAGAGTGGAAGTTGGGTAAAATTTCTTGTAATCATCTGTATCTGTGTTCGGGAAGCCCATTGTTGAAAATGGCCATAACCCGCTTGAGAACCAAGTATCGAGCACATCGCTATCTTGAGTGTAATTAGCAGGGTCAGGGTTTTCTGTTGCAACAACCATTTCGCCCGTCACATTATGATAATATGCAGGAATTTGATGACCCCACCAAAGTTGGCGAGAAATGCACCAATCGCGGATATTTTCCATCCACATTAAATAGTTCTTTTCCCATCTTTTTGGAACAAATTTAATTGTGCCGTCTTTAACTTTTTCAATCGCTTTTTTTGCAAGTGGTTCCATTTTAACGAACCATTGTTCAGATAAAAGCGGTTCGATTGTCGTATTGCATCTTTGGCATTTGCCCACTGCGTGTTCGTGTTCTGTAATTTTTACAAGAACTTGTTGTTTTTCAAGCATTCTGACAGTTTCTTTTCTTGCTTCGTATCTGTCAAGCCCGTGTAAATTTTGCGGAACTTCGCCACAAGCTTTCATGCAGCCTTTATCGTCAATTACCCAAATTGGTTTTAAGTTATGTCTTTTGCCAACTTCAAAGTCGTTCGGGTCATGAGCAGGAGTGATTTTAACAGCGCCTGTTCCAAAAGTTTTGTCAACATATTCGTCTGCAATGATTGGAATTTCGCGACCGGTGAGCGGCATAATACATTTTTTGCCAACTAAATCTTTGTATTTGTAATCTGATGGGTGAACGGCAATTGCAGCGTCGCCAAAGATTGTTTCAGGGCGAGTTGTCGCAACAACGATTGCGCCTGCTTCATCTTTTAATGGGTATGAAATTTCCCAAAGATGACCTGTTTCTTGTTCATATTCTGTTTCGATGTCTGAAATTGCGCTGCCGCAACGAGGGCACCAATTAACGATATATGCACCTTTGTAAATTAAACCTTTGTTGTATAAATCCACAAACACTTTTTTAACAGCTGCACTACAGCCTTCATCGAGCGTGAAACGGCAACGTGAAAGGTCAAAGCTTGCGCCAAGTTTTTTAAATTGCCCTAAAATTCTTGATTTATGTTCATTTGCCCATTCCCAAGTGGTTTTAACAAATTCTTCTCTGCCAAGTTCGTGGCGAGATTTTCCTTCAGCTGCTAAATGTTTTTCAACTACGTTTTGAGTGGCAATGCCAGCATGGTCGCAACCCGGAATCCAAAGCGCTTCATAGCCTGCCATTCTGTGATATCTAACTAAAATGTCTTGCAAAGTTCCATCGAGTGCGTGCCCCATATGAAGAACGCCCGTTACGTTTGGCGGAGGGATAACAATTGAATATGGCGGTTTTTTGCTTTTGTTATCAGCTTTAAAAAATTCGCCGTCTTCCCAAAATTTGTAAATTCTTTCTTCAACTTCTCGTGCATTATAAACTGTTGCAAGTTCTTTTGTCATATTTTTCCTCGGAAATTTAGTGTATACAAAAGAATTTTAACACAAAAAAAATTAAGAAGAAATTTGTTGCGCTAAATAGTTTTACGCTTCAAAAAGTTTGTAAAGTCTTTCTGTGATTATGTTTTCATCAATTTCAAAGTTGAGCGCGTTTTTATCTAAAGCTTTTTGATATTCGCCTGCTGCTTGCACTTTTTTATCCAACGCTTCGTAAGTTCTTCCTAAATTAAAATGCGCCAAAACATAATCATCTTTTATATCAATTGCTGTTTCAAAATATGTTTTTGCACGGTTTATATCACCAAGCCCATCAAGGAAAATAACGCCCAAGTTGTTGTATCCTATTTCATAATCAGGGTCGAGCTCAATTGCTTTGACATAATTTGTGATTGCTTCTTCAATCAAATCTTTTTCCCAATAAACCATCGCAAGGCGAGAATATGCTCTTGAATCTTCTGTATCATAGTTGAGCGCTCTTTTGTAGTATGTGAGGGCGTTGTCTAAATCGTCTAAATCATAATAAATGTCTGCAATTGTTTGGTATATTTGAGCTTTTTTCTCGGTCAAAAGAAGAGAATCGCCAAGCAAGGAAATTGCAATTCGTGATTCGCCTTTAATTTGATGATAAAGCGTTGCAAGAGCTTGAATTACAATTGCGGTCCATTCGTTATCAGGGTTTAAACTGATTGCTTTTTTATAAAGTTTAATCGCGTCGTCATATTGTTCTAACTGAACAAAAGTGAACGCCAAAGAATTAATGTAAAACGGGTTTTCAGGCTCAAAATCAAGCGCATATTTAAAAGCATTTAAAGCATTTAAAAGTTCATTTTTTCTTAAATATAAGTGGCCGAGTTCGTAGTAACATCTTGAAAAAGTTGGTTTTTTGTTTGCTAAAAGATTGTACGAATCAATTAAATCATCCGTTCTTTCAGGGTATTTTTCTTCAAGAAATTCTATCATATTAACAACAGCGTCTGGGCTGTTTCCGCTTAATTTTACTGCGTTTTGATAGCAATGAAGCGCGATATCATATTTTTCTTTAATGGTTGCAAGGCGAGCCATTTTTTCATATAACACAGGCTGATTTTTACCTTCATCAAGTGCTTTATAATAGAGTTTGTAGGCATCTTCCACTTTATGCATTTTTTCGTAAATGTTGCCAAGCGCTTGATATTTTGCAAAATTAACATTATCTTTGAAATTTTTTGCAAACATTCTCATGCTGTTTTTATTGACTAAAAATAAAAGCAAGCCTGAAAGTGTCATATAACAAGCTTTTATAAAGTTTTTTGCACCTTTTTTTTCTTTAAAATCGGTCATGCCCATAATAAGGCGGACTCTTGCCGAAGAAATTGGGTTTAGTTTTATGGCTTTTTTGAAGTGCTCGTCTGCTTTTTCAAGCTCGCCATTAAGAGCCAAGAAATAGCCTAAATAAACATGTGCGTCAGCATTATTAGGCGCAAGCCCAACTGCGCGAGTGCACTGTTCAATGGCGCCTTCAAGCGTGATTTGCCTGTTTTCATACATTAAAGTTGCCAAACGGTAATATGTTTCAGGAATTTCAGGATTTGTTTTAATGGTTTCAATATATTGATTAACAGCCTCGTTCAAGTCTTCAATATTTGTGCGCAAAATATATCTTTGATGAGCTTCAGTCGCAAGGTTAAAGGACTTTTTGCCCTTAATCTCCCCCGTAGTGCTTTTCTTTTTTCTCTCCTGTTTATACAAAGTTAGAATAATCCCTTCACATATATAGTTGTGACTACGGAAAAGAAAAAAATATATTTAGAGTTTTGAATAAATTACATCGTTTGATGTAGGTTGGGAATAATTAGTTGTGGGTGAAGGCTCGCTCGCTCTCGCTAAGCGCAGTCGCGTTGCGGTTTTAACTGTGTTTGCGCATAGTCGCTTGAATATATAAATTGTCGCCCTGAATTTATTTCAGGGTCTTACCAGATAATGCAACGTGGCACTTTTTTACCCTTCTTCATTTTTCTTTCTTTGACACTCAAGCGCCGTAACGCAAAGAAAGAAAAATGAAGCAAAAAGAAAGAAACATGGGCTCTTGCCCCGCGCTTGCCATTTTTCAAATTTTTATCTCAGAAATTGCAGTCGAGGTTTTGCGAATAGCTATTTAACAAAAATATGCTTTACTCATTGTAACCAAAGTTGTGACCGCAAAACCTCTCCGCAATTTCCGTTTAGTGACAAAAATTTTAAAAATTATATTCATGTTTTGCTAAAAATTTTCTTCGCTCGCAAAAAAAAGAGGCGTGAAGCCTCGTTGTTTGGAATTAAGAATAGCTGGAAGTATGAAAAAGATTAATTATATTTAACCCGTTTTCTTCTTCGTTAACAATTAGCCGGTTGGGTATTTTTTGAAGAAGGTGCGAAAATGCAGAAGCAGGGTTTTAGCTGCAGAATACATAATAAGAACGTCATCCTGAAAGCGTAGAAAATGAGGTGAAACCGTCATTTTCAAGCTGTTCATGATCTTATAAATATTGAATCATTGCAAACAATGTTGAGTTTCATTATCCGGCAAGATGCTGAAATAAATTCAGCATGACAGCTTATAGTTTTTTGTCAGGCACTGCCTGACAAACCCAAAACAATTTTGCGAATTTTCGGGATTTGTTTGGTGCGTATAAATGCACCCTACGGGTTAAAGTGCATAAGCTGTCGCACTGAACACTAAGCGCGGAGAAGCGGCAAATCTTTAACCGTCAATTTATGTATTGCCTCGGGTCCAAATTCTTCAAATGCAATAACATCGCACGATGTGACACACTTTTGCATGTAGCTTGCAATTCCGCCTATTGCTTCAAAATAAATTCCATTTTCAATATTTCTTTCGCCTTTTCCAATTGCGGCAAGAACCCCCTTTTCAAACAAAATCGGGGCGTATTTATCCATTCTTGAAGAGGTGGTAGGCCCGATAGGCCCTATGATTTCAGCTTCGTTTTTTGGGCAGGGTCCGGCGTAGAAAATGATTGAATTTTGAATGTCAAAAGGTAATTCTTCTTCTTTTTCAATTGCTTCAACAAGCTTTTTGTGCGCCATATCTCGCGCTGTGAAAACTGTTCCGGAAAGTAAAATCTTATCTCCTTTTTGCAAATTTTTAATTGTTTCTATGTCGCTTGTATTCACTTTTTTGCCGGTCAAATTTGTTTTTGTTTTTTCAAATTCATAAGGTTTAATTTCATATTTTATTCCACTCTTCGAAATGGTGGCGGTTGCATATCTTGCGCTATGGCAATTGATGTTTACACAAACAGGAAGCGAGGCGATGTGTGTTTCACTTGTTAACATTTTGACTTCAAAAACATCATCAATTTTAAGGTCAATTTCTTCTCCAAAATAAAGAGCGCGTTTTGCAAGATTCGCGCATTTTTCAATTGTTCCGCCAATTCCGACCCCAATTGATAATGGTGGGCAAGATTTTTTAACAGCGAGCTTCGCCACATTTTTTATATATTCAAAAATTTCTTCTTTTGAACTTGATGGCAAAAACATTTTTAATGTGCTCATGTTTTCTGCTCCGCCACCTTTTATTCCGATAAGAATATTTATTTTGTCTTCTTTTATAAAATCTATGTGGATAATGGCGGGAGTGTTTTTTCCGTTGTTGTTTCTATTATATAAAGCGTTTTTGCAGGTCGATTTTCTATAAAATTTTTCTCTATAACAATCTTCAACCGCTTTGTTTATAACATCTTCTATAAAATCGCCTTCGATGGTTACATTTTGCCCTATTTCAAAAAACACTGTAACTTGCCCTGTGTCTTGGCATAATGGTCTTTTATTTTCAAATGCAATACGGGCGTTTTCAAGAATTAAATTTTTTTTGTTTTCATCAATGTTTGAAGATTTGATTTTATTGTAAATTTTTTCAGGAAGCATGATGTTTGCTTGTTCAATTAAATTGTAAATTGCTTCATATATAGTGTTTGAACTTATTTTCATTCTTCCCTCAGCACCTGTTGACAACTTTTAAAATAATAATATCATGTAAATTATGAGGTTGATACATAAATTAAAAGCTTTTGAAAAAGCTATCGTATATCTACGTTGGGCGACAGATGAGGAGTTCGGCAGAATAAAGTATGTAGGAGAGGATTTCATTGAATTTGAAATTCTTGATATGGACGAAATGCGCTTCAGCGACGCTGTCTTGATTAATTCTCAATTAATTTTAGAAGTCGTTATATCAGGTTTTGAAATTTCAAAAGTCATTGCTGAAGTGTCAGCAGGACTTCCTTCGCCTAGAGAACTCGACATATAAATTAAATATATTTCATAACATCTGCTTCAGTTTCATCTGCCAATTTCATTGCTTTGGCAACTTGTGCATTTTGTTCTTCCGTAAGTCCTTCTTCTTTGAAGCCTTCGCTTGATGGAATGTATGTGTAGCTGTCTGCTTTGTTTTGGCTTGGTTTTGGGCCGGTTGTTTCGATGTTATTTATATTAGCGCCGTCAGGCATTTGATTTGTTGGCATGTTTAAATTTTGCCCTGCAATATTTTGAGCGTTAGTTTGTGGGTTCAATATGCTTGGTGGCATGTTTTGCGCGTTTGTTTGCGGAAGAGTTACGGTTTGCGCGTTTGCTTGTGTTTGCGGAGTTTGAATGCCTAAAGAATTTAATAGTGCTGGGTTTTGCATTATTTCATTTGCGGAATTTTGCCCTGCTTGTGCTGCTTTTTGGGTGTCATACTGTCTTAGTGTTTCAAGCAAAGCTTTTGGATTTTGCGCCATCATATTAAGCGCTTGTTCGTTCCCTTCCAAAGACTGCAAAATTTCAGGGTTTGCCATCATTCTTGCTTTAAGTTCGTTTGTTTCGGCTTCTGTAAGTTCTGCGCCTTGTATATTTTGAGCTGTTTTTCCTTGTTTTTTAGCTTCTTTTTTCGCTAGTTTTTTAGCTTTTTCTTCAGCTTCTTCTTTTTTCATTTCAGTTGTTTTGCCAAATATTGCACCTGAAACCTTATTTACAATTTTTCCAAAGAATGGAGAAATTACAAACATCACAATTGCAAATCTTCCTGCGCCACCGCCAAAACGTTTTAGCCAATCGCCAAATTTTGCAAGTGTTTTTCCGCCATTTTTCAAATCGGCTGTGTAAGGGTTAATGTTATCAAGCCCTACAGACAAAACTTTGCCAATTGCTCTGAATGGTTTGTGATACCATTTAGAATCGCCTTTTAATAATTTTTTCGCAATTTCTTTATCTGCAAGATATTGAGCTCTTGTATATTTGCTTGCATCTCCTGCTGATTCTATTATTTTTTTGTTGATATCTGCAATTTGTTTTCTATATTGTGCAATAGCGCTTTTTTGAGCTGCAACATTTTTGCCTGTGCCCATATATTTAATAGAGCTTGCATTGTTTAAAACTTTTAATTGCATTGGCAACAATAAGAATGCGCCAAAGTCTTCTGATACTTTATTTGCAAATGTGCTCCATTTTTCACCTTTTGGTGCTTTAATTGCTGCATCTACCGCGCCTGCGAAAACTAAAGCTTGAATAACAATCATTATTTTCCCGCCGGCATAACCGTTTGTTGTGCCTTCAACAAATTTTGTGAAACCGGAAGTTAATTTTTTGCCAAGAGTTGTTTTTGCACCTGTATTTATTGATAATTTGTCGCCCATTGCGCCAATGGTTTTGTTTGCCATTTCGCTTCCTGTGACATCTCTTCCAAAGATTTTATGAGCAACTTGAGAGATTGGATTAGTGCTTTTTCTGGATATAAAAGTATAATCTTTAAGTTTGTCTGATTTTAATTTGCTTAAAATATTGTCAATTTCTTTTAAGTTATCTGTATCTAGCGGATTATCTCTTAATTTTGTAAGTTTTTCCGCAAAATCTTTTTTGTTGTTTTCGCCAAATAATTTCACTAAATTATCATCGAAATTTAGATTTTCAGAAATCATGCCTAAAATGTCGCTTGTTTGATATCCAATCATCCCGTATGCTTGCGATTTTGCCATGTTGTTTACAGTTTTTGTTGGCGTTGTGAGGAATGGTAATTTTTCAAGAACTTTATTTTTGCCCGTGCTTAAGGTTTTAGCAACTTTGCCTGCCCCTGTTTTATTAAGCCCGTCTGAAACTTTATCTCCAAATGCGCCGATTTTTCCGAGCATTGTGTCATTATAATTTTCTTTTCTAAAGTTTTTGTTTAATAAAGAGCAAAGCCCGATAAAACCTGCCCAAAAGCCACCCGCCATAACTTTTCCGCGAGGGGATAAATTAAACATACCGCTTGCAGTGTTTCCTACAGGAGTGTTTTGAGCTTCTTGTTGAATATCTTGAGCACTTAAATTTTGAACGTTTGTTGGCAAAACTGCATTAACGTTTTGGGGCACTCTATCCTTTAGAGCTCCGTATGTCATCGTGTTTGAAGTTTTTGGAATGCCTGAAACCATGTAATAGTGCCTCTTTATATACTAAATAAAAACAATTTTTCACTTAGAATTGCCTTATTTACAAAAAATATATCGAGATATGAATTAATTGTTACAAAACTTCATAAACTTAGAATGCGTAAGCAAACTTTAATTTTGACTTATAATGCTAATTTCGATAATAAAATTAATGCAAGTTGAGTAATTCTTTTGGGTTATATTTTTTTATCTTTTGTGTTATAAGTTTTATATAATTAGAAAATGGAGAAAAGTTATGACAAACTCGGTTGGACAATTTGTATTTATGCTTCATTCTCACTTACCTTTCTACAGAAAAGCAGGTATGTGGCCATTCGGCGAAGAATGTCTTTATGAATGTATGGCAGAAACTTATGTTCCTTTAATCAACATGATTTCAGAATTGTATGATGAAGGCATTAAAGCAAAACTTACTGTTGGCATTACACCAATTCTTGCAGAACAATTAAACGACGAACACTTAAAACAAGGTTTTATTGATTATTTAGACAGGCAAATTAAAGCAGTTTCAGAAGATTTGGAAAGATATCCTGACCCTGAAGTTGCACACAGCCAACACTTAAAATATCTTGCAAAATATTATTTTGATTGGTTTACACACATTAAAGATTTGTTCATCAATAAATTTGGTAAAGATTTAATCGGAAACTTCAAAAAATATCAAGATTTAGGTTGTATTGAAATTACAACATCAGGCGCAACTCACGGTTTTTCACCGCTTCTTGCAACTGATTCAAACTTAAATGCAAAATTTAAAGTTGGTTCAGACACTCCAAAAAGATTTTTCGGAAAGAAGGCAGAAGGCTGCTGGCTTCCTGAATGCGCATATCGTCAAGGATATGAATTTGTTGGCAAAGATGGCAAAAAGAAATGGCGCCCTGCAATTGAAGTAACTCTTCAAAACAACGATATTGAATATTTCTTCACAGAATCACATGTTATTGAAGGCGGTAATTCAATTGGCAACAGAAGAAGTATCGGCTGCTACGGTAACATCGAATACATTCCGCTTCCGGCTCGTGAAAAAACAGGCTACGACACATATTCAGCATATTGGCTTCCGGATGCTCAAGTTGCGGTTATGGGAAGAAACGATAGAGCAGGTTATCAAGTTTGGTCTGCTGCGGATGGTTACCCAGGGGATGGTTGCTTCCGTGAATTCCATAGAAAAGATTGCAACTCCGGTATGCACTATTGGAGAATTACTTCAGAAACTGCGGACCTTGGCGACAAAATGCTTTATGATCCGGTGCTTGCGATGAATAAAGTTAACGAAAATTCAGACCACTACACAACTTTGATTTACCACTTGTTGAATGATTATAAAATGGCAAATGGTGGCAAAGAAGGTCTTGTTATGGTTTCATTCGACACAGAACTTTACGGCCACTGGTGGTTTGAAGGTGTTGAATTTATTAAACAAGTTATTAAGAAATTCAACCAATATCTTCCTGAAGTTCAAATGATGACAGCAGGCGAATATTTGGCAGCTCACCCACCTGTTGAAGCAATTCAAATTCCTGAATCTTCATGGGGTCAAGGCGGGCATTTCTGGGTATGGCAAAACCATCTTACAGAATGGATGTGGCCAATTATTCATTCTTGCGAAAAAAGAATTATCGAAATTGTTTCAAGATATGAAAAACAACCAAAAGATAATCCATTGTTAATGAGAGCTTTGAACCAATTGGCTCGTGAAAACTTGCTTCTTCAAAGTTCAGATTGGCCGTTCTTAATCACTACATGGCAAGCTAAAGACTATGCAACTGATAGATTTAGAGAACATGTGGCTCGTTTTGAACAAATTGCCGACATGATTGACGCAGGTTGCATTAACGAAGCTGAATTGCAAGCGATTGAAGCAATTGACAACTGTTTTGCAGAAATTGATTACAGAGTTTACCTTCCAATCGAAGAAGGCAAAATTCCTCAACAAGAAGCAAAACTTGCTCCGCTTTATAATTAATATAAAGTTTCAAATAAAAACTCCCTCAAAGTTTGGGGGAGTTTTTTATTATTATAAATCAATCGGATAAACACAATTATTGATACAAACAACAAGCTAAATCTAATGTATTACTCATTAATACATTCTATCGTATATAAAGGCAAATCAATAATATTATCTGTTTTTTTATAATCTGCCATTGATGTTCTTATAGCATAATTCGGCTTAAATTTTTCCATATAAACTTTTAAACTTTTTGCTTGCAAGTTTGTTTCTGCTTTTACCTCAATAGGTACAACAT
>CAZMZD010000017.1:0-28658 GCA_964570895.1 uncultured Gammaproteobacteria bacterium
AAGTATCACAATTAGTTGGTATGCGTGGTTTGATGGCAGACGCACAAGGTCAAATCATCGACTTGCCGATTAAAGCAAACTTTAAAGAAGGCTTGTCAGTTACAGAATACATCATTTCATCATACGGTGCTCGTAAAGGTCTTGTAGACACGGCGCTTAAAACAGCTGACTCCGGTTACTTAACAAGAAGACTCGTTGACGTAGCGCAAGATGTTATCATTAGAGCTGAAGACTGCCACACTGAAAAATCAATTAGATTGACAGGTATCCTAGATGGCGAACAAGTTATTGTTCCGCTTCACGCAAGACTTCTTGGCAGAACTGTTGCTCAAGATGTGCTTGATAACGATGGCAATGTTGTTATCAAGAAAAACACAACAATTGACAGAAAAGACTTAGAAATTATCAAAAAGCTAGATTTAAAAGAACTTGATGTTCGCTCAACTCTTACTTGCGAACTTGAATATGGCGTTTGCCAAAAATGCTACGGCTGGGCAATGACCACTCAAAAAATCGTTGATATTGGCGAAGCAATTGGTATTATCGCTGCTCAATCAATCGGTGAACCTGGTACACAGTTAACAATGAGAACATTCCACACAGGCGGTGTATTTAAAGGCGCCGGTGCTAAAAAAGAAATTTTATCACCAATCGATGGTACAGTTAAAGGTAAAATCGTTTCAAGAGAATTCCGTACTCGTCACGGTGAAGTCGTAAATCTTTTAAACAAAGAAGCTGATATCGTAATTGAAGGCGCTAAAGGCAAATCAGAAAAAGTGCACTTGCCAATCAACGCAACAGTTCTTGTTAAAGATGGCGAAAAAGTTAAAAAAGGACAAGCTCTTTGCGAATACGAACCAACAGGCGCAGGAGATGGTTCTCGTTTAACAGAACGTGCATACAAAGATATTACATCTGATATTTCAGGCGAAGTGTTATTCCAAGACTTCGTTGCAGACGAAAAGAAAGACAGACAAGGCAACGTTTCTAGAATTTCGAACAAATCTGGTGTTGTTTGGGTTCTAGGTGGCGATGTTTATACATTACCAATCGGTTCAAAAGTGTTTGTTTCAGACGGCCAAAAAATTAAAAAAGGCGAAAAATTAGCTGAAACATTAATTCTATCTGAACACGGCGGTGAAGTTCGCGTTGGCAATTCTTTAGAAATTGAAGAAGTTAAATTTGACGGTAAGAAAATTAAGAAAATTGTTGCCGGCAAAGAACTTACAATCGTTATCGCTTCAATTCAACCGGCAAACGCAACATTTGAACAAACTAAAAAAGAACAAATTTGGAATGTCGATAAAGCAAATGAAAAATATATCGTTAAATGCCCTGTTGATACAACAGTTGAAAACGGCATGATTATTGCAGAACTTATTGACGATGAATACAAAGTAACTTCATCAGGTGAAATTCGCTACAATGGCATTGAAGTTGACGAAAACCAAGTAATTACAAAAGCTGGTCAAATCGTCTTCATTCCTGAAGAAATTCACCAAATTTCAAAAGATGCTTCATTAAAAATCGTTGAATCAGGAACTTATGTTGAAGCCGGAACAGAAGTTGTGAAAGACCTTTACACTCACATTTCAGGTATTGTAAACATAAAAGAATTTAACGATATTATTCACGAAGTTGTTATTCGCCCAGGTAAATTAATTACACTTGACAGCATTAACGACTTAGAAGTTGAAGAAAACGAAGTAATTAAAGCGGGTACTGTTGTATCAGGCAAAATCAAAGCAGAAGAAGATTCAAT
This sequence comes from uncultured Gammaproteobacteria bacterium, assembly GCA_964570895.1. Taxonomy (GTDB): domain Bacteria; phylum Cyanobacteriota; class Vampirovibrionia; order Gastranaerophilales; family Gastranaerophilaceae; genus RGIG1918. The sequence continues at coordinate 1,763 of CAZMZD010000017.1, forward strand.
CGTTACAATTTTAGAATCTGATTCAGAACTCGAAATTGACGATTTAGACGAAGATATGCACGACGATACAATGGAAGAAGAAAACCTTGATAAACAACAAATTCAAGTGTTAATCAGACCTGTTCAAACATTTGATATCGCTCCTAAAGAAGTATCAATTGAATTTAACACAACTGATGAATCAATTGAAATTCTTCCACTTACACAATTGCAATTCAAAGATAACGCAAGAGTTAGAAACCTTGATGGCGCAGTTCTTACTCGCACAAGCTTAGTTCTTTCAATGAGTGGTTACTTAAGCCACTTAAAAGGTTTAGTGGAACTCGATAAAGACAATAGCTTGAAAATCGTTGTTCTTGAAACATTGATTGTTAGACGTGACAACGATGACAACACAAAAACAATCTCTTCAACTCAAACAGAACTTCTTGTTGAAGATGGTCAAATAATCGAGCCAAAAGCTCCTGTTACAAAAACTCAAGTATTGTCTGTAAACAATGCGGTAGCAAGCATTAAGAGTGAAGACAAAGAATTAAGAAGATTGCTCTTAATCAGCGAAAACAACGAACAAGTTGTTGAAGTTAAATCTAAACCATGTGTGAAAGTTGGTCAATTAGTTAAACTTGATGACGCAATCACATCATCAGGCGAAGTTAGCCCAATTTCGGGTATGGTTACAAAAGTTAGCGCAAACGCTGTTACAATCAGAGTTGGCAGACCTCACTTAATCAGCGCAGGTACTTCACTTCAAGTTGACAACAGCGCGCTCATCCTTAGAGGCGACTTGCTTGCAACACTTGTTTACGAAAAACAAAAAACAGGCGACATCGTTCAAGGTTTGCCTCGTGTTGAAGAATTACTCGAAGCAAGAAAACCAAAGGATTGCGCTATCGTTGCTGAAGAAGACGGCGTAATTGAAATTACAAATGAAGACGATGTTAAAACCTTATATCTTGTAAACGAAAACGGAAGACAAGAAATCAAATTCCCAATCGAATCAAGCATAATCGTTCTTGACGGTCAAAAAATTACAAAAGGCACACCTTTGACATCTGGCCCACTCAACCCACACGATGTTATCAGATTAAAAGGCGCAGCTTACGCTCAACAATATCTTGTAGACGAAGTTCAAAGAGTATATCGTTCACAAGGCGTTGAAATTGCTGATAAACACGTCGAAGTAATTGTTCGTCAAATGATTAAAAAAGTTAAAGTTGTTGACTCCGGTTCAACAAGATTGCTTCCGGGTGAACTTGTAGACCTCAAAGAAGTTGAAGCACAAAACGAAGCGATTAAAAACAACGAAAATGCTCAACTTGCAACTTACGAACCACTACTTTTGGGTATTACAAAAGCAAGCTTGAACACTGAAAGCTTCATTTCAGCAGCTTCATTCCAAGAAACAACAAGAATTTTGACAGAAGCAGCTGTTGAAGGTAAAAAAGACCAACTTAGAGGCTTAAAAGAAAACGTAATTATTGGTCGCTTAATTCCTGCAGGTACAGGTTATTACCACTTAATCAATGCAAGCGAAGAAAAAGAACAAGAAGAATTACGTCGTCAACAACAAAAAAATCAAGCTAGAAAACCATCTGCAATTTTAGAAGAAATTGAAGGTATGTTCGGAACGCCTGATTTTTCAATTGACGAATAAGGAAAAAATCAATGAAAAAAGTATTCATAACAGCATTATTTAGCTTAATATTATGCGCAACAAGCGCAATAGCAGCAAGCGAAAGTGATGCTGTTATGAAGTTTTTCGACAGCTTTGTGCAAGCGTCTAATACATACGATAAAAGTATGGAAAATTACTTCTTGCCAAACACAAAAATTGAAAGAGTTGTAATTAAGCCTGATAAGACCAAAGCTTCGCTCGTTATTCCTATGAGTGAATATAAAGCGCAACTTAAAAAAGGCGCAGTGGTTGCAAAAGCTGTTAAATATAGAAACGCTTTTAAGGATAGAAAAATAACAAAAGTGGGCTCTGATTACAAAATTACGGCACTTAGATATGCAAACGCCGATAAAGTTGGTTTGCCTTGCTATTATGTAATTACAAAAATCGGCAAAGATTACAAAATTAAAACTGAAAGCTGGGAAACAAAACAACAAGGTTTCCTTAAATACATAAAAGAATAAACTTAACAAAAGTTAACAAAATAATTCAAATATAGAGCGGGTTTCAAGGACTCGCTCTATATTTTATTTATAGCCACTCTACTACAACACTAGAATTTTGCTTGAGGTGTGATATACTCAATATATAAAATGTATTGCTGTAAAATAAAGGTGTGTTATGTATCTAGAGTACAAAATTGATGAGCTAAATGTTGAAAATGCTTGGTTAACAACTCTCTACGATTTAATAGACGAGCTTAATTGCAAGTGCCAAACATTATTTCAAGAAACATACAATACGGAAAGAAGATGCTTTTCACAAACAAGAACCATAAAAATCAGGGGCTCTGAATCAATGCTCACTTGGCTAAAGCTTAGAATGGAAAGATACGCACACTTTATACAATCGCTAAATTCAAGGCTCGATGTGATGAGCTCGCAAATTATATTTGAAGATAACGCATAACAAAAAGCTCCTTTATTAAGGAGCTTTTTAAGTATTGTTGTTATTACATTCGGAATTAAATCAAGGCTGGTTTTTTAACAGGTGTTGCTCCCGGGATTGCTTCCCAATTAGCAGCCATGATTTTTTTGAAAGATTTAAGAGCTGTGTCTTCAAGCTCGCCTAATTCTTGAGCTTTAATAATTAATTCACGAAGAGGCATAAGTGCTCTTGTATCTCTAAGAACACCAAGAGCTGCAGCGGCGCCTGCACGAACTAAGTCATTTTCTTTTTCATCTTTCATAACTTCAATGAGAGCAGGAACAGCTTTTGTGTCGCCCAATTTGCCAAGAGAAGTAACGGCGTAAATTCTAACATTTACCCATTCGTCTTTTAACATTTTAATTACAAGCTCAACACATTTTTTGTTACCGATTTCACCCAAAGCTCTAGTAGCGTCACATCTAACATTCACTTTTTCATGGAATAAAACTTCCATTAACGAATCTGTAGCGATGTCGCCAATTTCAATTAAAGCATCTGTTGCTGTAATGCAAACTTGTGGGTTTTCATCATTTAAAGCTTCAACTAGTGGTTCAACAACGATTTCGCCGCCGAGTCTGCCAAGTGCACGAGCTGCACGAACTCTAACGTCAACGTTTCTATCTTCTCTAAGAGATTCAATGAGCGGAACAGTGGCGGTAGTATCGCCTAATTCGCCCAAAGCTCTTGCTGCATAAAGACGAACTGAGCCATTTTTATCATTTTTTAAAACATTTATCAAAGGATACACTGCTTTAAAATCGCCCATTTCGCCTAAAATACGGGCAGCATTGTATCGAACTTTTTCTGAATTACTTGTTTCTAAATCGTTGATTAATTCTTCAAATGATTTTTTCGCTTGTTTCTTCCTGTTGTTCACACTAATTGTCATAAATTTCCTTCCGGTATATTAATTTAACTTCCTACACTCTTTATAAAAAACTTATTGGGTTAAAAAATTGACCTTATTTTGGGTTTTTATTCTTATTTATTTACAATTCTTAAAAAATTAATAAGAGTAAAAAGAACACTTTATGTATTCAATATAACATTTTTTTTGAAGTTTGTCGCTACATTATTTGATTTAGATAATAAAAAAGTGTGTTTATTTTTTAAAACTTAAATCTCATTCGAATTTCAGGATATGTCGATTTTAACATTTCTTAACAAAAAATTATACTTTAATGCAAAAATAAAATACTAAAAATTCGAAAAATCTATAAAAAAATTATGTTAAGAAATGTAAACGGCAAAACTAGCGCCCCACAAGGGTTTTTAAAAAAACTTTAAATAAATAGGCAATTATTCAAAGTGTATAACGTTTATATATACAAGAGAGATAAATTTTAAGAGAGGTCGCTATGACAAACGGAGTAGTTCAAGCAAACACAAACGATATTTACAAAACATCGGTATCAAATTCAACAAGCGGGAATGGAACTTGCAGTTGCAATCATACATCAAGCGGTTCGCCATCAATCTTTATGGAAAATGATATGGGCGTTAAAATGGTGAACCCAACATACGCAAGCTACTCAACAGATAGCTGGATAAATAACAATAATAATTATTGGACAAGACAACAAGATATGGAATATCAAATATATCAACAACAACGTTCGGACAAATGTGCAAAAACAGGCGGGCTCGCAGGTGTTGCAGCAGGTGCGGCAATCGGTTCAGTTGTAGGTTTTCCGATTGGAACGGTTGTTGGCGGCATAGTTGGCGGCATTGCAGGTCTTGTTGGTGGTAAATTATTTGCAAACATGTAAGAAGGAAATATGGAAAATTCAATAGGAAAAATTGAATATAAACAAGCGGAAAAGTTGCAAAAGAATAATACAAGCAACCCATTTACACAAGGAAAAACAGATAGTGCAAGCATTTTCTTAAATCAGCAAACCGCTTCTAAGGCACAAGCTTATAGCTCTGACACTATTTCAAGCGCAGAAGCAAAATACATTGCAGAGCAAATGAAAAATGAAAAAAGCTGGTTTTCAACCCTTGCAGACAAATTCACAAAAACAATGAAAAAAGAAAAAACTTCATCAGAAAATATTAAATCAGAAGATAAACAAGAAAAATTAACTGTCGAAACAAATGCAAATTCAGACACATCCGGTCAAGCATTTGACGCAGAATAAATAGTAGTTAAGGAAGGAAGAAGGAAAGTGTATAACCCCATTTGGGGTTATTTTTTTATTTTGGGATATATTTTAAAAACTTATCAAGCAATTGTTCTTTTGTGCGAAAGCCTGAAAATCGCGTGTGCTCAACCCCATTATTAAAAATAATAAAAGTTGGGAACGAAAGAATGTCAAACTCTTCAATTAAATCAGGAGAGTTTTGCGAATTAACCTTTCCAATCCAAAGATTTTCCATCTCATCAAGAACTTGTTTTTGTTGAATACAATAAGGGCAAGTCGGCATATAAAATTCAACAACTTTAATACCCCTTTTAATCGCCTCACTAAAATTATTATTATCTAATTCGACTATCATAAGCACCTCTTTGAAAATATAGTGTAAGAAGAGAAAAATAATATTGGTCTGTATGTAAAGAAATATAGGCTATTAAAGTTTAAGGAAAAATTTTGTTTTATAATTAAATAAGATGAAAATTGCCAGCATAGACAAAAAACATAATCAAAATTTTCAAGGATGCAAATTAAATTCCAAAAAGCTTTTAAAGGTATTAAAGTTTGCGTCAGATAAAAGCGCGCTTATAACAGCGGGCACGTCTGTTGCTTTTTCTGCCGTGCTTCGCCCAGCCGTCACAATGTTAACGCCCGACACACCGGAGCGCGATAAAAAATATGCTGCCGCAAAATCTTTAGCTTCAGCTGTTGCTATTTTTACGACAACAACTTTTTTTTCAAAAAAAATTAACTCCGCGCTCGATTTAATTACAAAAAACAAAAACAAATATTTAACACAAAAAACAATAGATATTTTGAAAGATGGCGCCAAAACTCTTGACGAATCAGAAAAATATCAAACACTTGAACAGCTAATGAGACAATCGCCGGAGTTGTTGTCAGTTGTTCCAAAACTATTTTTAACAAGCATTTTAATCACTCCTTTTGCAAATCTGCTTTTGAAAAATAAAAATTCTAAAGCGGAAACGTCGAAGAACAACCCCGCAAAAACAGAATTAAAAAACGACAAGCAAGCTTTCAAGGGAAAAGGCAGTAAAAAAACCGCTGAAATTCTTGCAAAAATTATGAACAATGAAAAAGTGCAAGATTTTTCAGGGAAAATAAAGGGAAAAAGAGCAATAGAATATGCGATGTATCTAAAAGACTTTGTGGCGACTTTGGTTTTTGCAGGATTTGTAAAAATTAATAAAACGATTGACCAAAAAGACAAAGGTAATTTAATCGCAAACACAGCAGTATCAACGGTTTTGTGCACAGCGGGTTCAATTGCTATCAACAAAAGTTTGGAAGCCCCCTTGGCAAAATTAGAGAAGCAATTTAGAATGGCAAATACGGGCGATGTGCTTGTTGAAAAATACATAAACGGCGCAAAAGTCATAAAAAATTCGCTCATTCTAAGCGTGCTTTATTATGGCGTTTTGCCTATGATATCGACATATATGGGAAGCAAAATTTCTAACAATAAAAATGCTGATAAACAAAGTTAAAAATTTTATATTAAAAGAATTATCCGGATGGAGCAGGCTTGAAATAGCCATTTTAATGTTTTCGCTTACGATAGTTTGCACTTCGTCCGTTATTATGCATGACAGAAAACTTGCGGTGATAAGCGCAATATGCGGGATTTTGTATACGATTATTGCGGGCAAAGGGAAAATTTCAGCTTTTATTTTTGGGATAACAGGCACCCTTGCTTGCGCCCTTTTGTCTTTTAAGGTGGCGCTTTATGGAAATTTTGCTCTACATTTATTTTACTTTTTTCCAATGGAGATAATGGGGATTATTAATTGGAAAAACCACTTAAGCCGCGAAAATCAAGAAATTATAAAAACAAAACTCGAAAAAAAATCTTTAATAGCCCTTATCGGCATTATGTTCGCGCTCGAAGCCATGATATATTTAATTCTTTTAAACGTGGGCGACACCGCACCAATAGCAGACTCTTTAATGTGCACATTGTCGCTTGCAGGAATGTATCTCGCTGTTAAAAGATGTATTGAGCAATGGGGTGTGTGGACAATTGCAAATTTTCTTTCAATTGCAATATGGTTTACAACATTTAAAGCCGGCGAAGGGGTGTTTTCAGTTCTTTTGGTTAGGATAATTTACTTTTTCCTCGGGATTTATTTCTTTGTTAAATGGTATGAAAATTTAAAAGCTGATAACGAAAACAGACAAAATTAAATAAAATATGATATAATCAAAAAGAATTAGGGAGTTTAAAGTGGCAATTAAGATAATAAGAAAAACCATAAATACAGAGCTTGCAAGCGAAGTTCAGGAAATTCAAGAATTTCTAAGTGACAAAAAATCGCTTTGTAACTTTTTAATAAATTCAATGGAAGCTTACGGCGAAGAACAAGCCGTGACCGACGAACACCACAAAGTTTGGTTTAATTACAAAGAACTTGTGACCAGAATTAAAAAAATCGCAGGGGCAATTCAAAAACATGGAATTGACCATAAGGCGCACATTTCTGTTTTTTCAGAAAACAACGGAGCGCATTTTTCTATAACACAAGGGATTTTATACAGTGGCTGCACTGCTGTTTTAAGAGGAACTTCCGCTCCTTCTGATGAGCTTGAATACATTTTAAATCATAGCGACTCGGAAGCATTATTTATAAGCGATTATAAATCCTTAAATAATATTTACGACATATTACAAAAAAACGAAAAAATTAAATTTGTCTGCGTTATTTTTGGCGAAGGTAATAAGCCGGAAGGCTTGCGAATGCCTGTGTATAATTTAGACGAATTTATTGCAGATGTTGATGAAAATATTGAAGAAAGAGAAAATTCCCTTTCAGACACTGCCGTTATGTTATATACTTCAGGCACAACGGGCTACCCAAAAGGAGTTATGCTAACTCACGGGAATATTCTTTCTCAAATAAAAACTTTTGGTGAAGGGCTTGGTGTTAAGAGGGGCGAAAAATCTCTTCAAATTTTGCCGATATGGCACTCTTATGAATTTACTGCGCAAACAGTGCATTACGCAACAGGTATGCGCCTGCATTTTACGACAATTCCGGCGCTCAGAACAGACCTCAAAAAGTTTAATGTCGATGTGTTTATGACAGTGCCTAGAATTTGGCAAGCGCTAAGGCTCGGTATTTATCAAAAATTAAAACAAAAATCCAAAATGCAATATTTTATATTTGATACCGCTGTAAAAATGAGTATCATGTATAAAATTCACAAAATGTATGGCGAAAAAAGAATTACAAACAAACAAGGGAATTACAATTTCTTCCTTAAGTGTTACCATAGGTTAATCAGAAGCTTTTTCAAACCATTTTACAAGTATTTTACAGAAAAAGTGTTTAAGCAAACAAAAGATAGGCTGGGTTTGAATTTCAGAATTGCGCTTTCAGGCGGCGGTGCACTATCTTTGCAAGATGAATTATTCTATGACACAATCGGCGTTAATTTAAGGGTGGCGTATGGGCTCACGGAAACTTCGCCGGTGCTCACTATGCGCCAAGCGACAGACAAAAACTACCTTTGCTCTGCAGGGCGCCCTGTTAAAGCGACGGATATAAAAATTGTCGACCCTAAAACAAAAGAAGAAATTGGGATATTCCAAAAAGGGCTTGTTCTTGTGCGCGGTCCGCAAATTATGAAAGGGTATTACAAAAACGAAGAAGCAACGCAAAGTGTTATAGACAAAGATGGCTGGTTCACAACGGGCGACCTTGGCTGGCTCACGTCCAATAATTTCCTTGTGCTTGTGGGCAGGGTTAAGGAAACAATTGTGCTTTCGAACGGGGAAAATATTGAACCATTGCCAATTGAAGAAGCTTGCTTGCAAAGTAATTACATTGAACAAATTGTTCTTGTTGGGCAAGATGAAAGCAGCATTGGCGCGCTAATTGTTCCAACAAAAGAAGCGATGGAAAAATGTAACATTGCATTGTGCGATATTAAAAAGGGGTCAAATTTAACAATTAAAGACCCTCAATTATACGAACTTATAAAGCACGAAATTAATGCACACATAAAAGCAAAACCGAACTTGAAATCGTTTGAAAAAATCAATAAATTTGAAATATTAAAAAATGCGTTTAATCAAGAGGACGGGCTTGTTACACAAAGCGGAAAAATGAAACGCAACAAAGTGTATGACAAATATAAAAACATAATATCTAAAATGTTTTCAGATAAGAAATAATTTATGGCAAAAACAGAACTTTTAGCACCTGCAAAAAATATGAAATGTGCGCTCGCGGCAATAAACTCCGGAGCAGACGCAATTTACATTGGCGCAAATATGTTTGGCGCAAGAAAAAATGCGGGAAATTCCTTAAAAGAGCTTGAAGAAATAATTAAATATGCCCATCAATTTTGGGTCAAAGTTTATGTGACCATAAACACGATTTTAACTGACGAAGAGCTTGAAGAGGCAAAAGAGCTTATAAAAAAATTGCACGAAATTAAAGCGGACGCAATCATTTTTCAAGATTTTGGAATACTTGAGCTTGCAAGAAAAAAAGAAATACCCGATATTCCGCTTCACGCAAGCACGCAATGCAGCAACAGAAGTTATGAAAAAGTGAAATTTTTTGAAAAGCTCGGTGTTAAAAGAGTTATTCTTGCGCGCGAATTATCCCTTAGTGAAATTAAAAACATAGCAAAAAACACAGACGCTCAAATTGAATGTTTTGTGCACGGAGCACTTTGTGTTTCTTATAGCGGAGAGTGTTACCTAAGCGCATACTGCGGCGGAAGAAGCGCAAACCGCGGGGAATGCGCACAACCTTGCAGAAAAAAATATACCGTAGTGAGCGACAAAGGCGAAGTGATAGCAAAAAATAGATATATGCTGTCGCTCAAAGATTTTAACGCGTCTAAAAGGCTTGAAGAGCTTGTGCGCGCAGGGGTTGTGTCTTTTAAAATCGAAGGCAGGCTAAAAGATGAAAACTACGTGAAAAATGTTGTTTTATATTATAGAAAGCTCCTTGATAGAATAAGCAAAAAATCTTCATCAGGCACAATTATTGCAGATTTCGAACCTAACCCGCAAAAGAGCTTCAACAGGAGCTTTACAGAGTATTTTTTAGAAGGAAGAAGCGATTGTTATAACTTAAATTCCGTCAAATCTCTTGGCGAAAAACTTGGAAAAGTTATTGCAAAAGGGAAAAATTATATCGAAATTAATTCAAAAGTATCAGCGGGCGATGGGCTCTGTTTCTTTGAAAACGATGATTTAGCCGGTTTTTTGGTAAATAAAACGGAAGGCAAAAAAGTTTATCCGAACAAAATGCCAAACATTAAAGTTGGAGATATTGTATATAGAAACCAAGACCACGAATTTGAAAAAATGCTGAAAAATTCAAAAACGGCAAGAAAAATCTCGGTTGATTTTAAGTTTAAAAACGGCGTGGTATCTGCAATAGATGAGAATTTTAACAAGGTAGAACTTGAGCTTGAGTCGCTCGAAGAAGCAAAAGATAAAGAAAAAATGAGGGCAAATTTTATTTCGCAGATGAAAAAAACAGGCGAAACAATTTATCTTGCGCAAAATGTGTCGTTTGATGGCGAAATTCCTTTTATTCCAATTTCAAAATTAAACGAAATAAGAAGAATTTTGCTTGAAAAATTGACAGAAAAAAGGCTTGAAAACTATAAAATGAGGGTTCAAGGGGAAATTGAACCAACGGAATATTTTGAAGAAAAAGTGAATTACAAAGCAAACATTATGAACGTTTCTGCCAAGAATTTTTACGAAGAATGCCTTGCGACAGTTGAAGAATATGCGCCGGAGCACACTAAAAAGTTTGACGGTATTGAGCTTATGCGCACAAAGCATTGCATAAAATACGCGCTTAATATGTGCGGGTCAAAAGAAAAATTGTTTTTAATTAACGAAGAAGGCAAAAAATTTGCACTAAATTTTGACTGCAAAAATTGCGAAATGATAATTTCAAAAGCAGATTGATTATTTTTTGCGCTTTTGTATTGCGCACAACCGTTTTTAGCGCTCCGATTAAAACTATTTATTTTTGTTGCCCAAAAAACTTATTGCTTCAGGTATTCTTGCTATTTGCCAAAGCATAGATAAAACAAGCGACAGTGTAATATACCACTCAAAATGACAAGGAATTTCATTGCGGGCGCATTTTTCAGCCATATCTAAATCACAAACAATCGAAAAAACAGCTAAATATGCAAAAACAGGAGCAAAAATAAACCCAAAAATTCCTTTTATCACAAGAGTTGTGTAACCAAGTTTTGCAATAAGCCCAAAGAGCACCAAGATCCAATAAATAATCGTGACCTTAAGTGCCGTGTTTTTAAGATTATCAAACTTTTCTTGAGAATTTTCTAAATCGGGTTTATATGTAAGAAAAACATAAAAAGCAGAAAGAATCGTAATAAAAACCATCTCGCCCAAAATTCCGTGCGTTAAATTTGCATACATAAAAGAAAAACCTGCAAACATAACACCCAAAAGCCCGGCAAAAGGAAACGCCATGTGGAGCGAAAATTTTGGAAAACTGCGCGCAGTGAACACAAGAGCCACAACAATAATTAAAGAAGCAACCGAAATAAAGCCTAGTCTGTCTGCGTAACCGTCAAAACCGTAATACCAAACATAGCAAAATGCGACAAACATAACCAAAAGCAGAGGCAAGACATTCTTTATTGATTTTTCGTAAGACATTTTGCCTTCGTTTAGCCCGTCTAAATATTCAAATTGTTCTTGGTTTAAAAGTGGATTTTGTGCCATTTTTACTGCTCCTATCAATAAAAATTATAGAAAATTTAGCTCTTTATTGCAAGCAAATAAACACAAAAAAAATCGAGAGCTCAGTTTTGAACCCTCGATTTTATAGTATTTCAAAAATTAAACTGCTTTTGAAATAGCAACTGCAACTGCAACAGTCGCACCTACCATTGGGTTGTTACCCATACCGATAACACCCATCATTTCAACGTGAGCAGGAACTGAAGAAGAACCTGCAAATTGAGCGTCTGAGTGCATTCTGCCCATTGTGTCTGTCATGCCGTAGCTTGCAGGACCTGCTGCCATGTTGTCTGGGTGAAGAGTTCTGCCTGTGCCACCGCCTGAAGCAACCGAGAAGTATTTTTTACCATTTTCAATTGCCCATTTTTTGTATGTGCCGGCAACAGGGTGTTGGAAACGAGTTGGGTTAGTTGAGTTACCTGTGATTGAAACATCAACGCCTTCGTGAATCATAATTGCAACGCCTTCTGAAACATCGTCAGCGCCATAGCATTTAACATTGGCTCTTTCGCCGTTTGAGAATGCTTTTTCAGAAACGATTTTTAATTCGCCTGTTGAATAATCGTATTGAGTTTCAACAGATGTAAAACCATTAATTCTTGAAATAATATATGCTGCGTCTTTTCCAAGACCATTCAAGATAACTCTTAATGGGTTTTTGCGAACTTTATTTGCGTTTCTTGCAATACCAATAGCGCCTTCAGCAGCTGCGAATGATTCGTGACCTGCCAAGAAGCAGAAACATTCAGTTTCTTCGCGAAGAAGCATTGCAGCAAGGTTACCATGACCCAAGCCAACGTTTCTTTGGTCGCCAACTGAACCCGGAACGCAAAATGCTTGCAAGCCGATACCGATATCAGAAGCGATATCAGAAGCGCTTGTTGTGCCTTTTTTAATTGCAATTGCTGCGCCAAGTGTGTATGCCCAAGAAGCGTTTTCAAAAGCGATTGGTTGAATGCCTTTAACAATAGCGTCAACATCAATGCCTTTTGCTAAGCAAATTTCTCTAGCTTCTTCTAAATTTTTAATACCGTATTCAGCCATAACTTTGCTAAGTTTAGCTTCACGTCTATCTTGTCCTTCAAATTTAACTGCCATAATTCATTACTCCTTACGTGGATCAATCTTTTTAACTGCTTCATCAAATCGACCGTATGTTTTGATGTTTTCTTCATAAGCTTGTTTAGGTTCAACGCCTTTTTTGATAGATTCCATCATTTTTCCAAGGTGAACGAACTTATAGCCTATAATTTCGTCATTAGCGTCTAAGCCAAGTTCAAGTACATAACCTTCAGCAAGTTCCAAATATCTTGGGCCTTTAGCTTTTGTTGAATAAATTGTACCAACTTGAGAACGAAGCCCTTTGCCAAGGTCTTCAAGCCCTGCGCCGATTGGCAAACCGTTATCTGAAAATGCTGTTTGAGTTCTGCCGTATACGATTTGCAAGAACAATTCGCGCATTGCAGTATTGATTGCGTCGCAAACCAAGTCTGAATTAAGTGCTTCAAGTATAGTTTTACCAACTAAAATTTCACCAGCCATAGCAGCAGAGTGAGTCATACCGGAGCAACCTAAAGTTTCGATAAGCGCTTCTTGAATAATACCTTCTTTAACATTTAAAGTTAACTTACATGCGCCTTGTTGTGGAGCACACCAGCCAACACCATGAGTTAAACCAGAAATATCTTTAATTTCTTTGGAATAAGTCCATTTTCCTTCTTGAGGAATAGGTGCAGGATTGTGGTTTGCGCCTTTCGCAACACAGCACATACTTTTTACTTCTTGAGAACAATTTTCACAACTCATTTTATTCCTATCTCCTGTGTATTCTACAAGAAAATTATATCTTAAACATTTTTGAAATAAAACAAATTTGTGATAAATTTCAAAAAATATCCGCTTAGGCCTTTTTCAAAATCTGATTATTTTTAAAACTTAACTTTACGTTCGCACAAATATTGCCTATCGCCTTTTTTACGAGAGCAATTTTCCATGTAATATTCAAGCCCTTTGTCCCTCATTATATAGATTTTATCTGCGCTAATTTTCCCATCTGTCACTTTTTCACCGGATTTTACCATAACAAGCAATGGTTTGAGATTGGTTTCAAGTCTTGTTTTTGGAAGCCTTTCGCCTTTTATATGGCTGCTTATATAAGTTGGGTTCAATCTTGTTGTAATAGCGTAGACATGTTCGCTTTCGCGCGTGCCGTCTGCGTTTCTTTTAAAGTTTTCTTTAATTCTGTTTGGATATTCGCTGTCAGAGTGCATAACAACTTCTTGTTCCGCGCTTAAATTGCCCCTAAAATCTTCAGATACATTTTTTAACACAGTGCTTAGTTTTGATTTTTCAGAAAATTTATTGTCACGATATTTCATTTGGATTTGAGTATTTTCAGAGCCATTTGGTTCTCGCGTGTAGAAAAAATACATATATTTAAGTTTGCCATCATTGGTAAAATCGTATATTCTCTCTGCCGAATAATCATCGAAGCCGCGTCTTACCATATTATAATAAACCGTTTTTTCTTCAGGATCATCAAGCACATAAGCATATTTTATTTTATGCATTTCTTTTGAATTTTCATCTTTTGATGTTTCGCTTGTAATTCCTCTAAGTATTTTAATTGGTTTTGAGTTTTCAACTTCAATTTCATCGATTGAGTTCGCGCCGTAGAGCGTAATAGATTTAACAGAAACGCCATCAAGCTCGGCTTCTCTTGTCAAATTGCCGTCTTTATCATACTCAAGCATTGTTGTTTGTTGATTTTTACCTTCTTCCTTGTTTATTTCAAATTCAACTTTTGTGCCGTCTTCTTTAGTGAACGGTTCAAAACCTTTTTTAAAGCCTTCGTCTGCAATTTTATACACATCATTTATTGTGTCAGTCGCTTTAGTTTCCTCTTCCGTGATTGAATTAAAAATTTGAGGAGCTGCTTCATCTGTCTTTTTAGCGTAAAAATCTATATCTTGAATTACACGAGCTACGTGCTTTGTGTGCCAATCTGCTTTTGATAAAATCTCCCTTCTTGTTGGGTCGCCTTTAAATAATACATCGGAATAATTAAGTTTTGGAAGAGAATTAACCCCGCTTGAAGTTTGAGTGTTTACATTATTATGAACTTGATTTTGCTTTTGTGTTTTAAGTGTTTTTGGCGCCACGTTGCTAATTGCAGAAATTCTCATATTATTCCTCTCCTTTTTTTGATATTCAAGTAAAACTTGAAAAAAATATTTTTTGCGCGGCGAAATTATAAATTAAACATTCTTAACAAAAGAAGGTAAAATATTTCACTTTAAATTTCAGCATGATAAGATAACCTCATAAGGAAATGGGGTGAAAATCCCCAGCTGGGCCGCAGCCGTTAAAGCCGGAATACTTAAAACTTTTGTAAAATCGCGGATTTCCGATTTGCAAGCAATATAAAAGTTTTTAAGTATCCTTACATATACAATTCGTAAGGATTTTTTAATGTCATCAGTATCAAACCCATCAAATGTTAGAAACACGAACACTTGCCCACATGGCTTGCCCGCAGGCGCGTGCCCGATTTGCAACGGAAGCGCAGGCGGCAGAACAAAAAGAAACTCCGGCGAGTGGTCTTACGCTAAATGCGCCGCGGTTGGCTTAGAGATGAGAGCAGCAAAAGCAAGAATTGAAGCAAGAAAAGAGCTTCTAGAAGAGCAATTTAGCGCCGCAATAAAAATGCAAAAAGCGATAATGAATTTTGTAAATAAAGCGCAAAATATGCTGCTTTTAATTCATTCAAAATTACCGCCGGAGCTTCAAACAGTGTTCAATAAACTTGTTAGCGGAATTATAAACCCCGTTCTAAATTTGATTTCTAAAATCCCTCAAACGCTGGAAAAAATAGGGGAATTTATGAATGATATAAAGTTAAAGATTTTAGCTGTGGCTGAAAAATTAAATGCGATATTGGGCGAGATTAAAAACTTTATCGAAAAAAACATTACAGACAGGTTTAAAAAATTAACAAAGAAAATAATCAGATTTTTCATTTTGGAAAGCAGAGAAGAAAATTATCAAAACGATGAAGAAATTGAAATATTTAAGTCAAGAGAATTAAGGAAATTAAGCAGGGCGATTTTAAGATTACGCCTAAAGGACAAGGAAGATGTTGAACACGACTGTAACTAGAAAACAAGCGGCACAAACACAACGCGCCAACACCAAAAAACAAAATGACAAAGAAATAACAAAAACTTTGGAAGGTGTTTTGGTGAACAATCACATTAAAAACGAGGACACGAGGCAAATTACAATTGATGAAATTTGCGACAGCTTGCTTTTGACACAAGATAGCGAAAACATAAGTAAAACAGAAAAAAATGAGAAAGAAAGTTTTAACTATAAAAAAACTTTGGTTCCGCTTCTTGTTGGCGTGGGTGCAACTTTTGCAACCGCCGTTGGGCTAAGTTTTTTATTAAAGAAAAATTCGCAAACCATAGTTAAAAAATATTGCGAAGAGCTGCCCCCTATCGCGCACAACATGAACATCCCTGAAGAGCCGCACCTTACCGTATATGAGCTTATCAGAAACCCAAACCCAACAAATCTTATAGGCGCATGCGCTGTGTTTTTGTTTAGCGGACTCACAATTGCAGGGAAAAATTTTGTTGATGGCATAAAAGAAATTTGGATTAAAAAACAAGAAGCAGACATTGAAAGAGATTTACAAGAAAACCTGATTGAAGTTGAAGCAGAGGCGTTTTCAGGAAAATTAAATGTCGTAAATAATTATTTAAAAGATAGTGCAAACTATTTTAAAAAAATCTTTAACGAACAAACACCAAGCAAAAATGAAGCCGCAAAAGCCAATTTGATTTTTAAAGGGAAAAAAGAACGCAAAGAAGAACAGGCAGAAAAAAGCACGGACACTAAAAAAGGCAACAAAAAGCTTTTTGGCGCCATAGGGCTTGGGGCATTTGCTGTTGCATGTTGTGCGCTTGGCAAAATAACTTTTTCAAATTTAAGAAAAACATGTAATGAAATGGATGATTTTGCAAGAGAACAAGTGGCAGATAGTCTTAAAAAAGGGAAAAAAATATTTTCAGAAGCTTCAAGCGGGCTTTCAGGCGACGCCGGCTTAATTAGCTTTTATTCATACTTAAACGAGCCAAGAGGGCACCTCTACAATTGGATTTTGAACCCAAAAAACACTTTTTTGAAAAACATTTTCTTATCTTTTACTGCTGTTAGCGCCACAGGATATATTTTTAAACAAGGAATGGACGCGATTAAGGCAGTTGCTATTGCAAAAGAAAATTCTAAAACAGAACTTAACTTAAAGAAAAGGCTTGTTGAAGTGGAAGTCGAAAACTTTAAAGCAAAGAAAACAAGCGCGGTTCAGCCACTTGTGAGTGAATTTAAAAGAAAAGCGGAAAATGACGAAAAAAGCGAAAAAGAGCTCAAAGAATTCGCAGAAAATGTATTATATGAAATTAAAAATGGACCACCGTACGTATATTCATAAGGAGAAAATATGACAAAAATTTGCCCAATTATTCAATACCATGTGGGAAACCTCGGGGTTGGAGTTAAAATGCCAACAAAAGAAAAAAATTACTGCGAATTTGATGAAGCAAGAGTGGCGGGAATTATGGAACAAGCAGACCACGCTTTGCCCGTGGTTCAGAATTTCTTGCAAAATGCAAACGACGAAAAGCAGATTTTAGAAGGGCTTTACGTGGTAGATAAAATGATTGATAACAAAGTTGAAGGCGCTGAAAAATTATACCCGACCCTAGCGCGTTTTAATAATTCAGACTCGCCCAATGTGCAAACAATGTTGTCTGGAATTTACCGCAAAACAAAGCCTGTTGAAGCATTCGGCCCTCTTTGCAAAATGCTAATAAAACAAAGCGTAAACCCAAGCGCCACTTGCCCTTTTGACCCAACAGAAGAAATTGGCGGGGCAATTTTTGAATATTTAAAATCAGGCGCCGCAATTTACGAATATTCAAAACAACAAAACCAATCCACAAACACTAATAACTAATTCAAAAAATAGCAGTGCCTCTAAACTTTGGCGCTGCTATTTTTATATTCAGAAATTTATTATAGAGATTCTCTATAAATTGCTTCAACTGCTTCTTTTGTCGCTTTTGTCGGTGCAATTGATAAAAGCCCATCAAGAGAAGGTGTGGTAAATGCAAGTTCTGTAAGCTTTTTAACATCTTCTTCCGTAAAGCCTTCGTCTTTCAATTTGTTTGGAACATCAACCGATTTCAACCATTCGTATACGCCTTTAGCTGCTGCTTCAGCGCTTGTCATATCAGATACCATAGGTTCCAAAATATATGAGAGTGTTTCAGCTTTTGCACCATAAATGTTTCTAATTACCGCAGGGAGCAAAATCGCAAGCCCAAGCCCATGTGAAAAATCAGGCTTTAAGGCACTAAGCGGATGTTCAAGCGCGTGAGTGTAGTGAAGCAAACCGTTGTCAAAGCAAACGCCTGCCATCATTGCAGCATAACAAAGGTAATATCTTGCTTCTCTATCTTTAGGGTTTGCAATTGCTTTTGGCAAATATTCAACCACAAGTTCAACAACTTGCCTTGCAAGGGTAACTGAATATGGCGAAGCAACAAGCGAAGTGGCAGCTTCGACTACATGGTTTATAGCGTCAATTGACACATATCGCGTTTGTTTTGGAGATAACCCAAGCATTAAATCAGGGTCATCAATTGCAAATTCAGGATAAACGCAATCATAGGCAATTGCAGGCTTGTAATTTTTTTCTAAAATTGTCGCAACCGCAAATCTGTTTGTTTCGCTTCCCGTGCCGTGAGTTAAGTTAATTGCAATAATAGGAGCGGCTGTTGTTGGCGTGAATTTGAATTCGTATAAGCTGCTTCCTGTTTCGGCAGGATATTTAAGTAAAATTGCAACTGATTTGCCGGCGTCTGTTGGGGAACCGCCGCCAATTGTGATAACAGCCTTTGCGCCAAAATCTTTAGCCATTTGAACTGCTTCATCAATCGCGGCTGTTGTTGGGTTTGGAGTAACTTTATCGTAATTTACATAGCCAATATTGTTTGCTTTTAAGGCTTTTTCAACAACATCCCAAGCGCCTGTTGATTTGTAAGCATTTCTGCCCGACATTACAATAACTTTGTCAATTCCTCTTTCGGAATATAGTTTTGCAATGTCGTTTATTTTTTGAATTGCGCCACAGCCAAAATAAACTGTTGAGCGAGTTCTAATTTCTTTAACTTCTTCTATGTTTAATTCTTTTTCCCAATTTAACATACAATTTCCTCCTATCAACTACTGTATTTTAGGAATTTCTTGACTATCATTTGCAAAAGCGTCAATTGCTTTTTTAGCGGTTCTTTGCGTGTTTAATGTGGCATTACCGCCGATACAGCCGCCTTCGCAGCACATAACTTCAATTAAATTGCAACCGCCTTCGCATTTTCCTGTCGCTGCGTATTTTTTCAAAGTTTTAATACTATCTTTGTTCAAACCGTTAATTATGCAAGGCTTAATTGCTTCTTCGTCAGGTAATGATTTTTTAACAGATTCCGCAACACCGCCTGAATATCCAAAAATGCGGGCTTGTTTTGAAGCTTCAGTCACATATTTTGTTTCTTCAAGTTCCGTAATTTGAATTTTCATTGCAACGAACAAAGCGCCAAGTTCTTCGTAGTTCATAACAAAATCAACGTCTTTGTTGGCGTAACCTTCCGCACGTTTTGCAACACAAGGGCTCACAAACACGATTTTTGCATCAGGATAATGTTTTCTTGCAATTTCAGCCGTGTAATACATTGGCGTTTTCGTGTCAGAAACAAAAGGCTTGATTTCCGGCATGTGTTTTTTGATGAGCTGGTTATAGCCGGCGCAGCAAGAAGTTGTCATAAATTCTTGACCTTCTTCCATTCTTTCAAGAAATTCTTTTGCTTCATTTTGCGCCGTGATATCTGCCCCTTGAGCCACTTCGAAAACATCATCGAAGCCGGATTTTACAATCGCCGTTTTCAATTGATAAATTGTCCCCGGGAACTGCCCAACAATTGAAGGAGCAATAAGGGCAATAACTTTTTTATCTGATTTAATTGCTTTTAAAATATCAACGATTTGGCTTCTTTCATGAACCGCGCCAAAAGGACACGCCGCAGTGCATCTGCCGCAGTTTATGCATTTTTCGTAGTCAATGCTTGCAAAGCCTGTTTCGTCTTTTTTAATTGCGCCAACGGGGCAAGAATCTTCGCAAGGAACCGTAACTTTAACGATTGCATTATATGGACAAGCGTTAACGCACATTTTACACTTTTTGCATTTTGAATCATCAATAACTGATTTTCCGTTAACAATTGAAATTGCACCGAATTTGCAAGAAGTGGTGCAAGGCCTAGCGACACAACCTTGGCAAAGGTCCGTAACATAAATTCTGTTTGTGGCACAACCTTTACAAGCGGCTTGAAGAACCGTTAAGTTTTTATCACTGATTTCTTCTCTCTCAAGCGCTTGATGAGCATAATCCGCAAGAGAAATTGTTTCATCATCTTCTTCAATTGGAAAACCAAGACCGGCAATTGTTCTGTCTTTAATAATTGCTCTTTCTTTGTATACGCAACATCTGTATGGAACTTCCATGCCTTTTGGTCGCATATCGTAAGGTATTAACCTTGCTTGCTTTTCAAAATCGTTAGATAAAAATGCCTTAATAATTCTAATTAAAATTTCTTTTTTGATGTGTATCGCTTGTCCTAAATTACTCATTACTTAATCCCTAATTTTTTGTCTATTACGTTTAAAACCTTTTCGACAGTTGCTTCATGCACAACTTCGTCATCAACTTTTACATAAGGAGCTTTTGAATATTCCCAATTTATTGAGCATAAACCAAGGCAATTGCTTCCAAGAACTTCAACTTTATCACCATATTTTCTTGGGATAATATCATTTAATTCTTGCAAATTGCTTCCGCCCATAACAAAACAAGTTGTACCTAAACACACTTTAACCGAAATTTTTTCCATAACTAGCTCCTTTTCATATAGCATATTCAAATATGTTACCACAATTTTAATAAGATTTATATAAATTGTACATTAACTTTTTTTAAATATTTTTCTTCTAAAACTTTTGCCATTTGTTGTATTACATTTTTCCTTATTTTTATCTCGATTGGCAGGTTAGGGTCATAGTGCGCTTTGTTCATTTGTGCCCCAACAAGGAAATTAATTACATCAGAATCAAGCAGAAAATCCATTAAAGACTTTGCAGCGTCATCTTCCGCACGCCCAAGCTGCAAGTATTCCAGAGTTTTTGAAAGCGTCAAAATCCCTTCTGTCACAAGGTCAATCCCCTCCATTTTCGAAAGCCCCGGAAGCTTTCCTCTGTTTGTCGAAACATCAGTGGTAATTCCGATATTCATTTCTCTTGAGATAATGTTTGCCGTTGTTCCGCCGGATATTGCTTTTTTGCCTTTAAATTCCATGAAGGTTTTGGCATAATATGCGTCTTTTTCTCCATGGAACGGCGGGCCCGTGAAAATCATTGATTCGCGAGGGTTTCTGCAATAAATCGAAACTATTGAGGTATCGTCTTTTAATTCTTTTCTTGGCGCAATGCATTTTATTTGACGAACCAAATATTCGCTCAAATCTTTAGATGAAATTTCAGGTTCAAGCTCTAATTTCTTGAGAATAATTTTAATTAAGCCACTTCGCTCAAGCCCAAGAGGATATTCCCTTGTTCCCATTGCAACCTGCGTTGCACCATCTGAGCAAAAAATAATTCTATCGAATTTTTCAAGTTTAATGTTGTAAACTTTCATTTTGCGATTTTTAAAATCTTTTGATTGAATTGTTTGAAATTCAGGTTTTAAAACTTCACCATCTCTAATCCATATAAAATCAGGGTTTCCTTCTTCAACAATTTTTGCTTTCCCGTTTTCAAAGCAGTCTATTGCAGAAAAAGTCGAATAACTTATTCCGCGCACTTTACAGACAGGTAGCGAGTTCATAATAATTTCGCAAGATTTTTCAATGTCTGAATTATTTTCTAAAAATTTGAGGAGCATAGTGGATGTCATGCAAGCCAAAATATTTGCCTTAATGCCGCTGCCCAGCCCATCAGACAAAACCGCCACAACCCTGTTCATATTAGGAAACCTGCCGGATGTGAAAAAATCACCGTAAGCGTTTTGATTATATTTCTTTTTTTGCGAACAAGCAATGTCAATGAACATTATTTCCTGCCCCCGAATTAGAGTCATAATCTTCAGCAATTGAGCTCAAAAGAAGCTCTGTTTCAACCATGTGTTCGCCAAGCAAGCTTGCAATTTCTTGAACGGTTGCAATATTTTTTGTGATAACTTCGCGCGCCTTTCTTGCAATTTTAGACCTATCCATTTCAGAGCGCGTGACGTCTGAAATAACTGCACCCACAAGCTCATTGTCCTCAATTGTAAATATACTTATATCGTACACTTTGTCTTTAATTGTGTAGTGCTCTTGGTGAATTTCACGTCCTGTATCAAGCGCGGATTTGAAAAGCTCCGGAAAAGATACAATTCTATCAATACAAGCACCCGTAAGCCCTTCAGCGCGAGATGAGAAAATTTCATACATTTCGTCAGATAAAAACATACGCGCAAAAGAGTCATTCGCTTCAACAATTTCCATGTTTGAATCCACAATAACAACCGCAGATGGCATACATCTAAGCATAGCAGCCGCTTTTCGAACCGCAATTTTTCTCATATAAGAAACGCATTGCGAAGGTTCAGCATCGCCAGCAATTAAGGCATTTACAAACTCTCTGCAACTTGCATAGCCGCAACCGGAACAGTTAAGCTCATCATCAATCGTGTGTTTGCTAATTTTTCTAAGCGCTTTTGTCACCTGCTCCATTGAATATTCAATTTTTTCAATAGGTTCAGGGATATATTCAGTTTGAACAACAGTGCGCGGCTCGGTCGGAATTTCATCTCTATATTGAACTTTTGCGTAAATATCAGATGTGATTAAAATTTTTGATTTTTCACTTGAAATGCTAGGCCCATTAATGCAACCGCCGGAGCATGCAAGAGCCTCCACAAAAATTTTATTTTCGATTTTTTCAGGGTCAATGTTTTGGAGCGCCTTATCAAAATCTTCAAGAGAGCTTAGCGCAATAAAAGTGACATCATTATTTTTAATTCCGGTTTTCTTTATCGTTTCGTTCATTCCGCCTTCAATCGGGTAAAGAGAACCTTCGTAAGCAGACTCCGGAACAAAATAGCAAGTTTCATCAGCTTTGATATTTTTAACATCAATGAAATCTTCTTTAAGCCAATAATTAAGCTCATCAAAAGTAAGCGCAGCCGCCATCAAGTCAGGGTGCCTGTCTGCCTCATTTTTCTTTGCAATGCAAGGCCCAATAAAAACAACTTTAATATCTTCGCCCAGCTCTTTCTTTAATAATTCACAATGAGTGAGCGCAGGAGAAGCAATCGGGGTAATGCATTTTGCAAATTCAGGCCTATAATATCTGATATAATCGTCAATTACGGGGCAAGCAGATGAAATATATAAGCCGGATTTTGCTTCATTCAGCATTTTGGCACTTTGAATTGAAACTTCTTGTGCACCAACTGCTGTTTCGCTAACGCCTGCAAAACCTAGCTTTTTAAGTGCTGCAATTAATTTTTCTTTAGGCAAATCATAAACGCCTGCCCAGCTCGGAGCTAAAGATACGTAGACTTTTTTACCCGTGAGCAAAAGCGTTTTAACTTTTTCGATATCATTTCTGACTTTTTTTGCGCCAACAGGACAAACCATGACACAATGACCGCATGCAATACATTTATTGTTAATAACTGAAGCATTCCCGCCCTGTATTCTGATTGCTTTCACGTGGCAACTTCTAATACACTTATAACAGTCATTGCATTCATTTTTTAAGGTATAAACAGGATATTGCTTGTCCATCGTTGACCTCTTTTATTTTACTTGTTCTAAAATTTTATCCAAATCTTCAGTTTTAACGTTTGTATATTCGATGCCACCAACAATTATCCTTGGGCCATGTTCACATTTGTTTTCGCACAAAGAACCGACAATGGTGACATTTGAGTCTAAGTTATTTTCTTCGATATATTGCCTGATATAATCTAAATTTTCTTGATTGCCTTTCGCAAAACAGGCACTGCCCATACATACTTTAATTTCTGTTGTCATTTTAGCTTCTCTCTATTTCGTCGTTAGTAAATTGTAAAAAACTCCCGATAAGGTTTTCATTCCACACCTTAACGGATTTTGGAACTTCTAAAACACAAGGTGTGAAATTCCAAATATATTTAATTCCTGCGCCTGAAAGATAATTGGCTATCTTTTGCGCAGATTCTCTCGGAACCGTGAGTATTGCAATATCTACATTCAATCTGTTGATTAAATTTGCAATTCTATCAAAATCAAAAACCTCTTTCCCGTTGATTGATGTCCCGATTTTTTTAGGGTCTTTGTCAAACATAGCGAGGATATTCAAGCCATAGTCTTTAAAACTGTCATATTTTGCAAGAGCTGAACCTAAATTTCCTGCACCTATAATAAAAGCATCTCGTTTATTTTTAAAACCAAGACACTCTTCAATTCTACGTTTAAGCTCGTTTATTTTGTACCCAACTCGGCATTTTCCTGAATTTTCAAGATATTTCAAATCCTTCCTGACTTGCGAATCATCAATATTTAAAAGCCCTGCAATTTTTGTGCTCGAAATAAACTGTTCCGATTCTTTCAAATCTTCAAGAATAAAATGATATAATGAAAGCCTATTTATAACTTTTTCAGGAATTTTCATATCTTCTAGCCTTTTTGAGATTTAATATTATTTTAGCATTTTATTTTAGATATAAAAAGGGGCTTTACAATTCTTAAAAAGCAAAGCCCCTAATTATTTTAACTATACAATACCTTCAAAAGCATCTAAGAAGATTTGTTTGATGTCTTTCATAAGTGGGTATCTTGGGTTAGCACCTGTACATTGGTCGTCAAATGCTCTTTCAACGAGGACATCCAAGTTTGCCATGAATTCATCTTCTTTAACACCAAATTCTTTGATTGATTTTGGAAGATTAATTTCTGTCATAAGCTCATCAACAGCCTTGATAAGCAATTCAACTTTTTCGTCATCAGTTTTACCGCCAAGACCAACTTCGTCTGCAATTTGACCATATTTAGTTTTTGCATTCGGATATTTGTATTGTGGGAAAATACATTGTTTTGTTGGTTTGTCAGTTGCGTTGTATTTAATGATTTGACGGATTAACAATGCGTTAGCAACACCGTGTGGAATGCTGTACATTGCGCCCAATTTGTGAGCCATTGAGTGGCAAAGGCCAAGGAAAGAGTTTGCAAATGACATACCTGCAATTGTTGCAGCGTAGTGCATTTTTTCTCTTGCGATTGGGTCGTTTGCACCTTCATTGTATGAGCGAGCTAAATATTTGAAGATTAATTTAGTTGCTTCAAGTGCATTTGAGTTTGTGAAGTTAGTTGCAAGTGCTGAAACATAAGCTTCAAGAGCGTGAACAAGTGCGTCAATACCGGAAGCAGCTGTCAAGCCTTTTGGCATACCGTCAACGAAGTTAGGGTCAACTATTGCCATGCTTGGAGTGAGCGCATAGTCAGCGATTGCATATTTGTAGTGAGTTTTTTCATCAGTGATGATTGCAAAAGGTGTAACTTCTGAACCTGTACCTGATGTTGTTGGAATACAAACCATATCAGCTTTTTTACCAAGATCAGGAATTTGACAAATTCTTTTTCTGATATCCATAAATCTCATAGAAATATCAGAGAAGTTTGTGTCAGGTTGTTCATATTGCAACCAAATAATTTTACCTGCGTCCATTGGAGAACCACCACCAAGAGCAATAATTACGTCCGGTTCGTATGGTCTAACAATTTCCATTGCTTGGTTAATTGTTGCAATTGTTGGGTCCGGTTTAACATCAAAGAATACTTGGTGATCAATGCCAACTTCGTCTAATACTCTTGTGATATTATCAACTGCACCGGAGTTGAACAAGAAACGGTCAGTAACGATGAATGCACGTTTTTTGCCTTTTAATTCTCTAAGTGCCAAATCAATTGCGCCTCTTTTGAAATATACCTTAGGAGGAACCTTGAACCATAACATATTTTCTCTCCTTTCAGCTACGGTTTTGTAATTCAATAAGTGTTCTACACCGATGTTTCCTGAAACTGCGTTTCCGCCCCAAGAACCACAACCAAGTGAAAGTGATGGTTCAAGTTTGAAGTTGTATAGGTCACCGATACCACCTTGTGAAGATGGAGAGTTAATTAAGATACGGCAAGAAGGCATTTTTTCAGCGTATGTATTAATTCTGTCTTGTTTTCTTTCGTCAGTGTAAAGAACTGAAGTGTGGCCGGCGCCGCCTTTAATAACAAGTTCGTAAGCCATTTCAGTTGCTTCTTCAAAGTTTTTAGCTTTGTACATAGTTAAGATTGGAGATAATTTTTCTCTTGAGAATGGGTCGTTCCAATCTAATTTTTCTCTTTCGCAAAGCAAGATTTTTGAATCTTCAGGAATTTCGAAGCCTGATAATTCAGCAATCTTAGCAGCTGATTGACCAACGATAAGTGGGTGTGCAGTGCCTCTTGCAGGGTCAATAAACGGAAGATCTATCATTTTCTTTTCGTCTTCTTTATTAACTAAGTATGCACCGCGGTATAAAAATTCTTTTTTAACTTCTTCATAAACATCTTCAATTACGATGATTGATTGTTCAGAAGCACAAATCATACCGTTATCGAATGTTTTTGACATAAGAACTGAAGAAACTGCCATTTTGATATCAGCTGTTTCGTCAATAACAGCAGCTGTGTTACCAGGGCCAACGCCAAGTGCCGGTTTACCTGAAGAATATGCTGCAAGAACCATGCCAGGGCCACCTGTTGCTAAAATGCAAGCGATATTTTTGTGGTGTAATAATGCATTTGATAATTCCATTGAAGGTGTGTCAATCCAACCGATAATATCTTTTGGTGCACCTGCTTCAATTGCTGCGTTTAAAACCAATTTAGCAGCTTCGATTGTAGAAGCTTTTGCTCTTGGGTGTGGTGAGAAAACGATTGCGTTTCTTGTTTTCAAAGCGATTAATGATTTGAAAATTGCAGTTGAAGTTGGGTTTGTTGTTGGGATGATACCTGCAACAATACCTAATGGTTCAGCAACGGTTTTAATACCGTTTTCTTTGTCAACTTTAATAATTCCGCAAGTTTTAGCGTTTTTGTGTTTGTTGTAGATGTATTCTGACGCAAAGTGGTTTTTGATGATTTTGTCTTCTAAAACACCCATGCCTGTTTCTTCAACAGCCATTCTTGCAAGAGGAATACGAGCTTTATC
>CAZMZD010000018.1:0-26548 GCA_964570895.1 uncultured Gammaproteobacteria bacterium
TTGTTTCAATCTTCATACTTCCTTTTCAAATAATAATTACAAAAATATGATAGATAATAATTAGACAAAAAGATATTACCCACGTGGGCTATTTTTTATGCTTTATTACAAAATGGCAAACTTATGTACAAAGGTGGCAGCAAAATTTGTTGTTGGGATAAAAACCCCAACCTACGGGCTACGTTCTACAATTTTTGTCACAATTATGGTGCGTATAAATGCACCCTGTGGCTTAAGAATTATGCCGTTGGGCCCACTACCCCAACAACTAAACTTCATGTATAATATTCCTATGAACTGTTATTTTTTTGGAACTTTTGACCCTGTTCACCTTGGGCATATAGAAATTGCAAAATATGTTGAAGAAAAATTTAGCACAAAAGTTATTTTTGTGCCGACCCCGTCTTCGCCTGAAAAAACAGGGCAAACGGCTGTTCAAGATAGAATAAATATGCTAAGCTTTGTGCTTCCGGATGATAAAATATCAAAAATTGAGCTTGAAATTGAGCCGCCAAACTATACCTATAAAACAATCGAAAAGCTTGGAAAATCTTATTTTATTTTGGGTTACGACCAATTTTTAAACATTGAAAATTGGAAAAAAACAGATTATTTAAAAGAAATGTTGCATTTTTTGGTAATTCCAAGAAAAACGACAGAACAACCGAATTTTACAAGACAAAAAGAATTGGGGTATAATTTTTCTATACTTGATTTTCCTTTGGTGAATGTTTCGTCAACTGAAATCAGAAATAAAATGAAAACAGGCGAAAGCATTGAAGGGCTCGTCGATAAGAAAGTGGAAAAATATATTTATGAACAAAGATTATATTTTTGATTGGCTAAAGAAAAATTTGACAGAAGAAAGATATGAACACACGCTTGGAACGGCTGAATGTGCTAGGCTTCTTGCAACAATGTTTGATGAAGACCCCAATAAAGCAGAGCTTGCAGGGCTTTTGCATGACACAGCAAAATGCCACTCAACGGAAAAATTGCTTGAAATAATTAAAGAGAAACTTCCTGAAATTCCTGAATGCGAGCTTTTGAATTATAAAACATATCATGCACCGGTCGGCGCGTATATTGTGGAAAATGAGTTTGGAGTTAAAGACAAAGAAATCATTGACGCGATTAAATATCACACGCTTGGCAGAGTGGATATGACAAAATTTGAAATGATAATTTTCATCGCAGATAAAATTGAGGCAAGAACAAGGGATAAAGCCCACAATGACAAGATTTGGGCAATAATTAAAGAAAAAGGTTTGAAGGCTGCAATGTTTGTTCTTTTTTCAGATACCATAAAATCCCTTGTTGAGAGAAAACTCCCGATATGCCCCACGACAATTGATGTTTACAACAGTTTGATTGATTTTGCTTCTTAAATTGTGAATAAATATTTGTTTGTGCTACACTTTTAATTGTCGGCAAAATTGGAGCTTAATGAATAGTTCAAGATTAACATTATTTATATTCCTTGCATTTGCAGTAGGTATATTATTTGGTTGGCTTTGCCCTGAATATGCCGTTAAAATGCAGTTTTTTGCTGATGTTTTCTTGAGAATGGTGAAAATGATTATCGCCCCTCTTATTTTTGCAACGTTGGTTGTTGGAATAGCAGGTCATGGCGATATGAAAAGCCTTGGCAAAATTGGGCTTAAAACCCTTGTGTATTTTGAAATTGTGACCACAATTGCGCTTGTGATTGGGCTTGCGGCGGCAAACATTTTAAAACCGGGGGTTGGCTTTAATATAGATTTATCTTCAATTTCACTTCAAGCGGTTGAAGGTATGAAGACTGTTCATATTGACCATTCTATTAGCCACATGTTCTTAAATGCCGTTCCTGTCAGCCTTTTTGAAGCTATGGCAGACGGAAACTTGTTGCAAATTGTTGTTTTTGCTATCTTTTTTGCATTTGCAATTTGTGCAGTGGGCAAAAAAGCGCGCCCTGTGCTTGATTTTTTGCAAGGCGTTTGTGAAATTATGTTTAAGTTCACTGAATTTGTTATGATGTTTGCACCAATGGGTGTTTTTGGTGCAATTGCTGCAACAGTGGGTAAAAACGGCATTTCAATTTTAATGAGTTATGGTAAATTGATTTGCGTAACATACACGGCGCTTATTGTCTTTGTGGTCACTGTTCTTTTGGTTGTGTGCAAAATCATCAAAATTCCGTTTTTTGGAATGCTCAAAGCTCTTAAAGACCCTGCGCTTCTTGCTTTTACAACGGCAAGCTCGGAAGCTGCGCTTCCTCGCGCAATGGAAGTTATGGAAAAATTTGGCGTGCCAAAAAATATTGTAAGTTTTGTTATGCCAACAGGCTACACTTTTAACCTTGATGGCACAACTTTATATTTAACCCTTGCAACGCTATTCTGCGCTCAAATTGCAGGAATAAACCTCTCTCTTGAAACGCAATTGATGATTATGGTTACTTTAATGCTCACATCTAAAGGTATAGCGGGCATTCCAAGGGTTTCGCTCGTCGTGCTTACGGGAACGCTCACAAGTTTTGGTTTGCCTGTGGTTGGCGTTGCAATTTTGCTTGGAATTGACCAGATTTTAGATATGGGAAGAACAACAATAAATCTTATCGGAAATTGCGTTGCAACAACGGTTGTTGCTTGTTGGGAACGTGATTTTGATTACGAAAAAATGAATAGATATATTGCGCCCGCTCCTAAAAAAGTCGAAGTAAAAAACAATTTAGACAGAATTAAAATTCAACCTGACATGCAAATTGACCATCAAGCTTCTGAAAAAAATTCTACTATCGTCTAATTTAAAAATTTTTTCTTTAAGTTAAAACCCATTTATGAAAGTTGTATTTTTTGATTTAACTAAAGAAGAACATGATTATTTTAAAACAAATTTACCTAAAAATATTGATAGTTATTTTCATTCTGAGCCTTTTAATTCAAATTATTTTCCAGATAATGAAATTTTCAAAGCGGACGCAATCTCAATTTTTGTAGGAAATAGACTCGATGAAAATATGCTCAAAAAATTTCCTAATTTAAAATATATTTTCACTCGCTCTGTGGGTTTTGACCATATAGACATAAACTATTGCAATTCAAAAGATATTAAAGTTTACACCGCAAAACACTATGGCGACAACACAATTGCGGAATACACTTTTGCAATTTTGCTCTCTGCAATAAGAAATATTCCGCCTGCGATAATTGATATTAAAGAAGGGAAGGTGAAGCAAGCAAAATATCGCGGGCTTGAATTATATGGCAAAACTTTGGGCATAATTGGGCTTGGCTCTGTCGGGCTTCAAGTTGCAAAAATTGCTCAAGCTTTTTCAATGAATGTGATTTGCTATGATATTC
The DNA here is from genome assembly GCA_964570895.1 of uncultured Gammaproteobacteria bacterium. Taxonomy (GTDB): domain Bacteria; phylum Cyanobacteriota; class Vampirovibrionia; order Gastranaerophilales; family Gastranaerophilaceae; genus RGIG1918. Next base: position 3,345 of record CAZMZD010000018.1, read on the forward strand.
AAACAAATCCAAAATACAAATTTGTGAGTTTAGATGAATTGTTTGAAAAATCAGATATTATTTCGCTCCATATTCCGTATTTTGCGCAAACGGAGCACATTATAAACAAAGAAGCTTTTTCAAAAATGAAAAAAGGGGTTGTAATTGTGAACACTGCAAGAGGCGAACTTGTTGATGTTGACGCATTAATTGAGAATTTAAACAACGGAAAAGTGTCTTATGTAGCTTCTGACGTGCTCGAGTGTGAACATATTGTGCATGGCGATTATAAAAAGGATTTTTGCTTATCTTGCGTTGACACTCATTGCCTGCAAAAGTTTTTCTTAAACAATAAATTAATGAACACATCAAACGTTCTTGTGACCCCGCATATTGCATATAATACACATGAAGCGGTGAAAAGAATTTTAGAAATTACCTTGAAAAACATCGAATACGCGCGGGATGGAATTTTTAAAAACGTTGTTAATTAGGTGCAAACGGTTGTTAATTGAGTGCAAAAAGAGATTAATTGAGCGCGAGCCATTTGTAAGTTTTTGGCACATCTTCAGGAAAATCCGTTACGTAAATTCCGCCAAATCTGCCTCTTTGAATGTGAAGGAAGCCTTGACCTATAAGTTCTTTAATTGCTCTTCGAACAGTGTTTGTGCTCACATTTAGTTTTTCTGAAAACTCTTGAACAGTGAGGGTTTTATCCCCTATTTCGCAATTTTTAAAAATATATTTTTTAATTTCGCTTGCAGCGTTTTCCCATCTATATTGAAATTTTGGGGTTTGAGCCTTGCTTTTGACACCTGACATAAAAATTGATTTTTCAGATTTAATTTCCCCGATGTGTCGCCCTTCGTAAATTGTTCCGTATTTCCCTCTGCGGGAGGATATAACGCCTTTTTTTGCAAGCGATTGCATAATGTCGCTTAAAGTTTTAATGCTTAGAGAAAACATTTTTGAAAGCTCTTTTGTTGTTGGGATTTTTGCCCCAATTTCAAAATTATTTACAATGTAATTTTTGATTGTTTTTTCGTGAATTTCAGCAAGAGTCTTGTTTTTCACGGTTCTTGAAAGCGAATATTTTTTCTCGTTTTGGCTAAGTTCAATGTCTTTCAATAAAAACCAAGATTTTTCATTTTTTTTGTAAAATCTTTGCTCTAAAAATCCTTCTTTGACAAGCGTTTCAAGCGCGAGGCAAACTGTGTTGTGCGAAGTTGCAATTTCTCTTGCAATCGCTCTTGTGCTTGGAATTTTTGAACCTTCAGTGAGCCCAAGTTCTATAATCAAATTTTTAATTTCTGATTTTGCGCTGTCTTTTTTTGAATATGATTTTTTAAATTTTGTTTTTTTATTTTTTGGGTTAGAAATAAATGTGCCAAGCCTTTGCTTTGAATAAAAATATCCTAAATCTTCCGCGTGGCGAATTGCATTCTGCACCGTTGAGGCAGAAACTTTTAGAAGTTCTGAAAGTTCTTGTTTTGAGGGCATTAAATCGTCTTCTTCAATTTCGCCTGATTTTAGCGAACTTTCAACCCATTCGCATATCCACTTCAAGATAATTTTATCTTTTGTTTGTGTGCGATTTTCAAAATTTGGCAAGTTTTTATTAAATTTTGAAAGGGGGATTTTTTTCATAGTCCGTTTTGTATTCTTTTCACTATTTTTTCATCTTTTTGCCAATTTTTTTGAACTGAAACAAAAAGTTCTAAAAAGATTTTTTTATCAAAATTTCGCTCAAGTTCAAGCCTTGCGTCTGTGCCGATTTTTTTAAGCATAGAGCCATTTTTTCCGATGATTATACCTTTTTGCCCGCTTGTTGAAACAATGATTTTAGCGCTTATTACATCAATATTTTCTTTTTCTTCGTATTTTTCAATTAAAACTGCGCATTGGTGCGGAATTTCGTCGCTTGTGTTAAAAATAATTTTTTCTCTAATTGTTTCTGCCGCGATTGCCCTTAATGTTTGGTCTGTCACTTCGTCTTCGTCATAATATTTTTCGCCAATCGGTAAAAAGTCTTCAATTTTTGAAATTAAATCATCGAGGTTTCTTTTTGTTTTTGCGCTTACATAAATTGATGGCACGTTTTTTGGTTCAAATAATTTTTTGTATGAGAAAGTGTTAACCTCCCTTTTTTCGAGGTTTTTAATTAAATCCACTTTATTCAAAACAAGAATAATCGGCACATCGGTTTTTTTAAGGTAATTTTCGACAATCCATTTATCCCCTGCGCCTGCAGGTTCTGTCGCATCAACCAAAAACAGAATTAAATTTGCACCCTCAAGGGCGTTATACGTTTCAGCGGATAAATTTTTCCCGAGCTCGTTCAGTGGTTTATGAACCCCCGGGGTATCCACAAAAACAATTTGCATATTATCATTTGTATATATGCCTTTAATCTGCTTTCTTGTCGTTTGGGCGACAGGGCTTGTGATTGCAATCTTTTGCCCAAGAATTGAATTAAGCAGAGTAGATTTGCCGACATTCGGTCTTGAAATAATTGTTACGAAACCTGATTTAAACGAATTTTCCATTTTGCACTTAATAATTTTTGTTGTAAACTTAATTATAACATGACTTTTGGTAAGGGTAAGGTTTTTTTGAAAAAATTTTTTATTTCAATATTTATTTTTTCAATAGTAGTGCAACAAGTGTTAGCACATGGCAAAGAGTTCAAAAATATGCTTGTTGACCTCGAGATTGCTCGCGCCGGCGAAGAAACCTACAAAGTTAATTTAAAAACCGAAATTCCTTATCCTGACGAAATAAAAATCGTTAAAAAATCTGATTATAACTACTATATTTTGCTTGCGGAAACTTATAGTTTAGTTAAAACCACAAAATCCTCAGGTGTTATAAAATCAATAAAAGTGGACACTTACCCTTATGCGGAACAAAATTTTGAAAACGGTTTTACAAAAGTGACTTTTAACACCACGCGCCCTGTTGATTTTGTTGTGAGCTTAAGCGCAAACAAAGCTTCTAAATTCCCTGTGATGGATTTAGTTCGCCTTGCTCGTCTTGATAATTTATACAAAGAAAATAATTTTGATTACCTAAACCCAAAGTATAAAGTAGCTGTGGCGGCGCCTCCTGTTAAAACTCAAGTTGCGCAAGAAAAGCAACAAGCGGTAAAACAAGCTGAAAAACCTGTTGTAAAAACGGCTCAAAAAGAAGCAAAACCTGCGGTTAAGCCTGTACAAAAAGAGGTGCAACCTGCGGTTAAGCAAGCGCCAACAACAAAAGTCGCTCAACAATCTGCGCCAAAATCACCTGTTACCACTAAACCTGTGATTGCGCAAAAACCTGTCGCTACACAAAAAACAACAGTTGCGCAAAAATCAGTTGATATTCAAAAACAAGCGCAAAGCGTGAAAGTTGCTCAAGCGCAAAAAACTGCTGATGTGAAAAAACAAGCCACAACTCAAAAACCAACTGTTGCACAAAAACCTGAAGCAAATGTAAAAGTTGCTCAAGCTCAAAAGCCTGCAACTTCGCCAATTGTTGCAAAAAAAGAAGTGCAAAAGGCACCCGCAAAACCTGCAAGTTCAGCAAAAGAACAATCAAAACAAGTTAAAGAAGCAGCTATGCCTGAAGCTAAAAAGGCAGAACAAACTAAACAGCCTCAAGCTCAAAAACAAGAGCAAACAGCAAAAGCTAACAAAGCTCCTGTGGAAACAGTTGAAGTTCAAACTCCAAAAGAAATTCCGCAAGAAGCTGATATTAGCGAAGATAAAGCACCTCAAAATATTGAACTTGAACCGATTGAAAAAATTGATGAAGAGTCTGTTCAACATGATTTCAAAACATTGCTTTTATCTTTCTTGATTGGAAACAAAATAAGCATTCTGGTGGGCTTAATTCTATTGTTTGCCCTCTCTGCGCTCTATAATATGAAGAAAAAATCTGCACATAATGCGCCTGTGCCTACGGTTGAAGGTAGTACAGATGAAGCTCAAACAACTGAAAGCTTTGAAAATGTTTTAAGCGAAGAAACTCAAGCGCCAACGCAAGAAGAACAAATGCAGTCGCAAAATGAAGAAGCAAAACAAGAAGTGAGTCTTGAAAAAATTGAGCCACAAGAAGAAATTTCAGAAACAGAAGAAGTAATTGTTGAAGAGCCTGTGGCGCAAGAAGAACAAGAAGAAGTGTTAGCGCAAGAAAATGAAGATGTAGAAACAGCGCAACAAACACAAACCGAAGAAACAATGCAAACTGAGGAAATTGCACAAATTAGCAATCGCGAAGCAGAGCAAATAAATTCTGTTGAAAAAGCTGAATTTGAAGCGCTCGAGCAAAATATTCAAGAAATTTCTCAAGAAGATATTGAAGAAGAAATTGAGCAAGAAATTCAACAAGAAATTGAAAATGAAAATATGGAACTTATAGAAACAACTCAAGAGCCTGATGATAATCTTGAAGTTGCCGAAATTAAAGCAGAGATAGTTTCTGCAATGGATGGTGCTTTAAATCCTCCTTCAAGCCCTGTTTTAACTTCTGCTGAAGAAGAAGTTATTGAAATTCAAAAGGCCGAAAACCTGTCTGTTCATAATCTCGATATAATAAACAGGCAAGCGCCTTCCGGAAATTATGACGACGATTTAATTGAACTTGATGATATTAAAGATGAAATAGCTGAAATTAAAAATAATTTGGCCTCTAACGAGCAAGAAGCGCAAAATCAAGCTCAAAAAGAAGTTGAAGCAGATATTTCTCAAATTGTGCGCAATGAAAAACCGCAAACAGAACAAGTTGTGGCAAGTGTTGAAATTCCAAAACAAAATCAACAAAGAGTTTCAAAACCATCAATTGAAATTAAACGTAAGCCTGAATTGAAACCTGCAGTTCAACGCACTGTCCAACAACCAACACCAAAACCGGCCCCAATTAAAAAAGCGCCTGTTAAAAAAGCGCCGGTTGCAAGAATTTTATGCAAAACTCCAATTGAAAATGATAGAGGGCTTTATTTGGCTGATTATGCAGGAAATAAGGCGCTTGTGGGCTATGTAAATAATAATGTTTTTGTTCTTTATAATTTCAAAAAGACAAAAATTATGAACAACGAAATTATTTTCCGGCTTTCAGAAGCAAAACCAAGAGAAGATTTATATTATGTAATGGTGGATAACAAGAAATTTTTAATCAAATCTGAACAATACAGAATGTCTTTAATGCAAAAAATTTCTTAATTTATTAATCCATAGATTTATTTTTAGACACGCACAAAATCAACCTTTGGGTCGATGTTGCAACGTAGTGTTTTAGGTTAAATTATTAGTGTGCAGGAAGTATAAACTGCATAAATGAGGTAGGTATAATGCAAATAGCAGGGGAGATGATTTCATCTCTAGACTTTACGTTAAGACGTATAAACTCTATTGAACAAGGTTTCAATAGTCTTTTTCCTGCTCAAAAAACCGAAAACGTTGCCACTTCAAAAGAAGCTCAAGAATTTAAAGAAATTTTAGACAAAACATCAACTACAACAACCACCTCAAAACAAACAAATGTGGCAAATGCTCAACCTATCTCGCGCGAAGGCATAGAAGATTTAATTGAAAAATATGCCGATAAAAATGACCTTGATGTTGATTTTGTAAGAGCTGTGATTAAGCAAGAAAGCGGTTTTAACCCTAAAGCAACCTCAAAAGCTGGCGCTATGGGTTTAATGCAGCTTATGCCAAGCACTGCTCGCGGTTTAGGTGTTAGAGATGCCTATAATCCGGAAGAAAACATTATGGGCGGAACAAAATATTTAAAATCTTTGATGACAAAATTTGACGGAAACCCTGAACTTGCGCTTGCTGCATACAATGCAGGTCCTTACACCGTGCAAAAATATAACGGCATTCCGCCATATTCTGAAACACAAAGATACGTAAAAAATGTTATGGCAAATTGGGAGAACTTGAAAAATGATAACTAGAGGACTTGAATCTGCCACAAATGGTATGAAAGCTTTAATTGATTATCAAGATGTTGTTGCAAATAACATCGCGAATATAAATACAACGAGTTTTAAAAGAACAAACATTGCATTCAAAAATGTTATGGATATGGTGATTGCAGATAAATCAGATATGAGGTCGCCTTCTGCGCCTGCGCGTGAACTTGGTGTTTTATCGGCAGGGGCTATGACAGATAGGACATATCTTGATTTTTCTCAAGGTACGCTTATGCAAACGGGCAAATCGCTCGATATTGCGATTGAAGGAAAAGGATTTTTCAAAATTCAAGAGCAAAATAAAATCAATGAACCCGCAAGCGAACAAAACACATATTATTCAAGAAACGGCAGTTTCCATCTAACGCAAGATTATTATCTTGTGAACAATTTGGGCGATTATGTTCTTGACGACCAAAACAGAAGAATAAGAATTGTTCGTGACCCTGAAGACCCTGAAAACAGCATTGATAACAGGGTTGATGTGAATAAAGACATTACAATTTCAGAAACGGGAACAATAAATGTTACAAACCCTGATTATCAAAGAGTTTTGCAAACAATTCAAATTATTGATTTCGACAATATGGAAAATGTTGCCCCTATCGGGGATAGCAGATATAGAGTTATTGAAGGTACAGATGCCGGAATGTATCGTAAAACAAGAGGTTTTGCGCTAAACCAAGGTTCGCTTGAAGGTGCGAATGTGAACACAGTGCATGAAATGATACATTCAATCAGTATTTCAAGAGCTTATGAAACACTTGCCACAATGGTAAGAACACAAGGAGAAAGCTTATCGACAGCGATTGAGCTTGGAAAGATAAAAGGATAATAGAAAAAGGATGACAATATGCTAAGATCTCTTTCAGTTGGCGCAACAGGCATGATTGCACAACAAAACAATTTAGACATCATTGCAAACAACGTAGCGAACATCAACACAAACGGTTATAAAAAAGTTCGTGCAGAGTTCCAAGATTTGATTTATCAACAACACAGAACCCCGGGGGCGCAAGTGGGGCAAGGTACTTTTGTTCCTGTGGGTGTTGAATACGGGCTTGGTGTTAGAACTGCGGCAACAACCAGAATTTTTGAATCAGGTGTTATGAACTCAACAGGCAGAGATTTAGACATCGCAATTGAAGGCGATGGATTTTTGCAAATCACTCTTGATGACGGTACGGTTGCATACACAAGAGATGGCGCACTTAAAATGGACGCAAATGGTTTGCTTGTAACAAGCGAAGGCTATCAAACGCAGCCACCTATTCAAATTCCAACAAACACTTCAAAAATAAACATTTCAACAGACGGTAACGTATATGTAACAATCGGTTCTCAAACAGAGCAAACACCGGCCGGGCAGCTTCAATTGGTTAAATTCCAAAACAATTCAGGGCTTCTTGCAATAGGGCACAATTTATACAAAGAAACTCCAGGGTCAGGCACTCCTGTTCCGGGTATCCCTGGGCAAGACGGTTACGGCACAATTCAACAAGGTTTCCTTGAAGGCTCTAACGTACAAACTGTTGAAGAATTAGTTAACTTGATTAAAGCAGAACGCGCTTTTGAAAGTAACTCAAAAGTCATAACTTCAGCTTCAAGCATACTTGAACAAACTAACAGGATACAATAATGCATAAATTAATGAGGATATTTTTAATAGTCATGATTTTGGGTATTGCACTTGGTGCCCAAGCTCGTGTTGTTCAAAAATCTGAACTCATTGATATTGTTGAAAAAATTGTATATGACCAAACAGCAGAGCAAATGGCAAAATATAATGTTGATAAAATTGATGTCAAAGTTATGAACATGCCGCTTGAAACGCTCAACGCGCCGGATGGTTCTAAAATAAAAGTTAAAGTCGTTTCTAATTTTGATAGATTTTTAACTTATGACATTAAAAAAGTGATGGTGATTGACGACACCACAGGAAAAGTTATTAAAACAATTCCGACGAATGTCAGAACATTGGTTTATAAAAATGTTTTAGTTTCGACAGATAGAATTGCAATTTTTGCACCAATCAATTTGTCGAACACAAAAGTTGAAAATTTAGAAGTTGGAAGCGTTATTGAAAATGTGATGGATAAAATTGATTTAAATGCTCCGCTTGTTGCGCTTCGCCCTATTATGCTCGGCAAAATGGTGCTTAAAACATCGGTTAGAAAAAAACCTGATGTAGCGAAATTGGAAGCGGTTAAAATCAGTTTTGTTCAAGATAACAGAATAAGTATTGAAGTGGACGGAGTGGCGGAAGCAGAAGGAAATATCGGGGACACAATCTTAGTTAAAAACACAAGGTTTAATAAAATCCACACTGCTTTAATCACCGGAAAAAATAGAGTAGAGGTTAAATTATGAAAAGATACCTATTAATTTTAAGTTTAATATTATGTGCAGCTCTGCCTGTGAGCGCTGAAAGTCTTTTCACATTGAATGCATCGCATGCAAATTATGTTGAATCAAGACCTTTATATGGCACCGTTCGTGCTCGAAATGTTGGCGATTTGATGACAATTATTTTGGAAGAAACACCAACTTTTCAAGATTCAGGCACATATAAAACTGAAAAAGAATCAAGCATTGTAGATAATATCACACAAGCTTTTAATTCTCTTTTCAAAACACATTGGACACCTCACTTCGATGGCGCAAACGGGAGCATTTCGGTTGATAGCGGAACTTCAACAAAAAGACAAATGACATTTAAAGACTCTGTTGCGGTTCAAGTTGTGCAAGTTATGCCAAACGGCAATCTTTTAGTTCAAGGCAAAAAAACTTTGCTTAACCAAAATGAAAGAGTTGACCTTTTAATTAGCGGAATAGTTGACCCAAGATGGGTAAACCAAGCGGGAGAAATTGAATCAACAAGGGTTGCTAATCTTCAATTCGCTCTAAACGGCGCAGGCACAGTAACAAGAGGACAAAACGAAGGCATTATAAACAAATTTATTAGAATGATATTCTAAAGGCTAACTTAACAAGGATGACAATTATGAAAAAAATATTGACGGCAATTTTATTAATCGCAATGGCTATCTCGCAAACAAGCGCGGTGAACGCGATTGTGGACACTGCACACAGGGCACGAATTAAAGATTTAGTTCATGTTAAAGGGGTGCGTGATAACCAAGTGGTCGGCTATGGTATTGTAGTTGGTCTGCAAAACACAGGTGACAACTCTCGTCACACGCAAATGACAGCGCAACAAATGCTTATGAGCTTAGGTACGGTAATTGACCAAGCAAACTACATTCAAAAAGGTGCAGCGGCAGCAGTTATTGTAACAGCAACTATTCCGCCTTTTGCAAAAAATGGCGATAGAGTGGATGTTACAGTTTCTGCAATGGCAGATGCTAAAAGCTTAAGGGGCGGTGTTCTTGTTCAAACACAACTTCGCGCGCCAAACGGTGAAATTGTCGCAGTTGCGCAAGGTCCTCTTTCTTTAGGCGGCGGCGCAGGCGGCGCAGCAGGCGGCTCAAGCACAAGAAGCGGTGTTTCAACAACAGCAAGAGTTCCGGGCGGTGCAATCATTGAAAGAGATATCATGACAGAAATTGGGGATGAAACCTCGCTCACTCTTCTTTTAGATAAAGCTGACTACACAGAAGCTTCTAAAATTGCAAAAGCAATTTCAGGCGCACTAACTCCTGCGAGAGCACTTGATGGTAGCGCAATTGAAGTTGCTATTCCTGCAAAATTTTTAAATAACAGAATTGAATTTTTATCAATTTTAGAAAATATGGAAGTGACAATTCCTGAAGACAAGGCAAAAATCGTGATTAACGAAAGAACAGGAACGGTCGTAATCGGCGCGAATGTTAAACTTGCTCCTGCGGCAATCGCGCACGGCGGAATTACAGTCACAATCAGGGCAAGAAACGATGTTTCGCAACCTAACGCTTTTGGAAGAGGCGAAACAGCGCGCGTGACAAATGCTGACATACAAGTTAAAGAAGATAAAGCAAGCCTTGTTGAAATGAAGGCAAATTCAACTCTTGGGGAGCTTGTCGGTGCGCTTAACACAATTGGAGTTAAGCCAACAGACCTAATTGCAATTTTGCAAGCTTTGAAATCATCAGGCAGTTTGAATGCGGATTTGGAGGTTATTTAATGACTGAATTTATTTCAAATTATCAAACACAATCTGCAAATATGGACCCTCTGAATAACATCAGAAGTACGAAGTTTAGCGGAAAAGCGCAACTTAAAAAAGTTTGCGAAGAATTTGAAGGTATTTTCGTTGCAAAAATGATGTCAACTTTAGATAAAACGGTAGACAAGGAAAATTCATTATTTCAAGAATCAAAATATGTGACAAACTTAAAATCCGTTATGTATTCGGATTTAGGGCGCCAAGTGGCAACAAGCCCGACTTCAAACATAGGGCTTGCAACTCAAATGTATAAACAACTTGAAAAAACAGTAAGTGACTAAGAGGAAATATGACAACATCAATTAATTCAAATCTAACATCGACAATAGCAAACAATATAAGCAGTTTAAGGCTGTCCGGCGCTTCTCGAGCGCTCGCACGTGCTAATCGTCCGGTGCAAGAAATTGAAGCTGAAATTACAAATAATATTCAAAAGCAACAAGATGAAATTCAAGAAGAAAATATATTCAAAAGCAGATTTTCTACAAGCCAAATTCAAGAAATGAAAGAACTTTCACTAAGTTTTGGCGAAACTTTAACTGATGAAGATATTAAATACGGAATTAAATATGGCAGAAGCGTTATCGCTGATTATTCTGTGTAAGGAGCAATTATGCAAGCAACTGAAAATTTAGCACAAAATCTTATAGATACATACGAAAGCTTGATTGAACTTCAAGAAGAAAAAAGGCAGGTTTTAATTAATCATAAAATCGAAGAACTTGGCGGGCTGGATGAGAAAATACTCACTCTTTACGGGCGCACAAAAGATATTTCCGATAGACGTGAATTTTTAAAACCAACAGATGAACAGAGGCTCAAAATTCGCGAATTATATAAACAAATTGTGGAGCGCGAAAAAGTGAACAGAGCTCTTGTTTGCTATTCATTAAACACGATAAACAAAATTTTTAACGGAATGATGAGAATGATTAATGTAAGGTCTGATGAATATGGCAAAAATGGCTTAAATTCATCTTCTAAAGCATATGACGTTTCATCAATTGTGGAGGAAGCATAGATGACATTAATACAAGCAATGGGAATTTCCAGAGAATCTTTGGTAAATAATCAATATGCACTTACTATTGTTTCTCATAACGTAGCCAACATGAATACAGAAGGCTATTCTAGGCAAAAAGCAGTTTTTAGCGAATTAAAATATTTGACCTCCGGTTCAAGCGTGTCTTCCGCGGTTTATTCTTTAGGTGGTGCTGAAATTTCAAGCATTCAAAGTTACGCAGATATGATGCTTAACACCTCAGTTCGCGACACAAACTCGGAAGCTGCATATTATGATGAGCTTGCAAAACTTATGGGCGACATTGAAGCCTACGTTGATCAATTGGGCGATGACGGGCTTCTTGCAAAAATTTCAGATTTTTATACTGCGGTAAACAATCTTACAAACTCTCCTGCAGATAGCTCCACAAGAAACACTTTTGTTCAAGCGGCAGATAACCTTGCAGATTCTTTCAATTTAATTTATTCGCAATTAGAAGAATATAAAAATGATATGGGCGGAGATTACACTAAACCATCGACTGCCCCAAACAGCGCAATTGGCTTATCCGTAAACACAATCAACCAAAAACTTAAAGAATTGGCGGCGGTTAACAATAAAATTTCCCGTCTTGCAACTTCGGTTGATGGCGCGGCAAACGCTTTAATAGACTCTCGTGAGAAAATTTTAGAAGAATTATCTTCATACATTCCTTTGAATGTTAAAGAAGAAACATCAGGTTCAGTAACGGTTAAATTGGGCGAAGTTACGCTTGTTTCAGGCGGGCAAGTTGATAATAGTTTGCAAGTTGTTTCAGGTGACTTTAATAACCCAATAATTATTCAAACAGTAAGCAGCATAACAGACACTGTTTCTTGTGATTCTCTAAACGATTTTGTGGGTGAAAACGGTATTTTAGGCGCTCAGCTTGATTTAGTATCGAATAGAGAAGGTTTTATTTCAATCAACACAATGCTTGACCAATTAGACAACCTTGCAACAAGCTTTATGAATACTGTAAACGCTGTTCAACAATATGCAAATGGCGATGTTAAAGCTTGCTACATCACAACAGACCCTGTAACGGGCAATATGATTTTGTCTGATGAAGAGCCGCCTGCATTATTTACCGGAACGGGCGCAAAAGATATGAAAGTGAATTCTGAAATTGCTGCTGATCCAAAGAAAATTGCAGCAGCAAGAGTTGATACTTCAAAAGCAGATTGGAATCTTGCAGTTGGTAATTCATCAAACACATTAGAAATGTTTCAAACAAGAGGCGCATATAATGTGTCATCAGTTCGAGGTGCAATTGGGGACTACACTTTTGAAGGCTATTTGACTTCAATTACTACAAACTTTGCATCTCAGCTTGCAGACATAACATCAAACGGCAAAATTTGCGATGATTTGTATGACGCTGCACTTACAAAAAGAGATAGCACAGTGTCTGTTAATTTAGACGAAGAATTATCCGATATGATTAAATTCCAAAGGGCGTATGAGGCAAGCGCCAGAGTATTTTCAACAATAAGCAGTCTATTGCAAACACTAACAACATTAGGGAGCTAGATAAATGGGTATTAGAGTTTCAAACAATATGGTGAGCAAATTGATGACAACAAGGTCAAATGAAGCGTCATCTAAAATATATAAAATTCAAGAACAAATCACTTCCGGAAACAGGTTCCAACATGTGAGCGAAGACCCGTATGCCGGAATGCAAGTTTTGAAAATTAAATCTCAACTCAATGAGCTTTCTGATTGGGATTCAAGTATTGAAAATGCAAAAAACCAAATTGATATGACATACGACACATTATCTGTGTATGAAGATGAATTACAAAGAATTTACGAACTTACAGTGACTCTCGCAAGCGATATACACTCGGCTTCAACAAGAGATGCGCTTATGACTGAAATAAATGAAAGAACAAAAACAATCGAAAGCCTTGCAAACACAAGATATCAAGAAGATTATATTTTTGGCGGGGCAAACACTAAAAACCAACCATATACCCTTGCAGATGACGGGAATGTCACTTATTCAGGAAGCGCGAAAGACACAAGTTGGAAAAAACAACTTGAAGTGTCGTCGGGTGATGTTGTTCAAGTGAACACTTTGGGGCTTGATGTTTTTGGGGATAATACAAGCGGAATTTTTGTTGCAATGCGCGAATTAAACGATATTGTGAACACTGAACCTTATGACGTGACAGCGGTTCTTGGGGTTCAAGAACAAATCCAAAAATCTATTTTATCAGTTTCGGATACACTTGGTGAAATTTCAGGATATGCAAACAAAATAGATGCCGTGCAAAGTATAAATGAAAAAATTTCAACAAGGCTTACTTCGCAAAAAACTGAATTATATGAAACAGATATTGTGCAGGCAGCTTCCGATTTATCTATGGCACAAACTTCGCTTCAAGCGACGCTTCAAATTGGTGCGCTTATGTTAGGCGGGGCGACGTTGCTTGATTACATTTAGAAAATATAGAAAAAAATACTTACCATACCTGCTCGCCAACATGGCGAGCTTTTATTTACAATATTGCATTTAAAATTTTTGTTTGATAATATTAAAAAGAATTAGTTAATTAGTATTATAAAGGATTATTTTATGACACTTCCAAAAGTTGCGTATTTCTCAATGGAAATTGCGATTGACCAAGCTCTTTCGACATACTCCGGTGGTCTTGGCTTTTTAGCAGGCTCACATATGCAATCAGCAGGTTACTTGCAAATGCCTATGGTGGGTGTTACGATGCTTTGGTCTTTCGGTTACTATGACCAAAGGATTGGTTCGGATAATCAGGTTGAAGTAGCATACATCAGAAAAACATACGACTTTTTAACAGATTTGAATGTTTCAACTAAAGTTAAAGTTTTCGGCGAAGATGTTGTTATTAAAGCTTTCAGAGTTGAACCTGAATTATTTGGCACTTGCCCTATATATCTTCTTACAACAGATGTTCCTGAAAACTCTGAATTTGGCAGAAGAATTTCTCACAAATTATATGATGGCGACGAAAGAATACGTATCGCTCAAGAAACAGTGCTTGGTGTTGGCGGCGTAAGAATACTTCAAGAAGTTGGATACAAATTTGATGTAATCCACATGAACGAAGGTCACGCATTGCCGGCTGCATTTGAATTATTAAGACAATTCAACGGAAACCTTAATGAAGTTAGAAAACGTACAGTGTTTACAACTCACACACCGGTTGCTGCCGGCAACGAAGTTCACTGGGTTGACACACTTGTTGAAGGTGGTTTCTTTGCAGGCTGCCCAAGAGATAAAGCAGTTGAACTTGGCGGAGAAAACTTCTCTCTTACAGTTGCAGCTCTTCGTATGAGCCGTCTTGCAAACGCTGTATCACAACTTCACGGTCTTGTTGCAAAGAAAATGTGGGATTGGGTTAGCGGCAAATGCCCGATTAAAGCTATCACAAACGCTGTAAACCTCCACTATTGGCAAGATAGCAGAATTAACGGTCTTCAAAATGATACAGATTTGCTAAATGCAAAACTCGAAATGAAAAAAGACTTATGCCAATACATTTCAGACACACAAGGCAAACGTTTTGACCCGAATGTTCTTACAATCACTTGGGCAAGAAGATTTGCAGACTATAAACGTGCTTGGTTAATCTTGATGGATAAACCACGTATTGAAAAACTTTTGAATGAAAACAAAATTCAATTAGTTTTTGCCGGTAAATTCCATCCGGATGACAAAGACGGTAAAGAAATTTTCAACAATATCTTAAGAGAATCTCAACAAATGAAAAACGTTGTTGTTCTCCCTGGGTATGAGCTCGCATTAAGTGCAAAACTTAAAAAAGGTTCTGATATTTGGTTGAACACTCCAATCCGTCCTCTTGAAGCTTCAGGTACTTCAGGTATGAGCGCAAATATGAACGGTGCTCTTCACTTATCAAGCTACGACGGCTGGGCTGTTGAAGGTACTTGGAACGGCATTAACGGCTACACTGTTCAATATCCTGGGCTTGATGACGATATGCCTTGGGATCAAAGACATTGGAAAGACCACGATTGCGTTATGGATATCATTGAAAATCAAGTTATCCCAACTTATTATGAAAATAAACATGAGTGGGCAAGGCTTATGCGCCAAGCTATCAGAACTTCTGAAGCGTTCTTCAATTCAGACAGAATGGTTGTAGAATACTATAACAGACTTTACAAACCAATCGCACACGGCGGAAGACAAGCTGGTGAAGATGAAGATGACGTAAAAGTTTCAAATGAAGAAAATCCAAATATGGACGCTTGGACTTTCTCAAACATTAAATAAAACTTTTATTAAGTATTTTGTAAAAAATAAATTCTTGAGCTACTATATTTTATATAGTAGCTTTTGAGTTTATATGGGCAAATTGTTTAAAAAAATTTTTATATTTAGTTTAGTTATGTTTTTTGTTTCTTGCGCTCATGTGTTTGCGGCAGAAATTGGCAAAAATGGCATAATTACTCAATCTTGCTACAAAGTGAGTGGAATTTACCCAAGCAAATACGAAATAAACGCCACAAATTCTTTCCCGGGGTACAGAGGCCCTAACCAACTTATTGTTTACAAGCCTGAATGGGGGCTTCGCACAGGAACAAATGAATTCGGGAAAGAAGCGGTCGTTGTGAACGGGATTGTTGTTCAATTGACGGGTGCAGACAGCATTATTCCAAAAAACGGCTTTGTGCTCTCGGGGCACGGAAATGCTAAAATTTGGATGAATAAAAATATTAAAATCGGCACGCATGTTGAAATTAATGAAAAAAATAACACAATTAACGCAGTAACCACCGTTAACAGCTATGAATTTAATGCTCAAGCAAAAATTAAAGAAGTTGAAGCAATAATTAAAAAATCAAATGAACAAAATTTAGTTTTTAATGAAAAAAAGGTTCGTGAATATTTGCGTGAAGCGAAAAAATATTTAAGAAAAGGGCATTTTGGAAACGACAAAACTGCGCTCAATTATTTAAACCAATCAATCAAAGCTTCAAGCAACGCTCTAAAATACACTCTTCCTTATGTTTCAGGTGAATTGCACGGCGTGTGGATTAGACCGACAGAAAAAACGAAAGAAGAAGTTATATCAACTTTGGATAATTTAAGCGCGGCAGGAATTAACACGATTTTTCTTGAAACATATTTCCACGGCAAAACAATTTTCCCTTCAAAAACCATGGAAAAATATGGGTTTAACAAGCTAAACCCGATTTTTGGGAGCACTGATATTTTAGCGATATACATAAAAGAAGCCCACAGGCGAAACATCAAAGTAAATGTTTGGTTTGAAAGTTTTTACATTGGAAATGTTGCGCCATCAAGCGATTTGAAAAACATTTTGACCGTGAAGCCTGAATGGGGAAACAAAAATAAAATAAATGCTGATTCTAGCACGCCTACGTGGCACCCTACGGAGCATAGAGGATATTTTCTTGACCCGGCTAACCCTGAAGTCGTTTCGTTCCTTCAAGAGCTTATAGAAGAGATTTCAGCGCATTATGCAATAGACGGTTTTAATATTGACTATATCAGATATCCTCAAGCCCAAAAACCGAACGAACAAGGCTATGAAATGTCTAATTGGGGATACACGCAATTTGCCCGCGAAGAATTTAAAGGAATATACGGCGTTGACCCGATTGAAGTGCCGTATAAATCTCCCCTATGGCAAAAATGGGATGAATACAGACAAAATAAAATCACAAATTACATAAAAACAGTCAGCAAAACCCTTGAAAACAGAGAAGTTCTTTTGTCTGCCGTTATTTTTCCCGATGAAGATATGTCAAAATCAGCAAAACAACAAAATTGGTCAAAATGGTCTGAACTCGGCTATGTAAACGCCCTCACGCCTTTAATTCTCACCTCTGATGATGAACTTTCAAAAAAAATGATGAAAGAGGTTAAGAAAAAATCCAATGGCGTTGCGGTTTACCCTGGGGCATTTGTTGGGTTTATGGAAGGCGAACCTGAAGACTTGCTCCGTCAAATTAGAAGCATGCGCGAGCTTAACCTCGGCGGAATAATTTTATTTGACTATGCTCACCTCGATAAGAAATATTTAGATTATCTTCAATCTTGCGTTTTTTCTGCGGTGTGTGAATAATTTTTCGCGCCATATAGAAAAACTTTCATAATTTGTTATAATCAAAATATGAATATCCCTTTTGTTTCGAATATTTCCTACATTTTGCCAAGAAAATTCAGCTTCAAAGGTATGGCGGCAGTTGAAGCAAAGCCTGATTTTTTTGAAAAAGAGTCTGAATATATTGCGGATGTCAAAATTTATGAAAAAAATGGGATATTGAAAAAGCCCGTGCTCGCCTCGATTTACAAAACAGGCAACTCTCATCATGAAAAATATACGATGGTGAAAGACGGTGAAATTTTAGGCGATATTGACCTTAAAACAGATGAACCGGACATTTTTGTAAGCAATGTTGAAGCATATAAAAGGCGCACGTATTCCGGAATTGGCACGGCTTTAATGCAAATTGCAGCAGAGAAGAGTTTGCAATCTGGGCACTCGCGCCATGTGACCCTTAACGCCCAAAGGTTACATTTTCTGCAAAAACACCCTGCTGGTTTTTATCAAAAAATAGGTTTCAAAATGCAAGACGCCAGAGAGCAAGACATTCAAGTTTATGGCATTCCGATGGATTTAAGCGTGAGCCAAGACCCATTTTGGCTAAAAAGAATAAAAAATGAGCCGATATTAAAATAATTTTGTTAATTAGCTAGCGTAAGTGCATGCAAAACGACAATAAAAAATATTCACAAGTTTTAATTTTGTATGATATCATTTTGCGCAAATTTTTCTGTAAATAAAAATATTTATGATAATGTGACTTCAAATGAAGCGCGAAAAGCTCTTGAAGACACAGTTTTGGGGTATGAAAAATTTATAAATCACCCAAAAATTGAAGCACTCACGCATGGTGACACAATTGAGCTTAGAAGAGGGAAAAACAGAGGCGGTTATGCGCTTGAGCTTGAAATAACAAAACCAAAGCTTGAAGAGCCTTATGTGACGGGGGTTTACACAAATAAAAAAGAGCCTTCAATATCTTATAAAGATTTAATGCACCAAACTTTTTTATACATTTGCTACAAAATGGGCGAAAAACCAAGGTTTCTTGAAAACTCTTTTGGCTTCATAGACAGAGTTTTGTTCGACGGAAAATTAAAAAAATCAAAATCTGAAAAATAATTTTAATTACCCTCACAGGTAATTGCGGGACTTCTTTAAAGGCGCTATAAAGGGGTGTTAGAGATAGGAGTTAAAATTATGCAAAAATATGTCTGCACAATCTGCCAATATGTTTATGACCCAATGCGTGGCGACGTGGAACACGGAGTTTCTGCAGGAACCCCTTTTGAGGAACTTCCGGAAGATTGGGTTTGCCCAATCTGCGCCGTTGGGAAAGATATGTTTGAGACGGTGGAGTGATAGAACTTTAACTAAAGATTTTGAAACGGGATACGATAGCTATACATATTCGAAAATCCAAGAAGCGGATTGCAGAGTGTAGTGTAAAAATAGTCATGCTGAACAACTAACGCATACGGGTTCACAAGAGTGGCAGTTGAGATTATGTTGTTGAGGTAGAAACCCCAACCTACGCACCAAGTACAAACAGATTCGGGCACCATGTGTCACCCTGAACTCGTTTCAGGGTCTTACCAGATAATGCAACGGAGCAATAATTGTCTTGCCCCTTAAGGTTATAAGATGCTGAAACAAGTTCAGCATGACATTTCTCGTTCGTTTAATTTTAAAATTTTTATCTCGGAAATTCGCAAATTCAGGACAGCCGGCTTAAAACTATACCGTTGGCAAGTATGCCCAACCTATTTACTAAAGTTTGGCATGCTGATTATAATTATACTGTTGAGGCAGAGCTCCGACTTGTTGTTTATGCAAAGAAGAAGCGCGTTTTAACCTCGAGCGCTAACTTTATCGGGTGAAATGATTAATTTTTATGGTAATATTATTTGAAAAGGTTGGAAATGAAAAAAATTATTTTATTGTTTGTAACATTGGTAAATTTAATTTCTATTGCAAATGAAAATTTCGAAGTAGGATATATTGGAATGGTTTTATACAAAGAACCATATTATTTTAAAACAATTGTTATAAATTCGTTTCCTAATTCCCCAGGTGCTGTTATTCCAATAGGCTCTGAAATAATAAAAATTGATAACAAAAAAATTTACTTCTTGCCATTAAAAGAAATAAACGATAGGCTAAGGGGCAAAATTGGAACCGAAGTAATATTAACAGTCAAAGATGCTGAAGGAGTTGTAAAAGAATATACATTAACGAGAGTGGCTAATTCTGAATTAAGTTATGATGAAAAATTTGATTATTATTGGGGCAAAATAGTGCCTGAGAAATATTTACATACTCCAAATTTAGACGACCTTAAAGCGATAAAATCAAAATTATGCATGTTTGATAATTCAATTTCGAAGGATGATTTTTATTGGGCTGGGAAAAAGTCTAAATTCATGCGTGAATATAATTATTGTATGAAGTTAAAATCAAGTGAACAAAAAGAGTGCTTAAGATATATTGTAGAGCAATCAAATAAAGGTACGACTTCCGAAATAACATCTGAAATTAAACAAAATGCAAACTTGACAACAAATGTTGAACAACAAAATACAAAATCAAATGCTGGCTGGTTAGCAGGTTTGTATATAATACAAACAGCTAGCGATACTTTGAAATCTATCAATGAAAGCCAAACGCAACATATCAATAATTACAATAATATACTGAACCAAAACAGAATTGATAGACTTAATAATACTTTAAATCAGCAAAATATAGAATTACAGAGAATAAATAATACGTTAAAAGGAACACCCAATTCAATTATTCGTGGCAATCAAAGATACTATTAAAATGTCATATAATTGTATTTATCATAGTTATTTTAATGGATTTATTTTGAAAAGCCTATAGGTTAGTCGGGATTTCCACCGTGACAATATTAAATTAAAGGCTGTTGGCAATTGATTCTTAGGTTTAATTATTAAATTGGAATTTAATGGTCTTAAAAGCTATAAAATTTATCTAAACTGCTAAATTTTTCACAAATACTAAATATTTAACAAAACAATTTTAAAGATTTAAATTTATTGGAACGAAAATTTTAACTTATGTACCAAGCTTAGTGCCTAAGTATTTTTGTTAATTATTCCAAATAAATCTTTTAATAATCCCTTTTCAACAAATTGAGTGTATAATCTTTTTTCAATAAAATAAGGATATTTCATAGCTTCCATCATAAAAGGCTCAACTTGAAGTTTAATTTTTGTGTTCCTTTTAATGTCCCAAACCCGCCAATTGGCAACTATATCAGGAAATATTAAAAAAATATTATTAAAAGTTTTTGAGTTAATATAAATTTCTTTTATGCATTTAAAAAAGCGCTCGCGCTGATAATCCGTAATAAAATGTGTCAAAGAGCCATATTCATCAGAAACCCAATTAAACCTATCCAATAAACATAAAATACACAAATTAACATTCTCTAATGAATACTTTTTAGTTGCTTTATCTTTAATTTGTTCTTCAATATAGTGAAAAGCATCTTCTTCAACATTTTCTGATGTATATTCGTCAACTTTCATTCTTTTTATGAAATTATTCTTGTTTTTATTGTTGCATTTATCTGAAGCTAATGTAAATTCAAAAGGAATTCCGTTATAAATATAATCGGGTTCTTTTTTATTTGCTCGACCTTTAACCCATTCTCCATCGGGAAAAACACTATTCATAATAAGTTTAATAAATTCTTCATTAACTTCTTTATTAAAAAAGTTTTGCGGAAAGAATGATAAAATTTCAAATTCAGGTGCTTTAATTTCTTGACTCATAAATCAAATATAAAACAAAATTTAACAAATTTGCAACAAAGTGTTATTTTGCAGCAAAAAAAGGACATAAAATAATATAAAGCAAAATATAAACCAACCCCCTACCACCTTGGGCGGGATAGGTTGTAATTCAAGTTTTTAATTTCTGCATTTTGCCTTTGCTGCAAATAATTATTATGCATTAAATTTGCGTTCATCATCTGCATTTGATAAATTCTTTCTTGTTCTTCAATTCTGCGCATTTTTTCTTGATGTTCCGCAAACAATTTTTGCGATATTTTTTCTTCGTCGGTTTTTAAATCGGCCAAACATCTTTTAAAATCTTCGCCATTATATTGCAGGCAGGCATTTAATCTCGCGTGATAATTTTCAAATCTTTTGTTGCTTTGCTCAAGCGTCATATAGTCATTTGCCGATATATCAGCCCATTTTGGCCTTGAAACATAGCCTTTTGTGTTTTTGCAGGCAAGGTCTAAATTTTTCTCGTCAATTTTGTTGATAAGAAAATTGACTTCCAATATATCTTTTTGATTATCAGTGCTATTTTTTGCGATGGCGTAAAATTTTAATTTTGTCTTGTTGGAATTAGAACTTTCCGCAATCCTAAGGGCTGCAGTGTATTTATTCGGAAGACTTTTTGAATATAATTTATGCGCATATTTATTCGCTTCTGCCATGTTGTTTTTGGCAAGATAGGTTTTATAAAGCGTTTCCCATGTGAGCTCTTCGGAGTTTTTGTTCAAATAAGTTGCCTTTTGGGCATAGGCTATTGTGTTATCAAAATTATTTAAATTAAAACTTGCAAGCATTTTGACTATGTAACAGTTGGATTTTGCGCCATTTGTTAAATTTGGAAGTTTTAAATATTCATCTGCTGCTATGAGCGCTTCTTGGTTTATGTTCAAATAAAGATTATGCCTTGCAAAATCGTAGTAATAAATCTTATCTTCCTCGCGCCCTGAATTAACAAGCTTTTTGCTGTATATATAAGCGTTTGAGTAGTCTTGATTATTATCGTAAGTATACATCAAATTAACAATTGCGGGCTTTAGTTCGTAATATTTTAGTGCTTTTTTTGAATATTTTACTACATTGTTTTGATTTTGTGTGGATAGAGCCTTTTGCCAATATTTATAAGCTTTTTCCATATTTTTATATGTTTTTTTATCTGTTTTATTTAAATTTTTATATTCATCTTTGGTTAATGCGATAAAAGAATAATTGTTGAAACCGTCCTCTTTTTTGAAGCGGTTTTCAAATGTCGTTTTATCATCTAGCGCAAAACACACTTGAACACTTAAACAAACCAAAAATAACGCTGCAATTATTTTTTTCATGATTTCATCCTTTTTGTTTTTTAAATTGTAGCATATATTTTGCTTTTTTAGTGCTAATCAATTGACAAAGTGTCCTGCGCGCTTATTGTTGCATGTTGTGTTTCTAAATTTTAATGGCGATATGTTAAAACAAAAAGCCGTAGAGTGCTTTATACGCACCTCAATTGCGACAAACACGTAGGTTGGGCATACTTGCCCAACAGTGTTAAGCACAAGTCTAATTTTTCAAATTTTTGTCACCAAACAGAAAAAGCGGAGAGGTTTTGCGGTCACAGCTTTGATTGTAAAACGCAGGGCATATTTTTGTTAAATAGCTTTTCGCAAAAGCTCGACTGCGATTTCTGAGATAAAAATTTGAAAAATGGCAAGGGCAAAGCAAAAGCCGTGTTTTTCTTTTTCGGTTCGCTTTTTACACAAGGCATCAACCTTATCTCTAATGCTCGTAATCTCGCATAAGAGCTAAGGCGTTCTTTTTGCATCGGCGTTTGAACAAAAAGAAAAAGTGAACAAAAGGTAAAATATTGTGCCAAGTTGCATTAATTGGTAAGATCCTGAACAGCTTGAAAATTACGGCTTCACCTTATTTTCTACGCTTTCAGGATGACGGGTTATTTTATTGTGCGAGTCCGTAGGTCAGGCAATGCCTGACAAATCGTAATTTTAGCCCGTTGGTTGGGGTTTCTACCCCAACAACAAATTTTGCTGCCACATTTGTACATAAATTTAGCATTTTGTAATAAAGCATAAAAAATAGCCCACATGGGTAATATCTTTTTGTCTAATTATCATCTATCATATTTTTGTAATTATTATTTGAAAAGGAAGTATGAAGATTGAAACAA
>CAZMZD010000019.1:0-22634 GCA_964570895.1 uncultured Gammaproteobacteria bacterium
CAGGTTTAGTTTCAGGTTTAGTTTCAGGTTTAGTTTCAGGTTTAGTTTCAGGTTTTACCGTAGCTGTGCCAAAATCGCCTTTGTAAGCTTCTTTTCTTTGTTGTTCAAATAGGCCTTCTTTTCTTTTTCCTGTTTCTTCGCCTGTCATGAATTTTAATTGTTCTGTTGGGTGCGAATCTTCTGAAATTTCTTCAAAGCCATTTTCTGTCTTTTTCACGCCAAATGCTTCTTCGAAGTATCTTTGGTTTGCTGTTTTTCCTTCGTTGTAATCGCTGTTTTCATCCCAGCCGATTTTTTCGTTGAGGCAGTTGAACGCCATTTGTTTGTATTCATCATCGCCCATAGCAAGCGCTTTTTTGATACATTCTTTTGTTTCTTGAGCCAAAGCTTTAATTCTGTATACATTTATTGCTTCATTATATGTTTTAAGTTCTTCTTCATATTTGGCTTTTCTTTTTAAGAAATCTTCTGTGCTTTCCCCTTCTTTTAGTTGAATTTCTTCCGGTTCTTTAGGTAGCTCGCCGCCTTCAACATTTGCAAGAAGTTTAGGATCTGCATAGTATGGGTGTTCCGTCAAGAAACCTGTTTTAGTATCACCTTCTGTTTTTACAAAGTCTGGTGCGCCACCTGTTGCGATAGAAATAACAGGAGTTCCGCCTGCGTACGATTCAAGAGGAGTGATACCGCAAGGTTCATATCTGCTTGTAAACACTGTATAATCAGCACATGCTGTTATTCTATTTGCAAAAAATGCGTTTGAATATACTACATTATTTGCATATTTTCCGCCGTCAATTTCTGCGATTTCTTTCATTAATGTTTTGATTTTTTCCCAATCAGAAGCTCCGTCTTTCCAAACGCCTGCGCCAAAAATTGCTTTTGTGTGTTTTTTTGTTTCTTCATCAACTTCAGGGTCCATGAGGAATTGTTTGAAGGCTTCAAGAGAAATTGGCATACCTTTTTGTTCGTCGCTACGCCCCCAACCTGTAAAAAGTTTGTCTCCTTCTTCAAATGGTGACATTGAACCCAAGACTTTTATAAATTTTCCATCATCTCCGTCTTGTCTATTATAAGGAACCAGAAGGGATTTTAAAACACCTTGCCTTGCTTCTTCTTTTGCTTCTGCTATTGCTTTTTCTCTTGCAGCTTTTTTGTCTTCTTCTGTAGCGTTTGTTAAGGCATCCACTGCTTTTTTAGCTTCTTCTTCTCCCGACACTTTTGCTGCCGCTTCATCTGCTTTTTTAAATGCTTCGGCAATGCTATTTACTGCATATTTCACGTTAGCTCTTTTAACTTCGCTAAGTTCATCAGGAGTAGTTATATTTTCTTTAACAAGTGGGGTGTATCCACTATCTTCAAACCCAGGAAGATTGAACTCTTGTTTATAAAGATCGAGGCTAACAGCAGAAGAGCCGTTTGTGATATTTACCATTTTGCCTGCTTTAGCATCTTCTGCAAGAATGTTGGTTAAACCTGCTGCAATCTCAGGTGTTTCAGGGTTAACCATTTCTTTACCATAGTTCATAGAAACTGTGCCGTGGGTGAAATTATCCCCATTTGTGTTTGCAGTTGCGTGTGGAATTAAAGATACGTTATATGTGCCTTTTTCATCTTTAAATTGTTTTAAGTATGGTTCGAAAATATCTTCGATTTCTTTTGCTCTTTCTTTACCTATAATTTCTTCCACCGTAGTGTTTCTTATTTGTTCTTCTGTGTGGTTTTCCGTATCGTTTCTGAAAGCGCTAACATCTTTTGCACAATCGATAACTTTCTTTGCTGCTTCAGGATGTTCTTTTGCGATAATATCTAAAACTTCAAGAGTGCCTGTTGCTTTAATAAAATCCAACGCGTTATCATAGTGCCCTTGGTAAGCTCTCCCCGGGTTATGATATGTTGCATGCATTCTTAAACCGTTAAAATAATCGTTGCCTTCGGCAGATTTTTTTGAAGCTTCAAGCATTGCAGGGAATGCAAATCTGTCATGGAGCCATACGCCCGCAGGGTTAAAGTCGCCAAATTTTTCTTTATTATCACCTTCGCTCATTTTTGGCAAAATTTGGCCAACGATTGCGCGCGCGTAATCTGCATATTCTCTGTCGGTTCCTGTGTCATATCCATTGGCACTTTTTGCTTTTGAATATGCTCCTTGTAATGCTGTAAGGCCCGTAGTGTGAACTACATACACTTTCGGTGCTTCTTTTCCGAATTTATCTTTTCCGTCTCCGCTATGTTTTTGCCCTAGAACTGCTTCAAAAACCGTGAATTTATCATCTTTTTGCTCTAAACCTTCATCAAATTCGCCAAGATACGGAACGGAGCCGCTAATATTTGTTTTCTTTAGTTCTATATAGCTTGGCTTATATTTTTTTGTTTCCCACTCTCCTGTTTCGCTGTTGCGTTCCCGTTTTGTTGCATCCAAACCTGAAAGAATAACAAAATTTTCGCCATCTTTTAATTCGTAATTATTGACATCTACTTTTTTATATTTATTTTCTCCGTATCGAACAAATATTTCGTTATCTTTTAGTGTTACAGCACTGTCGCCTTTTTTATAATAAGAGTAGTATGGAACAAAAGTTCTTATATCCATGCCTTCAGCTTTAAATGCGTCTGCAGCTTCTCTTGTTACGTTTCCTAGGCCCCCTTTTTGATATATTTTATCAAAATCTTTGATGTCGTTAAATTTTTGATATTCAGATGCAATCGAGGCAATTTGGTTAACATGTTTATCAGGGTTACCTTTGAAGCTAATTACACCCATAACGCTTTTTGGAACTCTCATATTTTCTTGAGCCTGAAGAACACTTCTTGCTGCTTCAGAGCCTTTAAACGATGTTGGCGCTAAAGAATTTTGTTGTTGCGCAGCGCTCGCTTCTTTGTTTTTAACAGCATGTTGAGCTGCAAAATTAGTTACCCTTTGATTAACATTCAATAAAACTTTCACTTTTTACCTCATTCCTTGTTGTAATTACACCTAATTGTCAAGAATTGTATAACAAAACTATATTTTATAAAACTCGTAAAAATTTTTATTGTTATTACTGAAAGAAAAAGTTTACAAAAGTTTACAAAAGTTTTCTCTATATCCTTAAAAATAAAAAAACAAGCGGATTTTGAGAAAATTCTCCGCTTGTATAATAGGTGTATTTGTTTGTGATTTTTTATTTTTTAATTCTAACTTTTGGAACAACAGACATGCCTGACACAATATTGTATTTGTCTTTGTCTATTTTTTCGTCAAAAACAATTTTTACGGGAATTCTTTGAACGATTTTAACAAAAGAGCCAACTGCATTTTCCGGCGGGAAAAGGCTTGATTTTGCGCCGCTTGCGCTTTGAATTGAATCAACTTTTCCTTTAAATATTTTATTAGGATACGAGTCAATCTTAATTTCAACTTCTTGCCCCGGCCTCATTTCGCCAACTTGATTTTCTTTAAAGTTTGCAACCACCCAAACATCGTCTGCAACAATTGTGAATAACGGCTGCCCCACTTGCACATAAGCGCCTTTTTCAACTTTTTTATTTGTCACAACCCCTGTTCTTGGTGCTTTAATTGTCGTGTAATTCAAGTGTAATTCTGCCTGATCTCTTAAAGCTTTTAAAGTTTTTAAATCAGCGTCGGCCACTTTGTTATTGCTTTTTGATAACAACTGCTCATCTGCATTTGAATATTGCGCCTTAATGCTTTCGTATCTTGTTTTTTGTCTGTCGAGTTCTTGTTCTGAAACAGCCCCTTCCGCGTATAATTTTTCATATCTTTCCAAATCTTTTTTAGCGAGCGCAATTTCAGAATTTACAGCGCCAAAATTAGCATGCGCCACTTTTTGTGCAAGAAGCGCTTTTTGATATTGTGCGTCAGCTTGGTTAAATCTGACTTGATAGTCTGCATTGTCAATTAGGGCAACAATATCCCCTTCTTTCACTTTTTGGTTATCTTCAATAAAAACTTCCGTTATTTGCCCTGAAACTTTCGGTGCAATTTGAGTCATGTGCGCTTCAATATACGCGTCATCAGTTGATTGGAATTTTAAGCTATGCGCAATAAATAGCCCAACCGCGCAAGCAAGCACAATTCCGCCTACAAGCAACACTTTTTTATTGATTTTTTTACCGGTTTTTTCTTCTTTTAACTCTTCTTGTTGTTGAGTTTGTTTTTCTTCAGCCATATATTTTTCTCCTAGATTTGATTTTTTATTTGTTTTTTAAGTACGTTAATACATTTTTTGAGCGATAAATTTAACTCGTCCATGCCCGTGTCGCCTAAATCATTTTCCAAACTTTTAATAATTGGTTTTAGCCTGTTTTTAAGTGTAAGCACGGTTTCTTCACCCTTTTTTGTTAACACAATTTCTTTTATCGGGCGGTTCCCTTTTAAAGACACATTTATTTCAATATAGCCCTTGTTTTTTAAGTTATCCGCAATGCGCCCTGTGTTTGCCCTGTCTTTTAATAAAAGTTTCGCTAAATCCCTTTGGCACATTGATTTACTATCATTTATAACATCAAGCGCAATAAATTCTTCAAAACTTATTTCGGCATGCACTTCTTCAAAAAGCTGTGTTGCAAAAAGTTTCATATATCTTGACGCAAGCTTAATTTGATAATAAATGCTATCGGTGTAACTTTGATCTCGTTTGTTCATAATTGTTGTTAACTTGATTTTTGAATAATGATATGCTAGCATAATATTGTTGTAAATGCAACAAGTTTAAAAATCAACACAGTAAGAAAGAAGTATTAACATGAAATTAAAAAATAAATTCACGGCATTTTTGCTTTTCGCTTTTGTGGTGGCAAATGTGGCAGCGCCAACTGCTTTTGCACTCCAAGAAAAGAAATTAACAAGGGCAGAAAAAAAGGCGCTTCAAGCACAAATTGAAAGAAAAACCTCTGCGTTTGATACAGTTAATTTTGCATGGTGGGAAGATTTTAATGATGAATACTTAAATTCTTATATACTTCGCGCAATTGAACATAATCAAGATTTAAAAATTGCAACCTTGAGAGTTGAAGAAGCTCGTCAAGCAATGAAAATGCAATTTGCGTCTGAACTTCCGTCATTATCAATTGGCGCGTCGCCTTCTGTTTTGAAACTTCCAACAAACAGAAGTTCGGTCGGTTCTTTTGCAATTCCTGCGGTTGCAAGCTATGAGCTTGATTTATTCTTAAAAAACAGAGATAAAACAAAATCTGCAAAAAAGGTGTGGGAAGCTTCAAAATTTCAAGAAAAATCTGCCTATATTTCAATCGTGAGTGCTGTTGGAACTTGCTATTATAATATAGTAAAGCTCGATAAATTAATCGCGCTTCAAGAAGAAATTATAAAAGACAGAAAAACGATATATGACCTTATGGCGCTTAGAAACAAACACGGCATAACATCAACCGCCGACGTTGTTCGCGCAGATAAAGCGTATGTTATTGCAACTTCCGATATGTATGAACTTAAAAAAGCAAGAGAAATTGCGCTTAACGCACTTGCGGTTCTTGTTGGAGACAGTCCAAACAATATCGCAGAATACAAAAGAGTGTCGTATGACGATATAAAAACTGAAAAATCAATTCCTGATAGTATTTCATCGGAAGTAATTACTTCAAGGCCGGATTATTTAGTTGCGGAAAAAATGGTTGATAAATCAAGGCTCGATGTTCGCGTTGCAAAAAAAGAATTTTTGCCAACAATAGACATTCTTGGGCTTCTTGCCTTCACTTCAACTTCTCTTCCATCTCTTGGTTCAATGAATTGGACAAATGCACTAGCCGGCGCCGGCGGTATGGTTAATTTGCCGCTATTTACAGGGGGCAGAAAAGTAACAAACTTAAAACTTGCAACAAACAAATATCAACAAGTTTTGGAAAATTATCAAAAGACGAATTTAACCGCAATTCAAGAAGTTAACAACGCGCTTGCAACTTTGAAAATTGATAACGAAAAATATTTAAAAAATGATTTAGCATATAAAATGGAACAAAAGGATTTTAAATATACTCTTTTAAGATATGAAAACGGCACAATTTCAAAGCTGGACCTTCTTCAAAGAAAAGAAGCACTTTTATCAATTGAAAAAATGCTCGTATCGTCAAGAGTTGACAATCAAATCAATCAAATTGGGCTCTATAAGTCCACTGCGGCAGCGCTTTAAGCAAATCAAAAAATGTTCTTAAAATGCTTGACGAATTCTTATGAAAAAGAGATAATTAGTTATCTTAGAATTAAGGGTAGTTAGCGAAATAGGAGAACATTTATGAAAAAGTTTAACAAATTATTTGCGACTTCTGTGCTATTTTTAGCGGGTTCCGCTTGCGCTTTTGCAGCTGAAGATGTTGCTAAACTTGAAGCTTATGCTCATCCGACCATGTTTGGTTCAAACGTATACGAAGAAGTTAAAGGTGACGAAGTTTATACAACAGGTACAAAAGTTTTGCAAAATGCAAACCATGCAATTGTTCAAAACAAAGAAAACGTGCTTATTAATTCAAGCGTGAAAGATGTTTTATCTTTGATTAAAGATAAAACTACTGCTGAAGGCAAAGAATTTAATGTAAAAATGCCTGTATTGCGTTCTGAACTTGCGGTTATTTTATCTGAAAACTTTGGTTTAAAAGACACTAAAACAGCTAAAACATACGCTGATATAAATAACAATTATTGGGCAAAAGAATGGATTTATGGTGCATTGAACGCCGGCGTTATGATTGGTTATCCTGATGGCAACTTTAAGCCTGACCAACCTGTTACAAAAGCAGAAGTTTTTGCAACAATTGCTCAATTAATCGATGTTGAATTCGATAAATCTCTTTCAACTCCTGAATTCAACAAAAAAGAAATCAAATTCATCCCAACTTGGGCAGTTGCACCAACAAAAGAAGTTGTTGCTTCATCTTTGCTTAATTCAATCCCTGAACCATGCAAAGTAAATAAAGATGAATACCTATCAAAAGAACAAGTTGCCTATCTTGTTGGCACACTAAAAGCTGATTGGGTGTTCAAAAACAATATCGCACGCGACAAAAAAGCTGCTGCTGCAATTAAATCATACACACCTGTTACAATTGACATTAAAATGGCAGACAGAATTTCTGCAAGACACTCAAATGTTGGCGATACATTTAAAGCGACAACAACTAAAGCAGTGACAATTGACGGCGTTTGCTATGAAGTAGGTTCAAATGTATATGGCGAAGTTGTTGAAGTTGTTCGCCCGGGGGTTAAAAACGCAGGATATGTTAAAATTAAATTTAATGAAATTAAATCCGGCGACAATGTTGCAAAATTCCCTGAAAATATCACAAGCGCTCAAGCTAACGAATTGAAAGACCCAAATGTTCTTGCAAGACTCGTTGGTTTCCCATTAAGCGCAGCTGATAGAGTGGTTGGTGTTACAGGCAGAGGCGTCGCAAGCATTGTGAATGTTACAGGCAATGGCTTAGAAAAACTTGGCGACAATCTATCCGGCGCAGTTGTTGAAACACTTTCTCTAAAACCACTTTCAGGTCTTAAAGATTTTGGAAACGGTTTTGTGACAGTTGGCGAAGGCGTATTTGATATCTGCAAAGTTGTAACAAGCGGAACTTTTGGTATCTTATATGAAGCAGGCGACGAAGTTAGATATTTAGTTGCTCCTTCATACAGCAATTCTTCAAGCTTAAATCCAAATGAAGAATTAACAATTGTATACTAATTTCTGTATGCAATATACGTGAAAGATTAAGCTTTCAAAATAAAGGCGGGGTTAAACCTCGCCTTTATACGTATTTGCCAGTAATGTACGGTCCTTTATGCGTTTGAAATTTTGCGTGCATTTTAAGTCTGTAAATTGGAATATTACAAAATGTAAATTTCACCCCTTAAAATCATAAAGTTTTTATTTTTGCCTGCCGTATAGAATTTTATAAACAAGGTTATTGTGTTTTTGTGCATATTTTGTGTGCAAAACAGATGTGCGCTAAAAGCGCGCCCTAAAAGCAAAACAAAAAGTAAAAATATATTCTGAAAGGAGAATTTGCAAATGACAGAAATTCAAAAAGTGAATGTCGCAACAACCACGGCTGCTCAAAAAGCTGAACAAGCCAAAGAGGCTAAAACACAAGAGGTGCAAACGGCAGAAGCGAAAGCGCTGGAGGAGGCAAAAACAAATGAAAACACAAATGTTTCTGTAGATATCGCAGAAGAAACGCCCCAGCAAGAAGAAAAACAAGGCTTTTTCTCTAAGCTTTGGAGCGGTATTAAATCCTTCTTTAGTGGCGAAGGTTTTGGCAAAGTAAGTAAAACTGTTGGTGGCGCTGTGCTTGGCGGGGGGCTTGGCGGGCTAATTTTTGGTCCTATTGGTGCATTTGCAGGCATAATTCTTGGCACTTGCGGTGGTGCCGGAGTATTTAACAAGTCTGAATCTCAAGCTTTAGCTGCAAATACGGATGAAGTGGCAGCTGAAGAAACCGAAGAAACCGAAGAAGCTGAAGAAGTTGCAGAGGCAACTCCTGAAAAAGCAAATACAACCGAAGAAACAGTTGATGCTGATGGCAACAAAGTTGTTACAACATACGACGAAAACGGCGAAGCAACAGTTAAAAAATATGACCCGGAAGGTAACGAAATCGAAGTTGCCTAAGTCGTGCCGGATAGAAAACGGATACATAGAGATTATTTCTTCTAATAACAAAATGCCCTGCTTGGAGGCGCAGGGCATTTTTATATGCACAAGTAGCTAATATTTATTTTTCTCTAAATCGCATATAAATAATTTATGAAAAATGCGGTGCTTTATGTTTTGTTTTTCTCTTTCTTTTGTGCAGGCTGTGTGGCAGATGATAGCAAGGCAATAAAGCCTGTTGAGATATATAAAGTGCAATATGAAGCAGCTGAAGATGAAAAAGTGTTCTCTGGGCTTGTTAGTGCTGAATATAACGCAGGGCTCACTTTTAAAATAGACGGTGAAATTAAAGCTGTTTATGTGAGCGAGGGTGAAAATGTGCGCGCCGGGCAAACTCTTGCAGAGCTTGATAATTCGCTTTATAAAATTGAAGAACAAGAAGCAAATGTTAAATATAAAGACGCAAAAGTAAAATATCAAAATGCTGAAAACTACTACAGGCGAATTGATAAATTATATAATGCGGGCGGAATTTCAAAATCCAATTGGGAAAAGGCATACACAGACATGCGCTCTTCATATTATGAAATTCAAAGTGCAAAAAAGAGGCTTGATTTTTATA
Source organism: uncultured Gammaproteobacteria bacterium (assembly GCA_964570895.1). Taxonomy (GTDB): domain Bacteria; phylum Cyanobacteriota; class Vampirovibrionia; order Gastranaerophilales; family Gastranaerophilaceae; genus RGIG1918. The sequence continues at coordinate 9,217 of CAZMZD010000019.1, forward strand.
ATAAAACAGCAGGCTATGGCACGCTTAAAGCTCCATACGACGGAACAATCGTAAAGAAAAATTTAACTGTTGGAGATTATGCTCAAAAAGGCGCCAAGGTTTTTGATTTTCAAGCTTCGAAATACCCTGAAATAAGGCTTATCATCCCGCAAAATTATGTGAATGATTTTTACGTGGGGCAACATGGCACAGCAGCATTTGATTTTGATGAAAATTTAAAAATTGAAGGGCGAGTTAAGAATTTTTCGCCAGCCAGCGTTAATTCTTCAGGCTATAACTTAAAATTTATTTTAAACAAAAATGATTTTAGGATTAAAGACGGAATGAGCGCATTTGTGAGCTTTCCAATTTCAAAAGATGAAGCCGGCGCAATCTACATCCCGCTTACATCTTGCTTGAGTGATAGCGAAGGTGTTTATGTTTATAAAATTTTAAAAAAGAAAAATGCGTATTTAACATCAAAAACATACATTCAAACATCTTTTTTGAAATCAGGTAAAATAGCTGTCACGCACGGGTTATCAGAAGGTGATGTTATTGCATTTCGCGGAGTTTCTCAAATTCAAGACAATATGAAAGTGAAACCGAGCGAGTCGGGCGAAAGTCAGATATGATAAAATTTTTTCTAAAAAACGAACTTTTTGCGTTTATTATATCCCTCTTGCTTTTTATCGGTGGAATTTTTGCATATTTTAACCTTCCGCGCGACGAAGACCCTGGGTTTAAAATTAGAACCGCCACAATAACGACGAAATATAGTGGCGCAAGCCCAAAACATGTTGATGAATATTTAACGCAAATTATTGAAGACGAATTAAGGACAATACCGGAGATTGAACATGTACGCTCGAAATCGCGCTTTGGCTTGAGCACAATCTATATTGATGTTTATGAAAAATACAAAGATTTGCAACCTATTTGGGATAAAGCAAGAAGGCGGTTGGAGAAAATTCAACATTCACTTCCTGATGGTGCAAAACCATACCTCAACGACGAATTTGGCGATGTTTTTGGCGTTTTGGTTGCTCTTTGGGGGAGGGATTATTCTTATTCTGAACTTAAAAATGTGGCAGACAAGTTGCGCCTCGAGTTTTTTAGGCTTAATCAGGTTGCAAAAGTTGACATGCATGGCACGCACGAACAAGCAGTTTATATTGAATTTGACAGGGCAGCGCTTAAAAAATATAAAATAACCCCCGAATATATTGCAAACTACCTCGCGAGCTATAATATTATTTTTTCCTCGGGCAGCATAGGGTCAAGCGATAAAAAGCTTCAAATTTTGCTTGATGAAAATTTTAGCTCAAAAGAGGATGTCGGGAAAATTCAAATCGTGCTTCCTGATAGCGGCGCGGTTTTGAGGCTTTCTGATATATTTAAAATTGAAGAAAAATACATAACCCCGCCGGATAATTTTGCGCTTAGGAAAGCTGACGACGCGATTATTTTTGCAATTTCGCTTAAGGGTGGCGGGAATATTTTTGAGCTTGAACGCGAAGTAAAAAATTTAATTAAAGAAACAAATGCAAAATATCCAATCGGCCTAAACCTTGCGCTTGTTGCAAATCAGCCTGATTATGTAAAATATTTAACAAGCAAATTCACTTCTTCTCTTTTTCAAAGTGTTATAATTGTGGTTTTTCTAATCCTTCTTTTTCTTGGGGTTAGGGTTGGGCTAATTGTTGGTTTTGTTATTCCTCTGGTTGTTTTTTCAACATTTTTTGTGATGTCAAAAATCGGCGTTGGGCTGGAGAAAATCTCGCTTAGTGCGCTTATTATATCCCTTGGGATTTTGGTTGATAATTCAATTGTAATTTCAGAAGGCATATTAAAGAGGCTCTGCAACCTAAAAAATGCCACGGCTAAAACAATGAACGCGCTTTCGTATTCCGTCGTGAGCGAATTTTTCTACCCGCTTTTAGTTTCGACAACCATCACGGTTTGCGCGTTTTTACCTATTTATCTTGCAAAAAGCACGGTGAGCGAATACACGTCAAGTATGTTAAAAGTTGTTGCTCTTGCGCTATATTTTTCTCTATTTTTCTCGGTCACAATTCTTCCGCATTTAATAAAAAGGTTTTATAGGGTTGATGTGGAGTGCGAGCGAGCAGGGCGAGCGAGCAGGGCAAAAAAGAAATTCAAGATTGAAAAATATTTTTTGCTAATTTTAAAGCTTGCTCTAAAGTTCCCAAAAAATGTCTTAAAACTTGCGCTTTGTCTGTTTCTTGCTTCTTTTGTGTGTTTTTATTTTGTGCCAAAAATATTTTTTCCGGATTCAGACCGTCCTATGTTTGAAATTAAAATTATGCTTGAAAATGGCGTAGATATTTATAAAACAAGAAACACTGTTTTGATAATTCAAAAATTTCTCGATACAATTCCTGAAATTAATGAAACTTCAAGCTACATTGGGCAAGGCTCTCCAAGGTATGTCTTGAGCGCAACTCCAGAGAGCCCAAAATCAAATTATGCTTTGATGATAGTCAACACTAATAATTACCGCACTTTAGATAAAATCATAAAAAATGTGCAAGATTTTTGCGACAAAACTTTTACCGCGGTAGACATTATTGTTCGCAAAGTGCCGATTGGCCCGCCTTATGACGCACCTGTTGAGATTAGAATTATGGGGCATGAGATTGATGAAATTGTGCACTTAAGAGAGCAAGTTGCCGAAATTTTGCGTAAAACTAAATATGTAACTCTTGTTGAAGATGATTGGGGGGATAAAATTCCGAATTTAACTCTTAGTATTAACCATTTTGAGCTTGCTCGCCTCGGAAGTTCGCCGCTTGCAATCGGAACAATGCTTGAAGGCTATATTGACGGGGTTGAAGTTGATAATTTTAGAAAGAGAAAAGATAACATTTCTTTGATTTTTGCCCTTGACAGTGCTTATCCTCTTAAAATCTCTGACATCGATAGTTTTGATTTTTATTCAGATAAAACTAAAAGTTCAATTCCTTTCTCTCAAGTGATGAAAGTTAAACCTGATTTTAATTATCCTGAAATAATTAGACGGGACGGGCTTTATGTGCTCACTGTAAAAGCGTATATTGATAAAAACAAGACAACTGCAGCTTCTGTTCTTTCAAAAATTTCCCCAAAACTCAATAAACTTAACTTTAAACAAGGTTATTTTTGGGAAGTGGGCGGAATTAATGAAAACTCTAAAAAGGGGAACAGCTCAATATTTCGCGAGCTCCCTGTTGCTTTTGGGTTTATTCTGCTTCTTTTAATCGGCTATTTTTCCTCTGTAAAAGACACTGTAATTATTGCTCTTGTCGCGCTTTTTGCCTTGTCCGGTGCAAATTTTGGGCTTTTTATAACTCGTTCTTATTTTGGTTTTATGACGCTTCTTGGCTACATTTCCCTTGTCGGGATGGCGACAAATAATTCTGTTGTCTTGCTTGATTATTTTAAACGTAGTTTTAAAAATAAAGAAAAAATCACTACGCGCGATATTATTTTCAAAACTAAAAACAGAATACGTCCGATTTGCCTTACCGTTGCAACAACGATTGCAGGAATGCTTCCTCTTTGGCTTGGGCGTGACGCTATGTTTTCATCTATGGCAATTGCAATTATATTTGGGCTTTTGACTTCAACTTTTGCAACAATCATTCTTGCCCCTTCGTTATTTGTATTTCTTAATAAGATTAAATAAAATATTTCTCTTTATTGGATTTTTATTGTATACTTATGGAGTACCAATATAAGTGTAGAAGTAGAAATTTGAGGCAAGCGCCTCAGGAAAGAGAAAAAAATGATTGAATCAAAAAAAATGCAAATCACAATCGGCGGCAAACTTGTTGAAATTGAAACAGGCAAGTATGCTAAATCAGCTACATCAAGCGTAACTGTTAAATGTGAAGACACAATGGTTTTTGTTCACTGTGCAGTTAGCAAAGAACCTCGCGTGGGGATTGATTTCTTCCCGCTCTTAATTGACTATGAAGAAAGAATGTCTGCAATCGGCAGAATTCCTGGTGGCTTCACTAGAACAGAAGGTAAAGCAAGCGAAAAAGCAATCCTTGTTTCAAGATTAATAGACAGGCCAATCAGACCGCTTTTCCCAAAAGGATATAGAAATGATATTCAAATCGTTTCACAATTATTTTCATACGACCAAAAAAATCAACCGGATGTGCTTTCAATCCTTGGCGCTTCTGCTGCATTAATGCTTTCAGGCGCTCCTTTTGAAGGCCCTGTCGGTGCAGTTAGAATAGGCAAAATCGATGGTCAAATGGTTGTTAACCCAACTCACCAAGAAGTTGAAAAATCAACTATGGACCTTGTTGTTGCAGGTACGGCAGATAGCGTTATTATGGTTGAAGCCGGCTGTAAATTCGTAACAGAAGACGAAATTATGGACGCTGTTCAATATGCGCACGAAGAAATTAAAAAACAATGCGCGGCTCAAGTTGAATTTGCTCGCGAATGCGGCGTTGAAAGAGAAAATTTTGTTAACCCGTATGACACATCAGAATTAGCCGGAATAATTAAAGATACAGCTTATGATATGGTGTTTGACGCATACCATAATTTCGACAGAGCATACAGACAAAACAAGCTTGAAGAAGCTAAAAATCTTGTTAAAGAAAAAATCGCAGCGCTTCCTGAAGACCATGAAATTAACAAAATGATGGAAGAAACAGGAATTGACTTTATTTCTGAAGAATTTAAAGCTTTAGAGAAAAAAGTTATGCGTGCAATGATTGTAAACGAAGGCAAACGTGCAGACGGCAGAATTACAACAGAAGTTCGTCCAATTTGGTGCGAAGCAGGTGTTATTCCGCTTGCTCACGGTAGCGCAGTGTTCACTAGAGGTCAAACTCAAATTCTTTCAGTCGCAACTCTTGCAGGTCCAAACATGGTTCAAGAGCTTGACGGCGTTGACCCAGCTACAAGAAAAAGATTTATGCATAAATACATTTTCCCTGGTTTCTCGGTTGGCGAAGTAAAACCGCTTAGAGGCCCAGGCAGAAGAGAAATCGGGCACGGAAACTTGGCAGAACGCGCTAATTTGCCTGCATTGCCTTCTGAAGAAGAATTCCCTTATGCAATCAGAGTAACATCAGACGTTCTTGAATCAAACGGTTCAACTTCTATGGGTTCAACTTGCGCAACCTCAATGGCCCTTATGCAAGCAGGTGTTCCTGTTAAATGTATGATTGGCGGCGTTGCAATGGGTCTTATCAAAGAAGGAGATACTGACGTTGTTCTTACAGACATTCAAGGTATTGAAGACTTCTTGGGCGATATGGACTTCAAAGTTACAGGTAACTCTGAAGGCATTACTGCTCTTCAAATGGATATGAAAATCAAAGGCATTCCGTTTGACACTCTAAGACGCGCATTGTATCAAGCAAAAGACGGCAGACTTCACATCATGGGCAAAATGGCTGAAGTTATTTCTAAACCAAACCCAGAATTAGGTCCTAACGTTCCAAGGCTTTATACATTGCAAATTCCAACAGATGATATCGGTACAGTTATCGGACCTGGCGGCAAAATGATTAGAAGTATCATTGAAGCTTCAGGCGCTGAAATTGATATCAATGACGAAGGCAGAGTTACAATCACATCTAACGATGCTGAAGGCGCAAACATTGCAAGAGGCATGATTGAAGCGCTCACATTTAAACCTGAAGTTGGCATGATTAGAAAAGGCAAAGTTGTTAGAATTATTCCAATCGGCGCTTTTGTTGAACTTGCCCCTGGAAAAGACGGTATGGTTCACATTTCTCAAATCTGCCCTGAAAGAATTGAAACTGTTGAATCAAAACTTTCAGTTGGCGATGAAGTTATCGTTAAAGTTGTTAAGATTGACGAAAAAGGCAGAGTTAATCTTACAATCAAAGGTGTAACTGATGAAGAAAAAGCTCAACTTGCTTAAAAATATACTAATTTGTTTCGGAGCACTCGTTTTATGCGGGTGCTCTGCACTACAATATTCAGGTGATGACTTTGATAAAATTAAACAATCAAACATCACAACAAATGAATCTTTTTATTTTAAAACTTATGAAAAACATATAAATACTAACGTCGTAATGAAAGTTGGGGTCACAAAATCTCAAATTCCTGATGTTTTGGCAATTTATATCGGTGTTCAAAATAACGGCGAATATGCTTATAATTTTAATTCAGAAGACGTTTCTGTTAAATTGGGCGGAAAATCCGCGCGCGTGGTTAAGCCTTCTGATTATGTGACTTGGTATCAAGAACAAGAGCAAGCGCTTATAGCTGCCTCGCAAGGGCTTGCGCCAACTTTAAATTCTGTTGCAAACATTGCAAATCACTATCAAAGCGACACTCGCCAAATTGCAATGGCTGAAAATAACGATATGGAGCTTTCTTTAAAACAAATAGCTTCCACCGCAGAAGGAATTGAAGCACATGCGCTTCGCTCAATCGCGCAAATTTCTTCCGGCGAAAAGAAATATTACTATTTGTTTGTTGAAGATATGGATTTGTATCCTGTCGAAATTACATATCAAAATTTAAAATACACGTTTGATGTAAAATAGGTGAAAAATTGGGGAAGAATTTAGTTTTAATTGATGGGCATGCACTTGCTTTTAGAATGTTTTTTGCGCTTGAGAGAACCTCTATGCAAACAACGGAACATGTTCCCACTTGGGCTGTTTTTGGCTTTTTTAAAACCATTTTTGATATGTTAAAAGGCAAGATGAGTAAAAATAAACCCGATTGTATTGCGGTTGCTTTCGACGTATCAAAACAAACATTTAGGCTCGAAAAATACCCCGAATATAAAGCAAACAGGCTCACTATGCCGGATGACTTGCGCCCTCAATTAGGGCTTATTATGGACGGGCTCAAAGCGCTTAATATTCCAATTTACACAAAAGAAGGTTTTGAAGGTGATGACTTGATTGGCACCCTTGCAACGCGCGCCAAGGCTTTGGGGCACAAAACATACATTCTTACAGGCGACAAAGATTCTTTCCAGCTTATTGACGACGAAGGCTTTATTAAGGTTTTAATACCATCTAAAGGCGAAATTATCGAATACGACAAAGAAAAAGTTTATGAGAAATTGGGTGTTTATCCAAATCAAGTTATAGATTATAAAGCCCTCTCGGGTGACACTTCAGACAATATCCCCGGAATTAAAGGAATTGGGCCAAAAACAGCGCAGAGCCTTTTGGGGGAATACAAAACGCTTGACGGGATTTATGAAAATTTAGATAAAATCACAAAAAAAGCCCTGCTTGAAAAGCTGACAACGGGAAAAGAAATTGCATATTTGAGCCAATATCTTGCAACAATCAAAAAAGACGTGGATATTGATTTTAATTTTGAGCACACAAAGCTTGAAATTCCCGATAAAAATAAAGTGATTGAATATTTTAACAAAGTTCAATTTTTCTCGTTTGTAAGAAATATAAATATTATCCTCGCTCCTTTTCAAACTTGTGATTGCGCAAATTTCTTTGAAGAAACAAAGCCCGAAGCGCAAACAGTGTCTGAAAATAGCATAAAAACAGCAGATGAAAAGCAAGACGATAACGCGCCAAAACAACTTGGCTTTTTTGATTTAAATCCTGATTTTGAACCCTACCAAGGCGAAATTGATGAAGAAAAATTTGAAGAATATCAAACGCGCGCCAATATTTCAATGGATTTAGAACTTGCAAGCTACATTAAAGACAGCTCACGAAAACATGATTTTATATCGCAAATTCAAGATTGCCTTGGAATTGTTCCGTCAAGCACCACATCGGACGACGATTTTGTAAATTATGCACGCATACTTGAAGAATTTTATTTGAAAAATTTATCTGAAAAAGAAAAGAAATTGTTGTTCGAGATTGAAATGCCGCTTCGAAAAGTTTTGAAAAAAATGGAAAAAACGGGTGTATACATAGACACCAAGTTTTTGGGCGAATTTGCGCTTGAACTAAATGAAAAAATTAAAACAATTGAAGAGGCTGTGTATCATGAAGTTGGCGAAACTTTTAACTTAAATTCGCCAAAACAAGTGTCTGAAGTGCTTTTTAAGAAGCTTGAAATTAAGCCTAAAAAGAAAAATAAAACAGGTTTTTCAACAAGCGCTAAAGTTTTAGAAGAGCTTGCGCTCGAATATGAAATTGTGCGAAAAATTTTAGACCACCGCGCACTAATGAAGCTTAAAACAACTTATGTTGATGTTCTTCCGCGCCTTGCAGACGAAAACAGCAGAGTGCATACGCACTACAATCAAGCGCTCACAACAACAGGCAGATTGTCTTCCTCTGACCCTAATTTGCAAAACATTCCGGTCAGAACTTCTTTGGGTGCAAAAATTCGCCGCGCGTTTGTTGCGCCAAATGATGATTATTTAATTCTATCTGCAGATTATTCTCAAATCGAACTTCGTCTGCTGGCGCATATAAGTGAAGACGAGGCACTTATTTCTGCCTTCAAAAGCGGAGAGGACATCCATGCACTCACCGCAAGCAAAATCTTTGGCGTACCAAAAGACGAAGTGACGGACGAGATGAGAAGAAGGGCAAAAGCGGTAAATTTTGGAATTATATATGGTCAAACTCGCTTTGGGCTTGCTTCTTCCCTTAAAATAACACCGTTTGAAGCACAAAACTTTATAGACAGATATTTTGCAACATACCCAAAAATCAGAACTTACATGAATAACACCCTCTTTGAAGCGCACGACACAGGCTATGTTGAAACAATTTTTGGCAGGAAAAGATATCTTGGTAAAGAATTAAATTCGAGAAACGGAAACATCAGAGAATTTGCGGAGCGCGCCGCTATAAATGCCCCAATTCAAGGTTCTGCGGCAGATTTAATCAAGCTTGCAATGATTAATCTTGATAAAAAATTGGAAGACAAAAAATCAAGGATTGTTCTTCAAGTGCACGACGAACTTGTGCTTGAAGTAGAAAAGACTGAATTTGACGAGATTTGCGCTTTGGTGAAAGACTGTATGGAAAATGTTTATCCGCTTCTTTTGCCGCTTGTGGTTGATGTAGAATATGGAAAAAGCTGGAAAGATGAATAAAATCAAGTTCTTTTTAATTTTGTTTTTTCTTTTGGTGCAAACTTTGGCTCATGCAGAGTTTCAACTTCCTGTGAGAAATTATCAAAAACCAGCTCAAGATGTTTATTTAGACACTTTAGGTGCAATTTCTGCATCCGGCTTTAAGGTGATTGAAATTCAGTCAAAAAACGGGCTTGTTTATTTTAGCTCGCAAGGTATGAAATATTTAGCAAAAGTGACTGCCGCAAACTCTTCTGCCACGCTTAAAATCACACCAACAAGCTCGAATTATAAAGATGAAATTTTGCCGATAAATGTAATTTTTAATAAATTAGACAGAAAATATAATGCAAAACCAACAGACCACACAAACTTATAAATATGCTCAATGCCTTGTAAATATTGCAAAAATGGGGACCAAAACTTTCACTTATTTAATAGGTGAAACCCTTGAAGATAAAATCAAAATCGGGCAAGCGGTTCTTTTGCCTTTTGGCAAAAATCGCACAATATCAGGCTGGGTTGTTGGTTTCACAAATTATTTGGAAGACGGAATTAAAGCAAAAGAAATTCTTGAAATTACAGAAGCGGACCCGCTTTTTGACCAAGACTATCTTAAACTTTTAGAATTTGTTTCAAATTATTATTTTTGCGAATTGCCAACCGTTTTGAAATGCGCGATTCCTGAAAAGTTTTTTGAAAAAAATGTAAAAAAATATCGAGAACCAAAAATCAAAAACGCAATTTTTGATGGGCTTACCGTAACAAATCAAAACACTCTTTCTCCTGCCCAACAAAAAGTTTTCGACGAAATTGTTAAAATTAACCCAAAAACCGCGCTTTTATACGGAATTACGGGGAGCGGAAAAACAGAAATTTATTTTAAATTAATTGAAAAAACGATAGCAGAAGGGAAAAATGTTCTGTTCTTGGCGCCTGAAATTGTTCTTGTGACTCAACTCACAATGCGCACCGCAGAAAAATTTGGCTCTGAAAATGTTGGCATTTGGCACAGTTCAATCGGTGAAGCTGAAAAATATAAAGTTTGGCAAAATTTGAGGCAAGATAAAATTAAAATCCTCTTTGGCGCGCGCAGCGCTGTTTTTGCACCTTTGAAAAATATCGGGCTTATCATAATTGATGAATCACATGACACGAGCTACAAACAAACAATGCCTGCCCCAAGGTACGATTCTAGGCTTGTTGCGCGAAAACTTGCCGAGCTCCACAATGCAAATGTTATTCTTGGAAGTGCAACGCCTGATATTTCAGATTATTACGAGGCTGTTAATTCCAACTCTCTTTTTGTTTTAAAGGAAAGATATCAAGGGGCAGAGCTTGCGCGCTCGACCGTGATTGATATGCGAACAGAACGTTTTGAGGGCAATTACGGCATATTTTCCAAATATTTAGTTCAAAGAATTAAAGAAACGGTGGACGAGGGGCACCAAGTCATTTTGCTTATAAACAGGCGCGGTTTTGCAAATTATAGCCAATGTATGGCTTGCGGCGAAGTTGTGATGTGCCCAAAATGCGCAATTCCTCTGATTTACCACAAACAAACAAATTCTCACAAGTGCCATTTTTGCGGGTCTGAAATTAAAAATCTTCAAGCCTGCCCCACATGTAACACAGAAGCGCTTGAAAATTTTGGAGTTGGGGTTGAAAGAGTTGAAAAAATTGCCCAAGAAATTTTTGAAGATTATACAATCGCCCGTTTTGATTCAGATATTCTGGGCAAAAAAAATGAACATATTGAAATTCTGAATAACTTTAAAGCGGGCAAAATCGATATTTTAATTGGAACTCAAATGATAGCCAAAGGGTTAGATAATAAAAATGTAACGCTTGTTGGCGTGATTAATGCGGATTTGAGTTTTAACCTTCCGGATTACAGAAGCACAGAGCGCGGTTTTTCGCTTTTAACGCAGGTTGCTGGGCGCTCTGGGCGCGGAGAAGCACAAGGGCAAGTCATTTTCCAAACATATAATAGCGAAAACGATTATCTTGAGCTTGCAAAAAATCAAGACTATGAAAATTTTTATGATACGGAGCTTGAAATTCGCGACACGCTTGACTATCCGCCTTTTTCAAAAATTATAAGAGTTATTCTTCAATCAAAAAATGAATTTAGGGCAGAGCACGCAGCAGTTGAGATAGTGCACCGCCTAAATTCTTATATAGAAAAATTGGCACTCTCGGAAAGGCTTATTCTGCTTGGGCCTTCACCATGCGTTATAGAAAAAATCAGAAGCGAATATCGCTTTAATTTCTTAATTAAAAACAAACTTGGTGACAAAGGGCATTTCACGATTTTAAGTTTCTTAAAACAAGTCATTTTGCCTGATGACATCAAGATGATAGTGGATGTCGACCCGTCAGACATTCTTTAGCTTTTGCGTGTGCAGTATCTTTAAATGTCAAATGTGCTTTGTGTAAAAACTTTAAACAGGTATTTCAATTGTGAATTCAGTTTGATTTTTGTTTGAAGTGAATGAAATTTTGCCTTTATGTTTGTCTATGATTTTTTTACTTATTGCAAGCCCAAGCCCCGTTCCTTCGCCCACTTTTTTTGTTGTGTAGCCTGCTTCCATAATTTTTTTTCTGTCTTTTGCTTCAATCATATCGCCGTTGTTTGCAAATTTAATAACAAGTTTTTCGCCTAAAACTGCGGTCATTATTTTGATTTCAGGGTTTTCTTTGTTATTTTTCATAGCGTCTAGCGCGTTTGTTAAAATGTTTAAAAACACTTGGTTTAACATGCTAGGGTAGCAAGCCACGAGCGGAATTTCGCCATAATTTTTTGTGATTGTGATACCGTGCTTAATTTTGTTATGCAAAAGAGAAAGAGTCAAGTCAATTTCGGAATTTATATTTGCTTGCTGAAGTTCCTCTTCATCTAGGCGCACAAACCTTTTCAAGGATTTCACTATGTTTGTAATTCTCTTAATGGCTTCTGCGTCAATTGAATTTATATCTTTTAACATCTCGCTTGTGGTGTTATTTTCTTTTTCAAACATAGTCGCCATAATTTCGTTGTTGGCGCTAATTGAAGCAAGCGGGGTGTTAATTTCATGTGCCACATTTGCAATCAATTGCCCAAGCGACGCCATTTTTTCAGCATTTATAAGCTGTAATTGAGTTTCTTCGAGTTCGCCAAGCGCCGTTTCAAGCTCCTCTTTCTTTTTTGAAATTTGCAAGAAAAGGCTAGCTTGCAAAACGGAACTTGAAATTTGGTGCTGAATGTTTAATAAAATTTCTTTTTCGTCGCGCTCCAGCTCTTTTTTGGGCGTATAAATTATAATCAAGCCGTAAACTTCATCATTTGATAAAATCGGCATAATAATTCTTGTGTGCGCCTGATTGAAAATAATTTCAGAAGAATTATGTTCTTTAATTGTTTTTGAATAATGAATGTTTCCGAGCTTAATCTCGTTAATTATATTTTCATCAAACTCAAAGCTTTCACCAATATTTCCTTTGGGATAAGCATATTGCAAGCTGTATTTTTCATTTGCGCATTTTGTAAAATAAACTTTGTTTGCCCCAAACACAATCGCAAGTTCGCGAAGCGCATTTTCAAACAGGGTTTTTATATCTATGCTTGAGTTTCTGAGTGTCGTTGAAATTCTGTTTAAAATTGCCATTTTTGCAGCTTGGTTTTGCGCCATTGGGGCAGTAATTTCAAGCTCATGGTTTTTTATTTTTAAATTTTCGTTTTCTTGTTTTAACCTTTGAACCAAAATTTCATTTGTTATATTTGAAAAATAAATCAGGCGGAAATGCTTAATCGTCACGGTTTTGAGCACAAAGTGCATAATGTTGTCGCCGTCTTTTTGATAAACAATTGCGCATGAAAAATCTTTTTTGGAATTAATTGCCGCGCGGATTGGGCTATATGTTCTAAGTTGCTCTGTTTCAAGCATGCAAAGCTCAATATGGAGCTTATACTCAAGCTTTTTAATTTCCTGCTCCCAATTTGCAGGTTTGAAATAATAGAACGTATCAATAAAAGCCTTGTTCTGATAAAGCGTGTTTGCAATCATATCATAAGTCAAAAGAGGCTCGTTTATGTAGTGTGACAAGGATTTTAGAAGTTGGCTCATAAATAAATTTTATACTTTAAACAAAAACTTTGCAAATTTGTTAATTTAATATTGACTTATAGCCTTGAATTGGTATGATTATTGGTATGAAATAACCGCTTGGCGCGTTAGCTCAGTTGGTAGAGCAGGGGACTGAAAATCCCCGTGTCCTTGGTTCGATTCCGAGACGCGCCACCATTTAAAAGGCTCCTTAGGGAGTCTTTTTTATTTTCTTTATTGGTTTTAAATGACGCTTGTATTTTGACAGGACAAATGCGAAATGGCGGATGAAATGCGAAATTCCTGAAGGTTGGCAGTGTGTT
>CAZMZD010000020.1:0-21908 GCA_964570895.1 uncultured Gammaproteobacteria bacterium
CCGTTTCAAAATCTTTAGTTAAAGATTTTTCCACTCCATAGAGCTATTTGCTCTTGCGGGCTACACTCCGTATCCGCCCTACCAAAAATCCGCAGTTCAGCATGACGCCTTTTGTTTTTATTTGTCAGGCAGTGCCTGACCTACAGCTTTATGTTGTTGGGCAAGTATGCCCAACCTACACTCTGCTATTTATACATCTAATCTTTCAAAAACTTTCTTTTGAATATCAACCACAAAATTATAATCGTCTTCTGTCATGTGGTCAAAACCTAAAAGATGAAGCACGCCATGTGTTAATAAAACTGTCATTTCCTCTTCTTGCGCTAAATTATTTTCAAGCGCTTGTCTTTTAGCTGTATCTGTTGAAATTATGATGTCCCCAAGCTCAATTGTGTTTTCAACAACAAACTTCATATCATCATCAAAAAACAAAGCAAATGTTATAACATCAGTTGGTTTATCTATATTTCTATATTCTTTATTAATTTCATGAATTTCTAAATCCGTGCAAAACGTGATACCAAAGTTAAAATCACAATTTTGATATTCAGTTAAATGAGGAGTATTTTTCACTAATTCAAAAGTGTTTGAAAACACTTCTTGAGCGCGTTTTTGCCAAAAAGTTTCGTCAAAAATAAAATTTTCATTCGTGTTTTCAATTGTTATTTTTGTCTTCATTTTGTTTTTCTTTATTTTCTTCCACTTTTTTTGCAATTTTCTTTTCTAGTGCTTCTTCTTTACTTAGCAGAAGGCGGATTTTTGTTTCGTCTAAATCGCTCAAATCAGGCTTTTCATATTTGACCCTATCATGCATCATACCTTTCATAATTCTGCTAAAAGTAGTTGCGATGATTTTAATATCTTTTAAAGTAAGCGGGCTGTCTGAAAGCTGACCGTCGTTCAATCTTTCAGTGATAATTTTATTTATCATTTCTTCAATTTCTTCTTGCGTTGCGCCTTTTAATGAACGAACAGCGCTTTCAACCGCGTCTGCCAACATTAAAATTGCAATTTCTTTAGTCGAAGGTTTAGGCCCAGGGTATCTAAATTGCTCCATATCAACTGCATCAAGCCCTTCTTCGCTCACTGCTCTATTATAAAAATGCCCTGCAAGGCTATCGCCGTGGTGTTGTTGGATAAAATCTATAATTGCTTGAGGCAAGTGGTGTTCTTTAGCGAGTTCCGCGCCATCTCTTGTGTGAGAAGTGATAACCATTTTGCTCAACCTTGGGTTAAGTTTTAACTTATCATGCGGATTTTCAATATCAAAATATGATTGGTTTTCAATGAAAAATTGAGGTCTTTTTAATTTGCCAATATCGTGATAAATTGCCCCAACGCGCGCAAGTATTGGGTCTGCGCCAATTGCTTCAGCAGCCGCTTCGCACAAGTTTGCAACCGTCATTGAATGGTGATATGTCCCAGGGGCTTTATGTTCAAGGTTGCGGAGCAGGTCTTGTTTGTGGTCTGTAAGTTCTATTAAAGAATACGGCGTGAAAACTTTAAAAATGTCTTCAATTAAAGGAATAAGCCCAAGGGCAATAATGCCTGAAATAATACCATTTAAAAGGCAAAGCGAGGCATGGATTATTGTGTCTAAATTTGCAAAAGTGACAAGCTGCCCTTTAAACAAAGCAATGAGGCAAGTGGTCAAAAACATCACAATACCGACTTCAAAACCACATTTTATAATATCAAATCTTTTTGAATAATTAATTTTTGAAGATGAGAAAACTCCCATAATCGAACCAAACAAAAAGATTGAAATAAGTTGCATATCAAATTGAAGCGTCATCGAAAATAACACAAGGAATAAAATTGAGAACAAAAATGCGATGTTTGGGGAAGTGAACACG
This sequence comes from uncultured Gammaproteobacteria bacterium, assembly GCA_964570895.1. Lineage (GTDB taxonomy): Bacteria > Cyanobacteriota > Vampirovibrionia > Gastranaerophilales > Gastranaerophilaceae > RGIG1918. The sequence continues at coordinate 1,857 of CAZMZD010000020.1, forward strand.
GAAAGAATAATTACAAACGCCGGTATCGGCATTAAATATCCCCAAGTGGCGCCGGTGTTTAACATAGCGGCGCAAATAACGGTTAAAATTATCGAAGTAACTGATAAAATCGCAATATAGTTGGATTTATAAAACTTCGGCTCATATCTTTTAATATATAGCATTGCAGCAAGAACTGTGATAAGAGAGAGTAAAAACATGCCCATAATTCCCCACTTATCAAGCTCAAACACATTATAACCGGATTTTTCAATCGCAGCTTTTTTAAGTTCTGTCACAGGCTCGCCTTCGCGCAAAATGTAATCGCCTTTTTTAAACTTCACAACATGCGGCCTTACAAGGTTTCTCGCGTTTCTTCTCGCAATTTCTGTTGCATATTCGTCTTCGATCAAGTTTGGAGTTATAATATGCTCTAAAATTCCTGAAATGATTTGCACATCTTGCTTTTTAGCATTTGCGCCAAGCGTTTTTTTAGTTATATTTTCAACTTTTAATTCCGGAAACTCAACGTCAGTTATTCCTTCTGCTAAAACATGCGCAAGCACATAATTTGAATTTGTGAAAATATCTTCAATTTCATTTACGGAAGCGCTTAGAAGAAACCTTGTGACTGCTCTTTCTTTATCAGGGTTATTAATTTCGAGCATTTGAATAAGTTTTGCATATTTTTCATCAGCAGAAATATCTGCTTCTTTCACATTTTTTATTTCTTGTTCAAAATTTCTCAAACTGTTTTTAACATAAGTTTCATCTATTGGGGTAATAATCGGGCGGACTTTGCTTGCTCTTTCTCTTCTTTGAAACTCTGTTTTTCGCGAATCTGTAACATCAAAATCGAATTTCGCGATGACATCTCTTTTACTTATGCCATTTTCATAAAATTTTTGGCTTGAATAATATTTGAAAGCAAGAATTGTTGTTATCAAAAGTGACACTGAAACAAGAATTATTAAGCTTTTTAAGAAAGCATTATTTTCTAATCTTGTTTGGAAATCATTGATTTTAAACATAATATTTCCTCTAAAATAAATTCAAATTTATTAATATTATACATTAAGTTAAACAATACGTTATAATAATTCTATGAAGAAAATTTTATTAATACTATTGTTCACAGTAATTATACAACAGACCTCTTTTGCCTCAACCCATTGGACAAATGATTTACGCGAAAAATTCCTTGCAAAAGAAGCCGTGTTTTACACAATAAACATAAGAACTTTTAACGCACAAGACTTAAACGGCAACGATATTATCGAAGAAGAGCTTGGCGAAGCGCGCGGAACTTTTATAAATGCTATTGAAAAACTTGATTATGTGAAAAATCTTGGCGTGAACACAATTTATTTGCTTCCAATCACAAAAACAGGAAAGCTTAAAGCGCTTGGCACAGCAGGTTCGCTATATGCACTTGATAGTTTCAACGAAATAAGCCCATATTTAGATGATAAAAACAACTCGCTTTCTGTCGAGGAAGAAGCAAAATTATTTATCGATGAAGCACATAAAAGAGGCTTGAGAGTGGTTCTTGATATACCTGCTTGTGGAAGCTATGACTTAACTCTCACAAAACCTTCATTATTTATAAGAAACAAAAAAGATGACACCATCACTCCTTCAGATTGGACAGATGTTCGACTTTTTAAAGTCTACGAAGAAAGAAACCAATTAAATCAAGAGCTCATTGAAGCATACAAAAGTTTTGTAGATATGGCGCAAAATATAGGCGCAGACGGCATTAGAGCAGATGTTGCAGGAATTAAACCTTACGAATTTTGGAATGAAGTAATTTCTTATGCAAGAAAAAAAGATAGCAATTTTATGTTTGTGGCAGAAATTTCTGCGAGCTGGAAAAACCCAATTAAACCTTGGGGCAAATTTGAAAGCATAGAAGGGCTGTTGGACGCCGGTTTTGACGGTTTTTATTCTAATTTAGGTGAAATATCTAACATTGAAACAAAAAAAGAATTTGCAAAAAAACTCTCGGTTGACGATAAAATTTTGAAAAAATATGAAGGCAGAAGGGCGGTGCTTGGCGCATTTGCAACTCATGACCAAATTAGCCCAACTCATAAAAATTCAAAAAATTATTGGGAGCAAGTTTTATGGTTAAATTTAACTCTTCCTGTGAATAGCTACTTTTTAGACGGTTTCCCATCGGGCGACAAATTTGACTATAAATTTGAAAATAAAAAAGCGACCACAACTAACACTGATGACGATTTTTATTTCTTGCATTCTGGAAAAATGGATATATTCAACTTTTCAAGACAACCTCTTAAAGAAAATAATGAATATATGAGCTCTTTTGAAGAAGGAATCAGGTTTAATAAATTTGCAGGCGATATAGTGTCAAAAGGCAAATTTATAAAGCTTAAAACAAACTCCGACAAAGTTTTTGCTTATATGATGAAACATGGGGAAGATAGAGTTATAACGATTGTCAACTTGGATAAAGAAAATAATATTAAAACAAAAGTTGTTGTTCCAAAATTAAATAAAAAAAGCTATTTCTTAAAAATTAAAGCACAAGACGCGCCAAAAGTTAAAAGAAGAAAATTAATTTCAAAGCTCGAAAGTGGTGAAATTCAAGTGTTTGCATTTTCCAAGAAAAATAAAGAAGGAAAACTATGAAAAAATTTCTTCTTATAATAACTTTATTTTGTGCAATTTTTAATGCAGCATACGCAGACGTAAACGAGCTTGCAGAAGATATTTTGCTAAAAAAACAAATCGCGCAGATGTTAATTGTGGGGTTTAATGAAAGCACTTTAACAAAAGAGAACCCAATATATTCTGATATAAAAGATTTAGGAATTGGCGGAGTCATTTTATTTTCAAAAAATGCCGACAAAACTCAAACAAAACTTAGAAAAAACATACAAAACTTTAATCAGCTTAAAAAATTAAACGAGGACTTACAGAGCATTTCAGAAATTCCCTTGTTTATATCTATTGACCAAGAAGGCGGGCTTGTTTCAAGGCTAAGCCCGAGTTATTTTGTTGTATCAACATATAGCGCAGGTTTTTTGGGGCAAAAAAATGATTTGAAATTTACGCACGCAGAAGCAGAAAAAACAGCAAAAACGCTTTCAGCTCTTGGAATAAATGTGAATTTTGCGCCCGTTGTTGACCTTGATATAAATAAGAATTCAAAAATAATATCCGGACTCAGAAGAAGTTATTCAGATAACCCAAAAACCGTATCAGCACACGCAAGAGAAGTTATTTTAGCTCATAATAAATATAATATAATAACAACCCTTAAGCATTTCCCGGGGCATGGAAGCGCGCAAGGCGACACTCACTTAGGCTTTGTGGACATTTCAAACACATATACAAAAGAAGAAATTTTGCCATATAAAACTTTAATAAATGAAAAAATAGTGACAGGGGTTATGGTATCGCACTTGTATAATAAAAATATTGATGAAAAATATCCTGCGAGCATGTCGCACGATTTCGTCACAAAAAAACTTATAAAAGAATTAAATTTTGATGGTTTAATTTTTACTGATGATATTCAAATGGAGGCTATAAGAAATAATTATAGCTTTGAAGAAGCTCTTGAAAAGGCGATTTTGGCAGGTTGCGATGTTATTGTTATAGGAAACAATTTACACTATGATAAAGATGTTGCAAAAAATGCGGTTGAAATAATTTTTAATTTGATTAAAAATGAAGTAATATCAAAAGAGAGAATTGCTTTTTCTTATGATAAAATAATGAAAGCAAAAGAAAATTTTAGAAAAAATGAACAAGCTGATAGAGAAGATTAACAAACTAAAAAAAGAAAAGAACGCGATTATTCTTGCACATTGCTACCAAAAGCCGGAAATTGATTTTGTTGCGGATTTTGTTGGCGATTCCCTAAAATTAAGCCAAGAAGCGGCAAAAACAAACGCTGATATTATTGTTTTTGCGGGTGTTTATTTTATGGCACAAACTGCAAAAATATTATCGCCGGAAAAGAAAGTTCTTCTCCCAAGGTTTGACTCCGGTTGCCCAATGGCAGATATGGTGAACAGGGAACAAGTTATTGAATTTAAAAAACAACACCCAAACACCACAACCGTGTGCTATATAAACACAACTGCGGAAGTGAAAGCAGAATGCGATATGTGCGTTACAAGTTCAAACGCAATCAGAGTTGTGAAAGCACTTAACAAAGATAAAATATTGTTCTTGCCGGACGCCAATTTAGGACGATGGATTGAAAAAAATTGCGAAGGGGTGGAAGTTATTAAATATTCAGGTTGTTGCCCTGTGCACTTTGATATAACCGTGCAAGAACTCGAAAAAATCAAGAAAGAACAGCCAAATGCTATTGTTCTTATGCACCCAGAATGTAATGAAAAATCGCTCGAAATGGCTGATTTTATTGGTTCTACAACAGAAATTATGAATTTTGTAAAAAATTCAGACGAAAAAGAATTTATTATCGCAACAGAGCTTGGCGTACTCCAAAGACTTGTTCGCGATTATCCTGATAAAAACTTCTATTTAGCAACATCTAAAGCAGTTTGCCCTAATATGAAGAAGAACAATTTAGAAGATATTTTACATGTTTTGGAAACAGAAGAAAATGAAATTATTGTCGAAGATACACTTATTGAGAAATCTTTGCTTCCAATTCGTCGCATGTTAGAAATAAAATAGCATTTTTTTAAAATTTTTTTATTAATTTTGGCAAATTTTTGCTGTTTTTTTGTTGAAAAAATAATAAGTGTACAATCGACATTTATTTAATTTTAAAATAGCCTGTTGGCAAAAACCCTTGTAAATCAAGGTTTTAAAGAAATTAAAAAAGGGGGTTGACAAATAAAAATAATAGAGTAATAATATAAGAGTAATGAACAAGTGTTCAAACAACACTTTAAAAAAGAAAAGGAGTTAATCCAATGAAAATTCAAAAAGTAAATAACAACTTAATAAATCAAAACAGACCAAGCTTCAAAGCTGGTGTTCAAACTTCATACGGCGTTTCTTACATCCCAAAGAAAAATGTCGTAGAAAACGGTTTCTTCGAAGGATTCTTAGGAATTTTGAAAAACTCAAACTCTTTGTTTAACGCTAAAGCTCAACAAAGAACACAATCAATAAAAGAAGGTATGGAACAAACCTCACTTGATTTTACAGCATAACAACACAACAACATAACAACACCTAACATATATGGCCGAAGAAACGGTTAAAACCCTTGATTTAATCAAGGGTTTTTATTTTATATAATCTTAAATCGGCTTATAAGACGGCAAAAGTGCAAAGTCCACTTCTTGAATTTTGATTTGTCAGGCAATGCCTGACAAATCAAAATAAATAGTTGCATGGTGCGTATAAACGCACCCTACAAGTTCCACATTCCATTTTAAATATTATTTGCCTTGGTTATTTTTATTAATTTGCATTCTTTCAAGCAAATTTGCTCCGCCTTGCTCAAACGCCGGCCCGCCTGAGTGAGTTTCGCCCGTCTTGGCCGCTTCTGAAGGGCGCGGAAGAGAGTTTTTAATTTTACCCTCTAGCTGCCCAGGGCCTGCATAAAATTCTTTCAAGAAAGGTTTTGTATGCTTGTAATAATCCGGTGGCAAAACATAGCTATCCGATTTTGGTATAACATTAAACGCAATGCCTGTACCTTCAATTAGAAAATCGGTAAGGGTTTTAGTATACCAACTTCCGAGGATAATTATGGTTAAAAACACGCATAAAATCTTAGGCGCAGCAGCAATTGTTTGTTCTTGAACTTGAGTTACCGCTTGCAAAATGCCGACAACAAGACCAATGCCCGCAGCAACAAGCACGCAAGGAAGAGAAACCATCAACATTACGACAAAACCTTTTGCCAAATATTCCATCATAACTTCCATCAGTTAAAACTCTCCACAAGCCCTTTAACAATCAAGCTCCAACCGTCTACCGCAATAAATATAAGCAATTTAAACGGCAGCGAAATAATGGTCGGAGAAAGCATAAACATACCAAGTGCCAGCAAAATGTTCGCGACGACAAGGTCAAGCACGATAAACGGTATGTATATTATAAAACCTATTTCAAAAGCAGTTTTTAATTCCCCAATAATAAAAGCAGGAGCAACTTCCCATAAAGTCAACTCTTCAGGGGTGTTTGGGGGTTCTTTGCGCACTTTTTCAACAAAAAATGCAAGGTCAGCTTCCCTTGTGTTTTTGAGCATAAATTCCTTTAGAGGCTTAGAGCCTTCTTGAATTGCAAGCACCATATCCCCATTTTTTTGATATGGCACAGAAGCCGCTTGATACATCTGGTCAAACACGGGCGCCATAGAATAAAATGTGAGAATTATAGAAAGCCCAATTAAAACCATCGCAGGAGGCACTGTTTGAGTACCAATCGCAGTTTTGAACATGCTAAAAACTATCACATACCTTAAAAACGGCGTTAAACACACAAAAACAAAAGGTATGAGGCTGAATGTAGCCATTACAATCAACAATTGAAGAACAGGATTTAAATCTTTTAAAACTGTTTCCATATTATTCCTCGCCCTCAGTGTCTTTAGATAATTTATTTAAAAGTTTATGCATTGAAAAACTTTCGCCTGTTGTATATTCTGCAATATTTTCAGAATTTTGCGATTTTGTTTGTTTTGTGTCTTTAAAATCAGCGATTTTTTCGTCGTCTTCTAATTTTGCAAGAAAAGTTGTTTTATCGATATCTGAAGCAATTAAAAACCTTTCATTTTTAATTCTTATAACATAAAGCGTTTTTCTTGGGTTTAAACTCAAAGATTCTTCAATTATTATGGAACTTTTTTTGTTTTTCGGTCCAAAATTTAAAGAATTTTTCCACACGATGAACGCAATGAAAATAACGCCAATCATTGCAAGAGTGTAAACAGCAAATGTTATAAGGTATTTAAGCATTATTAGTGCCCTTCATCGTCAAAATCAGAGTAGTCAAAATCTTCTTCGGCGCTTTGGTTCGCTTCAGCTTTAGGCGCCGCTTCAGGTGCCTGTTTTGCTGCTTGTGGCGCACTTTGAGAAGGTTCAGAGATAATTTCCGTTAATCTTACGCCGTATCTATCATTTATAATTACCAAATCGCCTTTGGCAACAACTTTATCTTCAACAAGTAAAGAAATTTTGTCGTTAAAAGCGTCTGCAAGGTCAATCACCATGCCTGTTGTCATCTGTTTCAGCTCGCCAAGTGACATTTTAACTTTATCAAACTCTGCTGAAACTTCAATTTGAATGTCATCCCACATATTTTTATCGCTCATTATTTCGCCCCCAACATCATTTTCATCTTCATCCAAATCCAGCATAATCGAAGGATCCGGATTAACTTTAAATTCGTATGAAAAATCGCCATTAACAATGTGCATTTTGTTAATCTGACTTTTTTCCAAAAGAATAATATCATCAACATCTAAAGCTTTAATTTCATTCAGCATTAACCTTGTGCTGCCCGCTTTAACTTTCATATAACTTGTGATTGTGTTACTTGCAATATCTTCATTTCGAGTAACTGTAACAGGTTCAGGCTCAAGGAAAACAGCAGGAATAGAAATTGCAAACTTAGTTAAAATTTGTTTTTCATTCATTAAAGCAAATGTTATGTTATAAATTTCTTCGCTTTTTAATTCTCTTTTTTGAATATTATGAGGCGAGCGCAAAATTTTAATAATCTCGCCATTTAGTGAATTTACAAAATGTTCTATAAGATAAACTTCAAAATCAGTAAGGTTTGAAATTTGAAATTTATTTTTCACACCCAAAGAACCTTCAAGAATGATTTTAACTAAGCCTGAATTTAGCCTGTAAATTATGTTTTTTGTTAAATGTGGCACGGGTTTTGCAAAATATGTTTCGCCTGAAGAAATTTTATCTTGCTTTATATTTTGATTATTTGTAATTGAAAAAAGCTTAATTTCAAAGGTTTGCTCCCAAAAATCTTGAAAAAATTCTTGAACAAGCGAAGTAAACTTTTGCTCAAACCAATAAAAATATGAGCAAGTTCTATTCTGTTTATTTACCTTTTCCAAAATTTTAGGCACAAAAATCCCTACTATAACTCTAATTTAATAAAATTATATTATATGTAAACGGCTAAAGGCAAGAAATACACATAAATTAACACGAGCGAAGTTAAAATCGTAGTGCGACTGCACTAGATTTTGACGAGCGGATTTTCGGTAGGGCGGAGCGTGCGAAAGCAGGAGCGTTGGCAACGCCAAAAGCGGATTTTCTGACAGGCGAAGCCCTGTAAAGCGAAAGCCGCAATTGCGACAGCGGTAGCAAAGTGATGACAGGCTTGAGCGATTAAGGAAATCCAAGACAGCTCATTTTCGTAAGCAAGCGAGCAAGCCCGTAAGAGCAAATAGCTCTATGGAGTGAAAAAATCTTTGAAAAAGATTTTGAAACGGAATACTAGAGCTATGCATGCCCGAAAATCCAAGACAGCGAGTCTGCAGGATGTGAGAGTTAGCACAGGCTGTAGGTCAGGCACTGCCTGACAAACTAAAACAAAATGATTGTGCGGTGCGTATAAACGCACCCTACAGCCTATTCAGCTTGAACCCGCAAAAGTTCGTATGGGATTTTATTTTTTATTAAAAATTCGCCCCATTTCATCTGCGCTGGTTTTAAGGTTTCGCTTTTGCGTTTCACTTCAACAAAAATCATTTCTTTGTTATTCCAAATAATGTAATCCGGCGCACCAACGGGGTTTTTGTCGTCCATCTTTAAAATATATTTCATTATTTTGTAAAAAGTTTTATAATCAACGCGCGTTAAAAATTCTTGAACAACGGGAGATTTGAAATATTCTGTCGGGTTTTTATATCCTTCAATTTCCCATTCATCTAGCCACCTGATGTATGAGCTTTTTTCGTGTTTTGCAATTTGTGCATTGATAAATGTTTGAATGTTTGCGCATTTGATTAATTTTAATTTTTTGTTTAATTCTTCTTGCGCAATGTCATTTTTTTCTTTATCAAAAAACTTGTCTTTTGGCTCTTCATTTAATGTTTGAGGATATAATTCATCTAAAAATGCAAGCACAAACATTCCTTTCCAAAAAGAATATTCTGCCCGCATAACTTTATAACCGCCATTTTTATAATATTCTCTTGCAACTTGCTCTGTTGAACATTTTTTGCCATTTGCGCAATAAAAATAATTTTTGCCAAGCTCTCCTGTTGCAGGAGCAGTGATTTTAGTAGTATTTTCAATGATTTTATGAGGCAAAATTTGCTCTGCATGCGCGCAATATAGAGAACAAATTAAAGCAAAAATGATTAACAAAATATTTTTCATATTCCAATTATACTTACTAAACGTCCGCTAAATCAATTTTTTTAATATAACAACGGCAGTTGGGATGTATATCATCTGGGACATCTTCCAAGTTCGTAGGGTGCGTTTATATGCACCTTATTTATGACAAACACGTAGGTTGGGCATACTTGCCCAACAATCTAAGGCTGTAGAACGCAGGTTGGGCTTTCAGCCCAATAGCACTAAATAATTGACAACTCGTAGGTCAGGCAATGCCTGACAAATCGTAATTTTAGCCCGTTGGTTGGGGTTTCTACCCCAACAACAAATTTTGCTGCCACATTTGTACATAAATTTAGCATTTTGTAATAAAGCATAAAAAATAGCCCACATGGGTAATATCTTTTTGTCTAATTATTATCTATCATATTTTTATAATTATTATTTGAAAAGGAAGCATGAAGATTGAAACAAACAACCCCCATTTTAAAAGAAACTAAAGTTATTAAAAACAAAGAAAAAGAAACAAAAACCGGAGAAATAAAAGCAACAAAAACAAAATCTGCAAAAGCAACTACACCAAAGAAAACAAAATTAACAATCACAAAAACTGTAAAACCTGATAACCTTGAATTTTTATCAGAAAATATATCTTCTGAAATAAAGAATCAATTTACAGAGAGAGAAATAGAAATTTTAAAATATCTTGTTCAAGGTAAAAGTGATACAGAAATTGCAAAAGAACTTATTGTAAGTGTTCATACTGTAAAAGCACATGTTTGTTCCATATTACAAAAACTATGTGTTGATGACAGAGTGCAAGCAGCAGTGAAGGCGATAAGGGAGAATTTGGTGTCTTAGCAAATAAGGTGCGTATAAACGCACACTACAACTGACCCACGAGTTACAAACTTTAGTGACAATACAATACAACAAAATAGTCATCCTGAAAGCATAGAAAATAAGGCAAAGCCGTAATTTTCAAGCTGTTCAGGATCTTGCCAATTGTGCGACATTACAACAATTAATGTCATACCGCCCAGCAAGTATATTCAACTTACGAACTTCATTCATATTTATAATTTTCTGATTCTTCTGTTCTTTTATTTGCCCATTCATTTAACTCTTTAGTATCTATGGTTTTAACAATTCTATTTCTCTTAAAATCTTTGGCTTTTTCTTTTAATTCAAATAATAATTTTTCAATATCCAAACGCAAAATCGAATTAATTTCATCTAGGGTAAATTGGTAATTTCCTAATTCGCTGCAAACGGATAAATATTTGGCATTTTTATACTCATTTTTGTTCCAATCTTTAATCAAAAAATGAGTTGGCCTTGCAAATAAAAAGCGGTCAAGTCTTTCCATTTTTGGCGAATTAAGATTTTCTATTAAAAAGTTTATCACTTGTATATAGTTATAATCTTTTTTATTATTATCGGTATGATAATAGTGTAATCTTTCTATAGCTTTGTCGGATAATCCAAGAGTGGTGCCGATATTATAGGTATTGTGATATTTGTTATCACTTAAACCTAAAAGATATTCCATAGTTACGTTGAAAAATTTAGCATAAGATACTAGTTCGGTTATTGAAATGTATTTTTCGCCTGTTTCCAAATTTGAAATTTGTGTTTTTGTTATACCCAAATCTTTAGCTAATTTATCTTGTGTATATGTTTTTAAATTATTTGTTTCGATAGATTCTCTTAATTTTCGATATCTTTTCCCTAACTGTTTTTTTGTTAATAAAGGTTTCATTTTCGTTCCTTTTGTTAGCGATTTGCTATTTTATTTAATATTATCTCATATTTGTTAATAAATAGCATATTTTTCACTAATAATCAAGAACTCTAGCTATTATGAATATATTAATATTAAATCTTTAATAAGAAAGGAAATAAAATGGCAAAACAAAAAGCAAGCGAGCAAAATATGATATTTAAAATGCCTTACCCTACAAAAAATCCACAAAGAAAAGCATATACAACAGGCAACAAAAATATTGTTATGACTATTTTTAAAACCAGCCTTGCGCGTTTATATTTTTTTGGCAGAAACACGCACGTCAAAGCAGATGCACCAAAAATTATACCTAAAATTGAAGATTTAATATCTAAAAAAGCATTTGCAATCAAAAAAGTAAGTAAAAGTATAATTAATACTTTCAACAATACTGAAAAAATTTTTAATGTTGATACAAAATACTTAACCACGAGAGGAGTATAGCACATTATGAATAATAAAAGCAATGAACAAAAACTTGTGGAAATGCTATTAAATTCTACAAAAAACAATTTTAATAAATCGGAATTTGGGCAATATTACAATAATCAATTATTGCCATCATTGGCTAATTATAATAGAGCCGACACTGTCAATATGAATGAGCAAGAGATGAATCAATTTAGGCATATTGCAGGTACTAAACAAGCATTATGCGATTTAAATTGGGGAAGAGGCTTATTTTATTCACTTGGGAAAGAGGTGAAAGATACTTTTATGGGGTATTCGCTTGAAGACACTTTATTTGATTTAAAAAATGACCTAAGGGCCTATAAGCTACATCTTCAGCAACCAGGCCTAAGGGACAAAACGTTATATGATTTTGTATTTAATAAGTATATTGAGCCTAAAAGAAAGAAATGAAAAACATAATAAAAAGTGAACAAAATGTAAAATATTGTGCCAAGTTGCATTGGTTAGTAAGATCCTGAACAGCTTGAAAATTACGGCTTATCCTCATTTTCTACGCTTTCAGGATGACAGGTTAAAATCATATTGTTGGGCAGGTATGCCCAACCTACGAACTCAATAATTAATGCCAAACCTCTTGGCTTATAAGATGCTGAAACCGTCTTGGATTTTTGGGTACGCATAGCTCTAGCATTCCGTTTTAAAATCTTTTTTCAAAGATTTTTCCACTCCATAGAGCTATTTGCTCTTGCGGGCTACACTCCGTATCCGCCCTACCAAAAATCCGCAGTTCAGCATGACGCCTTTTGTTTTTATTTGTCAGGCAGTGCCTGACCTACAGGTTGCTGCTAGGCGCTTTAGATGTTGGGCAAGTATGCCCAACCTACACGTTTGTTGCAATTATGGTGCATGTAAACGCACCCTACAACTGAATAAAATTTTGAATTACAGGAATTTTATTAACAAATTATCTAACGCGCATGTTTTTGTTTTTTATCAGAAATTATTTTCCCGTCTTTAAATTTAAGAACTCTTTTTGTATATTGTGCGATGTCTTCTTCATGCGTTACAAGAACGATTGTTTTCCCATATTTTTCGTTCAAATTCACAAAAAATTCCATAACATCGATACTTGTTTTTGTATCTAAGTTCCCTGTCGGTTCGTCTGCCAAAATAAGCGGTGCGTCGTTTACAATTGCCCTTGCAATTGCAACCCTTTGCTGTTGCCCGCCGGACATTTGAGAAGGCATATTGTTTTCTTTATTTTCAAGCCCGACTATTTTAAGAGCTTCGCGAGCTCGCTTATATCTTTCTTCTTCTGGAATGCCTTTATAAATCATCGGCAAGCACACGTTATCAATCGCAGATGTTCTTGAAATCAAATTAAAACCTTGGAAAACAAAACCGATTTTATTGTTTCTAATATCTGAAAGCTCTTCTGAATTTAGGGATAAAACATCGACCCCATCTAAAAAATAGCTCCCGCTTGTTGGCCTATCAAGAGAGCCTAACATATTCATGCAAGTTGATTTGCCTGAGCCTGAAGCGCCCATTATAGCAACAAATTCGCCTGTTTCAATTTCAAAAGAAACATCGTTTAAGGCATAGAAATTTTCTTCGCCCATTTTATACATTTTTACTGCATTTTTTACTTCAATTAGTGCCATATTTTCCTATGTTTGCGCTAGATTCCCTACATCGGCGGTTTCGGATGTGAATTTTTCTTTTTGCTAAGGTCTGCAACAACCACAACATCGCCTTCTTTAATTTCATTCGTTATAATTTGAGTTTTTTCATCGTCTGAGAGCCCAAGCTCAATATCATATCTTTTAAGCGCAGCGCCATTTTTAATCCAAATCCCCTGCTTTTCATATTTTTTAGTATTCGTGCTTGGGGTGAATTTTAAAGAAGTGTTAGGCGCACATAAAACATCTTTCACTTCGCCCGTGATAATTGAAACATTCGCGCTCATCCCAGGGATTGCAAGCCCTTCAGAGTTATCAACAGAAATTATAACAGTGTATGTTACAACATTATTTGTGGTGGTTGAAGCAAGGCGAACTTGCGTTACTTCGCCTTCAAAGGTTCTTTCTTGATAGCCATCAAGCACATATTCCGCCTTTTGACCGACTTTAATTTTCCCAATATCTGCTTCGGATACGCTTGTTTCAATTTGCATTTTAGTTAAATCTTTAGCAACTTCAAACAACGTTGGGGTGTTAAAACTTGCGGCAACGGTTTGCCCAACATCAACTGCGCGCGAAATAACCGTCCCGTCAACAGGCGAAACGATTTTTGAATATCTTAAATTAGTTAAATTATTTTCAAGAGTGGCGCTTGCGGCATTCATTTCAGCTTTCGCTGCGTCCACTTCTGCTTTTGCTTGAAGATAATTCGCTTCTGCAAGTTCTAAATCGTCTTTTGAAACATAATGTTTTGCATACAAATTTTTGTATCTTTGATAATTATTTTTCTTGTAATTAAGCGAAGACATTGCTTTTGCATAAGCTGCTTTTGCGTTGCTTAATTTTGCTTTTGATTGGTCAACATTTGCTTGAAACAAGCTTGGGTCAAGCTCTGCAAGCAATTGCCCTTTTTTCACAACGCTGTTAAAATCAACATAAATTTTTGATACTGTGCCCGAAACCTGCGTGCCGACCGTGATTGTATTAATCGGCTTAATTGTGCCAGAAGCTTCAACAAGCTGGACTATCGTACATTTTTCAATCGGCTTTGTTAAATAATTAGTTTTATTTTTTTTGAAACTCAAAAGCAAAATAACGCACAGAAGAAGTGCCAAAATTATGCTCGAGATAGTAATTATTAATTTTTTATTCATCTAACCCCCATTGATTTTAACAATGTTTCTCTTGCCACGTGATAATTAAACACGGCTTCAATAAAGTTTCTTTGAGAATTGTTGTAATTTGTGAGTGCATCTTGAAGTTCGATATAGTTATTTAAGCCTACATTATATCTTCCATCTGCAAGTTCAAAATTTTCTAAAGTTGCTTTCACTTTTTCATTCATAAGAGGAATTTTCTTTTCCAATTGGCGCATATTCACATAATTTGTTTGAACTTCCCAAAACACATTGGCTTTTGAAACATTATAATTGTAATATGCGATGTTTAAATATTCTTCACCTTGCTTAATTTCGTGGTGAATTTTATATGGATTAACAGAGCCTAAACCAACGCCGGCGCCAACTGTGAGCGGGCTTGAATATGTGTCTTCATTTTTTGTGTAACCCCAATTAAGGTCTGCTGTAATTTCAGGCGCATATTGCTTTTTAAGCGCTTTTAGTGATTCTTCTTGCACATCTGTCAGCATTTTTAATGACTTCAAATCAGGTCTTTGAGTGAGTGCCTTTTGAACCGCGTCTTTTTTGGTTATTTCAAATGGTTTGAATGTGTAATCTTTTATTATATTTTTGCGCTCAATTCCAGCCGTTAGCGTAATCATTCCTTCTTCGTCTTTTTGCATTTCAGGTTTTTTTGGTTCAAAATTTTCCAAATTTTCAATTTTTTCATTGTAATCAGACTTTAAGAAATTAAATTCTTCCGTGTTTTTAACAAGAAAATCTGTGTCTTCTTCCCAATACATAGAGTTTTTCAAGTCAATTAAAGAGGCTTCAAGAGTGTTTTGACCTTCTGTAAGTTTAATTTTCGCGTCTGTCAAATTAACTTCCGCGTTCACCATATCAATTTTGGATTTTAAACCTTCATCATACATCGCTTTAACGCGTTCATAATTTAGAAAATTTATGTTTACATTTTCTTCAAGAACATCAATGTTTGCAAGAGAAGCCAAAACCTTAAAATAATTGATTTTCACATTATAAATTGCAGCCAAAACCTCTGTTTCATGATCATATTCAACAGATAAAGTTTTGTATTTTGACATGTTAATTTTAGCGGTAGTTTTGCCAAAATCCCAAATTAATTCAGAAACACCAAGAGTGACCCCGAGTGAATTTTCATGAGAATTAACTATTCTTGTGCCATTATTTGAATTGTGCCCGTAATTCACTTTTGCACTGAATTTTGGGGCATAGTTTGCTCTTTGAATATTAATTCCATATTCTTCAACATTAACTTTTGCTTCTGATACTTGCAAATTAGGATTATGTTGAAGCGCATAATTAACGCAATCTTCAACTGTCATAACTTTAAATTTATTATTGGGGGCAGAGTCTTCTTTTATTTCGGGAAGTTTAATTTCTTCAACTTGTGCTTTCTTTTTCTCTTTTTTTGCTTTTTTAGTTTTTTTTGTTTTTTCTGTGCCAAATTTAATTTTTTCTTTTACAAAACTGAAAACATTTTGTTTTTTATTTTCAGTTTGACCTTCAGCGTTTTCAATAGCAAAACCTGTTTGTGCACTTAAAAAAGCACAAACTAAAATAATACTCAAAAATTTAATAAAACTCTTCATTGTCCCCACTAGTTAAGAATAGTTATATGATAGCACAACTATTATAAAAATATGTACTCCCAACGGCTGATTTAGGTCTATTGAGCAGATTTTTTGATTTTAGCAATGTTATTAAAATCAAACTCTTCCGGCAGATTATATTTTTCCGTATTTAATGGTAAAAATTTACCATGATATAAGTCTTTTAGTATTCCTAATTCTTTTTTTCTTTCATACAAATAAGCGTCCCTTACATAAGAATTTAGATTTTCTTCTAATTTATTTTGGCTTTTTGATGCTAAAGATTTGTATTTCTTTTCAATATCTTTATATTGTTTTGCAACGTGTTTGTTTCCGCTTAATTTATAAAAAACGTCTTCAACATCTTTTAAATTTTCTACATTTTTTCCCATAATTTGAAGTTCGCCATCAAATTCGTTATCTATTTTAAAAATGATGTGAACTGCGTTATAACCCGTCGATTTTGCTTTTTCTGTATATTCACAAGGAACTCCACCGGAAGCGTCTTTGACTGCTTTTTTTAATTTGTTAATCATTTTTGATGAAACATATTGCATATTATCATCTGTTGTATAGTTTTTAATATGCTTAATTTCGAGCGTGCCTTTTTCAACAGCTTTTATGATTTCATTGCAAACTTTGTCGCCTTCTTCTTGAGAACCGTGTGTTAAAACAACCCTTCCTCTAATTGCGTCTTTTATTTCCGCGCGAGCTTCTTTTTCTGTTCTTTTGCCGCCACTAAGCATTTTTTCAATAATTGATGTTATTGATTTTTTGTTTAATATGAGCTTTCCTTTGCACTCTTCCTCAGGCAGCCAATCGTATTTTTTTGAATCATAGTTGCAAACAGGCGTGAATGTATTTTCCATTTTTGCTTTGAAAATTTTATACGCCATCTCTACATCGCTTGATAATCTTTTGGCCCATGGTTTTACAATATCGATATCGGTTTTCTTTTCGTCTGAAACTCTTTTATTTTTTTCAGGTTTTGTATCAACACTTTTTTCAAAAACATCCGTAACAGGACCCTCAAAGCTTTTTTTGGGGGACTTTGTTACATAGTTTTTGCCAAACCCTAAAGATATATTATTAAAATTTGTATTTAAAAAACTTATCTTCACATGATAAATAAAACAAAAACTCATGAAAAATTGCTTATTTATTTAGAAAAAATACGATTTTTTTAATGCTTATGCATGATTATTTAACTTGAATAATTTGATAGAATTTTGGCAAGAAAGAAGGTTAATATGGCATTTAGAGTTTTAATGTTATTGTTAGGTTTAATAGTTGCAGTGAATATAATTCTTGCTTCCGTTAGCTTAATCACTAAAGTTAATTTGTATAAAGAGTATGGTAAACAAATTGTAAGCTTTTTTGTAATTCTTGCAATTTTTGTTGTTTTAATTTACGCCGCACTTGCAATTTACGGCTTAGTATAATCAAATAAGGAGTTTATAATATGACATCAAATAGAAATGCAATGTTGCTTGCAGTGGCATTACTTGTAATATTTTTTGTAATTATGTTTAACCCTATTGCAATAGTTGGCGCAGGGGAAAGAGGAGTTAAAGTCACACTAGGAAAGGTTTCCCCGCAAAGTTATTCTGAAGGGGTGCACTTTGTTACTCCATTTATTTCAAAAATCAAAACAATGGATGTGAGAACCCAAAAAACAAACATTGAAACAGAGGTTTACACAAAAGACATTCAACAAGCAAGAATAAGTTATGTTATAAACTATAATCTTGAGCCGGCGTACGCGCATGTTGTGTTCCGCGAAGTTGGTATGGATTATGTTGATAAAATTTTAATGCCGGCAGCAGAAGGCGGAATTAAAGACGTTATCGGGCGTTGGAACGCTCAAGACTTAGTTGCAAACAGAGCTAGCGCAACAGCAAGCATTTTGAAAAACTTGCAAGAAGCTATGAAAAAGCAACACATTAACGTAACTTCTTTCCAAATGACTGAAATTAACTATTCAGACACATTCGAAAGAGCAATTGAAGCAAAAGTGACCGCAGAACAAGAAGCCTTAAAAGCAAAAAATAAAACAGTGCAAATTCAAGAAGAAGCAAAACAAAAATTAATTTCAGCAGAAGCTGAAGCAAAATCTATGAAAATAAGAGCAACAGCGCTCACTCAAAACAAAGCTCTTGTTGAATATGAAGCGGTGCAAAAATGGGACGGCAAAATGCCTCAATATATGATGGGAAGCAGCGTTCCGTTCATCAATTTAAACCACAAATAAATTTAAACTAAAATAATAAAAAGCACCTAATTCGGGTGCTTTTTTTCGCAAAAAAATAAATTTACGAGTTTTTAATTTTTGGATATTAAAAAGGTGCGTTAATGAAAATCACAGGAAATTTTAGAACGTTTTTTAAAGGAACAACGCGTGTTTACGCCGTTACTGATTCTCATCAGGAAACAAGGAAAACAAGCGCTTTTTTATCAAAAGTTATAAACGATGAAAAAGATAACAAAAATGTGCTTCTTTTATACGGCGGAGATATGTTTAAAGGAATTTACCCACAAGCGCTTGAAAGGGATATTTATTTAAAAACCAAAAAAGCAAAGCCGGATATGGAAATTGTGACCACGCTTGGAAATAATGATTTTGGCTTTAATAAAGAAGGACTTGCATTTTTAAATGAAACATTAAAAATATTTTCCGATAACGGAATACACACGGTTTGCGCAAATGTTTCCAAAAAAAATGGCGAACTTTTAGACAATGTTAAGCCTTATATTACCCTTGAGCGCGACGGGGATAAAAATTTCATAACAGGTTTTTGTATTAATAATATTAATCAGGACAAAGATGCTGATATCACAGTAAAACCGCTGGGAATAGAAGAAAACGAAAATAATGAAGTGATTAATAGCATTATTGAAGGAATTGAAAAAGAAAAACCACATAATGTTATTATCTTGAACCATGACCTTACTCCGTCAAGCGATAAGATAATGGAATATTGCAAGCAAAAAGGAATTCCTGTGAGCCTTTTAGTTGGCGGGCACGAACACGACTTTATTCCACATAAAGAAAATTCTAAAATATATTATCCTGAAGCATTTAGTAATCTTATGTACAGGATGGATTTAGTGAACGACGGCAAACAAACAAACATTCAAAATGTTGAAGTAATAAAAAATGAAAATCTTGAACTTGATAAAGTTTTCAAAGATGATGTTGAAAAATGCGAAGAAGAAACAGGGCTTTTAAAGAGCATTGCACCAAAAATTCTAAATCTTCCATACTCTTACGAAGAAACTTGCCCGCTTGGAAGTTTTTTGGCTGACGGGATGAAGAAAGCAGCAAACACAGACATTGCATTCTTTTCCACAGGCTTTTTAACGGCAGGTCTGCCCTATAAAAAAGGGGAGGATATTACAAGTTATTCTTTAAAAAAAGCTATGGGTGCACCAAACACTATTGAAAAATTTGAATTAAACACAAACGAATTAAAAACAATTTTCCAACACGCACTAAATCTTTATTCGTATACAAAAGCAAATTCAAAATTCTTACAATTATCAAACAATGTAGCACTTGAAGGCACGCGCGATGACAATGCCCAAAAATTTGTTCTAAAGCAAATTTACATTAATGATAAACCGTTGTTAGATGGCAACGGGGAACCAAAAGACAAAAATAAAACCTACACTTGCGCCATAGATTCATTTCTATCCAGAGGTAAACAAGGGTATGAAATTTTAGGGCAAAAACCTTCTGAAATTGTTTTAAAAAATAATGAACCTGTAAAAATGGATGAAATTCTATCAGACGCACTAAAAGAAGCGGAAGAAAAATATCCGGAGGGCACAGAATATCCTTGCGCAAAGATTATTGAAACGTGAAGGTAGTGTTATAGTTCGCAGTTTGCAGATTGGTTGTGGGGTGCGTTTATGCGCACCTCTATTGTGCTAAAACAAGAATATGAACCCGTAGTTGGGCATACTTTTTGGACGGCATGACATTAATTGTTGTGACGTCGCCCAATTGGCAAGATCCTGAAATAAATTCAGGATGACATGTTGTATATTTTAGCTGTAGGATGCGTTTATGCGCACCTTAATTGCGACAAAATAAGCCTGTGAGTGGCTCGTACGTAGTCCAGTGTCGTATATGTCCACCCGTTCCTCACGGCTGTACATATACTC
>CAZMZD010000021.1:0-21585 GCA_964570895.1 uncultured Gammaproteobacteria bacterium
GCCTGTAGCTCAGCTGGCTGTTAAATCTTTTACGAAGTAAAAGTTTAATGTAAGTTCAAAAACACTCTATCCAGCTTAGTGAAAGGATTTGAAAATTAAATATTATGCGCCTGTAGCTCAGCTGGATAGAGTGTTTGGCTACGAACCAAAAGGTCGGGAGTTCGAATCTCTCCAGGCGCGTATTATAAATATTAAAAAAGACCTCATAAGAGGTCTTTTTTAATTCAAAATTTTGCGCCTTTCGAGATTACATCTCCTTGCTCCTCGCGTTAAACGAGTCTACACAGCAAGGCTCATCGCCTTGACTGTTTCGCTCTCTGCTGTGGTGCGCTCAGCTGGTCTTGCTAATTTCTACGACATAAATGTCTTGAAATTTACGCAATCCTGCGCATACTTTACTCGTAAGGCTCGTCCCTCGCCAACGATTAAAGCATCCATGGCGCGTTTATATATTAAAAGACCTCAAACGAGGTCTTTTTTTAATTCGAAATTTTGCATTCTTTGGTAAGTCCTAAAACAAAATATTAGGATTTGTTTCCCTTCTGCCATCAGGTGAAATTGTGGTTGCCTTCACGTTATCTTCGCCACCTCTAAAATCAAACTCAATTCTATCTGGCATAAAGTTTAAATTTTCTTTGTTTGGGGAATAGAAAATGTAGCCATTATAAACAGGAAGCCTTTTTGTTAACATTTTAACCTCGCTCGGGTCAGCTATTTTTTCGCCATCTCGTGTTTTAATTTTGCATTTAAACCCGTCTTCATCACAGCTTGTTGAAACCGCATTTTCTCCGTACATTTTGCCGTTGTATACGTATATTTTTTCTGTTTGCGTGCCGACAATTACAACATCGCCATCTTTTCCTAGTGCTTTTGCGTAATTTTCAATCCTTTCTTTATGAGCCGGTTTTATGGTTTTTGTTGCGCCATCTAAAAAACGCGCTTGCCCCATAAAACTTATTTTGTTTATCATAAAATTTTCCTTTCTATAATTATTTTAATTTTCTACTTTTTATATCGCGGTATATTTTAATTTCGTTTTTTATTTTGTTTTCATCTTGATATTTCCCGTCAGAGCGCCCTTCGTATTTTTTTAAAATCATCTCTTCTTTATGCAAATCTCTTGTGATAGATCATTTCGCATTATTTGTTCCGTAAGTCGTTCTTTTTGTTGTGCCAAAGTTCACGGCGCGCGAATTTGAATAATATTTCACGGGCGAGATTTTCATATTTGATTTAAAACTTGTAAATAATATTTTTTGACAAAACAAAATTGCGCACCCTGCTAAGGTGCCTCTTAAATTCTCTTAAACCTTTCAAAAATTAAATTTTTAAGTTAGAATAGTTGTAACCCCGCGTTGGAAGGATAAAAAATGATTGAAACACTCGAAAATACTTTATTTCCGTTTGTGGCGCAATTTAATGAATATTTATCGAATTATATCCTTGTCTTTTTGCTTGTGGGGGTTGGGCTTTGGTACACAATCAAAACACGTTTTGTTCAGGTTAGATGTTTCAAAGAAGGGCTCACAAACATTTTTGGCGGGATAAAACTTTTTGATAAACATCACCACGAAAGTATGACTTCTTGGCAAGCGCTCTCAACTGCAATTGCGGCGCAAGTGGGCACAGGGAACATTGTTGGTGCGGCGGGCGCAATTTTAATTGGCGGCCCCGGGGCGATTTTTTGGATGTGGGTCATCGCGTTTTTTGGAATGGCAACAATATATGCAGAGGCTTCTCTTGCAATAAAAACAAGGGTTGTGGAAGAAAACGGAAAAATTAAAGGCGGCCCTGTATACTACATCACAACCGCTTTTAAAAACAAATTTGGCAAATTTTTAGCAGGTTTTTTTGCAGTCGCAATTATCCTTGCGCTTGGTTTTATGGGTTGTATGGTGCAATCAAATTCGATTGCAAACTGTATGCAAACGGCGTTTAATATTCCCGCTTGGCTAATTGGCGTAATTTTGGTTATTACTTGCGCCGTAATTTTTATCGGCGGTATCAAAAGGCTTGCGCTCGTTGTTGAAAAGCTTGTTCCAATTATGGCGATATTTTTTATTTTGGGCTGTTTTGTGGTGTTGATTGTCCGCGCGAAATATCTTCCTGAAACTTTTGGCTTGATATTCAAATATGCCTTTCACCCTCAAGCGATAATTGGCGGTGGTTTTTGGTATGCGTTTAAAGAAATGCTAAGCCAAGGTGCAAAAAGAGGCTTATTCTCAAACGAAGCCGGTATGGGCTCCACTCCGCACGCGCACGCGCTTGCAAATGTTAAAGACCCGCACCACCAGGGTACGGTTGCAATGGTTGGTGTTTTTATAGACACTTTTGTTATTTTGACCTTGAATGCGCTTGTAATTATTTCAACTTTATATGTTTCAGGTGGCGCGCTCTCAAGTGGCTACACAGGCGCAGTTACTAATGTTTTAAATAAAACAAACCTTGCGCAGTGCGCCTTTGGTTCAATTTTTGGCGAAACTTTTGGCGCGGCGTTCGTTGCAATTTGTTTAATGTTTTTTGCATTTTCAACAATTCTTGGCTGGAATTTGTTTGGAAAAATCAATATGTTGTACCTTTGGGGCAAGAAAAATCCGCACAAGGTTGAGCTTATTTATATGTTCCTTGCGCTCTTTTTCATTTTGCTCGGCACCCTTATCTCGAGCGATTTAGTGTGGGAATTAACGGATATGTTTAACAATTTAATGGTTATTCCAAACGCCATTGCGCTTTTTGCCCTCACTAAAGTTGTGACATCTGTTATGAAATAACTTATTTTTTGCCGTCGCTAAGTAATTTTACAGTTACTAAGTAATTTTACAGTTACTAAGTAACTTATTTGCGGTTTGCTAAAATTTGTTGAATTTTAGAGTTGTCGCCGTATATACAAGGCGAATCATAAGGGCGAGAAGGGTATTTTCCAAAATCCGGTTTAATATCAAGCCCGTGCATTTTTATAAAATGCTCCACTTGTGACCTAATTGCAATTGGTTTGCCTGAACAGCAGTGGATAATCCCTGTAACTTCTTTTTGCTCAACTACGGCTCTAATTTGCTCTGCAAGCTCGTTTATCTCGATATAGTCAAATTCATTTTTGCCATCGGTAAACGGGAATGTTTTTTCGCCATTCGCTGCCATCTGCAAAATTTTAGAAAACACGGAGCCGGAACTTTCTAAATCATCTCCGTATGTATAGAAAAATCTTAAATGCTGATGTATGGCGCCCTTTTCTTTAGCATAAGCTTGAATAATTCTTCTTACGGCATCTTTTGAAATTCCGTAAAATGTTTGCGGGTTTGTGGGTGTGTTTTCTGTAACTTTTCCTTCAAAATACCCGACTTCATGCGTTGAACCTATTGTCACAACTTGCCCGAGCCCATCATCTATAAGATTTTTTATTAAATTAAAAGTTTTAGAAATGCTCTCAATGTGCCAAGGCGAATTGTGGCGTGCCACATCTTTGCAGGCTAAATGTATAAAAACATCAGGTTTCCCAAGTTTTTCAAAAAGCCCTTCAGTTTCAGAAAAAATATCTAAATTTATATATTTTGCGCGCGGGTCAATGCGGTCGTGTTTAATATCAAGTGCAATAACCTCGTGCCCTGCATTCACCAAGGCTTTAACAAGGTGTGAACCAATATATCCGTTTGCGCCGCTTAATGCTATTTTCATAATTTTTCCTCTTTATATCCAAGTGTATTTTAAGATTTGCAAAGTTTTTCCTAGTTTTTTTGCTAGTTCGCTTGATTTATGGCACTTGTGACAAATGTTATTTATATCAATAATTTTGTCGCAAGGGTAATAAGTTTTAATTTTGTTAAAATCTAAATTGTTGTTTTTCAAATTGTCGCGAATGCTTCTTGCAAGCACATTAAAAATCAGTTCGCCTTTATAAACATACAAGCACCCGGGGTTTATGACAAAATCTTTCAAAACTTTTGCAATATGGTTCGCGTCTTTTTTGTTTTCAGAAAGTATAACCCAATCTGTTTGCTTGTTGATTGCACATTTTGCTTTATCTGCTGTTGTAATTTCAAATGTCCTTGGGTAATAATTTCTGTTATTTGCCGTGGTTCTTATGTTTGAGCCTGCTTCCATATAATCATTCGCGTTTGCAAAAGATTTGTATTCTGATTTATGTTCGTCATATTCTTCTTTTTTGTGCACGCAGAATTTGCCTTGTTTAATTTTTGGAGAGTTCACTTCTTTTAATTTTTCATACAAAGTTTCTGAAATGTCGTCTATATCTTCTCCTGCTATTCTTTTCGGTACATCAAGGCAAAGTGAACATAATTCGCACCATTTCAGCTGTTCGCCAAATTCATCCGGCGTGCGTTTCCACCATCCTTTTTCAACTTCCCAGCCGCCTTCTCCGTTAAATAGCATATCAAGCGCCCCTGCAATTTCGCAAAAAAATGCGCCTTTTGGGGTAACTGTTGCAGACCAAGTGTTTTGCGCAAAGCAAGCATCTCTTTTTTGATAAAATTCTTCATCAGATATCCCTAAATCTTTGCGCGACATCAAAATTGCTTGGTGCAAGCATTTATTATCGTGGTCATTTAAAAGCTGCCAATCGAAAGAATCGTTAATCGTTTCAAAATGCCTGTAATACCCCTTATTAAGTGATGACCAAAAGCCGATTTTTGCCGCTGTGTTGTCTAAATTTTCCCTTATGTGGCACAGCATATTAGAAATTGGCGCCCTTGAAACTTCGATTTTTTTGCCAATTCTTTTTTCTCTTAAATAATCGATAAATTTTTCAATTTCAGGGTGAAGAGTTGGCTCTCCGCCAATAATCCCAACGCAGCCTTCGTATCCTTCAAAAGAATCCACGGCGCGCTTAAATGTTTCAAAATCCATAAAGAAAGGTTTTGTGTGGTGCCCGCAAAAGCGAGTGCAATTTGAGCACCTGTTCACGCAGGCGTTCGTTATGTCTATTTGAATTATTTTCATATCTTTTGGGCTTTTCATATATTCTCCTTTTAGGATTTAAAACCAATAGCACTGATTTATTCTTTTTAAAATCGTAAGTGCACCGATTGATTTTTTCTCTTCTTTAAATATTGTGTTTTCAATAAAAGCGTTATATCTTTTAATTATTTCTCTTCGAGCAAAAAATGATTTATTCCATTCAAACATATAAATCATTTCTTTGTTCACCCTGTCGCTGAATGTCATTTTGCATTTTTTAAGCAGGTTATATTTTTCCATGAAATTGTAAATAAACTCTATAATTCTTATTTTATCAAACCTTTTTTCGCTCGCTTTCCCCCTTCCGATTGTGAAAGTGAAAGAGGATTTGCGAAGAGCATAGTTGTATAATTTGTCCTCTAAGCCATAATATTTTTCAGAAACCGCGGAATACGTGCAGCAAAATGCGTCATCTTCCCCTGAAACTCCGTCAGGAAACCTTATTCTGTATTTATCAATCAATGATTTTTTATAAATTTTGTTCCAGAGTAGCACGTTTATGTGGCATTTCATTTTGTCGCAAAGGTGATATTTGCCAATAGGTTGCGAGTTTACATAATCTGCAAGCGGTTTATCAAGATATGTGTTTTCAATGTTTGCTCTGCATGTCACAAGGTCTGCGTCATATTCAAGCATTGCGCTTAGCATTTTTTCGCACATATTAGGCTCATACGTGTCGTCATTATCGCAAAACATAATATATTCGCCGCTTGCCCCATCTAGCCCTGTGTTTCTTGCAGTTGCGGGGCCTTGGTTTTTTTCGTGATGGAATAATTTAATGCGCGGGTCATTTTCTTGCAGCTTTTGGATGATTTTAACGCTATTATCTGTCGAACAATCGTCAGTGCATAAAATTTCAATGTTAGCGTATGTCTGCGCGCAAAGCGAGTTCAAACACTTTTCAATATAAACTTCCGCATTAAATACAGGTATTATAATTGATATTAAAGGGCTCAATGACATTAATACCAAACCTCATTAAAAATTTCTAAAAGCGGTTTATTTAAAAGCGGTTTAATTTTGATTTTTTTATTTTTCACAACTTTATTTTCTAAAATGTCGATAATTTTAACAAAATACAACGTGCCAACAAGAATATAATCCGGCGCTAGTTCGTTGATTTTATCGGGCGCACAAATTGGGAATTTATCTCCAAAAAATTTATCCTCTTGGCAAGTTTCATATTTTTTATCCGAAATGCCTATGATATTTAAGTTTGACAGGTCATAATTTTCATAGATGTATTGGAATAAATTTCCTGTGCCGTAAATTAAAACTTTTTTGCCTTTTAATTTTTTCTCAATTTTTTTCAAATGTTTTGCGAATTTAATCTTTTCAAGATATTTAAAATACTCGCTTGCGTGCAAATCATTTTCAAGAAAAGCGTAAATTATCTCTGCTTCCACGCCCATAAGGCATAATTGCTCGCGCGCTTGCTCGGGTGCTTCAAGCGCTAGCAAAACGACATCTGCACCTGCTTCTTTGACGCATGTCGGCGGGATGGCAGGCTTGCCTTCAAATTCGCCTTCGCCTTCAAATTTTTTATCAGCGTAAGCAATTATATTTAATTTTTCTTTTAAATTAAATGCTTCATTAAGTTTTCTGTAGGCTTTTCCTGTACCATAAATCAAAACTTTTTTATCTTTAATTCTCTCTAATAATTCGTTAAAATTTTCACAAAACTTTTTGTTTTGAAGCTTTGTTTCAATATAATTTTTTTGCATACTAACCCCGTAAATCTATAAATAAATTGTAGCAAATAATGCACTCATTGCAAATTTTAAGCATTTCTTAAAACTTTTTCTATTTTCTTGTAACGATTTCTTAATATTGCTAAAGAATTTTGAGAATATATCCGATACGAAAAGTGAAATATTATGAGTACGGGGGATAATATGCCTAACGAAGATTCATTAATTAAAAAAGTGTTCACAAACGTAGCAAATGCGGCAAGTGCAATAACAGGAATTAATTCTGATACAAATAAAACAGAAGAAACAAAAGCAGAAGCTAAAGAACCTGAATTTGTATTAGAACTCGCAGATGAATTACTTGGCGATTCCCTTCAAATATCATCGGATAGCTCTAAGCCAATAAAAGCAGAACAAGAAGCTAAACAAAAAGAAGCAAAAGAAATAGTCCAAGAAATGCTTACAAAACTATTTGATGAAGATAGTATTAAAAAAATCGCAGATAAAGACTCAAACGGTATCACAATTGACGAAGCAAGAGATTATTTATCATCAATCGCAGGAAACGATGGCGATGCCTCTTCTTTATCCATCGATGACATTGAAAAAGCTCTTAAAGAACTCGGAATTAATCCAGAAGACATTTTGAACGAAAAAGTACGTGAACTTTTAGATAAACAAGAAACAGCAGAAACAAAAGAAGCCGAAAAAGCAAAAGAAGCAGAAAAAGTAAATAAAGCCCAAGAAGCTAATCAATCTCAAGCTTCAGGCGGTTCGTCAGGCGCAGGTGGTTCATCAGGTGTTGGTGGCGGCGGTTCATCATCAGGAACATCAGGCGCAGGCGGCGCAAGCTCTTCATCAGAA
The DNA here is from genome assembly GCA_964570895.1 of uncultured Gammaproteobacteria bacterium. Taxonomy (GTDB): domain Bacteria; phylum Cyanobacteriota; class Vampirovibrionia; order Gastranaerophilales; family Gastranaerophilaceae; genus RGIG1918. Next base: position 7,527 of record CAZMZD010000021.1, read on the forward strand.
ACATCAGACACCAAAAACACAGACAACATGTCTGCCGATGAAATTAAAGCAGAAATTCAAACAAAAGAATCTGAATTATCAAAATTCCAAGAAGAACTAAGCGCAATCACAAACGGTTCAGACTCTGAAATTAAAGCCCTCGAAGATGCAGAAGATGAGGCTTATGAAGCTTATCAAGAAAAAATGCAAGATGAAGCAGGCTTCTTAGAAGGCAAAATCGATGGCGCTAATCCTAAAACAATAAACGAACAAAAAGAAAAAGCGGAAGAAGCTCAAAACAAGCTTAACCAAAACCAAGCAGACACAATAGCTGAACAAGGCAAACTAGATAGCGCAAATAGCAAAATCTCAAGCTGTGATTCAAGAATTGCAAGCCTCGACGCTTCAATTGCCTCTCTTCAAGAAGCAATAAATTCAGCCGAAGAAGGAAAAGATACATCAGACCTTCAAGCAAAACTTTCAGCTGCTCAAAGTGAAAAACAAACAGTCGAACAAGAAAAACAAAAAGCAGAAGCTGAACGTGACGCAGCTCAAAAAGAACTTGACCGCTTATCAAATGAAAAAACAACTCTTGAAACAGAACTCAAAGAAGCAGAAGATAAATTAACAGAACTTCAAAACAAATATGAAGAAAAACACCCTGACGTAAAAGAAGCAAGAGAAGCTTGGGAAAAAGCTAAAGAAGCAGTGCAAGCCAAAAAAGAAGAAAAAATGCAATCTGTTCAAGACAAAATCAAAACCACACAAGATGAAATATCAAGCCTCAACCAAAAATACACTGAAGCCTTAAATGCGGAGCATGAAAAAGATTATAACGCGCAAACTGCCTCGACAGAGCTTAACGAAGGCATTATGAAAGGCGAACTTGCAGGCAAAGAAGAATTAATTGTTCAAATTGCAGACGAATATGGAATTGAACCGGAATTTTTCGCCGCTATAATCGGGCTTGAATCCGGCTGGGGCACAAGCGCATACGCTAAAAATAACTATAACTATGGCGGCGTTACGGGCTCTGGCGATGCTGGCTATACAACACGCGAAAGCGATGGCTATAAATTTGCAAAATATTCAAGCCCTGAAGCAGGGCTTCGCGCAATGGCTAAAAACCTCGCTTCATACCCTGAAAGATATTCTGATGTTAGCGCGGTGAACTTCGATAACGTTGACGCTATCGGCGCACATTATTGCCCCGGGGGTCAGTGGCCAAGCTTGATTGCAGGCACTTATAAGACAATCAAAAAAGCTTAGTTTTATAAACAATACGAAACCGCCTGTTTTACAATTTGCAAACGGGCGGTTTTTTATTTGTTAACTTATGTAAAAATTTTCTTCAAAGTTTTAAATGTTTTGCTGAATTATGCCGTTAACTTTTTTGTTAAACAAGGTGGATAACTGTATGTAGAGAAAGGAGCATTTCTAATGCCTAACGAAGATTCATTAATTAAAAAAGTGTTCACAAACGTAGCAAATGCGGCAAGTGCAATAACAGGAATTAATTCTGATACAAATAAAACAGAAGAAACAAAAGCAGAAGCTAAAGAACCTGAATTTGTATTAGAACTCGCAGATGAATTACTTGGCGATTCCCTTCAAATATCATCGGATAGCTCTAAGCCAATAAAAGCAGAACAAGAAGCTAAACAAAAAGAAGCAAAAGAAATAGTCCAAGAAATGCTTACAAAACTATTTGATGAAGATAGTATTAAAAAAATCGCAGATAAAGACTCAAACGGTATCACAATTGACGAAGCAAGAGATTATTTATCATCAATCGCAGGAAACGATGGCGATGCCTCTTCTTTATCCATCGATGACATTGAAAAAGCTCTTAAAGAACTCGGAATTAATCCAGAAGACATTTTGAACGAAAAAGTACGTGAACTTTTAGATAAACAAGAAACAGCAGAAACAAAAGAAGCCGAAAAAGCAAAAGAAGCAGAAAAAGTAAATAAAGCCCAAGAAGCTAATCAATCTCAAGCTTCAGGCGGTTCGTCAGGCGCAGGTGGTTCATCAGGTGTTGGTGGCGGCGGTTCATCATCAGGAACATCAGGCGCAGGCGGCGCAAGCTCTTCATCAGAAACATCAGACACCAAAAACACAGACAACATGTCTGCCGATGAAATTAAAGCAGAAATTCAAACAAAAGAATCTGAATTATCAAAATTCCAAGAAGAACTAAGCGCAATCACAAACGGTTCAGACTCTGAAATTAAAGCCCTCGAAGATGCAGAAGATGAGGCTTATGAAGCTTATCAAGAAAAAATGCAAGATGAAGCAGGCTTCTTAGAAGGCAAAATCGATGGCGCTAATCCTAAAACAATAAACGAACAAAAAGAAAAAGCGGAAGAAGCTCAAAACAAGCTTAACCAAAACCAAGCAGACACAATAGCTGAACAAGGCAAACTAGATAGCGCAAATAGCAAAATCTCAAGCTGTGATTCAAGAATTGCAAGCCTCGACGCTTCAATTGCCTCTCTTCAAGAAGCAATAAATTCAGCCGAAGAAGGAAAAGATACATCAGACCTTCAAGCAAAACTTTCAGCTGCTCAAAGTGAAAAACAAACAGTCGAACAAGAAAAACAAAAAGCAGAAGCTGAACGTGACGCAGCTCAAAAAGAACTTGACCGCTTATCAAATGAAAAAACAACTCTTGAAACAGAACTCAAAGAAGCAGAAGATAAATTAACAGAACTTCAAAACAAATATGAAGAAAAACACCCTGACGTAAAAGAAGCAAGAGAAGCTTGGGAAAAAGCTAAAGAAGCAGTGCAAGCCAAAAAAGAAGAAAAAATGCAATCTGTTCAAGACAAAATCAAAACCACACAAGATGAAATATCAAGCCTCAACCAAAAATACACTGAAGCCTTAAATGCGGAAAAAGAAAAGGAATACGCGCCTAATGAGTATGACTTTGACTTTGATTTTGATGAAAATATGTCCGATAGGCAAAAATCTGAAATGGAATCTTTCAAGAAAAATTATGAGCAAAACAAAGAAAAATATGAAAAAGTGGCAGAAGCAACCGGAATGCCTGCTGAATTAATTGCAGCTATCCATTGGCGTGAAGGCTCCGGCGACTTTAGCACATACCTCCACAATGGCGAAAAACTAGGCAAAACTACAACGCTTGTGCCGGCGGGAATTTATTTTGACGATTGGACAGACGCGGCAATTGATGCAATCACGCGAGAAATGCCAAAAGTTGCAAATTCTCAATATGAAAAAGGTAGCTTAGACTATTACCTAGACTATGCAGAGCGCTACAACGGCACGGGCTATAGGAATAAAGGCGTTGCTTCTCCTTATGTTTGGGCTGGCACATCAAACTATACATCGGGCAAATATGTGGCCGATGGTGTATATGACGCAAGTTATGTCGACCAACAGCTTGGCGTTGCAATTATGATGAAAGCACTTATGGTATAAAAATCGGCAAAATTGGCTTAATTATGATAAAATTTTTAAATGAAAAAAATATTTGTAGTTAAATCAAAACAAACCGATGTATATAAAAATTTAGCACTTGAAACTTTAATGCTTGATTTTGCTGAAAAAGAAGGGAATATTGCCCTTCTTTTTCTTTGGGAAAACGATAAAACCGTAGTGATTGGCAAAAATCAAAACCCATATTCAGAATGCAATGTTGAATTATGCAAGGCGGATAATGTGAAAATTGCGCGCAGAATAACAGGTGGCGGCGCCGTTTACCACAGCAAGGGCAATTTGAATTTTAGTTTTATTTTGCCAAAAAAATATTCAAAAATAGATTGTTTTAATATCTTGCTTAAGGCTTTGGTGCAAAATGGCGTGAGGGCAGAATTATCCGGAAGAAACGACATTTTGTTTGAGGGTAAAAAATTTTCAGGGAATGCTTATCGAATTAAAAAGCAAGCTTTCTTGCACCATGGAACAATTCTTTTTGATATTAAAAAAGAGGAAGTTTCAAAATATTTGACTCCGAATAGAATCAAATTTGCAGATAAATCTGTAAAATCTGTGAAATCGCGAATTACAAACTTGAAAGAAATTGCCCCTGAAATATCTCTTTCAGATTTTAAAAAAAGCGTCATTTCTTGTTTTTTGGATTATTTCAAAGAAAAAAGCGCAGAAATTGTTTGCGACTTCAAGTTTGACGACGATGAATTTAATAAAATATATGGTGCATATTCTTCGCCGGATTGGATTTTTTCAAAATTTGAACCGGCACAGAATCCTTCTGTAAAGCTCCCTTGCGGAATTTTGGAGTATGATAAAAATCTGAATATGGTGCTGTCTGATATGCTCGAGGTTGAATTAATTGATGAAATTAATAATATCTTGAAAAATGAAGACGAGCCTATTTCTGCGCTGAGTGCATTATATAAAAATGTAAATTTTGATAAAAATTTGGTTATTAAGATTGCAGAATTTTTGAAAAATATTGTATAATTCTGAAATACAATATAAGGAGTTTTGATTATGAAAAAATTATTTGCAACACTTTGCGTTTTTTCTTTTGTAGCTGTGACTGTAGCAAATGCGGCTCAAACAACATATACTGAAAAATTTATTCAAAGTAAAACCGCAGGCATTGTTAAAAAAGAAAAAGAATTGCAAACAAAACAAGACGCTAACAAAAAAGCACTTGAAGCAAAACAAAAAGCAATAAAAGACAAGCAAGAAGCGGATAAAAAGGCTCTTGAGGCAAAGAAAAAAGCTTTGAAAGAAAAACAAAATGCAAACAAAAAAGCTCTTGAAGCAAAACAAAAAGCAATAAAAGATAAGCAAGAAGCAAACAAAAAAGCGCTTGAAAAAAAGAAAAGCGAAGCTAAAGCAAAACAAGACACTCAAAAGAAAAAAGTTGAAGAAAAGAAAAATGCTTGGAAAACTTTAACTACATACTAAAAAACGAAGCCCTCTTATTAAAGAGGGCTTTTAAATTCTGCACTGCCAGCCGGAAGCGTGGCGCAGGTGTTTTCAAAAATTATTTTTCTATATATAAAGTTTGCGTTGGGTAAGCGAGCGAAATTTCTTCTTCTCTGAATTTTTTGTAGATATTTAAAAGTAACTCGCTTTTTATGGCTCTGGCTTTCGCTAAATTTGCAGTTTTTGCGTACGCTTCAAAAGTTATATCGATTGAGCTTGAATTAAGAAGCGGCACATAAATTTGAAAGCCATCATAAATTTCTTCATTTCCACTTAAAACGCTTTCAATAATTCTCTGTGCCCTTGTTATTTTTTCGTCTGACGTTTCGTATGTTATGCCAAGGGTTTCTTTAATTTTTCTTTTGGTGATTTTTGAATAGTTGTAAACAGGCGATGTTGCAAGAGTTTCGTTAGGGATGTTTACAAGCACGTCTTCTGTTGTTCTTATTTTTGTTGAGCGCATGTTAACGTCTTCCACAGTTCCTTCATGCTCGCCAACTTTAATATAATCCCCGAGCTTATAAACTTTATCAAACATTAAAGAAATTGAGCCAAAAATGTTCGCTATCGTTTCTTTTGCCGCAAAGCTAACAGCAAGCCCTGTGATGCCGAAACCTGCGATGAGCGAGGTTAGCGAGTAGCCGTGTTTTTGCAAAATTGCCGTCACCGCAAAAAACACAAAAACAACTTTTAAAAATTTTGTGATAAATGTTTCAAGGTTTATAAAATTTGCATAATTTGACGCTGTGCTTATTTTTTTGCTTATTTTCTTGCAAAATTTATCTATCACGACAAATACAATGCAAGTTAAAAACAGAAAACAAATAAATTCAAGTAATAACAAAACTCCTTCAGACATACTTTCCCCCTTGTTTTCTAAATTATACAATGGGTTTTGGGAAAAAGAAAGGGTGAGGAAACCTAAATGGCAGATTTTTGGTAGAGTGAAGTATAAAAATCCGTCATCCTGAAAGCGTAGAAAATGAGGCAAAGCCGTAATTTTCGAGCTGTTCAGGATCTTGTCAATTTTGAAGTACAACAATTATTGTCGGGTTTCATTTTTTGGTAAGATGCTGAAACAAGTTCAGCACGACGTATTTATTTTTTGCGTCATAACTAAAATATTTAATCTGTCATCCTGAATTTATTTCAGGATCTTGCAAATCATTAAAATGCAACATTTATTTTCAACTTTTCAACCAAAAACTATCCTCTTGTCTAGTTTTTTATTTTTTTAAAGTGGCAAAATTTAAATACAAAATATGAAAGGAAATTTTATGTCATTTGAACCACTTACAGAAAAAGGAATTCCACTCGAAAAACAACTCAGATATTGGGAGCAGATTGCCAAAAAGCCATACAATAAGGCAGATGTGGATTGTTACACAAGAACAAGACAGATTTTGATGAACGGTATTGAAATTGAGGCTTGGGGCTTTAAACACCTGTTTTCAAGGCTTTGCCCTGATGTCGATGACTGCAAAGTGGTTTCTAATATTAGACGAATTGAAGATACGCAGCAAACGACCATTAATTGGCTTGCGCCATCGTGCCAAACCGTGCTTGAAACAACGCTTGGCTATGAACAGGTTGCGGTGGATTTAACCGCGTGGCTTGCGCAAAATGAGCCTGACGAATACGTAAAAGAAACTTTTAATTTTGGCTTGCTTGAAGATTTTGACCACTTGTATAGATATAGTCAGTGGATTAATATGCTTGAGGGCAAGTGCCCTAATTCGATTTTGCAAGGGCAAACAGATGTGATTTTAGGGCGCCCGACACAACATCACCATAATGAAAATTATTTAAGAATTAGAAAACCTTACGACAAAGGCACTGCTAAACCTCAAACAAAAGTTAATATTTTAACGGTCTTGTCTGCTGAACAGCAAACGCATAACTATTATGCGGAGCACGGTTTTGCGTATGCAAACAAGGTTTTAAGAGAAACTTACGCTGAAATTAAAGACGTGGAAGAAGAACATGTAACTATGTATGAATCTTTAATCGACCCGCGCGAGAGCATTTACGAAAAACTTTTACTCCATGAATTTACCGAAGTTTGCAATTATTACACTTGTTATGACGACGAAGTGGACGACAGAATAAAAGGCATTTGGGAAATGTTTTTGAATTTTGAAATTGAGCATTTAAAAATTGCCGCTGAATTATTTAAAAAATATGAAAACCGCGACCCTGATGAAGTTATCGGGCACAAAATTGTTATCCCTTCGCGCTTTAAATCTCAAAAGTTCCACGTGGAGCACACTTTGAGAAATGAAATTGATAAAAGATTGGGCGACGAATGCAGTTTTTCTTATTCTCATGTTTCTGAACTTCCTGACGATTGGGCAAGTTACAGAGTTCAAGAAAAATTTGCTGAATTTGGCGCGCCGACAGAAGAAACGATTGATTTAACAAAACATTTCCGCGGGCGCGATATCGTTATTGCAAATGAAAATTTAAAAAGAGATGAAATTAAACTTTTAGACAAAGCGCTTCAAAAGAAGGCAAACGCCAAAAACACAGTCACGCCTGAAATGCTTGATATGATGATTAAAAATTTCGAGGCAGAGAAAGAAAAGAAGGCGGAAAGCTAAACTTTTTATTTTTTAAAAGTTGTAAGCAGTAGCAGTAGGGTGCGTTTATACGCACCTTATTTGCGACAAAAATTGTAAAACGTAGGTCAGGCACTGCCTGACAAACTAAAATAAATATCGTCATCCTGAATTTATTTCAGGATCTTATCAGCCTATGAAGCTCAACATTGTTTGTTGCGCCTCAAAATTTGTAAGACCTTGAAACTAGTTCAGGGTGACGGTTTATAGTTTTTGTCAGGCACTGCCTGACAAATTAAAACAAGCTGTAGGTTGGGCATACTTGCCCAACAAGTTAATTAATAACCCGTCATCCTGAAAGCGTAGAAAATGAGGCAAAGCCGTAATTTTCAAGCTGTTCAGGATCTTGCCATTTTTGCAACCTGACATTTTATACCTTCTTCATTTTCTTTCTTTGACACTCAAGCGCCGTAACGCAAAGAAAGAAAATGAAGCAAAAGAAAGAAACATGGGCTCATGTTTAGCTCCTGCCATTTTTCAAATTTTTATCTCAGAAATCGCAGTTGAGCTTTTGCGAATAGCTATTTAACAAAAATATGCTTCACTGACAGTAACTAATATTGTGACCGCAAAACCTCTCCGCTTTTTCTGTTTAGTGATAAGAATTTTGAAAAATTAAATCAAATTAAAACTGTAGGGTGCGTTTATACGCACCTTATTTGCGACAAAAATTGTAAAACGTAGGTCAGGCACTGCCTGACAAACTAAAATAAATATCGTCATCCTGAATTTATTTCAGGATCTTATCAGCCTATGAAGCTCAACATTGTTTGTTGCGCCTCAAAATTTGTAAGACCCTGAAACGAGTTCAGGGTGACTACTTATATATTTTATCATAGCCCGTAGGTTAGGCTTTCGGCCCAACATCAAAAAAACATACTGTGTTCCGCCTCAACAACATAAAACCCACATGTCGGTTTTCACCCCAACAAAATAAAGCCCTCATCTCAATTGTAAATTTTTCGTAACATCGCTATCGCTAGATAGCAAAAAAAAAACAAAAAAACTTAATTACTATATAAGGAGTTTATAAAAAGAGGTATAAAAATGACAGTTAATGGTATCAATGGTATTTCACAAGTTAATTTTAAAGGCGCAGAGGCTCCGCAAGGCGCAGACGTTTCTGTTTTTGCAAATCAAAGCGCAAACTTAGAAGCAGCACCTGCCGCCGACACTTTAGAATTAACCGCTCAAGAACAACCCAAAAAGAGTAAGAAGGGTTTGTTAATCGGGCTTGGCGCTCTTGCTGCGGCCGCAGTTGCAGTTGGGATTGGTATTAAAACAGGCAAAATCAAAAACCCTCTCAAGAAAAATGATATCGAAAAAGCCGGCGAACAGCTTAAAAAAGGAGCAGATGAAGCCAAAGAAGCCGTGGAAAAAGGAAAGAAGAACTTGCAAACATCACAGATGAAATTAAGGATAAAGTAAAAGGAAATAAAGATTTTTCAGGCACGCTAAAGGGCAAAAAGGGCGATGATTTAGTCGAACTCGTATATGAAAACGGGAAAATTAAATCTTCTCTTGTGCAAGATAAAGACGGAAACAAAGTTTTATCTAAAACATTTGAAACATTGGAAGACGGTTCTAAAGAAATAAGTATCAAAAACGGCGATAAAAGCACTGATATTAAGCTTTTTTATGATAACAAAACAGGAAAAGTAAATAGTATATTCAAAAAAGGGAAACATGATTTCGGCTCAAGGATAGATTTGCTTGATGGTAAAATACAAGCAAAAGCAACCGGGGGACAGTGTACAATAGAAAAAGCAGAAATTTTTGACTCTAATGGTAAAGTTGCAAAAACCATTAAGGTTAGTGATTATATAAATAATGGCACTTGTGTTGATATTATCTCAAGCGATGAACCAGAAAAAATTATTACTGCTAAATGCTTGAATGATAATCCTATCAAAACAAAGGTTGCAGATTTAAAATTTGGCGAACCTAAAAAGATATTATATACAAAAGATGGAACAAGCCTGCTTATTGCTGATAACGGTAGTAATAAACAGTACTCTTTCATACAACCTGATACAAGAAGTATAGTATTGAGTGTGCAACCCGAAAACACCACGCTAACTAAAAATGGGAAAGCTGTCCAAACTGTAAACTTTACCGAATTTGGAAGCAATGGAGAATGTTTGAATAGTGCTTTATTTGTAGATGGTAAACCGAGAAAGGGCGAACCATATTTAGTATTGAATTCCAAAAAAGCATTCATCCCTCAAATCAATAATCTCCTTGAGTTATTAAAAAAAGAAAAAATACAACTCGATATGCCAATTGAAGATATTGAAAAATCAATAAAGAAAATATAAAGTCTAAAAAATATCCGCAAAACAAAACCCTCCAAGGATTACTCCCTAGAGGGTTTTGTTTATTTTAGCAAACTAATTATTTCATCAATTCGCCAACTGATTTGTATACAGCCATGCGTTTTGCTGCATCTTCTTCAGCTTGTTTATAGAGCGATTCAGCCGCTTCAGGGTTAGTTTTGAGAAGCGATTTGTATCGGCCTTCAGATCTGATGAAGTCTTGGTAATTTCCTTTTGGATCTTTAGCGTCCCAAGTGAATGGATTTTCATTCGCTGGGTTGTATCTGTAAAGTGGGAAATACCCTGCTTCAACAGCTCTTTGTTGTTCTGTTTGAGTTTTGCTCATGTCAATTCCGTGAGCGATACAAGGAGCATAAGCGAAGATGATTGATGGTCCGTTATATGCTTCTGCTTCTTGGAATGCTTTTAATGTTTGGTTTCTATCAGCACCAAGTGCAACTGAAGCTACATAAACATAGCCATAAGACATGCTCATTAAGCCCATGTTTTTCTTGTATGTGCGTTTGCCGCCTGTTGCAAATTTAGCAACTGCGCCTGTTGGAGTTGATTTAGAAGCTTGACCGCCAGTGTTTGAGTAAACTTCTGTGTCAAGAACAAGAATGTTTACGTTTTTGCCTTGAGCTAACACATGGTCGATACCGCCGTATCCGATGTCGTTTGCCCAACCGTCACCACCGATAATCCAAACAGATTTATCTGTGAAGTAGTCTTGAAGTTCGATAACCTTTTTAAGGTCAGAGCAATCAACATCTGCATATTTTGCAAGAGTTGCTTTTGCTGCTTCTTGAGCTTTAACTGCTTCTTCTGTTTTTGAATTGTCGAAGTGAGCCATAGCTGCTTCAAGTGCTTCTTTTAAGTCTGCAGGTGTTTTTTCACATTCAAGAACTTTTTCAACATAAGTTTTTAAAGTGTTTCTGTTTTGGTCAACTGCGAGCCTCATACCAAAGCCAAATTCAGCGTTATCTTCAAATAATGAGTTTGCCCAAGCCGGTCCTCTTCCTTCTTTTGTTTTTGTGTAAGGAATTGTTGGGAATGTGCCTGAGTAAATTGAAGAACAACCTGTTGCATTGGCAACGATTGCATTGTCGCCAAATAATTGTGAAACTAATTTAACATAAGGTGTTTCACCACAACCTGCGCAAGCGCCTGAGAATTCAAATAATGGTTTTCTAAGCATTGCGCCTTTGATTGTTTTTGTTGTATTTTTGCCCATTACGTTATCCGGTGCTTCATCGAAGAATTTTTCGTTTTCAACCTCGCCTGCTTCAACTTCTTTTTCAATTGTTGACCAAGATAATGCCGGTGTTTCAGGTTTATTTTTGTTGATTGGGCATTGGTCTAAGCATACGCCGCAACCTGTACAGTCGTTGCAATAAACTTGAACTTTGAATTTTTCACCGTTTGCGTTAGGTTTAGCGTCAACTGCATTAAAGCTTGCAGGAGCTTTTTCCATAGTGTCTTTTTCAAAGAGTTTAGTTCTGATTGCAGCGTGTGGACAAGCAGAAGCACAAATGCCGCATTGAATACAAACATCTGAATTCCAATGAGGAACTCTTGGTGCGATACCTCTTTTTTCAAGGCAAGCTGTGCCTGTTGGGATTGTGCCGTCAGCAGACATAGCTGAAACAGGGATATCGTCGCCTTTTTGACGCATTGATGGTTCAATGATGTCTTGAGTGAATTTGTCTGCGTTGTCTGGAATTAATTTAATTTCATCAGCGCAAGCAACTCCGTCTAAGCTTGCAGGAATAACAACTTCTTCAGTTGAGTTGACTGCAGCGTCGATAAGAGCCAAGTTCATATTAACAACATCGTCGCCTTTTTTCTTGAAGGTTTTCTTTGTCATTTCTTTCATACCTTCTAAAGCTTGTTCGAATGGAATAATTCCTGAAACTTTGAAGTATGCAACCATCATAACTGTGTTTGCGCCTTTGCCGCGAAGCCCAGGTTGTTCTTTGATTAATTTTTCAGCGTCAACATTGTAGAATTTAATTTTCTTATCAATGATTGTTTTTTGCATATCTTTTGTTAAGTGGCTGAAAGCTTCTTCTTTTGACCAAGGTGAGTTGAGCAAGAATGTGCCGCCTTCTTTAATGCCTTTTAACAAGTCATATCTGCCGATGTATGCGTGAGCTGAGCAAGATACGAAGTCTGGCGCAGTGATTAAATATGTTGATTTAATTTGTTTGTCGCCAAAACGTAAGTGCGAAACAGTAACGCCGAATGATTTTTTAGAGTCGTAAGCAAAGTATGCTTGAGCGTCTTTGTCTGTATATTGACCAATGATTTTGATTGAGTTTTTGTTGGCACCAACTGTACCGTCTGAGCCTAAGCCCCAGAACATGCAGTTTGTTGTGCCGGCTGGTTCTGTAACGATGTGTTCTTCGATTTTTAATGAAGTGTTTGTAACGTCGTCTTCGATACCAACTGTGAAACCGTGGAAACCATTGTTTTCAGAGTGTTTGTAAATTGCAAGAACCATTGAAGGAGTGAATTCTTTTGAAGATAAGCCATATCTTCCGCCAATGATTTTAATGCCTGAATTTTCAAGCGCTGCAACAACGTCTAAGTATAATGGTTCGCCAATTGCGCCAGGTTCTTTTGTTCTGTCAAGAACTGCAATTCTCTTAACTGTTGCAGGAACTGCTTTTTTAAATCTTTCAACATCGAACGGTCTGTATAATCTAACTTTAACCAAACCATATTTTGTTCCGCGAGTTGCGTTTAAGTATTCGATTGTTTCTTCGATTGTTTCACAGCCTGAACCCATAGCAACGATTATGTCCGTAGCGTCTGGTGCACCAACGTAATCAAATGGGTGATATTGTCTGCCTGTAACTGCGGCAACTTTATCCATATATTCTTGAACGATGTCAGGAGTTGCATTGTAGAATTTATTAACAGTTTCGCGGCCTTGGAAGTAAACGTCTGTGTTTTGTGCGCCAACTTTACAAATTGGAGCTTCAGGGCGAAGCGCTCTTTGTCTAAATTCTTCAATGTATTGTGGTTCAACTAATTTAGCGATGTCTTCGTAAGAAATTTCTTCGATTTTGTGAATTTCGTGAGATGTTCTGAAGCCATCAAAGAATTGTAAGAAAGGAACTTTTGACTTGTATGTTGCAAGGTGAGCAACAAGAGCTAAATCCATTTCTTCTTGAACACTGTTTGCTGCAAGCATTGCATAACCTGTGTTACGGCAACCCATAACGTCTGAGTGGTCGCCAAAAATTGCGAGCGATTGAGCTGCAATTGCACGAGCTGAAACGTGAATAACATGCGGTAGCATTTCGCCTGCTGCTTTGTGCATAACAGGTATCATCAATAATAAGCCTTGAGAAGCTGTATAAGTTGATGTTAAAGAACCTGCTGCAAGTGACCCGTGTAGAGCGCCTGCTGCACCTGCTTCAGATTGCATTTCAGCAACTGAAACTTCTTTACCCCAAATGTTCTTTCTGTGTTGAGAAGACCATTCATCAACCCATTCTCCCATTGTTGAAGACGGAGTGATTGGGTAAATTGCGGAAACTTCACTTAATGCATAAGCGATATGCGCTGCTGCATAGTTTCCGTCAACTGTGATTGTTTTACCAGCCATAATAAATAATTCCTCCTTATTTTACTGACTTTTCGCTAATTTCTCTCATATACAAAAAGATACCGCGAAAACAACAAAATTACAAGGAAATTATCCTTAAATTCCCATGAAAAAAGACCGATAAAATCGGCCTTTTTTGTTATATGTTCGCATTAATTATTTGAAATATTTTGCGAAATCATCCGGTTTTGCTTTTGTTTGTGCTTGGGTTACCGGCGTTTCCACTTTCACTTCTGCTTTTGCAGCAGGTGTTTTTGCAGCTGCGGCTGGTTTTGGTGCTTTAGGTGTTGCTTTTTTAGCACCCACTTTTTTAGCTTTTTTGTCTTTGCCGCCAAAGAATTTTTTGATTGCTAAGCCAATTGCCACAACTGCGCCTGCGATACCTGCGCCAATACCAACTTTTTGGGCTGTAGTGAGTCCTTCTGGAGGTGTAGGAGGTGTAGGAGGTGTAGGCCCATCATTGGTAGGCCCTTGTGGTTCTTCTGTTCCGCCTGTTACGCCTGTGCCATCTGTAGGTTTATTTCCTTCGCCTGTTTCAGGTGTTTCATCTGTGGCATCTGCCTTTTCGCCTTTGCCAGGTTCAGGTTTGACTTCAGGTTTAGCTT
>CAZMZD010000021.1:21685-21750 GCA_964570895.1 uncultured Gammaproteobacteria bacterium
CAGGTTTAGTTTCAGGTTTAGTTTCAGGTTTAGTTTCAGGTTTAGTTTCAGGTTTAGTTTCAGGT
>CAZMZD010000022.1:0-13928 GCA_964570895.1 uncultured Gammaproteobacteria bacterium
TCATTACCTGAACTTGTTGCATAAAAATATACTTCCAATGCCGAACTTCTTTGTGTCATAAGCCAATTATAGCATAAGAAACAAGGCAATTACAAAAATTACAATTTATTACTAAATAATTACATACTCAAAGTATTGTGCTATTTATCATTCAGGCTAATTCTTAGTACTTGTAATTTTGTAATTATAAAATTATTAGAAAATAATGTTGTTTTTGAAATTTATGCCGATTTTTTGAAGTCATTTATAAAGCTTATAACTTTTGAACTGTCAAAATCAATAATTTCTTTATAAAGATTATGCACGAAAAGTTCTAATGATGTACGATTTAGGGAGTTTTTTGGTGCAAAAATCAGGGCTACCCTGCCTTTTTTATTATGTATTTCTGTTGAACGGAAACCAAGGGTGAGAGTCTAGTAGTCTAATCCTTATTTTCAAACTTTTCTGCGTCAAGGTATTTAATCACTTTTGCGGGAACCCCTGCCACGACTGCATTATCCGGCACATCTTTTGTAACAACAGTGCCCGCCCCGATAACCGCATTTTCCCCAACTGTCACACCTGCAAGAATAGTTACATTAACCCCAATCCAAACATTTTTCTTTATGTGCACGGGTTTGCAAGTTATAATATTTCTTTCATACATATCGTGGTTGTTTGTTGCAATTGTGCAATTCAGGGAAATCATTGTGCCGTCTTCAATTGTCAAACCGCCTGCGGACATACATTGAAACCCGTTCATAATAACAACATTTTTGCCGATTTTAATTTTATCTGCAAGAATTGTAAAAATCGGCGGGTTTATTCTTGTGTTTTCGCCAAGAGTGCCGTTGAAAAGCTCGGCCATAAGCTCTTGACACTCGGGCAGGGTAGGGTTTGTGTGATTTATCCTAAAGCATAAATCAGCGCTTCTTTTTGCCTCTGTAATTCTTTCAGGGCTTTGGTTATTAACATCAATTCTAATTTCTTCCATAAATTAATATTAGCACAAATTTTATGCATAACCTGTATTGTTAAAGTGTAATAAGCTAAAGTCTGAAGCTTTTGTGTTATAATCAGGTGATGATTAAATCTTTTAAATGTAAAGAAACTGAAAAAATTTGGAATGAAGAATTTAGCAAAAAACTTCCTCAAGATATTCAAAAACGTGCTTTGCAAAAATTAAGAATGTTGCACGTGGCTTGCGTTATAGAAGATTTAAAAATTCCCCCAAGTAATCATTTAGAAATTTTGTGCGGAGGTAGGCAGGGGCAATATTCAATCCGTATCAATGATCAATATAGGATTTGTTTTCGCTGGCTCGATAATCAATCATTTGACGTTGAAATAGTTGATTATCATTAATTTTGTTAACAAATTCTGTTTTTTACTTGAAATTACGTGGTACGTACTATATACTATATATAGATGCCGACAAAAGGAAAATAAAATGCTAGAACGTATTGAATTAACTACGGTTGGTGAAATGCTCAAAGAAGAATTTATTGAGCCATTTAACCTTACTCAAAACGCCTTGGCTAATGCAATATTTGTTCCAGCAAACAGAATACATCAAATTGTCAAAGGTCAAAGAAGAATTACTGCTGATACGGATTTGCGTTTGACTAAGTATTTCGGGCTTTCTCAAGGGTATTTTCTGCGTTATCAAGAAGATTATGAATTAAGAATAACAAAACGTGAAATTGCTGATGAAATAAGTAAAATAAAACCCATTAAGGCATATGGGTAGTTTTAAAACAGAGGAGAAAATCATGAAATGGTTAATGTTATTGCTGGCGGGAGTTTTTGAGATTGTTTGGGCGATTGCAATGAAATATTCGAATGGTTTCAGTGTGCCTCTTCCATCTGTAATAACTGCCGTGACTTATATTTTGAGCGCAATATTTTTGGCGCTTGCGCTTAAAGATTTACCTTTAGGCGTCGCATACATTATGTGGGTCGGTTTTGGGATAGTAGGCACAGCTGTGCTTGGGGCCCTGCTTTTTCAAGAAAGATTAACCGTTATGCAGATTGTTTGCATAGTTGTTATAATGCTTGGCGTTGCAGGCTTAAAGATGTTTGGCAAAGAATGAATACGAATGTAGAAATGCAAGAGATTTTTGAAAACAAAGTCGATAAATTTATAGAAAAATTAGTTAATTTTGATAAAACAATTTTTAAAAGGAATGTTTTTAACCCTTGGGCGGAGTTTGATGAAAGTGACATTTCATCTGATGCGCCAAAAATCAGAACTTCTAATTTGAGAAAATATTTAATAAACCAAAAAAATGCAAAATATGTGCTCATTGCGGAATCTCCAAGCACCGGCGCAAGATACACGGGAATTGCAATGACGTCAGAAAAAGTTGCGAACACAAGCAACCTCGAATATAATTGCACTTCGAAAAAATCGGCAGAGGGAAAATATGTTTACGAGCTCACTGCAAAAAAAGTTTGGGATGAAATTTTAAAAAAGAAAAGCGATTTTGTTATGTGGAATGCATTTGCATTTAACATTGCAGAAAAAGAGGGGCGCTGGTTTGAAAACCCGACCGAAGAAGAGCTTAGGCAGAATTTAGATATTTTAAACTCTTTTTTGTCTTTGTATGATGAAGCAAAAATCATAACAGTTGGAAAAACGGCTCAAAGTGCGCTTCAAATTTTAAACTTTGATGGTTTTGATAGTATCCGCCATCCTTCAAACGATTTTAAAAAGGAATTTCCAGAACAATTTAAAAAGTATATTAAATAATGCAAATTTGAACTTTGCTGTTTAATTGTAAAGAATTATAAACCACATTTTGAAATTCTATAAAGAAATTTGTGTTTAATGCCGTAATCAAACATATACTACAATTATTATGAGGTGAAGATGGTATCAAATGTGAATGGCGTAGGTGGCGTGCAAGAAGTTAAATCGGTTTCTAAAAAATCTGAAACAACAGAAACTAAAAAAGCAGCAGGCGAAACAAAAGCGCAAAACGAAGATGAATTAATTGATATTAAAGATTTAGTTGAAGATGGCACTCTAAAAGAAGAGAAAATATTTGGAATTTTCAAAACAGGCAACTACGTCTATACGGCAGATGGCGCAAAAACGTACGGCGATATTAAACAAGAATTTGACCTAGAAGACGGTGCGCTTAGAAACTCAAACTATAAATTATTTGAGGATATTAACGGAAACGCAGATAAAAAAGTGCCGGAAAAAGGAACTAAAATTATAATAAAAGGCACAGATATCAAGCCGCAAGCAATGTCTGTTAAAGATGATAATGACGAAGCGCTCGATGGCTTTTGCAAAAGCAGCGACGGCACTGTGTATTACGAAATTCAATATGGCGACACGCAAGATGGGATTTATAAAAAATTTGCGAATAAATCAATAAGCCATAATTATAAGACAGCAGATGTTCTAAGGGGATATCCTGAATACGCCTTGCAACCCGGTTCAAAAATCGCGCTTAGCGAAAAAGGGTTTCTTAGCAAATTAGTTTCAAAAATATTTGATTGATAAAAAATAATAGTTCACATAGCGGGTAAGTTTAAGCATTCCAAATGTAAGCAAGCCCGCTTTTTGTTGCCTCATTTTCAACAAAACCTGTTTTTTTATAAAATCCAATTGCGTCCCCTGCTGAAAAAACACTCATTGGTTTATCTGAAAACATTGTCTGCAAATTATTAACAATCGAAGCGCCAATTTTTTTCCAAGTGGCACTTTTGCCTTTGCGTGCTAAATTATTAGGCTCAACTTGCAAAAGCTCAATATGATTTTCATCTTTTCCTTCGTCAAAAACAACGGCCCCTAAAACTTGGTT
The DNA here is from genome assembly GCA_964570895.1 of uncultured Gammaproteobacteria bacterium. Lineage (GTDB taxonomy): Bacteria > Cyanobacteriota > Vampirovibrionia > Gastranaerophilales > Gastranaerophilaceae > RGIG1918. The sequence goes on from CAZMZD010000022.1 coordinate 3,798, forward strand.
TTCATCAAGTTTTTCAAAAGAGTCGCCTTGAGTTGTTGCCATGTATAAATGCCTTTTTGCGTTTTGCGCGCCTTCCTCTAGGCATTCTTTTGCAAACATTAAATAGCTTTCGTCGCCCCATTTAATATTTGTTCTGTCAAGTGAATTGATGTCGTTTCTGTCATCTTTATCAAGTTCAACAAAAGAGATATTTTGTTTTTGGCAAGCGCCATCAACTTGTTTTAAAACGGGGATTGAATTTATATACCTTGCGCGAAATGAAATGTTCATACTCGCATAAAAACAAAACATATAAGAAATTGCCTAACTTTATCTATATATTAAATTTTATTAATGTTCTAAAATTTAAAAAGGTGCTAAAATTGGATTGTAGATTAAAAAGGAAAAATCATGTTTGAAACATTACTTTCAAAAACGTTTTTTATTCTTGCTTGCTCTCTTGGTTTTTGCTGTTTAGGGGTGAAAGCCGTAATTAATTATTTCAGAAAATTGAAAAATAGCGGTTCGCCATATGTAACCGCAGTGTATAACGAAAAAGGGCAAGAAAACATAGTTATTTATCCGAGCGCTTTTTCTAGGATGGTTTTGACAGCTGCTATACTTGGTATTGTTTCTTTTGTTCTTTTGATGATATGCAGAAATATTCCTGTGCTTAATATGATATTGTTAGCGACTTTTACTTTTTTGAGCGGGACGACACTCGGGGTTTCATTGGTTATGAGGGATGAAAACCTTGGTATGCAAGCTGCGCAATTAACTGCGCTTGCCGTTCTTTTGACGGGTGTTCTTGGCATGCGCTCCGGAATTGATTTTAGTTTTTTGGGCGGTTTTCTTTTTGTTGGGTTGATATTGCTAATCATTGGTTCAATTGTTAGAATTTTTATTAACATTAACGGAACGGCAAGAAAAATGTATGCATCGTTCGGGATTTTAATTTTCTGTGGATATTTGTTGTATGATTTTAGTCGTCTTGTGCGCTTTAATGGGTCAGAGTTTGCAAACACCTGGGGCACGGCGCTTAGAATTGCAATTGATTTATATTTAGATATTATTAACTTATTTATCTACATACTTGATTTTTTGGGTAATAATTAAAAGTTAATTTTCGTTAAATTTATTGTAAAAATTGAAGAATATGTGAAAATTTTATGATAATATTTTCACATATTTTTTATGGAGAAAATTGTATGAAAAAGAGTTTAATTTCAATTTTAGCACTTTTTGCTTTTATGGCGCCTGCGTTTTCTGCTGAATGGAACGCTGAAAATAGAGTTTCAACAGTCGGTGCAAAAATTTTAAAAAGCAATGATTTGCCAACAAGCACAACTTTTAAAGTTGTTGAAACCACTGCAAACAATTCAAACGTATCAAGCACAAACGTGGTACAAATATCATCAGATAGCTTGAGATATGCAGGAAATGATAACGAAGTGGCTGCTGTAATTTCGCATGAACTCGGGCTTATAATCAATGGCAAAGCTGCAAAAGATAAATTTAGAAACATAGCAAAAGCTGCAATTACCTCTTCTTTCCAAGAAGGCAGCTCTCTTTCAAATGCTGTAAACAGTGAATATGTTACATCTACTGCAAGTGAAAATGACAAAAAAGAAGCAGACATCACAGGGGCGGATTTGATGATTAAATCAAACTATAACCCGCTTGCTCTTGTTGTTCTTATCACAAAAGAACCGGGGAGCACATATGAAATTTTAACAGGCAAACCCTCAAACTCAAACAGAGCAATGAATTTGTATGACTATTTAACTTACAACTATCCATCAAAAGTTAAAGCCGGTTATAATTGTCAAGAATACAAAAACTTTTTAAGCTATGCGACGCCAATTGTTGAAAAAAGAAACGCGAACAAAAAGAAATTAGCTAAGTTTAATGCGGAACAAAAGAAAAACAAAGAATTAAGAGCGAAAAAAATTGCGCAATATAAAGCAACGGGCTTATCTGGCTGGGATGCTTCATATATCATTCTTAACAGCTTAATCGAAACATCTGAATAGGCTTGTTTTGAACATATATTTAAAAAGGCGGCTTAATGAGCCGTCTTTTTTATTAAGGAATGTAACAAAAAAAGTCCATGTTGAAATTCGAATTCAAAAAAATACTTTTTTAAAATAACACGGTTGGATATAAAGATGTTAAGCAGAAGAAGAGATGAAAAATTAAATAATGATAATGTAAATTTTTCGCAAAAAGAAACTTTGCACCAAAATTTCGTTGTGTTTTCTAACAATGAAAAAATTAAAAGGAATAGCAAAGGTTCTAAAGTTTTGAGCGAAGTATACAATTCTCAAGGCTTAAAAATTTCTGAATCAGTGTTTGGAAAAGATGAAACGCTTAGCCAAAAAACTAAATTTGAAGATGGCAAAATCTCTTCTATCGTTAACTATTGGGAATGTGGCGCAAAAAAAGAAGTTAAAGAATACGATGAAAATAATAATTTAACATATTGCGCGAAATTCAATAAAAATGAAGAAAAAATCGAGGAAAATTTATATTACGCAGGCGGCATTCTTGCAAAAGGCGCAAAATTTATAAACGGTAAACTTTTAACTGAAGCTTTGTATGACGAAAATGGCAATAAAAAATGCACTGTAAAATATAGTAATGGCAAGAAAATTTCAGAAATAACTTATGGCACCGATGGAAATATTGCTCTTGAAACAACGTTTGATATTAATGGCGCAATCGCAAAACAAGAAGCGTATCAAGAAAACGGTTTCAAGAAATCTTCGACAATATTTTCAAAAGGCATTAAAAAAAGCGAAGTAATTTATTCTATATTAAATTATAAAGTTGAAAAAGAAGTTAAATATAATGCAAATGGTGACAAAGTCCTTGAAACTTTATATTCTACATCAGGAATAAAGGCGCTTGACCGCAAATTTGACCCAATAACAAAAGAAAGTGAAGATATTTTATATTGGGCGTCAGGAAAAATAAAAACAATCGTAAAACAAGTGAATAATGAAAAAGCATACGAATTAAAATGCTTTGAAAGCGGCGAAAAAGAAGAAGAAACTGTTTTTGAAAATAATGTTGTAACCAAAAAACAATATACAAAAGATGGCGTTAAAGAAACGGTGTCCTCAAAAGGTATGATGGTTTCGAGCGCAATGTATGACTATAATGGCGAAAAATATTGTGAAAGCGTATATAGAAATGGCGTTTTAGCAAGAGAAAAAAACTACAAACAAAATGGTAAAATCGATAGCGAAGTATTATATTGTGGCGGAAAAGTTGCAAAAGAAGCTTCATATTGGAATAATGGGAATAAAAAAATTGAAGTAATTCACACCGATGAAAATAAATGCAAAATTTTTGAATACAATAAAGATGGTGTTTTAAAAATTAAAAAAGAATATGATTCGACAATAAAATTTGTTAAAATTGAACTTTTTAACAACAGCGGTAAAAATGTTGCAAATGGCTTTGCTAAAAGATTTTTTGATAAATTTGATCTGGCAATTTGCTTTGATAAAGATGGTTTATTATCTCCAACATGCGAAACTTACGGTTTGATTAAAAAACTTTGCTTTAATATTGCACGCAAAACTGTTAGCTTTGCTTAATCGTAAATACTAGCAGCTGTGCAATTTTTGGGATAAAACCGCCGGCTTTATGTAATTTCTTATCCTCAATTAATTTCGCGCACATTTGATGTGTTATAATTTATTTAATGAAATGCGAGGTTTAAAGATGGATATTACAAAAGACATTAAATATATCGGTGTTGATGATTGCAATATTGATTTATTCGAAGGGCAATACAAAGTTCCAAACGGGGTTTCGTATAATTCTTATGTTATTTTGGATGAAAAAATCGCAGTTATTGATACGGTAGATGTAAATTATAATGATAAGTGGCTTTGTAATCTTCAAAATGCGCTAGGTGGCAAAAAGCCTGATTATCTTGTTGTTCAGCATATGGAGCCTGACCACAGCGCAAATATATTAAACTTTGCAAACAAATACAAAGAAACAAAAATCATATCAAGCGCAAAAGCATTCTCTATGATGGCGCAATTTTTTAACTCTGATTTTGAAGACAGAAAAGTTGTTGTAAAAGAAGGAGATAGCGTGAACCTTGGGTGCCACGAATTAAATTTTGTTGCCGCTCCTATGGTGCATTGGCCCGAGGTTATAGTGACTTACGATAGTTATGATAAAGTTTTATTTTCTGCGGATGGTTTTGGAAAATTCGGCACACTAGGCGCAGATGAAGAATGGATTGATGAGGCAAGAAGGTATTATATTGGAATTGTGGGCAAATATGGCGCGCAAGTTCAGGCTCTTTTAAAGAAAGCAAGCGGATTGGAAATTGAAAAAATTTGTCCGGCTCATGGGCCTATTTTATCTCAAAACCTTGGTTATTACTTGGATTTATATAACACGTGGTCAAATTATCAGCAAGAAACTGATGGAATTATGGTTGCGTATAATTCTATTTATGGAAACACGAAAAAAGCTGTTATGGAACTTGTTGACAAGCTAAGAACAAAAGGCGCAGGGGATGTCGCAGTGTTTGACCTTGCAAGGTGTGATATACATAATGCAATTGCGAACGCGTTCAAATATGGCACACTTGTTGTTGCAACGCCCACTTATAATTCAGATATTTTCCCAGCTACAAGGATATTTATTGAAGGCTTGAAAGAAAGAAATTATCAAAATAGAAAAGTTGCACTTATCGAAAACGGAACTTGGGCGCCGCTTGCCAAAAAGGTTATGCAAAATTTGTTTGAAGAGTGTAAAAATATAACGTTTGCAAACACATCTGTCACAATAAAATCTGCCCTAAGCACTGAAAGTGAAGCACAGCTTGAAGCGCTCGCAGATGAGCTTTTAGAAAAATAAAATTTGCACTTTAATTTTACGCTTTAATTAAAAAATGGAGCGCGCAGAATAATATTTGTTATGGAGTGCGCAAGAGAATGAAAATTAAAAGCTGAACCATTCAGAAGATTGAAAATCTTTCTTTTCTTTAAGGTTAATTTCTTTTATTCTGTTTTTTTCTTGAGTTTCTTTTAATTTTTTTTCTTGTTTAATTTGTTTTTCTTTTAGTTTTTGCAATTTTATTTCATTTTTTCTTGTTTGTTCAAGTTGTTTTGTTTTCAAATTGTTTATTCTAATTTCATTTTTTTGAGCTTCGTTTCTTGCTTTTTCTTCTTGTTTTATTTCGTAATTTTGAAGTTTTATTGCGTCTTTTTCTCTTTTTAGTTGAAGCTTAATTTCTTCTTTTTCTTGTTTTTCTTGAAGTTTTAGCTCTTGCTTTTCTCTTTTTTCTTCAGCTTTTAGTGCACGTTTTTCTTCCATTTTTTCAACTTGAGCATCGTAATTTGCAAAGTATGTATCAAGTGTTCCCGTAACGTGGAGCAAGTCTTTTGAGCTTCCAACGCGCACTTTTTTATTCACTGCATATACAAGTTCGCGCCCTGTGCCGACAATTTTATCTCCCGAGGACACTAGCCCTAAAGATTCTCTAACGCCTTGCGCAATTTCAGGTGAAACAAATTTCGAATATCTTTTAATTCTCATTGCGCCTTCGTAGTTGCCATAAGTGATTGTATCTAAATTTTTCATTTTATTGTTTCTTATGTTTTTGGCGTAAATTCCTTCCCAGAGGACTTTCTCAAATTTTGTGTCAACAAGAATGGCGTAGAATGTAATTCTGTGTGTCGGGTTTACCACATCAAACCCTGGGACATTCAAACGGTCCCATAGAGTGGATTTCAGAAAATCTCTTTGAACATCCATATCAGATGTCACAAATAAAATTTTTGTGCAGCCAATTTGCTTTGAAACTTTTTTCAAATATTCAAAATCAACATTATAGGAATTGTTGAAATTTCTCATTATTGCAATGTTTTCTTGGGATATAGGTTTTTTTAGAAGTATTGATTTGACTTGAGAATATGGCATAATGCGCAAATTCGCGTCTTCGCTTAAGCTGTCATAAATATCTTGCAGGAGAAAATCAGGCGTTTTGAAATACCAATTGTATGGATTTTCTTTTGTGTAAACTATGTCAGATAAAATGGCTATGTTAATTGCGCCTAAAGATTTATTAGGCAAAGCAAACAGAACCAAAAACCCCAAGATAAAAAATAATCTTTTCATACATCATATTATCGGTTAATTTTTGTTCTTTCAAATCATATAAATTGCCTAATTTTTTGACTTTTTTTAGGATTTCATTAAATTTCATTTAGAAATTGTCGTCAATTATAACACTATGCCTTTTAGATATCGCTTGCAAAAATTTTTAGAAATAAGAATAAAAAGAAAAGAAGAGCAACTGCAAGAAGTTATCAAAGCGCAAAACGAAGTTATAAGAATTGAAAATTTAATAGAAGAAAACAAAAGAGAAATTGCGCAAATCCGCTCTGATATGCGCCGTGCAGACCCTCATATGTTTGAAAGATATGATAATTATCTAAAACATTTATACGAAAAAGCTGAAAAACTTGAACAAGAAAAAGAAGAGGCGCTGCGCGAATTAGAAAAACAAAAAGAAATATTAAGAGAGCGCGAAAAAGAAGTTAACGTACTTGATAAACACAAAGAACACAAAAAAGAAGAGTATATATACGAACAAAAGGCAGCAGAATTAAAACAATTGAGCGAAATAGGCTCGCAAAAACATTTCAGAACAACCCAAGAACAAAAAGAAGAAAGCGGTGAAGATTGATAGTCGGTCAAAGTCAACCACAAGAAATGATAAAACTTCAAACCCCAAGCGAGGGGCTTGCTTCTGCTTCTCAAACAGCACCCCCTTCACAAAACGTTCAAGAAAGTTTTAACTCGCAAACAAACTCAAACACTTTTGGCGGGGTTAATGAAAGCGGTTTTACATTTGCAGAGCAATTAAATTCAATGATGACAAGCTTTGAGCCTAATTCAGATGAATTTGATTTTGGCATTTTTGGCGGAAATTTCGACATAAATAGCTTAAGTACAGATGATTTTGCAGAAGTTCAACAAATAGATACGCTCGAAGTTTCAAGAGAAGACGCGCAATTTTTTGTGAATATGACTCAAAACAATCAAACATCAGTTCAAAACCTTGGAAACGATTTAAAGATTGTGCAAACTGAAAAATCAATGGAAGTTTCAAAAACTTTAGTTAATTTGCTCGAAAAAGCGCAAAACACTCAAAAACCAATCCGCTTGGATTTTGATAACAACATAACCCTTGTTTTGAAAGTGAATAATCAAGGCACGGTGAACGCTGCGTTTTTCCCGTCTGACACGGCAGCGGAGCAATATTTAAGAAACAATATTCCATATTTAAAAAATGAACTCGACGCAAAGAATATATCTTATGGCACGTTAAATTATTTTAGCAGGCAAAAAAATAACCAAAAGGAGAAAAACAATGAATGATTCCTATATTAATGCACTGAACACTCAAAGTAGCGCAAAATATTGGATGGACGCTACTGTTGAAAATATGGTGAACCTATACACCCCTGGTTATCGCGAAAATAATGTGACATTTAAAACATTTTTAGATAGCGCATATACTGACGGTTACATGAAAAATCTTGGGCAAGGCAAGGCAATCCCTGGGACGTCATCGGAAAACGTTTATCTTGAAGGCAATGGCTTTTTTGTAATTAGAAAAAATGATGGTTCGCTTGCATACACAAGGCTTGGCGAATTTAAATTTGATGGTGAAGGTGTTTATAAAGCAGCAGACGGCAGTAAGGTGCAAGGCTATATTTTGAATGATAAAGGCGAAATTATGTCCGGCACAAAAGCGCTTACGGAAGACGACTTCAACTCTACTCTTGAAGAGGGCGGAGCAATGAAAGTGCCGACGACTGAAATTAAACTTTGGATTGACCCTGATAACGGAAAGTATTTAGGCAAATATGACGAGTATGAAATTAAAGAAGACGGGGTTTTGTATGGCAAAACAAAAGGTGGGCAAGAAACCAAAACGCCTTTGTTTAAAATTGCAACAATGAATTTCAATAATGCTCAAGAGTTATATGAAATTGCCCCTGGGCAGTTTATTGAAACGGAAGAATCCGGCAAGCCGACAATTGGAAAAGGTGAAATAAGAAGCGGTTTGATTGAACTTTCAAATATAGACTTCAAAGCGAACATCACTCACTATAAAGAAGCAAAAATGCAACTTGAACTCTCGAATAAGCTTATGTCCAGCTATTCACAACTTCTTCAAACAGCAATGGGGCTTCTTCAACAATAATTAGACGGTTAATACGGTTTTGTGTATTTTATGTTTCTGCTATATTGATTAAATGATTGATATAGCAGAAATTTTTAACAACAATAAAAAATATTTCAAAGACTTGGTGACGCTTGCGGTTCCGATTTTTACGGGGCACATTGCGCACACTTTAATTAATATCGGGGATATTTTGGTTGCAGGCAGGCATTCGACCCTTGCTCTTGCTGCAATTAGTGTTGCAAGTGCTATATTTATGACATTTTCAATTATCGGAATTGGCTTAATTATTAGCGTGTCGCCCGTTATTGCAAATTTAAGGGGCAAAAGAGAGGACTCTAAAAGTTTAATCCGCCCCACTCTTTTATATTCAATCATAATGGGCACGGCGGTTTTTCTGCTTGCAAGGCTAAGTGCGCTTTTTGTGCCATATATGGAACTTGCGGACAATTTAACTCCTTATGTTATTGAATATTTAAACATAACAAGCTGGTCTGCCTTTGGGATATGCATTTTTGTTGGTTTGAAGGAATTTTTGCAGGCTTATGAAATAGTTAAATTTCCTAATTTGCTTGCAGTAATTTCAATTTTTGCAAACCTCGCCCTAAATTTTGCTTTCGTTTTTGGTTTTTGGTTTGTGCCTGCTTATGGAGTTAAAGGGCTTGCGCTTGCAACAACCACAGTTAGAATTGGGCAAGCGGTTTTGCTCTTTTTATATTGTGCCCCATACTTAAAATTGCATCTAAGGCGCCAAAAGGGTTTTATGAAAGATTTGCTCAAAGTCGGCTGGCCGATTGCACTTGCTTCTTTTATTGAATTTTTTGGTTTCAATGTTACGGCGGTTTTGGTTGGGAAATTTTCAGCGGTGCTTTCAGCTGCGCATAATATTATAGTGACTTTTGCCGGTGCCACATATTCTGTACCGCTCTCTGTTGCCTCTGCGCTTGCGGTAAAAATTGGCTTTGCGAAAGGCGAGAGGAATTACTCGGATATTGTAAAATATTATAGAGCAGGTATTATTTTCATAATCGCTTTTATGCTTGTGATGAGCGCTGTTTATCTTTGTGCTTCAGAATATATTATTAAGTTATTTACGCCTGACAACGAAGTTGTTCAAGCGACAATTCCTGTAATTTTGCTTTTTGCTTGTTTTCTTATGTTCGATGGCATTCAAGGGATATCTGGCGGCGCACTTCGTGGAATTAAAAAAACAAAACCAATTATGTTGTCAATGTTTATCGCGTTTATTTTTATTGGCATACCGATAGGTTCAGTGCTTGCTTTTAAATATGGAATTGTTTTAAAAGGCTTTTGGATAGGGCTTGCCCTTGCATTGTTTAGTGCAAGTATTTTCTCAACGACTTTCTTTTTATATAACTTAAGGAAGATTAAAAGGGAGTTTGCAAAATAGGCTATATTCTCTTGGCTTACTCAACAACTTAAATATATAAACTGTCACCCTGAATTTGCGAATTTCCGTACGAACGGAGTCGAGTGTAAAGCACGAGCGAGCATGTAGGTTGGGCATACTTGCCCAACAATCTAAGGCTGTAGGTCAGGCATTGCCTGACAAAAGCCATAAATAGTCATTCTGAAAGTTGTAGGGTGCGTTTATACACACCGCACAATTAAAGCATGAGTAGAATTTTTCAAAATTTTTATCACTAAACAGCGGATTTTGTGTAGGGCGAAACGTGCGAAAGCAGGAGCGTTGGCAACGCCAAAAGCTCATTTTCGCAGGTGTAGACCCGAAGTGGCGAGGGCAGTGCAGACGACAAGCGAAGCGCAGGAAGCACCTGCCCGAGTGAAACAAAATCCAAGACGAAAAAGCGGAGAGGTTTTGCGCCCACAGCTTAAATTGCAAAGTGTAAGGCATATTTTTGTTAAATAGCTTTTCGCAAAAGCTCGACTGCGATTTCTGA
>CAZMZD010000023.1:0-3419 GCA_964570895.1 uncultured Gammaproteobacteria bacterium
CATAATACTTTTTACCAAATTCCTGCATTAACCAAGTTTTACCAACTTGCCTTGCTCCTTGTATAACTAAGGGTTTGTGATTTTTCTTATTTTTCCATTCTTTCAATTGGTTTAGTGCGTATCGTTGCATGCTTTAATCCTCATCTTAATATAAACATCCTAACACAATTTCACATTTTTTACACTACTTTTAATCAAAAATTGCACATTTTTTACATCACTTTTGACATAAAGTTACACAATTTTAACACGACTTTTTATGATTATAAATTACGAAAATCTAAAAATTCAGATAAAGATAAATTAAACGCTTGCGCTATTTTATTTATTTTTGATAAAGTAACATCGTTTTGAGCTGTTTCGATATTTCCCAATGTTGAACGACCAATTCCGGCACGAAATGCAAGTTCATCTTGAGTAAAATTATTTAATTTTCTCAATTCTTTAATTCTTTTTGCAAGTTTTTCAGAGAGTGCCTTGTCCATATTGAAATTGTCCGCTATAATGTCAAAGTAAACAAACCGTCACACGGACAAAATCAAAAGAGGCAATTAATGCAAAAAAAGTTTAAAAAGACACTTTTAATAGATTTAGATGGTGTATTGAATGAATATCAAGGTAATTTTGATGAGAATTTAATTCCGGAGCCAAAAAATGGGGCAAAAGAATTTTTAGAAAAATTAAATAAGGATTTTGAATTAAAGTTATATACTACAAGAAATAAGCTTCTCGCTTCCAAATGGCTTGTTGAAAACAAACTCGATAGTTATTTTACAGATATTACAAATATAAAAGAATTGGCATGGCTTGCGCTTGATGACAGGTGTTTGACTTTTGAAGGAAATTTTGAAAGTACAATTAAACAAATTCAAAATTTTAAGCCTTGGTATAAAAATAACCAATAATAAAAACACCAAAACCCCTGCGCTAGCAAGGGTTTTTAGTAAAATGTCCTCGAGAGGATTCGAACCTCCGACATTCACCTTAGGAGGGTGACGTTCTATCCTGCTGAACTACGAGGACAAACTCAAAATTATTATACCAAAAAATGAAATGTTAATAAATTGTTTATTTTTTTATTAAAAATAAAATTGAGTGGTAAATTTATGGTATTAGCAGAAAAGTATATTTAAGGAGAAATAAAATGGCTAAAACAATAGGTATCGACTTAGGTACAACAAACTCCGTAATGGCAGTTATGGAAGGTGGTAAACCAACCGTTATTACAAATGCAGAAGGTTCAAGAACAACTCCTTCAATCGTTGCGTTTTCTAAAACAGGCGAAAGACTTGTTGGTCAACTTGCAAAACGTCAAGCAATCTTAAACCCTGAAAAAACAATTATTTCAATCAAAAGAAAAATGGGCGAAGATTCAAAAATTAATATTGACGGCAAAGACTACACTCCACAAGAAATTTCAGCAATGATTTTGAGAAAATTTGCTGATGATGCTAGCGCATATCTTGGCGAAAAAGTTACTTCCGCAGTTATCACAGTTCCGGCATATTTTAACGACGCGCAAAGACAAGCAACAAAAGACGCAGGCAAAATCGCAGGGCTTGAAGTTCTTCGTATTGTGAACGAACCAACGGCAGCTGCTCTTGCTTATGGGCTTGAAAAAGATAAACCTGAAAAAGTTTTAGTATTCGACCTTGGTGGTGGTACATTCGATGTGTCAATTCTTGAAATTGGCGACGGTGTTCACGAAGTGTTATCAACTTCAGGTGATACTCGCCTTGGTGGTGACGATTTCGACCAAAAAATTATTGATTGGTTATGCGAAGAATTTAAAAAATCAGAAGCAATTGATTTGAAAAATGATAAACAAGCTATGCAAAGGCTTAAAGAAGCTGCTGAAAAAGCAAAATGCGAACTTTCTTCAGTTTATGAAACTTCAATCAATTTGCCATTTATCACAGCTGACGCAAATGGCCCAAAACACTTAGATTTAACACTTTCAAGAGCTAAATTTGAAGAATTATCAGCAGATTTGCTCGAACGTTGCAAAGGCCCTGTTGAACAAGCTCTTCGCGACGCAGGCGTTTCAAAATCAGACATCAACGAAGTTGTTTTAGTTGGTGGTTCAACTCGTATTCCTGCGGTTCAAGCTCTTGTTAAAGAATATACAGGAAAAGAACCAAACCAAACAGTGAATCCGGACGAAGTTGTTGCAGTTGGTGCGGCAATTCAAGCGGGCATTTTGGCAGGCGAAGTTAAAGACATTGTATTGCTTGATGTTACGCCATTGACTCTTGGCATTGAAACACTTGGCGGCGTTATGACACAGCTTGTTCCAAGAAACACAACAATTCCTGTTTCAAAATCGCAAACATTCTCAACTGCGGACGATAACCAAACAGCGGTTGATATTCATATCCTTCAAGGTGAAAGACCTATGGCAAGAGATAACAAATCTCTCGGCATGTTCCGCCTAGATGGTATTCCGCCAGCAATGAAAGGCATGCCTCAAATCGAAGTAACTTTTGATATCGACGCAAACGGCATTGTAAATGTTACTGCGAAAGATAAAGCAACTAATAAAGAACAAAAAATCACAATCACAAATTCTTCAAATCTTTCTGACTCTGATATCGACAAAATGGTTAAAGAAGCAGAAGCAAACGCCCAAGAAGATAAGAAGAAAAAAGAAGAAGCAGAAGCAAGAAACACTGCTCAAAGCTTGATTAGCGCTGCTGATAAAATTGTGAAAGATTTTGAAGGCAAAATTTCAGAAGCAGACACTACAAAATTGAACGAACAAAAGACAGCTTTAAAAACTGCGCTTGATGAAAATAAATCTTTTGACGATATCAAAAAACTTTCAGAAGATTTGCAACAAACAATGTACGCAATTTCTCAAGCTGCTTATGCTCAAGTTCAACAAGAATCTGAAGCGCAAAATGCAGGTGGCGAAAACACATCCGGCGCAAGCGAAGAAAAACCGTCAGATGACGATGTAATCGACGCTGAATTTTCAAGTGGGTCATAATTTTGTGCACACAGTGAATATGATTTAAAGCGAGGGCGAATGCCCTCGTTTTTTTGTGTAATTTTTATTAATTTTGAAAATGGAAAAGTAAAAAACGACGTAATTTGTGAAAAGTGTTCTTTGCGAGCACAAAGGAAATTAAAGAGAATTTCAGGATCCTGCCAACTAATTCATACCACAACAAGCGAAATGGTTGCAAGAGGTGCGTATAAACGCACCCTACCCCTGTCTGACAAAAACTATAAACCGTCACCCTGAACTTGTTTCAGGGTCTTATCTGTTAATGAAACTCAACATTATTTGTTGTGCCTCAATATCTACAAGATCCTGAACAGCTTGAAAATTACGGCTTCACCTCATTTTCTACGCTTTCAGGATGACGTATTTTTTAAATTTTTTGTGTTGCGCAAAAATGCTTTTTCTCTCATTT
>CAZMZD010000024.1:0-2655 GCA_964570895.1 uncultured Gammaproteobacteria bacterium
TTAGCAGGGTGCCGCTTTCAGCCACTCAGCCACTTCTCCACACTGTTTTTAAGTTATTCAATTTTCATTTTGTGTAATATTTGTGTAGTGTTTTATTTTGAATAAAATTTGCTTGCATTTATTTATATTTAATCAGAAACAGTCTAAAATGGCAACTGCTTTTTTCATGTTTTCTGGTGTCGGGTGCATATAACGCTGTGTTGTGGATAAATTGCTATGAGCTAAATATTGTTTAACTGTCAATAAATCCGCGCCGTTTGCCACTAGCCTAGTGCCGACAGTGTGCCTTAAATCGTGAAATCTAAAATTTTCAATTTTCGCTTCCTTTAGGGCTTTAATAAAGCCTGCGCGAATGTTATTGTATTTTGTGCCTGTTCGCCAAGAAATAAAAACATAACCTTCTTTTTTAATACCTATTTTTTCAAGCTCTGCTTTAAATTTTTGACTTAAAGGGATTTGAATTTTTTTATGCCCCTTGTTTTCTTGCATAAGAATTTCAAGAAAATTTTGTTCTATATCAATTGTTTCCCAGCGCAAATTTAGGATATTTGAAAGCCTTAAGCCCGTTGTTAATGCGCATATTATGATTGGTCTAAGATAATCTGGCAAAACCTGCATAAGCCTAGCTTCCTCGTCTTCTGTCAAATACCTGACTTTTGAGTTATCCTCTTTCAATTTTTTAACTGTTTTGCATGGGTTTTTAAAATACAAATCATAATTATCAATTGCCAAATTAAATGCTTTTGACAGTACGCCGTAATATCTGTTAAATGTGCCATTTGATAACTTTTTTGTATTTATAATATAGTTTTTAAAGCTCTCAATTTTTTTGCCATTAATATTATTAATAATAGTGTTTTCGCCAAAAAACTCTTTTAATACTTTAACTCTGAACTCATCATTGATTATAGATTTTTTCTTTTTATTGGCTCTTGAATATTCTAAAAAGTCATTCATTATAACTTTGAACTCTAATATTTCCGATTGGTCTTTTTTCCCTCGGACCACTAGAGAAAGTTCATTTTTTGCCTCTGCTTCAAACTCTAGCGCTTCACTTTTAGTGCGGCAACCTTTGCAAGCACCGTGTTTGCGCCTGCTATACAGCATAAAATTATAATACCATTTTCCATTTTTTTCATATACTGACATTACACAAAATTACACAATTTTTGCACAAAAGTCAATAAAAAAGCAAGCCCAAAAGCTTGCTAGTCAGTAAATTGGATATGTAGTATAAAAGGATACATTTCAATTATATATCAGCACTAAATTGCGCTCTTCACACCTTAACATACTTAAAATTTTTATCTCTAATAAGCGCTTCATGTCTGCTATGCCCTCGCACATAGCTGATATGCACACAATTATTATCTTGTTCCCAAATAAGCTGGTCATATTCCACCCCACAAGCGCGAATAAAATTAAACAATTCTTCCTGTGTCATTCCTTTAACCTTCAAGTCAGCCGCTTGCCCCAATAAGTGTTGCGATGTCTTAGCGGGGCTGTATCCCATTTCTTGAAGCTTTTTCCATAGTGTATAACTTCTGTACCCATTTGTTATAATAACGGGCTTTTTGAGGCATTCTCGCAAGGGATTTAAACAATAAAATATAAGGTCAAGCAAATTATCAAGCGCATTGATATCAGGCATATTGTTGATATTATACTTAACCGCCGTGTCAGAGTGGATAAGTTCAGAAATTTTGAAGTTTAAGTTCATGCGCACACCTCTTAATATTAACGAACGCCTTCGAGGTCGTCTATCCTATGATTTTCAACCTTAATCTGCTCTTTGATAACCTCGATGTCAATTTCGTTGCGCCTTGTGCGCTCAATAACCTCATTATGCTTATCTTGCTTTTTCTCTAAGTTTACGAGTTTTTCTTCAAAACAGCCCATTTTATAGGCGACATATAGTCCTTGCAGTACCACTGTAACAAGTATCCCTAAAAGCTCATAACTCACTTGCATTTTTTGTTTCCCTTCCTAAAATCTAGCCTCACCCCTCGGGTTTCCAATCTTGTAGCTTCTGAAAATTATCTACACTATGGAACATCGCCAATCTTTTTACCGCGTTAAATCTTCCAAAATATTCACAAAGGGCTTCAAAAATAAGCGTTGATAAATATCTGTCATAACCAATCACATCTTTGTGTTCGCAAATATAATCGTGAACGCAACTTGCAAGCTTAAATCTCGGTTCTTTTTGTTGTCCAATCAAAAGCCAGCAAAACGGCGGAACATTAGCGCCGTTCCAATCGTAACCCTTTGGGATTGTAAAAAGGTTTGTGTCGCCTTTGTAATCAATTTGAACTGTTAAATTTTCACTCAAATAAAAAGGCTTTTTAAGCGCTTTTTTAAGCTCTTCGCCTTCTAGCCCTACTAAGCTCTTGTCAAGTAAAATATCCTCGGGGAATTCGTTATACAAGCGAATTTCAAGCCCCTTGCGCCCGTTTATGACGCACAATTTTTTCTCTTCCAACATATTAAAAACTCCACAAAAAATATATTCCAAAGTTCTCAAGCCCCACTTTTATCGCGATTTTAAAAATCATAAATAAGACCTAACTGTGGGCTTTGCTGCTTCAGTGTCGCCAAGCTCAAGGCTCATTTGCACTTTTAGCGGGCAATCCTCTGTATCTTGGCAATAGCCGT
>CAZMZD010000025.1:0-2507 GCA_964570895.1 uncultured Gammaproteobacteria bacterium
AGCAATAGCAAATATTATAGTTCTATTTTTTCTAAAATATCGTCAACACTAATTTCTTCCATGCAAGGAGTGTAAACTTTGCTCGTGCCTTTTAAGTACTTACATTTTCTTCTATTGCAAGGTACACAGTCTTTTTTAGAAACAACATCTACTCCGCAAGAATAACATCCTGTACGTTTTGCAGGCATTGAACCATATAAACCGATAGATTTGACACCCAAAGCCGTAGCAATGTGCAATGGACCTGAATCACCCGAAATCATTAAGTCTGCTTCTCCGATAACAGCGCAAGAGTTTATTAATGATAACTCGCCAATATAATCAATTGTATTTTTTATTGTATTTAATGGTGCCAAAATATCTTTATCTTCTTTTGCACCGTTCAAAATTATTGTGCCATTGTATTTTTCTTGAATTTTATTTCCTAATTCAATCCACTTTTCAACGGGATATGTACGACCTTGTCTTTTGGAAAGAACCCCACCTGCGTTGATAACAATAATCGGACGTTTTATGTCTTTAACTTTTTCTTTTGCACACTCAATTGCAGTTTTGGGCAAGTATAGTTTTAATTTATCAATTTCTTGCATTTCAGGGAATGCTTTTGTTCCTGTAGCCCAGAAATTTTTTACAGCATGCATACCAAAACTTTTTCTGTAAACAACTTGTTTTTTTATTCCTGCAAGAAAAATCAAGCTTTTTATTTTAAATGACGGTTGAAGATTTATAACCAAATCATATTTTTCATTTTTTAAAGTATTTGCAAGTTCTTTTGTGTAGCTTGAAAATAGTTTAAATTTAGGATTTATGGTTAAAACCTTTTCAATGTCAAGGTCTTCAATCAATAACGGTTTAATCAATTCACTTGTCATATAGTGAATCGAAACTTGAGGATAAGCTTGTTTTATTGAGCGAAACAAGTTAGATGTATGAACAACATCACCAATTGCACCTGCTCTTATAATTAAAATCTTATTCATGGTTGTTATTATACATTAACTGAGGTTAAAGATTCAATATATTTTACGGCATTGCAAGCAGCAATTGCACCGTCAGCAGAAGCTGTAATTACTTGACGAAGCGGAGTATTTCTTACATCGCCTGCAGCATACACACCGTTAACAGATGTTTGCATATTAATGTCTGTTTCTATAAAACCTTGTGCGTTTTGTTGCAATTGACCGTTAAAATTATCAACATTCGGACTAAAACCGATGTACGGGAATACCCCGTCAACAGGCAGTTCTTTAATCTCTTCTGTTTTTAAATCTTTTATCAAAACACTTTTTACTGTATTTTCGCCATGTATTTCAAGCGGAATTGTGCTTAGAATGAACTCTAATTTTTCGTTTTTCATAGCACGTTCACATACTATTCTGTCAGCTCTAAGCTCATCACGCCTATGAATTACATATACTTTTTGAGCAAATTTTGTCAGATACATTGCTTCTTCTACAGCAGCATTACCGCCACCAACTACAGCAACGGTTTTATCTTTGTAAAATGCCCCGTCGCAAATTGCACAGTAGCTAACACCTCTACCTTTGAATTCGTCTTCGCCTTTAATTTCAAGTTTTTTTGCTTGCGCACCTGTCGCAATGATAACCGTTTTTGCCTTAAATATTGTATCTGTAGTTTCAATTTCTTTTATATCCGAAGTTAATTTTACAGATTCTATTTCAATCATCGGGAATTTTTCTACCCCAAATTTATCGGCATGTTCTTCAAACTTTTCCATTAACTCAAAACCGCCAATTAAAGAGAACCCCGGGTAATTTTCAATTTCCAAATAATTGGAAGGCTGACCGCCAAACATACTTATATCAAGAATTGCAGTTTTAACATTGCCTCTTGCAGCATAAATTGCCGCTGAAAAACCGGCAGGACCTGAACCCAATATGATTACATCAAAAAATAATTCTTGTTTATTTTCCATACTCCCTCACTCATTTGATTACATTCCAAAGAGCCCTTGTAGCCCTGCTCCTGAAATTTTAGTGCCTTTTACTTTGTATTCGACGTAATCTTCTTTAATAAGTTTCCCGTCTTTAAATGTCTTTATACTTATTTTATCAACTCCCGAAAAATTGTCACCTTGTAAAGTTAAAATTGGAGTTTCTCGTGATTCTTCATCAGGGAAATAGGTTTGTTTTTCAAATTTAACAGTATTGCCTTTTACGTCACTTACAGAAACATCGGCTTTAGCGCCTGACAGAGGATTGCATAAAGTTATGGTATCGCCGTTTCTGCTTAACCGCCAAAAGTCTACACTTTTAGCGCCAAAATATTCTTTGTTAGTTGATTTTGTGCAGGTTGAAACGACTTTCCAATCTCCAAAAAATTCAGTTGGAACTTTGTCTGACATTGAAACATTTCCTGTTATTATTTGCGAATAACAAGGCAGAATACACATACACACTAAACTCAATGAAACTAATATTATCTTTTTCATATTATTAATTTAATGTTGCTTTTGATAAAGTCAAATCTCCACAGCGGTAATTTGG
>CAZMZD010000026.1:0-2243 GCA_964570895.1 uncultured Gammaproteobacteria bacterium
ATCCATAACTATACACTTAATTTTTTTCTTGTTCATATTTTTTCTCCTTGAGTTTCTTAGTAACAATAAAAATAATTATCGAAATTATATTAACCGCACAAAGTGCAATTAATGCAATATTAATCGGCAAAAATGCGAGCGATAAACTTGCGGAATTATTAATAGCTTTCAAGAGTTCAATAATATCAAAAATCAAAGCCCCAACGATTAGCAAAAAATCTAAGAGCACAAAAATTGCAATTATTCGCAGCTTCTTCGAATAACGGAGCATCGCAAAAAATCTATTCATCAATCTTCACCTCCGCTGGAATTTCGTCAAAACTCGAACACTTAATCATATAAACATTGCTGCTAGTTTTGAAATATGCCTCAAGCACACTATCGGTTATTTCTTGGAGTATTCCCGTTTGATAATAGCCGCCTAAAGTTGAGGCATAAACGCCATACGCGTGCGACTTAATGTCTGTTTTTTCAACATAATAGTTGTTTGAAATACCGTTCAACGCTGTCGTAATGTACGAACCAGAAAGAACTTCTGAAAACGCATAAACTCCAACATTTGCAGCAACGCCCGCATAAAGCTTATATGGTTTTCCCTCTTCATTTTCAACTATTGCCGCTCCTCCAGCCAAAAATTCTGCGTTTGCATAAGAATTTTTTAGTTCGCCACTTTGATTTACACCAACTATTCCACCTGCAAACAACACAACAATTTTATCAATTTTATTCATAAACAATTGCTTGTCGGTGTCCGAATTTGTCGTTGCATCAATCACACCCTCATATCCCGAACCAAGTACACTTGACGCATTCATTCCAACCACACCGCCAACACAAACTTGCCCAGATTCCGACTTCGCATCTATGTCAGCTTTGCAAAGCGAACCTTCTATTTTTCCAACAAAATCGTCGTTAGTTCCATTTTGCGAAACAATTCCGCCGGCAACCACATTAGAAATATTTCCAGTACCAATAATTTTACCAAAATTTCTGCTATTTGAAATCTTGTTGTAATTCTCACAAGCAATACCCGCAACAAATACATAATACACCGAGTTTTCTTCTTTTGCAAGTTTTAGTGACGCGATTGACTCAAGTTCTGCATAATTTTTGCAAGCATCAATAGTTCCGTAATTTTGTATTGTGATACCTGCAACATTTGGATGCCAATCTTTTTCAGATGTTTGTGATAAATTAATATGGTTTTGACAATTCGTAATTTCGCCATAATTTTCAGCAACAATTCCAGATATGTCAACAGTGTCAGCAATCATTATGCCATTTCCAGCTTTGCAATTTTCAATCTTGCCATTCTCTTTATTTTGCCCCACAAAAGCCGAAAAGTAAGCATTTGTTTCTTTGTTATTTTTTAAAGTTCCCGAAACACTTGTTTCTGAGTTTTGAATAACTCCCTCATTCACCGCTGCAAATAGCCCAACGAATGCCTCATCTTCTGCATTAAACTCTAACTCGAAATTACCAAAAATTTTGCAATTTTTAATATTTCCAGTTAAATTTTCAGAAATTATTGCGCTATTTTGCGTTATTTTTATTTTATTTGATAATAGTTTAATGTTTAAATTTTCAATTGTTCCAGTTAGATTTTTCACCAGAGGAGAACCAATTTCACCATCTATCGAAATTGTGTAATTATTGCAATCAAGTTTTCCAGCAAACTCTTCAGCCGTCATTTCACCAGCTTTCACCGTTATATCACTTGTTAAAATATAGTTTCTTTTCCCTTTTTTTAAAGCTTCTCCAAGCTCTTGAGCTGACGATATTTTAATCGGATTATTTTTTATTCCCAGCCCACTCGTGTTTGAAATAAATACAATTAACAAGCTCGACAAGGTCAAAATTATAGCAAACGCAACACAAATGCAAGCAGATAAAATCACCGATGATGAACTAAGCTTTTCTGCTTCAATTTTAACAGAATTATCTGAATAAAAAATCATTTTTTTATTGTTTAAAGTGTAGATTTTTTGCAAATTTTGAATTATTTCTACATTTTTATATAAAAACTTGTAATTATTCTCAAGTATTGTTTTTTCGTTTAGAACCGCTAGCATTTCAATTGGATAAATTATTTTTTCACCCTCAAATAATCTTAAAGACTTTCCGGCAACTTTGCGAAATTTTTTATATATTTCAAATCTTTCTTGCGTAACTTTAAACGAATGAATTGGCATAAGTTTTTTTTCAAATTTTGCTAAAATTTTAAAACTTGAGTATAAATATAA
>CAZMZD010000027.1:0-1923 GCA_964570895.1 uncultured Gammaproteobacteria bacterium
ATATACACTCCGTTGGAGTGATGATATACCAAGTCTCACGACTTGGATGTGGTTTGAGTTTTTATATTGACTAAAAATTAATCTTTTTAATCTCTTCATAAACTGCCGGAATATCTTCTAAAACCGTATCAATTATTATGCTATAATCAACCTCGCCATAATCGTGAACAATTCTGTTACGCATACCCTTTAAAGACGCCCAAGGTATTATTTTGTTTTGCTCTTTAAACAGCTCCGTCAACTTGCTACTGTTCTCTGAAATCTGAATAATTCTAAACATAATGCTATCCAACAAAATTTCATTGCTTTCAATTTCTTCTTTTGTTAAGCCTTGTGTATGCTTGGTTAAAAACTCTAAATCAACCAAAATTTTATCAATATAATATTTATTATTTTTCACATTATCCATAAATTTTTATCCCTTCGCTTAAAATTTCTTCAACCAAAACTGGATTGTTTTCTAACTGTTTTTGATTTAACACATCTACTTTTTTCTTTAACCTTTCTCTCAAAACTTCAACCATTTCAAAATACTTCAAACCAGACAATTTAGATGAAACAAACAAGTCAATATCGCTTGTTGGGGTGGCTTTATTTTTTGCATAAGAGCCAAACAAATAGCAATAGTTGATTTTATAATTATCAAATACCTCATTACAAATTGATTTTATCTCATCCAGCTTTAAAACACCATTATTTTCATCAAGCAAATTAACCTGTTGAAGCTTTTCAACCATATAATTATATTTTAATGTATTGATTTTTTTCTCATCCGATTCAAATCTAATGTAAGTCCTAAGTGGAATATCCAAAATTTCTGAAGCTCTTTTTTGCGTAAGCCCTTTTTGTTTTCTCAATTCTTTTAAAGACATATTATTCACCTCTGCAATAATTTTATCATACTTTTTTATAAAAATCAATACAAATATGCCATTTTGGCACTTTTTCTTGTGAATAAATATGCCATTTTGGCACTTTTTGTTGTGGGTAAATATGCCATTCTGGCACTTTTTATTTTTGGCTAATATGCCATTTTGGCACTTTTTTAAGAATTATTCGCTTTAATTCGTATTAAAATCCATTAAGAATACTTTACAAAATAATTATTTATATATTTTTGCCAAGCAAAAACACTTCCCGAAAGAAGTGTTTTTATTATTAATTTTTTTGCGTTTTATAAATTAATTTTTTATTCTTCAGAAACAATTGGCTCATCGATTACAATTGGTTCTTCTTCGGTTTCGCCGGTAATATCTTCAGCGACGGTATCAGCAATAGCAACACACGAAACTCTTGTGCCTTCATGCAATTTCATAACCTTGACACCAATGGTATCACGAGTGATTTTTGAAATTGTGTTTGCTGGGGTTCTAAGAATTACGCCGTTGTTTGCAATAAGCATAACATCTTCATCCTCGGTAACTTGTTTAAGTCCGACAAGTCTGCCAGTTTTTTCGTTAAACACGCCAGCTTTCATACCTTTTCCGTTACGATTTTGAATTTTGTATTCAGAAACATCACTTCTCTTTCCGAAACCATTTTCGGTAATGGTTAAAATGTCGTATCCCTCACGGTTGACAATCATATCAACCAAATAGTCATCTGCTGCCAAGTCAATAGCTTTAACGCCCATTGTGTCACGACCCAAAGGTTTAACATCTTTTTCGCTGAACCTAATACATTTACCCTCGTTTGATGCAACCATAATTGTTGCATCGCCAGCGCTAAATTCAACAGAAATAAGCTCATCGCCCTCAGTCAAGTTGATTGCAATTTTACCAGTTTTTCTAATGCTTTCGAACTCGCTTGTTGCGGTCTTTTTGATTAAGCCACGCTTTGTCGCCATAACCAAATATCCTTCGCCGTCTGCAAGTTTTGGCAAGATTGCTTGAATTTTTTCGTCTTTTTCGAGTGGTAAAAGAT
>CAZMZD010000028.1:0-1892 GCA_964570895.1 uncultured Gammaproteobacteria bacterium
CGCCTTTGCACAAAATGTCGCCAATACCAACAACTGCAGCAGTGGTCATTATGCCCTTTGCAACGCCTTTTCCGTTTAAAATATCAAGTCCAGCTTTTTTGCATCTATCAATTGGGCTATAGTGAACATTAACCTCTTCAATACTAAGGTCAGCATCTAAAATTTTCTTAGTATCTCCTTCAACACTCAAATTTTTGTCTTGTTTTTTCTTAATCCACTCATTCATTTCATATTGAACTGTTGCAAGATTGACTGCCGAGTCTTTTGCGTTTACAACTTCATCATAAAATGATTTGCCGTCTGAAGCTTTTACATTTTTGCACGCCTCAACTGTTTTGTTATATTTATCCTGCCCAGCCTTATAAACTTTTAATGCTGCATTGTATTTATTTTTCTTTACTGGATTTTTTTCTGTCTTAATCTTTCTCTCTAAAATACCAACACAATCTTTAATAGTGTTCTCGAAATTTTTTAAGTTAATTTCTTCAATATTTGGTGTTTCAATTGCCATAATTTCACCTACCTTTATTTTTTATAGAATAACACTAAAATGAGCCTCTGTCAAGATTTTAATCACCACAAATCATAAAAATTAGCCTTTTAAGGCGGAAAAACGGGCAATTTTCAATGGTTTTTTAATCAAAACAATTTACAAGGCACAAAAATTGTGCTAGAATGAGCATAACTAAACATAAGGAGAAAATTTATGGCAGAAGTTATTACCAATATGAGAAGTTACGACAAAATCCCAGCTGTAGAAAGGGCTATTAATGCTTGGGAAAAGTTGGCAAAGAGTGAGAAAAACTCTAAAACCAAAGAAGAGTTTAATCAACACGCTCAAAACTTAAGAAACCAAAAAACAAAGTTTTTGAGAAAAGTTCAAACAATTTCTAACAATATCGAAAACGACCCAAAAATTGAAAAAGATGCAAAAGATGAGTTTTTAGCAGACCTTTACACGCTAAAAAGAAACAATAATCAAGAACTTTCTCAAAAAAATTTCCAAAACTTACTTGATGAACATTCTCTATTCTTTGGAACCGACGAGTATTCAAACGCAAATAAAGAATATAAGATTGTTGAAGCATTGAAAAACGGAACATTAAACACAATTGCCGGCAAAAACAACCTTGCACTCACTGGAATCACAAAGGGTATTTTAACCACCGCTGCAATTTCGGCTTTTAGTTATCTAAATATCGGAGGAACAACTGTAAATGCTATCAAAATTATTCCTTGGATTATAAAAAGTGCGTGGATGATTAATCCAGCTCTTGGAATCTGCGCAAGCGCACTGCTTGCAGTTGGAGCTGCTAAACTTTTGAATAAAGTTTTCGGCAAAGAAGCCAAAGCTGCTTTAAAGAACCTCGAAACAAAAAAGAAATTCGAAAATAATCTTAATATGCCAGAAAATGAGAAGAAGTTTAACAAAGGACTCAAAAATATTTACGACGAGAAAGAAGAAGAGAATAAAAAATTCCTTGAAGCCGAGAAGAATAAGCAAATTGATAAATTAAAAACTGAAATCTTAAGTCGTAGAGCCCTAAAAGGCAGCGGAACGAATTATAAATCAAATGATTTCTACAAAGAAGTTAATGGTGTGTCGTCATATATGGACTTGTGTGCAAAATATGGAAATTATCTCACTCAAGATGAAGTTAAAAACATCTTGGAAAATACAATTAAAGATTTAAACAAATCAAATCAAGAAAAGAAAGATAATAAAACAGAAAACGCCAAACAAGCAAATATAGACGCACTTGATAAAGCATTGAAGGAAACCAAAGCAACCGACAAGAAAGCTTATGAAGAAATATACGAAAACGCCAAAGAGAGCGGTTTAAGCCCAGAAGAAATCAAAGAAGTATTTACCAAAAACAGAGCAACACTTC
>CAZMZD010000029.1:0-1761 GCA_964570895.1 uncultured Gammaproteobacteria bacterium
AAAGGTGTGTATTGTTTGAGTGCTACGCACATAGACATATTAGAGTTTGGAAGTTTTTTTATGTTTGGTGCGGAGTACGAGTTTACACACCTTATGGTGAGCCGTACGAATTATTAGTGAACGTAGCGTCGTGGCGAGCTTTGAGGCACTTTGTCGGCACAAGAAAGTACCAATAAGGTGTTTATTACATCTTGTCTTGCTTTTGATAACATGTATTATGTATAAATATTGCCTGAGTGGGGTTTTGCAAAAACTTTTTTTCATATATCCTTATAATAGAAAGGGAAATTTTTATGAAAAAAAATTTGATTATTATTTCGTTAATTTTTGCATTACCGTTGATAGCATATTGGATGATGACCGCGTCAAATTCTACTACTGCCAAAACTGTTGATTTAGGCAAACCGCAGGTTATAAAATTCACGTCAGCTATGTGTCTTGACTGTCAGACTATGAATAAAATTTTTAAGGAAATTTTCCCTAAATATGAAGGCAGGATAACCTTAACAGAAATTCAGGTGCAGGATAACAATTCCTTCAATCAAGAGCAGATAAAAAAATATAATGTTACACTTGTTCCGACAATTATTTTGTTAAATTCGCAAGGAAAACAGGTGAAAAGGTTGGAGGGAGAGGTGCCGAAAAATCAGATGGACAGTTATTTAAAAGGGCTTGAATAATGGAAAATTACATGGATTTGTTTACTCAACAGGGAAGTTTGCCACTATTGTTTGCATTATCATTTTTGGGTGGGCTTGTGGCGTCTTTGTCACCATGCTCTTTGGCAATGCTTCCGATAATCGTTGGGTATGTCGGAGGGTATTCTGATGCAAAACCATTAAGAACATTTGTTCAAATGCTGTTTTTTGTATTCGGTACGGCTGTTGTATTTTCCATAATCGGTATAATTTGTGCACTTACAGGCAAAGTTTTCATATCATTTGCGGGCGGATATTTTGGAATAATCTTAGCCGGTATAATTCTTGCGATGGGACTGAAATTGCTCGGTGTGCTTGATTTTGAACTGCCCGTTGTTATAAAAGAAATGCCTAAAAATGACGGCACGAATACGTTTTTGTATCCGATTTTGTTGGGAGGAGTTTTTGCGCTGGCGGGAAGTCCATGTTCTACTCCGATTTTAGCGGGGATAATGGCCTTTGCGTCACTTTCTGCAAGTATTGCACAGGCAATAATAATGCTTTTTTTATTTTCTCTTGGGCAAGGTGTGATTATAATTTTAGCGGGATTTTTGACCTCGCATCTTAAAAATCAAAAATGGTTTTATAAATTTTCAGATTGGCTTTTAAAAATCAGCGGCGGACTCTTGACTTTGGCGGGTTTGTATATTTTGTATAAGATTTTTATTCCGCTTTTTGTGTAACTACAAATTATTTTACACAAGGGTTGCGAACTTATAAATAATATGTTATAATGCAAATATTAAGAAGAAATGGAGGATGTAATTATGAAAAAGCAACCAAAACGTACATCTAGTGCGGATTACAGCTTCGGGGGGGGGGGCTTCTAAGCTCTGATACCAAGGCTTTCCGCCTGATTGAGAATTTAGAGTTAGTATGGAATGAAAGAATTTTCCCTCGCCCCTTGCGGGAGAGGAAGCAGTTGTGCGAGCAAAGCGAGCTACAAATGCGGGTGAGGGGCGACGATGTTGCGATTGCGGATCGCGCTTCACTTGTCCGCAATGACGAGAAACAGCAAACCGAAACGAACTTATCAGATAAGAGATCTTTCGCTTCGCTCAAG